>NZ_JAVQLW010000001.1:257500-932500 GCF_031822435.1 Paracoccus sp. MBLB3053 | reverse complement strand
GAAATTGTTGTAATTCGTGATTTCGTCGAAGCTGTTCGGTTTTTCATCCGTCGAGAATGCCGATGATTTGCCCGTCAGGCCAAGGGCGGGGCCGGCAATGCTGGCAGCCCCCGCCGCGATGAACACCCGGCGGCTCAGATAGGTCGCCTCGGGGGTGATGTCGGACCATTTCAGTTTCATCGGCAGCCTCCCTGCAGTCTTCGATGACCTAGAATGCCATCACTTGGCCCAACCGCCGATGAACTTCTTGGTGAGGTCAGGTTGTGACATCCGGCTTTTCACGACCGGTGAACTCGCGGATCAGGGCAATTTCATCGGCCGCAGCAATGACCGGGGCCAAAGCCTGCTCGACAGGAAGGTCGTGACGCGACGGATCGGATTCGTAGCGCTCAAGATAGACGCGCAGCGTCGCACCCTCGGTCCCGGTACCGGACAGGCGCAGGACAACACGCGAACCGTCGACAAAGCCGATCCTGATCCCCTGGTGTTTCGAAACCGAGCCATCGACCGGATCGTGATAGGCGAAATCATCCGCGCTTTCGACGGTCAGCCCGTGGAACTGCTGTCCCGGAAGATCACCGGCGATATCCCGCAGGCGCTGGATCAGGGCGTTGGCACGCTCGACCGGAACGGCCTCGTAATCGTGACGGGAATAAAAGTTTCGGCCGAACTCCTTCCAGTGCGAGGCCATGATCTGCTCGACGGGCTCGATCCGGCGCGCAAGGATGTTCAGCCAAAGAAGCACGGCCCAGAGCCCGTCCTTTTCACGGACGTGGTCCGAGCCGGTGCCCGCGCTTTCCTCGCCACAGATCGTCACCCGCCCGGCATCCAGCAGGTTTCCGAAGAACTTCCAGCCGGTCGGCGTCTCATGGCATTCGACGCCAAGCTTCTCGGCAACGCGATCGGCGGCGCGACTGGTGGGCATCGAACGCGCGATGCCTGAAAGCCCTTCGGCATAGGCCGGCGCAAGATGCGCGTTCGCAGCCAGCACGGCGAGGCTGTCCGAAGGCGTCACATAGACCCCCCGGCCCACAATCATGTTCCGGTCGCCATCGCCATCCGAGGCAGCGCCGAAGTCCGGTGCATCCGCAGCGAACATCGCATCCATCAGCTCCTTGGCCCAGACCGGGTTCGGGTCGGGATGCCCGCCGCCGAAGTCGGGCGAAGGCGTTCCATTCACGACCGTCCCTTGGGGCGCGCCCAAGATCCCCTCGATGATCGCCTTGGCATAGGGGCCCGTCACGGCATGCATGGCGTCGAAGCGCATCCGGAACCCACCGATGAACAGGTTTCGGATCAGGTCGAAATCGAAAAGCTCGCCCATGAGCTTCGCGTAATCCGCCACCGGGTCGACGATCTCGACGATCATCTCACCCATCCGCGTCTCGCCGATCAGCGTCAGGTCAAGATCCGCCGTTTCGAGAATGTGGTATTCGCTCAGTTCCTGCGTCCGCGCGAAGATCAGGTCGGTCAGGGATTCCGGCGCGGGGCCGCCATTCGCCCCGTTGAACTTCATGCCGAAATCCTCGTCAATGCCGCCGGGATTGTGGCTGGCCGACAGGATCACGCCGCCATCGGCCTTGCGCTGACGGATCAGGTTCGAGGCCGCGGGCGTGGACAAGAGCCCGCCCTGCCCGACGATCATTCGCGCCGCCCCGTTCGCCGCGGCCATGCGCAGGATGACCTGCACTGCGCGATCGTTGAAATATCGGCCATCCCCGCCCAGGATCAGCGCCTTGCCCCGCACCCCACCGATTGCATCGAAGACCGACTGGGTGAAGTTTTCGAGGTAATGGGGTCCCATGAAGATCTTGGTCTTCTTGCGCAGGCCCGAGGTGCCGGGCTTTTGTCCTTCGATCGGCTGGGTTGGGACGGTCAGGATCCGGGTCATTTCTCGCCTCTGCTTCGTGCTCGCCTTTGAACGCGATCTTGCACTTTTCTCGATGGCTTACCATGGCTGCTGTGACGCACAGGTAAAGGCCCGCCTATGGCCTCGGCAAAAGAAAAAGGCGGCCGATGAACGGCCGCCTGTTCCTGAGGCAGGGGTTTACTGCAGGGGCACGCGCGGTCCGCGATCGCCGGCATCGCCCAGATGGATGCCGCTGAGCCGGTTGCCGACGATCAACCCATCCTGACCGGCGCTGACATGAACGGTCTCACCATCCATCACCTCGCCAGACAGGATCATTTCGGCCAGAGGGTTCTGCAGGCTGCGCTGGATCACCCGCTTCAAGGGCCGCGCGCCGAAGACGGGATCGTAACCTTCGTCCGCAAGCCATTTCATCGCGGCCTCGTCGAGGTCCAACGCGATCTTGCGCTGTCCCAGCCGGTGTTCAAGCTGCCCGAGCTGGATCTTGACGATGCCGTCCATGTTCTCGCGCGTCAGGCGGTGGAAGATGATGATCTCGTCCAGACGGTTCAGGAACTCGGGCCGGAAATGCGCCCGCACGGCATCCATGACCTGGGTGCGCGCCTGGCTTGAATCGGCCCCCTCGGGCAACGTCGACAGGGCCTGCGCCCCGAGGTTCGAGGTCAGGATGATCAGCGTCTGCTTGAAATCCACCGTCCGGCCCTGGCCGTCTGTCAGCTGCCCGTCATCCAGCACCTGCAAAAGCACGTTGAACACATCCGGATGCGCCTTTTCGACCTCGTCGAACAGGATCACCTGGTAGGGACGGCGACGCACGGCTTCGGTCAGCACACCGCCCTCGTCATAACCGACATAGCCCGGAGGCGCACCGATCAGCCGCGCGACCGAATGTTTCTCCATGAACTCGGACATGTCGATCCGGACCATCGCCTGGTCGTCATCGAACATGTATTCGGCAATGGCCTTGGTCAGTTCGGTCTTGCCGACACCGGTCGGGCCAAGGAACAGGAAGCTGCCCAGGGGCCGTTTTGGATCGTTCAGCCCGGCCCGCGCGCGCCGGACCGCGTTCGAGACGGCGGTCACCGCCTCGGATTGTCCGATGACGCGCTTGCCCAGCACCTCTTCCATCTTCAAAAGCTTTTCGCGCTCGCCTTCCAGCATCTTGCTGGTGGGAATGCCGGTCCAACGCTCGACAACTTCAGCGATCTGCTCGGGGCGGACCGCCTCTTCGACCATCGGGCCGTCCTCCTCGCCGCCTTCGGCGTCCGACAGCTTCTTCTCGAGCCCCGGAATGATGCCATAGCTCAGCTCTCCCGCACGGGCCAGATTGCCTTCGCGCTTGGCCTGGTCGAGTTCGGCACGGGCCTTGTCGAGCTGCTCCTTGAGATGGCGCGAGCCTTCCAGCTTGTCGCGCTCGGCCTGCCAGCGGGCAGTCATCGTCGACGAGCGTTCCTGCAGTTCGGAAAGCTGCTTCTCGAGGGTCTCAAGCCGATCCTTCGAGGCCGCGTCGTCTTCTTTCTTCAGGGCCTCGGCCTCGATCTGCATCTGCAGGATCTGGCGATCCAGCGCATCCAGTTCCTCGGGCTTGCTGTCGACCTCCATGCGCAGACGGCTTGCGGCCTCATCCATCAGGTCGATGGCCTTGTCGGGCAGGAAGCGGTCGGTGATGTAGCGATGCGACAGCGTCGCCGCAGCCACCAGCGCAGCATCGCTGATGCGGACGCCGTGATGCAGTTCGTATTTTTCCTTGATGCCGCGCAGGATCGAGATCGTGTCCTCGACCGTGGGCTCTGTCACCAGAACGGGTTGGAAGCGACGGGCAAGCGCGGCGTCCTTCTCGATATACTTGCGATATTCGTCGAGGGTCGTTGCGCCCACGCAATGCAGCTCACCTCGCGCAAGCGCGGGTTTGATGAGGTTTGCGGCGTCCATCGCGCCATCGGTCTTGCCCGCACCGACAAGCACATGCAGCTCGTCGATGAACAGGACGATCTCGCCGGCCGCGTTCTCGATTTCCTTCAGGACGGCCTTCAGGCGCTCCTCGAACTCGCCGCGATATTTCGCGCCGGCGATCAGCGCGCCCATGTCCAGTGCCCAGAGCTGCTTGTTGCGCAAGCTCTCCGGCACGTCGCCATCGACGATACGCAATGCCAGTCCCTCGGCGATGGCGGTCTTGCCGACGCCGGGCTCGCCGATCAGGACAGGATTGTTCTTGGTCCTGCGCGAAAGCACCTGCATGGCGCGGCGGATCTCCTCGTCGCGGCCAATGATGGGATCGATCTTGCCCTCTGCAGCCGCCTCGGTCAGGTTCCGGGCATATTTCGACAGCGCCTCATAACTGTCCTCGGCGCTGGCGGTGTCAGCCGTGCGCCCCTTGCGAATGTCATTGATCGCGCCGTTCAGGGCCTGGGCCGAGACCTTTCCCGCGCTCAGGGCGTCTCGCGCATTGGTATTGACGACGGCCAGCGCCGTCAGCACGCGCTCGGCCGGAACAAAGCTGTCCCCGGCCTTCTTTGCCAGTTTCTCGGCCTCGTCCAGCACACGAACCAGGCTCGGATCGACATAGACCTGCCCCTGCCCGCCGCTGACCTTGGCTTGCTTCGCAACGGCCTGATCGGCGGCCTGACGCACGGCCTGGGCATCGCCACCCGCGCGCGCGATAAGATTCGTCGCGAAGCCCTGGTCATCGTCCATCAGCGCCTTGAGAAGGTGCTCGGGCATCACGCGCTGATTTTCTTCGCGAATGGCAATCGTCTGAGCCGCCTGAAGGAAGCCTCGCGACCGCTCGGTAAATTTTTCCATATCCATATGAAATTCCTTTCCTCAGCCCCCGCCTTGGACCGCCCGCATTGGCACGATCCCTTCGGGTCCTGCCTAGGACATGGGCAGGAACAAACGGGGTTTCAAGACGCCCGGTTCCCCCCTATAACCGCGCCGTTTGTCGCATGGTCTGCTGGAAAATCGAGGTGTGGAATGGATGATCGTCTGATCGTGGCACTGGACGTGCCGAACGCGCTGGCCGGGCTGGAACTGGCCGAAAAGATCGGGGATGCCGCCATCTTCTACAAGATCGGGCTTGGCATGCTGACCGGGGGCGGCCTCGCGCTGGCCAACGAACTCAAGCAGGAACATGGCAAGCGCATCTTCCTCGACATGAAGTTCTTCGACATCGGCGCGACGGTCGAGGCTGCGGTGAGGGGCATCGCGCAATACGATCTGGACTTCCTGACCGTGCATGGCGACCCCCATGTTGTGCGCGCCGCGAAACAGGGCGCGGCCGGATCGAATCTCAAGATCCTCGCCGTCACCATCCTGACCTCGCTCGACCGCGCCGACCTCGATGCCGGGTTGATCCGGCCCGGCGATGTGACCGAGATCGTGACCACCCGAGCCGCCCGCGCCTTTGAGGCCGGCGCCGATGGCGTCATCGCAAGCCCGCGCGAAGCCGCGCTGATCCGTGCCCTGCCGGAATCCGCGGGCCGCCTGATCGTCACGCCGGGCGTGCGGCCTGCCGGTTCGGACGCGGGTGATCAGAAGCGGATCGAGACGCCTGCCACCGCCATTGCCAATGGTGCCGATCACATCGTCGTCGGGCGCCCGATCTGGAAAGCCACCGATCCCCGTGCTGCTGCGCAAGCGATCGTGGCGGAACTGCCCTGACGCAGGTCAGGCGCTAGGATCGCAGCACCTGCGCCACCGCTTCGCGAAAATGCGGCACGGCGCGCGGGTGCGCGATGAATTGGGCGATGGGCATCATGCGCCATTCCTGGCCTTCGTCGCCAAAGCGGATCGAGGCTATCTCACCCGCTGTCAGCGTCCCGACGAACAGCCAGGATTCCCGTCCGGGCCTCGTGGCCGAGGGGATGCTCCGACCCGAAAGCCGAGTTGGCTCAAGGCGCAGGCCGAACTCCTCATCCAGCTCACGCAGCGCACATTCGATCGGCGTCTCGCCCTCCTCCGCCTTGCCGCCGGGCAGGTCCCAATGTCCGGGAAAGGGAAGCCAGTCGAAATCGTCGCGCAGGCAGACCAGCAGGCTGTCGCCCTGGGTCAGGATCAGCTTGGCGCCCACAAAGCTCATTCGTCGTCGTTGATGTCGCGGGTCCAGATCCGCACATCGCCGCGGCTCGATCCGAAGATCCGGCGCAGCAAGAGCCAGATCCCCCCGCTGAGCACCGCGGTCACGACCAGCGCCCAGGGCAAGGCCGCAGTCCACAATCCTGCCAGGATCGCCAATCCCATCAGCCCGGTCGCCAAGGCAATGCCCAGAAAGAACCAGCCCGGCAGTGCCATTTCAAGCCCGCCCAGAAGCAAGGCCGCGATAACCCAGAGCCAGCCGTTCATCACTTCGCCGCGTCCTTGAACAGCTTGAACGCGTCCCCCATAGCCTCAAGCGCAGAGGCGGGGACGATCACGGTTTGCTTGCCCTGCCCTTTGCCGAGCTCGGTCAGGGTTTCCACCTGCCGCATGGCGACCTGATATTGCGCAGCCTCAAGGCCCCCGTCGCGGATCGCGCTTGCAATGGCGCTGGTGGCAAAAGCCTCGGCTTCGGCCAGCACGCGCTTGGCCTTGGCAAGCTGCTCGGCAGCGTAAAGCTCGCCATCCGCCGCCAGCTCGACGGCGCGGCGCTTGCCTTCGGCCTCGGTCACCTGGGCGCGGCGGGCACGTTCGGCATTCAGCTGCTGCAGCATCGCGGCGCGTGTCGCATCATCCAGGTTCACGTCCAGAATTTCCGCCCGCGTCACCTCGATGCCCCAATCATCGACGACATTGGCAAGCGATTCCCGGATGCGCTGGATCAGCGAGGCACGGTTTGACTGGACCTGATCCAATTCCATCGTGCCGATTTCCGAGCGGACGATGCCTGCGACCGTTGTGGCAATGGCCGCGTCAATGTCCCTGATCCGATAGACCGTCTTTTCCGGCTCGATGATGCGATAGAAAACCGAGGTTTCGACCTCGACCAGCACGTTGTCGGCGGTGATTGCATCCTGGCTGTTCGTGGGAAGCTGGCGTTCGAGAACCGAAATCTTGTGCGCCACCCGGTCGAGAAAAGGGACGATGAAATTGATGCCGGGACCCAACACCGCCCGCAGGCGCCCGAAACGCTCGACCACGAACTTCTCGGATTGGGGAACGATTCGGACAGCCGAACTGACCGCGAAAAAGATGACGATCGCGAGACCGATCAGGGCGATATTCTGCCCGATCAGGTCGGTAATCTGGTCCTCCATCGCGCGCTCCTTCTATTCGGCAGCAATGGCCGTTTCGCTCCCATCAGGTCGCAACCGGGACAGCTTTCCGACGATGCGTCCGAAACGTTCCGCAAAGACCCCGAAATCCGGGCGCGGGACGATCTTTTGCTCATCCATGTAAAGCGACCGGTCCATCTCAAGCTGTATCACGTGCACGTTTCGGGTCGGTTTGCCATAGGCCGCAGTGATATAGGCCCCGGCAAAGGGGGAGTTCTTGCGCAGGCGAAAACCCTCCGCGCCGACGGCATCGACAACCGCCGCCGTGATCTTCGGCGCCGCAGAAACCCCATTTCGGTCCCCCAGGACGAAATCCGGGCGGGGACGCGGCAAGTGCGACAGGGCGTCTCGCGGCATCGAATGGACGTCGATCAGGACCGCGCCGCCGAATCTGCCGATCGCCTCGTCGATCAGGGCAGAAAGGGCCTGATGGTAGGGGTGCCACAGCCGGGCGATTCGATGATCCGCCTCTTCTCGGGCGATCGGTCGGTCGTGAATCACCCTGCCCTGCGACACGACGCGAGGAATCACCCCAAGCCCCGCCATGATTCGCGGGCTCATCACGCGCGGCACCGCTCCTGCGACAACCAGGGGGTCGATTTCGTCCGGGCCGCGGTTCAGATCGACGACGCATCGCGGGACCCTTGCCGTCAGGACCACGGCGCCGTGATCCAGCGCCGGCGCGATCAAGCGATCGACGAAAGCATCTTCGGACGAACGCAACAGATGCGAATCAAGCCGCGATTCGGCCAAGAACCACTCGGGATAGCAACGTCCTGAATGGGGCGATGCAAAGATAACCCCGCCCTGCCAAGCCTCGGGCCGCAGCAGATCGAAAGTCGTCTGATCCAGGGTCATATCCGGATTTCCCCATGAAGTCGGAGGGCTGGGCAGGTTTTGCCGGGCTTTGATCCATTCGGTTATAGCTCAAACCACCGTCAGGCCAATATGAACAAACCGAGATGCGAAAGAGGGGGTTGAAACCCCCGTCGGGCGTCTATATAGAGCCGCAGACCGAGAGGATACGGAAGCAAACGCAGACAGTATCACCGGGTGTGGGCGGTTAGCTCAGCGGTAGAGCACTACGTTGACATCGTAGTGGCCACTGGTTCGATCCCAGTACCGCCCACCATCTAATTCCGAGCCCCGGGCATTGACCGGGGCATTTCAATTCCATGGCGCCTTGCGATGCGCCGCGATAGGAGAAGACCGATGAAGGTTCGCAATTCGCTCCGCTCGCTCAAGAGCCGCCACCGCGATTGCCAAGTAGTGCGCCGTAAGGGCCGCATCTACGTGATCAACAAGACCAACCCGCGCTTCAAGGCCCGCCAAGGCTGAGTTTCGCGGCACTTGTTGCCGAATTCGAAAGCCCGTTGTGCTTCTGCACAGCGGGCTTTTTTCGTTCCCTGCTAGAATCGAGACAGGATCAGGCCGCCGCCGACCATGAGTGCGGCGATGACACGGGGCAGCGAGATCTCGCGGATCGGCAGTCCGAACGCTCCGATCCGGTCCAGCACGAGGGCCGACAGAATCTGCCCAAGGGCAAGGGCGCAAAGCGCGGTCAATGTGCCAAGCCGGGGCAGTGAAAAGACTACAGCCCAGACATAGAATGCGCCCAGAAGCCCGCCGAGCCACATCCACCATTCGGCCCCCAAGGCACGTACCAGCCCGCGCCCATGCCCAAGACTGAACGAAAGCGCGCCGAGCATCACGAAGCCGATGCCGAAGGAAATCGCCGCTGCAAGGATCGGGCTTTGCAACTGGCGTGCCAAGGCGGCGTTCACCGGTGCCTGAATCGCAAGACAGATGCCACCCAGTACGATCAGGATGGCCGGAAGGATGGCATTGCTCATTTTCTATCCTCGAATCGGTCCGAATCGTCCGGGACATCGGCCATCAGGCTCGAGATTGTCTGTGACGACAGGTAGCCGGTCACTCGCAGGTTTCGCGACGCTTGATAAAGCCTCAACGCCTCACGCGTTTCCTCACCGAACTCGCCATCGGCCTGGCCAACCTCCCAGCCTGAAAGCTTGAGGCGCGTCTCGATCTGCATCCTCATCGCTGGGGTCAGCCCCAGCGCAAGCTCCTCGCGGCGGGCGGCTTCGTTCGCGGCTCTCATGTTGTCGCGCCTCAGACGGGCTTCGCTTGCATGTTCGCCATCGGGGAAGCGCCCGAGATATAGGTCATAGCCCGCCCAAGTGTCCTGACGTCTTGCCCAACGCCACACCGCCGGCTCACCGTTCAGGATGGGGGCAGGTTTCGGCGCGGGCTCTGTCGCGGGTCTGCCTCCCCTGAGATAGACCCAAAGCTTGCTTTCGGCCCCCTTCTCGCCGAGCTTCTTCCAGAACGGTTGGTCGGTCGGCGTGCGGCCCTCGGCCGTGACGTTCTGCTGTTGCATCAGGGCAAGCTGGGAAGCCGAAAGATGACCCGTGACGGGAAGGCCGCTTTCCGACTGCCATTCGCCCAGCGATCGGCGCGTGCGCGGGCCGAAATATCCGTCCAGCTCTCCGGGATCATGTCCGAGCTTCGCCAGCAGCAGCTGGATCGTGCGGCGGTCGCTTCGGTTCAGGCCAAGACCGCTTTCGGCGGCGATGTCATTCCCCGGCGGCGCAGTTTCGGCAGGCAGAAGCTTGCGCGTGTGGAATTCCATCCGATCGAGCGCCGCACGGGAAAACGCCCCGGTCGGAAAACGGCGCAGATAGTCCGCGTAACCCACAGGGCTGTCGGTCGCGACCGCAACTGCCCAGGCCTGCCGTTCGCTTTCGGCAAGATCGGCCGGTTTCAGGCTTGTGCGCGGTCTGCGCTTGGCGGGCGCAAGGTTCATCTCTCCCGCAGTCAGCAGCTTCAGCCCATCGCCAGCGGCCAATGCCCGCCCGAGATTGTGGCCGGCCGCAAGCTCCCTCAACGCCTGCGCCGTCGCTTCGGGGGCGCCAAAGACAACCGTGACGCCCTCGACCTGCGCCAGATCGCCGATACCGTTCGCCAGATCACCCTGATGGGGCATCTCCTGTCGGTCGCTGCCCAACAGAAGGATCGCGCCCGGTTTTGCCCCGGACATGGTTTGCAGGATCAGTGAAAGCGGGACGCCCATGGCGGGCAGGTCTTCTGGACCGGGCTTGCTTGCCTCGGTGCCCAGGAACCAGGTCTCTTCCGCATCATGCAGGAAACGGCCACTCAGGCTGACGATACGTCCGCCGGGGGCATCATCGTTGCGGGCAAGCAGATCGAGGCTGCGCCGCAATTCCGCGGTAGGTTGGTCGATGCCCTGTGCTGTCACAAAACCCGCCTCGCGCATGATCCGCGCGAGGGTGTCGGTATCTGATCCGGCAAGATCAGGGGCGGTCAGATAATCCGCGTTTCCGATGACCACCGCGCGACTCTCGGCCAGGGCCGGTGCCGCGCCCGCAAGGGCGGCCAGCAGAAACAGGGGATAGCGCATCGACGAACCTCATGGCCTTGAGCGACCAAGGCTCATTCGTAGATGCGCCGGTCCTCGATGACCATACCGTCATTCGGAAGAGAACCGGGCGCAACCAGCTCGATCCGGCCGCGAAGTTTCAGGGTGTCCAGCACCGTTCCTTCATATCTTGCCGCATCTTCGCTGTCGGTTTCCAGTTGCACTGTCATCAAATCCATTTCGCCCGAACGATCGGCGACGATTCTTGCGCGCGAAATCTCGGGATGACGGGCCACCAATGCCGCGACCTGCTCGGGCCGGACGAACATTCCCTTGATTTTCGTGGTCTGGTCCGCGCGCCCCATCCAACCCTTGATACGCATGTTGGTGCGGCCGCAGGGGCTGATACCGGGCAGGACCGCCGACAAATCCCCGGTCGCGAATCGGATCAGCGGATAGTCGGGGTTGAACGTCGTCACGACAACTTCGCCCACCTCTCCCTCGGGCACGGGATCTCCGGTGCCCGGTCGCACGATCTCGACGATGACGCGCTCGTCCACGATCATGCCTTCCATCGCCTGGGATTCGTATGCGATCAGCCCCAGATCAGCGGTGGCATAGCATTGCGTCGTGGCAATTCCGCGATCCGCATAGGATTGCCGCAAGCTTGGAAACAGCGCGCCACCCGATACCGTGGCACGCGACAGCGCGAGCCGCTCGCCCATTTCATCGGCCTTGTCCAGGATCACCTTCAGGTAATCGGGTGTCCCGGCAAAGACGGTCGAGCCGATATCGGCCGCAGCGCGGACCTGCAATTCGGTCTGCCCTGTTCCCGCCGGAAGCACCGCCGCGCGCACGGCGCGTGCCGCGCTTTCGAACATCATCCCCGCAGGTGTCAGGTGATAGCCGAAACAATTCTGGACGATGTCCCCCGACCCCACCCCGGCCGCGAACAGGAAGCGCCCGAGCCGCCACCAGTCATTGCCTCGGCGCCCAGGTTCATAGATCGGGCCCGGGCTCTGGAACACGTTCTCGAATTCATGCGGGGGCCGCGTCGTGAACCCGCCGAAGGGCGGAAACTTTCGCTGAGCCGTCGAAAGTTCGGATTTTCGGATCACGGGCAGCGCGGCCAGAAGATCCAGCGTCATGCCGTCTTGCCCGAATTCCTGAAGGATCGAGGCCATGGCGGGCGTGGTTCGCGCAAGCTTGATCGCCGCCGTCAATTCGCGCGCCTGCCAGGCTGCGCGTTCATCCGCGCTGCGCTGCTCGAACTCATCGTAAAATGTCATGGGATTGCCTTTCTGCCACGCGCCTGCGGACGGATCACGCCAGCCACCGCTTGCGGCGACGATAGGAACGCACGTCGCGAAAGCTCTTGCGGCCTTGCTCGGACATCCCGAGATAGAATTCCTTGACGTCTGGATTTTCGCGAAGCGCCTCGGCGGGGCCATCCATCACGACCCTGCCGCTTTCAAGAATATAGCCGTAATGGGCATAGCGCAGGGCGATGTTGGTATTCTGTTCGGCGAGCAGGAAGGTCACGCCTTCCCCCTCGTTGACGGCCTTCACGATCTCGAAGATCTGCTCGACCAGTTGCGGCGCGAGACCCATCGAGGGCTCGTCCAGCAGAATGGTTTCGGGGCGCGACATCAGGGCACGGCCCATGGCACACATCTGCTGTTCACCACCCGAAGTGTATCCGGCCTGACTTTTGCGCCTTTCCTTGAGCCGCGGGAAATAGGTGTAGACCATCTCGAGATCCCTTGCGATTTCGGCCCGCCCGTCGCTCCGGGTGTAAGCCCCGGTCAAGAGGTTCTCCTCGATCGTGAGGTGCTCGAAGCAATGCCGTCCTTCCATCACCTGGATCACGCCCTTCTTCACGAGGCTTGCCGGGTCCATGTCCTGAACCCGCTCGCCGCGATAGGAGATGGCGCCCTTGGTGACCTCGCCCCGTTCGGAATGCAGAAGGTTCGAGATTGCCTTGAGCGTCGTGGTCTTGCCGGCACCATTCCCGCCAAGCAGGGCCGTGATCCCGCCCTTGGGAACAGAAAGGCTCACGCCCTTCAGCACCAGGATGACGTGGTTGTAGATCACCTCGATATTGTTGACCTCGAGCAGCGTCTCGCGGGTCTCGGTGGCGTCGAGCATGGCTCCCCCCTTCATGGAATGCCCCGGCGGTTTCTTCCGCCGGGGCGCGCGCGCGGGATCAACAGCGGGGCGTGATGCCCGCTTCCTTGGCATAGGCTTCGCTGTCCTCGGCGATCAGCGGGTTCAGGATGTCCTGATCCGGCTCGGTGAACTCGGTGATCAGGCTCCACTTCTTCGCTGCGGCGTCCCATTGCTGAAGTCGCGCCATACCGCTGCCGCCGTGGTTCTCGCAGCTCATCTTGAGCTCGGGCCCGAAGTCGGGAAGGCCGATCTCGGTCAGTCGCTCGGGCGTGATGTCGAGCGCCTCGAAGCCATCACGAAGCTGCTCGGCTGAGATCGCGGATGTGCCTGCAAGTTCCTGGGCCTTCCTGATCGCCTCGGCAATGACGACCGCCGCATACATGCCGCGAGAATAAAGCGCAGAGCCCACGAATTGGCCACCTTGTGACGCCTTGCCGGGCTCGATGACGAATTTCTTCATGTCGTCGTAAAGCGGATAGTCCATCCCCACGCCGTTGAAGGTCAGCGACTTGTAGCCATTGGCCGCTTCGCCCACCGGCAGCACGTCGATCTCGGAGCCGGCCCACCAGATCCCGATGAAGTTTTCCATCGGGAAGCGGATATTCGCAGCCTCCTGGATCGCGGTCTGGTTCATGACGCCCCAGCCCCACATCACGACGTAATCGGGCTTGTCGCGACGGATCTGAAGCCATTGGCTTTTCTGTTCCTGGCCCGGAGGGTCGATCGGCAATTCGCTCAATGTGAAGCCGTGCTTTTTCGACAGTTCCTGCAAGGTGCGGATCGGTTCCTTCCCATAGGCCGAGTTATGATAGACGAGCGCGATCTTCTTGCCGTTCAGATCACCGCCATTCTGATCCAGCAGGTATTTGACGACGACCGACGCGCCATCCCAGTAGTTCGCGGGCGCGTTGAAGACCCATTCGAAGACCTTGCCGTTCTTGGCCGATGTGCGGCCATAACCGGGCGTGTAAAGCGGGATCTTGTCGGCCGACACCTTGGGGATGAGCTGATAGGTAATGCCGGTCGAAAGCGGATTGTAGACGAGCGCGCCAGAACCCTTGGTCGCCTCGTAGCATTCGACGCCCTTTTCGGTGTTGTAGGCCGTCTCGCATTCTGGCGTCTGGACCATTTCGCCGCCGATGCCGCCGTCGCGTTCGTTCAGGAGCGTGAAATAGTCGTTGAACCCGTCCGCATATTGCGTCCCGCTCGCGCCATAGGGTCCGGTGCGGTAGCTCAGGTTCGGCACGACCAGATCGGCCATCGCCGGAGCCGCCGCCATGATCGCGCCAAGCGCGACGCTCGCAAGTCTCAGTCTCATCTTGGTCTCCTCCCCAAGGTTTGCCTTCGCCGGATTGCCGGTCGTTAATGCGGGAACGGCCAGAGCCGCAGCTTCTCCTTCGTCAGCGCCCAAAGCCGGGCAAGCCCATGCGGTTCGACGATCAGGAAGAAGATGATGAGGCCGCCGACGATCATCAGTTCGATATGGGCGGCAAGATCGGTGGGCCAGCCAAGGCGAGCTACCAGCACGTTCTTGAGAAACACCGGCAGCAGGACCAGGAAGGCCGCGCCAGCGAAACTGCCGAAGATGCTGCCGAGGCCGCCGATGATGATCATGAACAGCACAAGGAAGCTCTTGTTGATGCCGAAGGCCTCGCTCGCCTCGGCCGCGCCGAGATAGACCGAGAAAAGCAGCGCCCCCGAGACCCCGACAAAGAAGCTGGACACGGCAAAGGCCGACAGCTTGGCGGTCAGCGGGTTCACCCCGATGATCTCTGCCGCGATGTCCATGTCGCGGATCGCCATCCATTTGCGACCGATCGTGCCACGCGTCAGGTTCCGGGCGACCCATGCCAGACCGACCGCAAAGACCAGACAGGTCAGGTATTTCGCAG
This sequence comes from Paracoccus sp. MBLB3053, assembly GCF_031822435.1. Classification (NCBI taxonomy): domain Bacteria; kingdom Pseudomonadati; phylum Pseudomonadota; class Alphaproteobacteria; order Rhodobacterales; family Paracoccaceae; genus Paracoccus; species Paracoccus aurantius. Next base: position 917,923 of record NZ_JAVQLW010000001.1, on the reverse strand, counting down.
AAGCAGAGGTGGCAGGCCCGGTGATCGCCCAGCCGAAAAAGGTGCGTTCGGGCGCGTTGATCTGACCCGAGGCGGAATAGTTGTAAAACCACGGCACCTTGTTGAAGAGCCAGACAAGGAAGAACTGTGCCGCAAGCGTCGCCACGGCAAGGTAGAAACCCTTGATGCGCAGGCTTGGCAAACCGAAGAGCATTCCCACGATCGCGGTCACCCCACCTGCGAGCAGGATATGGATGAAGATCGGCACGCCCGGAAAGGCGGTCATCAGCTTGTAGACCGCATAGGCTCCGACGGCCATGAACCCCCCCGTGCCCAAGCTGACCTGCCCGGCATATCCGGTCAGGATGTTCAGTCCGATCGCCGCGATCGCATAGATCAGGAAGGGCACGAGAACCGCGTTGGCCCAGTAGCTGTCGATGACGAAAGGCACGACCAGGAAGGCGACGGCCAGCAGGGCATAATAGCCCCAGCGGTCGAGCCGGATCGGAAAGGTCTGGCCATCGTCGCGATAGCTTGTCTTGAAATCACCCGCCTCGCGATAGAACATTTTCCGCCTCCCATTCCCCTTCGGTCAGACCCGCTCGATGATCCGCTCGCCAAACAGCCCCTGGGGCCGGAAGACGAGGAAGATCAGCGCCAGCACATAGGCGAACCAGTTTTCGGTCGCGCCGCCGACCAGCGGTCCGACGAAATATTCGAAAAGTTTCTCGCCCATACCGATGATGAGCCCCCCGACAATGGCACCGGGGATTGAAGTAAAACCGCCCAGCATCAGGACCGGCAGCGCCTTCAGCGCGATCAGCGACAGGCTGAACTGCACCCCCGCCTTGGTTCCCCACATGATGCCCGCGACCAGCGCCACGAAACCGGCGATGGACCAGACCATGATCCAGATGAATTGCAGGCTGATCCCCACCGACAGCGCCGCCTGATGGTCATCCGCCACGGCGCGCATTGCGCGGCCTTGCTTGGTGTATTGCGAAAACCCGACCAGTGCCGCCACCAGCAGCGCGGCGATAACCGAGGCCCAGATGTCCAGCCGGTCGATGAAGAAACCATAGCCCAGAAGGTCATTCGTCACCGTTTCGACCGTATCCGAGATGCCCTGCGGCAGGCCCACATCCAGCACCTTGACATCGGCCCCCCACATCACGTCGCCGAGCCCCTCGAGGAACCAGGCAAGACCGATGGTGGCCATGAAAAGGATGATCGGTTCCTGCCCGACGAGGTGCTTCAGGACCAGCTTCTCGATCGCGATGGCCAGGCCCACCATGACAAGCGCCGTCAGAAGGATCGCGAAAGCCGCCGGTACGGTCCAGCCCAATGTGCTGACATGCATTCCGAACACCGCGTTCAGCAGATGCGCGAAGGGCACGCGGCCCTCCATGATGCCGACAAGCGTCATCGCCGCAAACAGGGCCATCACGCCCTGAGCATAGTTGAAGACGCCCGAGGCCTTGTAGATGAGCACGAAGCCCAAGGCGACCAGCGCATACATCACACCGGCCATCAGGCCGTTGATCAGAACCTCGCTTGCGTAGAGGAATTCCATTCCCGCCCCCTTACTCGTGCGCCACGCCCAGATAGGCGCTGATAACTTCAGGATTTCCGCGCACCTCGTCGGGCGTGCCGTCACCGATCTTGCGGCCGTAATCCATCACCACGACACGATCGCTCAGATCCATCACCACGCCCATGTCGTGTTCGATCAGCGCGATCGTTGTGCCGAACTCGTCATTCACATCGAGAATGAAGCGGCACATGTCCTCTTTCTCTTCGACGTTCATTCCGGCCATTGGCTCATCGAGAAGCAGGATGCGTGGCTCGGCCGCGAGCGCTCGGGCCAGCTCAACCCGCTTCTTCAGGCCGTAAGGCAGCCGGCCGACAGGGGTCTTGCGAATGTTCTGGATTTCCAGGAAGTCGATGATCTTTTCGACCTGCTCGCGGTTCTCGTCCTCTTCGCGTTCAGCCCGGCCCCACCACAGGGCCTGGCTCCAGATCGGGGCCTTCATCCGGTTGAGCCGCCCGGTCATGATATTGTCGAGCACGCTCATGCCGTCGAACAGGGCGATGTTCTGGAATGTCCGTGCAAGGCCAAGCCGCGCGACCTCGTAAGGTTTCATCGGGCCGCGCTTCTTGCCCTCGAACCAGATCTCGCCTTCCTGCGGGACATAGAAGCCCGAGATCACGTTCAGCATCGAGGATTTGCCCGCGCCGTTCGGACCGATGATCGCACGGATTTCGCCTTCGCGTATGTCGAAGCTGATATCCTTGATCGCGACCACCCCGCCGAAGCGCAGGGTGATGTTCTTGAGGTCCATCATGACCGGACCGATCCGGCGGTCTTCGGTCGTGAGTTCGGCTGCGGGCGCTGCGTTCATGATGCCAGCCAGACCTTTTCCAGAAGCGAAAGACCGATGTTGTAGGCGATCAATGCGGCCCCCCACATATGCGCCTTGCCAAAAGGCAAGGCCGGCCACAGACGCGAGATCATCAGGACCCCGAAGATGGCGCCGACCGCGCCAGAAAAGACGTGATAGACATTCGGCGGCAGGATCGCCGACAGGATCCATGCCAGGACAAGTCCGGCGATCCCGAATGCGATGGCGGTGACATAGGCAGGTTTTTCGATGGTCATGCTGCGATTCCCTTTGGTTTCACGCTTTCTCGGGCGGGGGGAAGGACCTCGACATCTTCGATCTTCAAGGTCGCCCTGATCCGGCCCTTGCGGCCATCTTCGTAGGTGACTTCCGTTTCGGTAAAGACGTTTTCCGACCCATCGTAGAGAGCCTCGATGAGATCGGCATATTTGTCGGCAATGATGCCCCTGCGCACCTTGCGGGTACGGGTCATTTCACCGTCATCCGGGTCTAGCTCCTTGTGCAGAACAAGGAAGCGGTGGATCTGGCAGCCCGAAAGCATCGGGTCCTGAGCGATGGAGGCGTTCACCTCTGCGACATGCTGCCGGATCATGGCGTAGACTTGGGGATGTCCGGCCAGCTCCTGGTAGCTCGCATAGGCGATGTTGTTGCGTTCAGCCCAGTTGCCCACGGCGGACAGATCGATGTTGATGAACGCGGTGCACATGTCGCGGTCCGCGCCGAACACGACGGCTTCAAGGATGTTGGGATAGAACTTCAGCTTGTTCTCGACATATTTGGGCGCGAACATCCGGCCATCGGCCATCTTGGCCACATCCTTGGCCCGGTCGATGATCCGAAGATGCCCCGAATCTTCGTCGAAGAAGCCCGCGTCGCCCGTCGCCACCCAGCCCTCTGCATCCTTGGTCGAGGCCGTGCTTTCGGGATTGTTGAAATATTCCACGAAGGTGCCGGGTGAGCGGTAATAGACCTCTCCGTTCTCGGCGATCTTCAGTTCGACGCCGGGCGAGGGAACGCCAACCGTATCCGCCCGCACCTCGCCATCCGGCTGCTGGGTGATGAAGACCGATGCCTCGGTCTGGCCATAGAGCTGCTTCAGGTTGATCCCGAGGCTGCGATAGAAATCGAAGATCTCGGGCCCGATCGCCTCACCGGCGGTATATCCGACCCGAATCCGGGAATAACCCAGCGTGTTCTTGAGCGGGCCATAGATCAGCACGTTTCCAAGCGCATAGCGCAGCCGGTCGATCGGGCCGACGGTCTTGCCCTCAAGGATGGCCGGACCGACCCGGCGTGCCAGATCCATGTAATGCCGAAACAGCCAGCGCTTGACGCGACCTGCATCCTCCATGCGGATCATGACGCTGGTCAGTTGCCCCTCGAAGACGCGCGGCGGGGCAAAGAAATAGCTGGGACCGATTTCGCGCAGGTCGGTCATCATCGTATGGGCGCCCTCGGGGCAGTTGACGGTGAAACCCGCCGAATAGGCCTGCCCGACAGAAAAGATGAAATCCCCGACCCATGCCATGGGCAGATAGGCCAGCACCTCTTCTCGCTCGGTCAGGTGATCGAATGCGGCACTGTTCTTGGCCGTCTCGATGATGTTGCGGTTCGACAGGACCACCCCTTTGGGCTTTCCGGTCGTTCCCGAGGTGTAAAGCATGACGCAGGTGTCATCGTATCCCAGAGAGGCGATGCGTGCGTCCAGATCAGGGCCAAGCCGCTGCTCGGCCGCCCTGCCCTCGGCCTGGACGTCGGACAGCGCGTTCATCTGCGAATGGTCGTATTTCCGCATCCCGCGCTTGTCGGTATAGACGATATGGCCGACCGAAGGCGCGCGTTCACCGACCTCAAGCACCTTGTCGACCTGTTCCTGATCGCCACAGACCACGAATTTTGCGCCGCAATTTCCCAGGACATAGGCCATCTCGTCCGCGACGGCGTCCTGATACAGGGGCACGGGCACCGCCCCGCACATCTGCGCCGCAACCATCGCCCAGTAATGCATGGGACGGTTTCGCCCGATGATCGCGACATGGTCGCCGCGTTCGAGCCCAAGCACCCGAAAGCCAAGCGCCAGATCGCGAATCTCGCGCGCGGCTTCGGCCCAGGTCCAGCATTGCCAGATCCCGAATTCCTTTTCCCGATAAGCGGTCCGCTTCGCGTACTGCCGGGCATTTCGCGCCAGCAATGCGGGAATGGACTGCAAACCGGCCTCGGCCGCCTGCGTCTTCTGCATGGTTCCTCCCTTGTCCTCCGGGCTCCCCTCCCATCGGACGTGATCAGATTACGATGGCAATCCTTGCGCCAATTTTTCGGGAATCCTACGAATTGTTACAGGAGCGAGGCAATTCCCGAGGGAGGATCATGTTACCGCAGGATCGGCACGCCGAACTGACCCGGTCGGGATTGAACCTGATTCAACAGGCGATCTCGATATTTGACGCGGATCTGAGGCTGGCTGTATCGAACCGACCCTATCAGGCCATGTTCGGTCTGCCAGACGAGTTGACGCGGATCGGTACAAGCTTCGAGGACACGATCCGCTACCTTGTCGGTCGCGGCGAATACGGCCCGCAGGTCGACACCGAGGCGGCAATTCGCGAACGGGTCGATCAGGCACGAACCTTTCAGCCGCATTACATGGAGAGAAAGCGCGCCGACGGTCGATGGATCTCGGTCGAAGGCGCGCCCTTGTCGCAGGGCGGCTGGGTCGCGGTCTATACCGACATCACCCAGATCAAGCAGCAAGAGGAACTGCTGCGTGCCCGCTCGGAAGAACTATCCGAGCTGGTTCTGGAGAATGCCGAGCGTCTTTCGGCGGCAAACCGCGCCCTTGCCGCGACGAATGCCGCGCTGGAAGAGGCCAAGCGGATCCTGACCGAATCCGAGGCCCGCACCCGGCAAGTCACGGCCATGGTGCCAGCCCATATCGCGCATATGGATCGCGACTACCGCTACACCTTCTCGAACAATCAGATCGCCGCTGTCTTTCCCGGTTCCGAGATCGGGATCATCGGGCGTGACGGGGACGAGGTGCTTGGGCCCGACACCTTCGATCGCATCCGCCCGCATATGGACCGGGCCATTTCGGGCCAGCCCCAGGTCTTCGAAATCACCCACCCACCCTCGGGGCGGCGCATCCGCATCGCGCTTACGCCGGATCAGACGGGGCGCGGCGCCTATATCCTGTCAACCGACGTCACGGCCGAAGTCCAGTCGCGCGAGGCGCTGGCCCATGCTGCAAAGCGCGCGATCGCGGCCCAGGTCACCTCGGGCATGGCGCATGATTTCGGCAATCTGCTGACCATCATCCTGGGGCTGCAGTCGCGATTGGCGCGCTCGGATCTCATGTCCAGCCAGGCCGAGGATGTGCAGGCGACCTTGGCTGCGGCACGGCGCGGCGTGACGCTTCTCGAGGGGATTGCGACCCTGACCGGGCAGCGTGATTACCACCCGAAACCGGTCGATCTGCCGGCCCTACTCGACGACCTCGCCGCGATGACCCGCCCCACGCTGGGCAGCGGCGTCGGGCTTGAGGTCACGGCCGACTTGCCCGACAGGCGACTGATGCTCGACCCCGGCGCCTTGCAGGATGCGCTTCTCAATCTCATCCTGAATGCGCGGGACGCGATGAAAGGCCAGGGTCGGATCTGCATCACCGCCAGGTCAGCGGGACGCTGGCTTGAACTCATGGTCTCGGATACCGGGCCCGGGTTTTCTCCGCAGGCCCTGGAACGTGCGACCGAGCCTTTCTTCACGACGAAAGGCCGTCAGGGCTCCGGGCTCGGACTTTCGATGGTCTATGACCAGATCAAGCTTGCGGGTGGCACCCTGCGCCTTGGCAATGCAGGCGGTGCGCAGATCACGATCCGCCTGCCCTGGCGCTCGGAACGCCCCCAGATGGTGCTTCTGGTCGAAGACGACCCCGATATTCGCGCCACGACCCGCGAGATGCTGACGGCACAGGGCCATTCGGTGATCGAGGCGGAAAGCTTGTCCGAAGCGCGCAACCTGACCGACCTGCCCGGTCTTTCCCTGATCCTGTCCGACCTGCAGCTGGGCGACGGAATGGGAACCGAACTGGCAGGGCCCGGACTGCCCCTTGTCCTGATGACGGCGCTACCGCCCGGAGACCCACGACGACCCAAGATCGGAGTTCCGGTCTTGACCAAGCCCTTCGATGATGCCGAACTGGCCGCCGCAATGATGCAGGTAACGGATGACTGACGCTCCATTGATCGCGATTCTGGACGATGAGGCGGAAATCCGACGTCTGCTGGCCTCCGCGCTTGAAGAAGCGGGCTTTCGCACGCAATGCTTTGCCCGCGCCACCGAGTTCGAGGCGGCGCTGCGGCGGATCCAACCCGATGCCTGCCTCATCGACCTTGGCCTGCCGGATCGCGACGGGCTCGCGCTGGTCCACCGGCTGGCAAGGGAATCGGGCGCCGCGATCATCATCATTTCGGGCCGCGCGCAGGTGCAGGACAGGATCACCGGGCTGGAGCTTGGCGCGGACGACTATATCATCAAGCCGTTCGAGCCGGCCGAGGTCGTGGCCCGCATTCGTGCCCGCTTGCGAAAGCCGCAGCGTGATCCGGGAAATGGCCGCCAGTTGATCAGCTTCGCCGGCTGGTCCGCCGATTTCGACCGCTACATGCTGACCTCGCCCCAGGGCTCGGAAACCCCCCTCAGCCATGCCGAGGCCGAGGTTCTTCGTCTTTTTCTGGACAATCCCAGACGCCTCATCTCGCGCGCGCAAATGCTCGAGACACTTGGCGGCGCGGCAGGGGAAAGCTTCGACCGGGCAATGGATGTGCGGATCTCGCGCCTGCGCACGAAGCTGGGCGAAGACCCCAAGAACCCCCAACTGATCAAGACGATCTACGGCGCAGGCTATATCTTCCTGGCCGAGCCCGCCTGAACGCGCTTGCGGTATGGCGGGTGCGGACTATCCTGCGGCGCAAACCGGCGGGCCCTGCCCCGCCCGCGATACGAGGAAGCCATGCCCACCGTCTATGTCCTGAACGGCCCGAACCTGAACCTGCTGGGCCAGCGCCAACCAGAAATCTATGGCAGCACGACGCTGGCCGATGTCGAACAGGCCTGCATCGAGCTTGGCCGCGACCTGGGCGTCGAGATCAGGTTCTTCCAGTCGAATCACGAAGGCGTCGTCGTCGACACGATCCACGAAGCCCGTCACGAGGCGAATGCGATCATCATCAATCCCGGCGCCCTGACCCATACCTCGGTCGCGATTCTCGATGCGCTGAACACGTTCGACGCGCCCGTGATCGAGGTTCACATCTCGAACATCCACAAGCGCGAAAGCTTCCGGCATCATTCCTATGTCAGCCTCAGGGCCGAGGGCGTCATCGCGGGACTTGGCGTCAACGGCTATCTGATGGCGCTGCGCCATCTCGCTCCGCTGATCGGTGCACGCTGAAACGCAGGCCCCAAGCTGAAAAGCCGCGCGCCCGCCAGGGAGATGGCGGGCGCGCTTCCAGTGCAGCGAAGGGTCATTGAAACATCATACTCGAAAACAGCCGTTAAATCAGCATCGCCGCTCTGCCGCCGGCGAAAATCAAATGTTTTGGTTCTTCAATTGCCCGGTTGCCTTGTCTGCCGCTGGTGCATCTCTGCCTCTCCGGACAAGCTCATATTGCCCCATGAGATGTGATGAGCCCGTGATTGCCGCGTGAAAAAACCTGCCATGGCGGGTAAAAAACCAGCTTTCAGGCAAAAATTCCGCGTCTGGACAGTTCTTCGGCAAGGGAATCGGCATCCGTGAAGCGAATCGCGTCGATCCCAAGCGCCCTTGCCCCAGCCACATTGGCGGCGCTGTCGTCGATAAAGATGCAGTCCTCGGCCACCAGGTTGTTGCGTTCCATCAGCAGCCGGTAGATTTCCGGCTCAGGCTTCAGGCGCGCTACCTCTCCGGACACGACAATGTCGCGAAACACGGTCGAAAGCCTTGGATAAAGCTCGAGCGCCGCAGGCCAGGTCTCTGCGGACCAGTTGGTGATCGCAAAAAGCGGCATGCCGGTCGAGGCCAGCTTCTCGAGAATGTCCCAACTGCCATCTATTGGCTTTTCGATGGTGACCGGGAAGGCGGCCAGATACCCCTCAAGCGGATCGGCGCGGTTGCCGTGCTGGGCGCGCGCCGCAGCAATCCCATCGGCAAAGCTGCGTCCCCCATCCTGGAGCCGGTTCCATGTCGCGAAATCGATCTCACGCAGCCAAGCCTCGGCGGCGTCCCTTGTCGTAAACACATCGGCAAAAGCAAGCGCAGGGTCCCATTCGATCAGCACCGCGCCCAGATCGAAAATAATGTTCTTCTTCGCGTCCATTCCCGTTCTCCGCCAGGGTCTCGACCAAATCGGCCGCGATCGTGGGGCAGGCCCTGATGGGGGTCAAGTCCCCGGGATACGAGGCAGAGGAAAGCCGCGACCCTGCTGGGTCGCGGCTCTTGTTTCAGGGTCGCCGCATCATGCCGCGACCAGTCACGGTCCGATCTCAGCGCAGGTCTTCCGGCAGCAGTTCTTCCGGGAAGTTCTGGTAGCTGACGGGGCGCAGGAAGCGGCGGATGGAGAGGGTTCCGACCGAGGTTGCGCCGAAATTGGTCGAGGCCGGGTAAGGTCCGCCATGGACCATGGAATCGACCACCTCGACGCCGGTCGGGAAGCCGTTGACCAGCACGCGGCCGGCCTTGCGTTCAAGGATCGGGCGCAGCTTCTGGGCATCGGCCAGGTCGCCTTCGTCCATGTGCAGCGTCGCGGTCAGCTGGCCCTCGAAGCCCTTGGCCAGCGTCACCATCTCGTCGACGGATTTCACGCGGACGATCAGGCCGAGCGGGCCGAAGACCTCTTCACCCAGCGCGTGGTCCTGCAGATAGGCCTCGGCGGTGGTCTCGTAGAGGTTCGGGTTGGCCTGGCGGTCGGCCGAGTCGGTCGCATAGACCGGGGTGACCGAGTTGCGGGTCTCAAAACGCTCCTTGCCATCGCGATAGGCTTTCGCGATGCCGTCGGTCAGCATGGTCTGCGGGCCGACTTTTTCCAGCCCGGCCCTGGCGGCGGCGGTGTAGCGGTCGGCATCCGGCCCGTCGATCACCACGGAAATGCCCGGATTGGTGCAGAACTGGCCCGCGCCCATGGTCAGCGACCCGGCCCAGCCTGCGCCCAGCTCATCGGCCCGGGCGGACATGGCCTCGGGCAGCAGGAACATCGGGTTGACCGAGCCCAGCTCGCCGAAGAAGGGGATCGGCTCGGGGCGCTGCGCGCAAAGGTCGAACAGCGCGCGGCCACCGGCAAGGCTGCCGGTGAAGCCCACGGCCTTGATGCGCGGATGCTGGACGAGCGCGGTGCCGACATCGCGGCGGCCGCCCTGGATCAGGCTGAAGACGCCGGGATGGACGCCGCATTTCGCGATCGCGGCGGCGACGGACTCGGCGACGATCTCGCCGGTGCCGGGATGGGCCGAGTGGCCCTTCACGACGACCGGGCAGCCTGCGGCCAGCGCGGCGGCGGTGTCGCCGCCAGCGGTCGAGAAGGCCAGCGGGAAGTTCGAGGCGCCGAACACCGCGACCGGGCCGATCGGACGCTCGACCAGGCGAATCTCGGGACGCGGTGCCGGCTTGCGATCCGGCAGGGCGGCGTCGAAGCGGCGGTCAAGATATTCGCCCTTGCGGATATGCTCGGCAAAGAGACGCAGCTGGCCGGTGGTGCGGCCGCGCTCGCCTTGCAGGCGGGCTTCCGGCAGGCCGGTTTCCTGGCTGCCGATCTGGGTGATGGCCTCGGCGCGGGCCTCGATCTCGTCGGCGATGGCGTCAAGGAAGGCCGCACGCTCTTCGCGCGAGGAATAGCCATAGCTCCAGAACGCATCCTCGGCCGCTTCGCAGGCCCGGTTCACCAGCTCGACCGTGCCGACGCTGAACGAATGCGCCGGGCCGGTCGCCGGTTCGGACTGGAAGCTCTGCTCGGTCGCGACCCATTCGCCAGCGATCAGATGTTTGCCATGAGGGGTGAAGGTCATTGGGGAGGTCCTCTCTCCTTAAGGTCGGCTTCTATTTGGCATCTTGGTATACCAGCTGCAAGGTCATGGCGCGCAAACTGCCTTCTTCAGCCTCCGAGCCTGCTGTGTTAGGTCTGGCCGAAACAATTGTGCGGAAGCCGCGAATGAAAATCACCGTAGCGGGTCTGGGTTACGTCGGCATGTCGATCGCCGTGCTTCTGTCCCAGCACAACAGCGTCATGGCGCTGGATATCAACCGGGGTCGTGTCGACCAGGTCAACGCCCGGCGATCCCCCATCGAAGACGCGGAAATCTCCGACTGGCTGGCGACGAAGCCGCTCGACCTCAGGGCGACCACGGACGCGGCCGAGGCGCTGGAAGGTGCGCGATTTGTCATCATCGCGACGCCCACGAATTACGATACGCGCACCCATCATTTCGACACGTCGAGCGTCGAGCAGGTCATTGCGCTTGCGCGCGAACACGCCCCCGAAGCCACCATCGTCGTGAAATCCACCGTCCCGGTCGGTTTCGCGACCGAGATGCGCGAACGCACGGGTTTCGACGGGATCATCTTTTCACCCGAATTCCTGCGCGAAGGCCGCGCGCTATACGACAACCTGCACCCGTCGCGCATCGTTGTGGGCGCCCATAGCCCCGAGGCGCATGAACTGGCCGAGTTGCTGGTCCAGGGCGCGATCCGCAAGGACATGCCCGTGCAGTTCACCGGCGCGGTCGAGGCCGAGGCGATCAAGCTTTTCTCGAACACCTATCTTGCCCTGCGGGTGGCCTATTTCAACGAACTCGACAGCTATTCGATTTCGCGCGGCCTGAACACGCGCGAGATCATCGAAGGCGTCGGGTTGGATCCGCGCATCGGCAACCATTACAACAATCCCAGCTTCGGTTATGGCGGCTATTGCCTTCCAAAGGACACCAAGCAGCTTCTGGCGAACTATGACCAGGTGCCGCAGCAATTGATCGCGGCGGTGGTGGAATCAAACCGCACCCGCAAGGACTTCATTGCCGACCAGATCATTGCCCGCAAACCGAAACTGGTGGGCGTCTATCGGCTGGTGATGAAGGCCGGATCGGACAATTTCCGCGACAGCTCGATCCAGGGCATCATGAAGCGGATCAAGGCAAAGGGCATCCCTTGCATCGTCTATGAGCCCGTTCTGGATGAGCCGCATTTCTTCCACAGCCCCGTCATCAACGATCTTGCCCAATTCAAGCAGCAATCCGACCTGATCATCGCAAATCGCCTGACGCCGGAACTCTCGGATGTCGGTGACAAGCTTTACACCCGAGACCTCTACGGGGTGGATTGATGCGGGCTCTGGTCACCGGCTCCGCCGGTTTCATCGGATATCATCTGTGCGAGCGGCTGTTGGCCGAGGGCGTTGAGGTCATCGGGCTTGACGCCCATGACGCCTATTACGATCCAGCCCTGAAGCAGGCGCGCGAAAATCTGCTTCTCCGCTCGCCGCGCTTTGTGACGATCAGGGCTCGCGTCGAAGAGCCCGGCTTGCTCGCGTCGCTGTTCGAACAGCACAAGCCGGACATGATCGTGCATCTTGCCGCCCAGGCGGGCGTGCGCAACTCGATCGACAATCCGCGCGCCTATCTGCAATCGAACATCATCGGGACGTTCGAACTGCTGGAGGCGGCCCGGGCCCACCCCCCAAGACATCTGCTGCTGGCCTCGACCAGTTCGGTCTATGGCGCGAATACGCAGATGCCCTACCGCGAGGGTGACAAGGTCGACAGCCAGATGTCCTTCTACGCCGCCAGCAAGAAGTCGACCGAGGCAATGGCGCATAGCTACGCCCATCTGTTCGGCCTGCCGGTGACGATGTTCCGGTTTTTCACCGTCTATGGCCCATGGGGGCGACCCGACATGGCGCCGTGGCTGTTCACCAGTGCGATTCTGGAAGGAAGGCCGATCAAGGTCTTCAACCACGGCGACATGCGGCGCGATTTTACCTATGTGACCGACCTTGTCCGGGCGATCCGGCTGCTCATGGACGCCATCCCCGGTGCCACCCCGGTCGGCGCCGAAGACAGCCTGTCGCCCGTCGCCCCATTCCGCGTGGTCAATATCGGCAATGGCGCACCGGTCGAACTTCTGGACTTCATTGCCGCAATCGAGGCCGCCACCGGCAAGACGGCGATCCGACATTTCATGCCCATGCAGCCGGGCGACGTTCCGGCAACCTGGGCCGACACCACCTTGCTGCGCCAGCTGACCGGTTACGCCCCGCAGACGGCGATCGGGGACGGCGTCGAAGCCTATGTCGAGTGGTTCCGCAGCTACTATCCGTAAGGCCCTTGCGGGCCGACCCCTTCGGCCCTAGTCTGTCATATCGAAATTCTACACTTGGGGAGTCCCGCAACGGGGCTGAGAGGTGCCAGGCATCGACCCATCGAACCTGATCCGGGTCATGCCGGCGTAGGGAAGGGTAGAGCGCCATTGCCGGGCATCCCGGCCATGCGCGCGCATATCCCCCGAACCCCATGACCCGGCCGAAACGAAAGGCGGGCCATGTCATATCCCATCGCCCTGACGATCGCCGGCTCGGATAGCGGCGGCGGCGCGGGCATTCAGGCGGATCTGAAAAGCTTTTCCGCATTGCGGGTCTATGGCGCGTCGGTGATCACCGCGATCACGGCACAGAACACCCGCACCGTCGCGGCGGTCGAGTCGGTCAGCCCCAAGATGATCGCGGCGCAGATTGATGCCGTCTTCGGAGATCTGGACATTCGGGCCGTCAAGATCGGCATGGTCGGCGGCCCCGACGTGATCGCAGCCGTGGCGGACCGTTTGCGCGCCTTTCTCGACACCGATCCGATTCCGGTCGTGCTGGACCCCGTCATGATCGCCAAGTCGGGCGATACCCTGCTTCCCGATGCTGCGGTATCGGCAATGCGCGAGCGGCTTCTGCCGCTGGCCACGGTGCTGACGCCGAACCTGCCCGAAGCCGCGCGGCTGCTGGACAGGACCCCCGCGCAATCCGTCGAGGAAATGGCGGATCAAGGCGGGGCCCTGCGCGCCATGGGCGCGGCCCATGTGCTGATGAAGGGCGGCCATGCCGAAGGGGAAACCTGTACCGATCTGCTGATCGGGCCGGCTCCGCTGATGCTATCGGCGCCGCGCCAGGACACGCGGAATACCCACGGCACCGGCTGTTCGCTTTCCTCGGCCATCGCTGCGGGGCTTGCCCAGGGCATGAGCGTGCCCGATGCGGTGACTCGCGCGCATGGCTGGCTTCAGGGGGCGATCGCTGCGGCGGACGATCTTTCGATCGGACTGGGACATGGGCCGGTCCACCACTTCCATGAACAATGGGGGCGGAAATGAGCCAGATCACCATTCTCGGCGCCGGGGTGATGGGTCTCTCGATCGCGACCGAGCTTGCCTCACGCGGGATACGGCCCCGCATCATCGATCCGGCGGGCGGACCGGGCGCGCATGGATGCAGTTGGCGGGCCGGCGGCATGCTCGCGCCCTGGTGCGAGGCGGAAAGCGCCGAGCCGGTCGTGGTCCGTCACGGGCTGGATGCCGCCGATTGGTGGCAGGCACAGGGCGTCGAGGTCACGCATCGTGGAACGCTGGTTCTTGCACCGTCGCGCGACCGCGCCGAGCTGGACCGCTTTGCCCGGATGACCGAAAGCCATCGCAGCGTCAGTGCCGAAGATATCGTGACACTTGAGCCGGAATTGCAGGGCCGTTTCGCGCGCGGCCTGTTCTTCGACACCGAATCCCATTTGAACCCGCGCGAAGCCCTTGGCCAGCTTCGCGACCGTCTGGCCCAGCAGGGCATCGACATCGAGACCGACGGAACCCCGAACGGCCTGACCGTTGACGCACGGGGCCTTTCTGCCCGGGACCAGCTTTCCGACCTGCGCGGCGTGCGAGGTGAAATGCTGGTGCTGCGCTGCCCGGAGGTCACGCTGACCCGAACGGTCAGGATGCTGCATCCGCGCATTCCGCTTTACATCGTCCCGCGCGGTGAGGGGGTCTACATGGTCGGCGCGACCATGCTGGAAACCGGGGGAAAGCATAATGTCACCGCCCGCTCGGCGGTCGAGATGCTGAGCGCCGCCTATGCCCTGCACCCGGCTTTCGCCGAGGCGGAGGTGCTTGAGCTGGGCGCCGATGCGCGCCCCGCCTTTCCCGACAACCTGCCCCGGCTGCGGCGGCGCGGGAATACGCTTTATGCAAACGGCCTTTATCGCCACGGCTATCTTCTGGCCCCCGCCGTAGCGCGCATGGCCGCCGATTACATCACGACAGGCCAAAGACCGGAGTTCATGGATGAAGATCACCCTTAACGGAGAGCCGCGAGACCTGGACGGACCGACCGTGCAGGACCTGCTTGCCGAAATCGGGCTGGGCGCCGCCAAGGTGGCTACCGCCTTGAACGGCACCTTCCTGCCTGCGGGCCGCCGAGGCTCGACCACGTTGAAAGACGGCGATGCGCTGGAAGTCGTCGCGCCAATGCAAGGGGGCTGAGATGCCACAATTCTATGGGACGCATGTCGATAGCCCGCTGATGCTGGGCACGGCGCAATATCCCTCGCCGACGATCATGGCCGATGCCTTCCGCGCCTCGGGCGCCGGCATCGCTACCGTCTCGTTGCGGCGGGAGGGCGGAGCGGGACAGGCATTCCACGACCTGATCAAGGAACTTGGCGTGCCCGTCCTGCCCAATACCGCCGGCTGCCATTCGGTCCGCGAGGCCGTCACGACCGCCCAGATGGCGCGTGAGCTCTTCGAGACGCCCTGGATCAAGCTTGAGGTGATCCGCGACGACGACACGCTTTGCCCGGACGTCATCGCGCTGGTCGAGGCGGCGCGCATTCTCACAGATGATGGGTTCCAGGTCTTTCCCTATTGCACCGAGGACCTTTCCGTCTGCGGCCGGCTTCTGGATGAAGGCTGCGAGGTGCTGATGCCCTGGGGCGCGCCGATCGGATCGGGCCGGGGGCTGAACAACCCCTATGGCCTGCGCAGCCTGCGCGCCCATTTCCCCGATGTTCCGCTGGTCGTCGATGCCGGGATCGGCCTGCCCAGCCATGCCGCTCAGGCCATGGAACTGGGTTACGATGCCGTGCTCTTGAACACCGCCGTCGCCAAGGCGGGTGATCCGGTCGCCATGGCCCGTGCGATGGCCCTTGCAATCGATGCAGGCAAACTGGCGCATGCGGCGAACCCGATCGAGGCCCGTGACATGGCTGCGCCCTCGACCCCGGTCTTCGGAATGGCGGTGCTGGGATGAGCCTTCCCCGTTTCTATCCGATCTTCGACAGCGCAGAATGGCTTCGCCGCGCCCTGCCTCTTGGCGTGAAGCTGGTGCAGGCGCGTATCAAGGACCTGCCCAAGGACGCGCTGTTGGGGGAACTGGCCCTGTGTCAGGAGCTTTGTCGTGAGCACGGTGCGACGCTGGTCGTGAACGATCACTGGCAAGCCGCGATCGATCTTGGCTGCAGCTTCATTCACCTGGGCCAGGAGGATCTGGACACCGCCGACATCGCGGCAATCCGCAAGGCCGGTCTGCGAATGGGCATCTCGACGCACGACCGTGCCGAACTCGACCGCGCCCTGGCGCTGGCGCCGGATTACATCGCGTTGGGACCGGTCTGGCCCACCATCCTGAAGAAGATGAAGTGGGAACAGCAGGGACTCGAACGCGTCAGCGAATGGCGCAGGCTGATCGGGGATACGCCTCTGGTCGCCATCGGGGGTGTGACGCCCGAACGCGCCGTGCAGGCCTTCGAGGCGGGTGCCGACATCGCCTCGGCCGTTACCGACATCACGCTGAATGCCGACCCCGAAGGCCGCATTCGCGAATGGCTCAGGGTAACCGCATGAACCGCTATGCCCGCCAGATGGTGCTGCCCGAGGTCGCGGCTGAAGGTCAGGCGCGGATTGCCGCGGCCCATGTGCTGATCGTCGGCGCCGGCGGTCTGGGTGTCCCGGCCCTGCAATATCTTGCCGGCGCGGGGATCGAAGCGATCACGCTGATCGACCCGGACAAGGTCGAGGAAACCAATCTTCATCGCCAGCCGATCTATCGCATGAAGGATATCGGCCAGCCCAAGGTCAGGGCGGCGGCTCAGGCCGTGGCGCGTTTGAACCCCTCGGTCGAAGTTCAGGCACTTGTCGATGTCCTGACCCCGGCGAATGCGCCGGGGCTGGTCGCGGGTGCGGATATCGTTCTGGATTGCGCGGACAGCTACGCCGCCAGCTACACCTTGTCCGATGCCTGCCTGGCTGCGGGCAAGCCCCTGATCTCGGCCTCGGCGCTTGGGCTTTCGGGCTATGTCGGCGGCTTCTGCGGGACGGCGCCCAGCCTTCGGGCACTTTTCCCCGAACCGCCCGACAGCGGCCAGACCTGTGCGACCGCTGGCGTGCTGGGGCCGGTGGTCGGCATGCTGGGCTCTCTGCAAGCGCAGATGACGCTTGGCGTCATCCTTGGCCTTGCGCCCTCGCCACTGGGCCAGTTCACGCGGCTCGACAATGGGCGCTTCACCCAGTTCCGTTTCGATGGCGCGGCTGAAGGCGACGGGCCCCGTTTCATCGCGAGAGACGACATCCGCGAAAGCGATCTGGTCATCGACCTGCGCCCCGAAGACGAAGCCCCCCGCAAGGCGACCCCGGATGCGCTGCGCCATCCCGGCTACGGCGCGACCGGCCCCCTGCCCGATCCCGGACAGCGGGTCGTTCTGGCCTGCCGATCCGGATTGCGATCCTGGCGCGCGGCCGACGAACTTTCCCGTCGCTGGAGCGGCGAGATCACCCTGCTTGCCCTTGGAGAAGACATATGAAGCATTTTGCCCTGACCGCCACGCTGGCTTTTCTGGCCCAGCCTGCCCTTGCTGCCGACAAGGTGACGCTGATGCTCGACTGGTTCGTGAACCCCGACCATGCCCCGATCATCGTCGCGCAAGAAAAGGGCTTCTTCGCCGAGGAAGATCTTGATGTCGAAATCGTGGCTCCGGCGGACCCGGCGGACCCGCCGAAACTGGTGGCCGCGGGCAAGGCGGATTACGCGATCAGCTACCAGCCCCAATTGCATCTTCAGGTCCATGAGGGCCTGCCGCTTACGCGGATCGGCACGCTGATCGCGACCCCGCTGAACTGCCTCATGGTGAAGGCCGACGGACCCGTCCAGTCCATCGGTGACCTGAAGGGCAAGAAGATCGGCTATTCGGTTTCCGGCGTCGAGGACGCGCTGGTCGGCCAGATCCTGAAGACCGCGGGCCTTTCCATGAATGACGTCGAGATGGTCAACGTGAACTGGTCGCTGTCACCCGCGCTGATCGCAGGCCAGGTCGATGCCACGATCGGGGCCTATCGCAATTTCGAACTGACCCAGATGCGTCTGGAAGGCGCCGAGGGGCGCTGCTTCTTCGTCGAGGAACAGGGGGTGCCGACCTATGACGAACTGATCTTCGTCGCCAATCCCGAAACGCTCGACGCCGATCGTTCGCGCCGCTTCCTGCACGCGGTCGAACGCGGCGCGCAATACCTGGTGAACCATCCCGATGAGGCATGGGAACTGTTTTCGGGAACCGCGCCGGATCTCAAGGACGAATTGAACAGCGAAGCCTGGAAGGACACGCTGCCCCGCTTCTCGCAAAGCCCGGCGGCGCTTGATCAGGGCCGCTATGCCCGGTTCGAGGTGTTCCTGCACGAGGCCGGGCTGGTTGACAGCGTTCTTCCGGTCTCGGAACTGGCCGTCGATCTGGGTGCGCAATGACCTACGGCAATGCATTCGGACAGTGGCGGCAAGCATCTCGACCCGATTGGGATGCCTATACCCGACATTCCTTCGTCGAGGGGATGAGCGACGGCTCGCTGCCCCGCGCGGATTTCCTGACCTATCTGGTGCAGGATTACCTGTTTCTCATCCACTTCTCGCGCGCATGGGCGCTGGCTGTGGTGAAGGCGGGCGACCTTGAGGAAATGCGCGCCTGCTCGGCCACGGTGCATGCGCTTCTCGACCACGAGATGAGCCTGCATGTCCAGACCTGCGCCGCTGCCGGTATCGACGTCGAGAAGATGACCAGCACCCCCGAGGCGATGACAAATATCGCCTATACGCGCTACGTCATGGATGCGGGGCTTTCGGGGGATTTCCTGGACCTGCTCGCCGCACTCATGCCCTGCGTGCTGGGCTATGGCGAGATCGGTTTGCGGCTTGCGCGTGAATGCGCGCCCGACACGCCCTATCAAGATTGGATCGCGACTTATTCTGGCGAAGACTATCAGCAAGCCTGCCGACAGGCTGGCCAGCTTCTGGACAGCGCGATCCGCAAGAGGTTGGGCGACAGGCCCGAGGAAAGCCCCCGCTGGGCCGAACTTGCGCATCGCTTTGCGACTGCGACGCGCCTTGAGGTCGCCTTCTGGGATCTGGGCCGGGCATGAGCGTGGCACGGGTCCATGGCCGGGCATGGGTCGGCGAGGCAGCGCTTTTTGCCCCGGTCGACCTGCGTCTGGATCAGGGCGGCTGGACCTGCCTTCTGGGTCCGTCGGGGGTGGGCAAGTCAACCATCCTGCGACTTATCGCGGGGCTGGAAACCGGCGCCCGCTTCGAGGGCGAAGTTGCGACCGATCGGCCCGTCGCTCTGATGTCACAGGATCCGGGGCTGATAACCTGGCTTGATGTGACGGGCAATGTGACCCTTGGTGCGCGGCTTCGCGGCGAACATCCGGACCTGTCGCGCGCAGCGGAACTCATCGCCGCGGTGGGGCTGACGGATCGGGCACACCACTTGCCGGAAAATCTCTCGGGCGGCCAGCGCCAGCGCGTTGCGCTGGCCCGAACCCTGTTTGAGGACAGGCCGATCGTCCTGCTGGATGAACCGTTTTCGGCGCTGGATGCCCGGACCCGCGCGCAGATGCAGGATCTGGCGGCCCGACTGCTGGCCGGTCGGACGGTTCTACTGGTCACGCATGACCCGGCGGAGGCTGCGCGACTGGGCGATCGCATTCTGCTTTTGCGCGAAGAGGGGCTCAGCGAATGGCCCGTGCCGACAGCAAGACCGATTGGTGCGGCGCGCCCCTATGACGCGCCCGAAGTGCTGTCGTTTCAAGCCCGGCTCATGCGGGGAATGATGGCATGAGAACCGTCACCGCGTTGATCATCACGGTTCTGGCGATTTGGCAGGGCATAATCTGGCTTGCCGGGATGCCGCATTTCCTGCTCCCCTCACCCGCAGCAGTGGCCGAGGCGCTTTGGCTCAATCGGGTCCAGATTGTCCAGTATGCCGGCTTCACCCTGACCGAAGTGATCCTTGGATTCGTGATCGGATCGGCATTGGGTGCGGCATTGGCGGTCGCGATGGGCTTTTCCCAAAGGCTCACCTCGATCCTTCGGCCGATCCTGACGTTTTCGCAGACAATCCCGGTCTTTGCTCTTGCCCCCATCCTGACGCTTTGGCTGGGATTCGGCATGGCTCCGAAGATTGCGGTGACCGTGCTGATCGTGTTCTTCCCGGTCGCATCGGCATTTCTCGACGGGCTTGCGCGCACCCCGCAGGCCGCGCTGGATCTCGCACAAGTCATGGGCGCGTCCCGCGGTCGGATCATGCGCCACCTGCGCATTCCCGCAGCGCTGCCGCAACTGGCAACCGGCATCAGGCTGGCTGCGGTATATGCGCCCATAGGGGCGGTGATCGGCGAATGGGTCGGGGGCGCGCGCGGTCTGGGGGCGCTGATGATCCACGCGAACGGAAGGATGAAGACCGATCTGGTCTTCGCCGCCCTGCTGGTCCTGTCGGTGATGACGGTCGTCTTTGCGCGGCTGGTCGCCATTGCGCTTGCAAGGCTGTGGCGCCGTTACGGCGTGTAAGTCTGCGCCCCCGGCGGAGGGGGCGCAGGAAGCAGTATCAGAAGAACGCCGACACGCGCGTGTAAAGTTCGTTCGCGGCAAGGGAAACGAACGCGGCGGCACAAAGCAGCAGCATGAGGTTGGTCAGCGGGCGGTTGCGCCATTCGGCAGGCACGCGGTCGGTGTTGAGTATCCACAGCAGCGTGATGGCCAGGAACGGCATGAAGAGCGAACCCAGAACGCCATAGGCGAGGATCAGGTAGACCGGCTTGCCCAGGAACATCATGATCATCGGCGGGAAGGTCAGCCAGAAGATGTAGAACTTGTAGTAACGCCCGCCCGACAGCCGATCCGGGTGATCATGCGCCTTGCCCTGCACATGGCCCAGGAAGTCCGCAAACATCAGGCTGACCCCGTTCCAGACCCCGACCAGCGAGCTCATCGAGGCCGCGAAGAAGCCCAACAGGAACAACTTGCTCATCCACACGCCATAGCGTTCGCCCAGGACACCCGCCAGATCGACCATGCCCTGATCTCCACCGCCGATGGCGATTTTGGCCGAATGCAGAAGCTCGGCCCCGACGATCAGGGTGGCGATCACGAAAATCCCGGTGACGAGATAGGCAATCCCGTTGTCCATCCGCATCACTCGCATGAACCGTGGGGTGGTCCACCCCTTCTCGCGCAGCCAGTAACCATAGGCTGCAAGGGTGATCGTGCCGCCGACACCGCCAGCCACGCTGAGCACGTTGATCAGCGCCCCTTGGGGAATGGCCGGAGCAAGGCCCTTGACGATTTCCCCGAGGTTCGGAACGGTGAAGGCAGCCGCGATGATCATCGTGACGAACATCAGGCCGACCATCACGGTCAGGACCTTCTCGAAGACGTCGTAGCGACCCGACCAGACCAGCGCGAGACCGGCAAGTCCGCACAGGATGCCCCAGACGGCAACGCTGAAGAACGGGAAAAGGGAATAGAGCGCAAGGCCCGTCCCCGCCATCGCCGCTGCACCGTAGACGAAGCCCCAGATCACGATATAGGGGCCGAAATACCAATGGGTCCAGCGGCCGAGGCTGCTCCAGCCTTCAAAGATCGTGTTGCCGGTCGCAAGGCTGTAGCGGCCAGCGCCCTCGACCAGGATCACCTTCATGATGCAACCCGCGATGACAGCCCATAGCAGGGCATAGCCATATTTGCTGCCGGCGACTGTGGTCGCGATCAGGTCTGCGGCGCCGACACCGGTCGCCGCAACAACCAGACCCGGGCCGACGATGCTCCACTTGGCCTCAACGCCCGACGGATGATCGTTTCGGTTCGTCATCCCTGCCTCCTCTCATAACTGTTCCGGTTTGCACCCCTGACAGTTGAACGAAGGTATACCGAGGAATACCGAAAGGGGCGTGGGCACCAGTTACAGCCCCACGCGGGAAGGTTGAAGCCGCAACCCGCTCTTTTGTGCAGCCGTCAGATGTAGCGAGAGGCCAGGGCCAGGTCTTCTGGCGTATTGAGGTTCATGAAGGGATCCACGGGATGGCTGTCAAAGACGGCCCGTCCGGGATCATAGGCAGCGGCGAACTGGCCGATCCGATGCAGCCCCGATTCAAGTGCCGCCCGAAGTTCGTCTGCCAGCGTGACAGGCCATATCGCGCAAGTGGGATGATCGCGAAGCAGGCCGTCATCGCCAGGGCTGGCAGCCAGCGCCAACCCGGACCGCCCCCTCGCCTCGACCAGGCGATGCACGAGGTCCCATGGCAGGAAGGGCGTATCCACGCTGACGCTCACGACCTCGTCCAGATTCTGCGCTGCCGCCCATTCCATCCCCGCCAGAACGCCCGCCAGAGGTCCGGCAAAGCCGGAAAAGCTGTCGGCAATCACGGGCAGGCCATAATCCTCGAACTGTTCGGGCTCGCCATTCGCGTTGATTGCAAGCAGGCCGCATTGCGGGGTCAGGCGTGTGATCACGCGGGCAAGCAGGGTTTCACCGGCCAGCAGGCGCAGCCCCTTGTTTCCCCCACCCATGCGGCTTGAAAGCCCGCCCGCGAGGATCACCGCCGGCGGACCGTTCATTTCAGCCCCGCCTGAATTGCCCGCGCCAAGGCGAACACCCTT
The DNA here is from genome assembly GCF_031822435.1 of Paracoccus sp. MBLB3053. Taxonomy (NCBI): domain Bacteria; kingdom Pseudomonadati; phylum Pseudomonadota; class Alphaproteobacteria; order Rhodobacterales; family Paracoccaceae; genus Paracoccus; species Paracoccus aurantius. The sequence continues at coordinate 895,584 of NZ_JAVQLW010000001.1, read as the reverse complement.
TGCTCAAGTATGACGGGGGTTTCGCAGACATAGGTCAATGCCTGCTGTCGGTCCTGAAAAATTCGCATATCCCAATCAAGCTGTTTTTCTTCTGCATCAATGGCATCGAAGTCAGGCGTCTCGACCTTTTCCATCTGGGCCATCTTCGCGCGATGGTCTTCGATCCTTTGGGCAAGGTCCACCTGTTTGTGACCATAGCGCGAAATCCCCGCGATCACCGCCGTCCTGTGAGGCTCAACCCGGTTGAAAATGGCCACCAGAAGGGCGGTAAGCTGGTCGTTGTCGGCTGTCCTGGCGAATTCCGCGATTTCAGCTTCCGCCGCTTCGAGAGGGAGCCTGCGCTGCTCAAGCCGGTCAGCCAGATCCGAAATCGGCTTCGACACGGCCAGCTCCCTGATCGTGTCATTGGGCTCGGGCCCGGACCACATTTGACCCAGCGACAAATGCGGCTGTTTTCGCTGAATGCAGGGCCAATCCGGATCGGTGCTGGATTCTGCCTGGGCAGCCGACGTGACGCCAAATAACGCCAGCGCAAGAGCCAGCCGTTTCATGTTCCCCCCTTTCGCCGGGCCCAAAGCCCCTTTGACGGATCATACATGATCACGGCCCCTGCGAAAAACAGGACGAGACAACCCAGCACCACCGAGAAGGACATCAGATCGAACTTCGCGTAAAGGGCAAAGCGAACCAACTCAACCGCATGGGTGAAGGGATTGACGGCACAGATGTCGTGCAAGAGCGTGGAACTTTCGCGCATCCGCCACAACGGGTAGAGCGCGGTCGAGGCGAAAAACATCGGGAAGATCACGAAGTTCATCACGCCCGCGAAGTTTTCAAGCTGCCGTATCGCCGATGACAGCAGCAGCCCCATCGCGCCCAGCATGAGCCCGGACAGGATCAATGCGGGCAGCACCGTCAGATATCCCAGCCGAGGCGGCTGAACATCCCAGAACCAGGCGATCGCGAGAAAGGTGTAGACCTGGATGATCGACACGATCACCCCTGCGACCAGCTTCGACAACAGCAGGAACCAGCGGGGAAACGGGCTGACAAGCAGCGTGCGCATCGCACCCGTCTCGCGGTCATAGACCATCGAGAGCGAGCTTTGCATGCCGTTGAAAAGCTGGATCATCGCGCAAAGGCCTGGGGTGACGTATACCTCATAAAGGACATAGGTCTGGTAGGGCGGCGTGATCGAAAGCCCCAGCACCGCTCGAAATCCGGCGGCAAAGATGAACAGCCAGACCAGCGGCCTGACCAGCGCCGCCAGGAAGCGTCCGCGCTGGTTGACAAAGCGAAGGGTCTCGCGCCGGGCTATCCCCAGAAACGCGACCAGCCACATGCGCGAGGTCAGACGTTGGCTCATTCCCCTTCTCCGGTCAGATGCAGGAAAGCTTCGGTCAGACTGTCTTTGCCAGCGATCTCTCTGGCCACGCCACTTGCGAGCACCCGACCCCGGTGCAGAATGACAAGCCCGTCCTCGGGGCGGATCTCATCCATCAGATGGGTCGCCCAAAGCGCCGAGACGCCGTGGCGCGTCAATTCGCGGGTCAGGGCCAACACCTCGGCGCGCGACTTCACATCGAGGCCCACGGTCGCTTCGTCGAGCAAGAGTATTTCGGGGTGATGGATAAGCGCGCGGGCGATCTCGGCCCGTCGTTGCTGTCCCCCCGAAAGCGCGGCCACCTTCACGCCCATGCGGTCCGAAAGCCCGACCTGCGTCAGGACTTCATGGGCACGGACCCGCGCCTCGGATCTTCCGATGCCATGCAATGCGGCGTGGTAGTGGAGGTTTTGCGCAACCGTCAGATCCGGGTCCAGCGAGCGGGACTGGAAAACGACCCCAAGCCGCGCAAGCGCAGCACCTGGTTCCCGGCGCAGATCATGCCCCGCGACCTCGATCCGCCCCGATGAATTGTCGTAAAGCCTTGTGATCAGGGAAAAAAGCGTCGTCTTGCCTGCTCCGTTCACCCCAAGAAGGGCGGTGAAGCCTCCTTGGGGCACGGTAAGCGACACATCCTTCAATGCCTCGAAGCGCCCGAAGCTGTGGCTGACATTCTGGATGGAAAGCGCGTCCTGTGTCATCTGCCTCGAAGCCGGGAAATCGTCGCTTGGGGGTTACTGGATGTTGAAGACGGCCTGCTGGGTTTCGCCCTGCGAGCCGGGTATCGACAAGGTATAGCGTCCCGGCATGATCGCGATGAAGCTCAGCGTCGCCGTTCCGGCATCGTCGAATTCAAGCGAATGTACGCCCAAGGGTCGGATCTCGATATCGTTCACCACGATCTCGTTGACCCAGATGGCGCGGAAGAAATCGCCACCGGAAAGTGCCAGTTCCTGGCTGCCGTCGGCGTTGATGTCGATACGGTAATAGCCCCCCGATTTCAGCTTGTATTCTGCTGCGGCAACGGGCTTGCCCGAAGCAAGCGTCAGCGGCGCAAGCTGCATACGATTGTCGCGCGCCAGCATCCCCGAAAAGCCATAATCAAACTTGGCGCCGGCCTCATGCACGCCCTCGGCGGCCGCGCCAGTTTCTTCTTCCCCATCGTCGTCTTCGCCTTCCTCCATTTGCGCAGCCTCGGCCTTGGCCGCCGCATCTGCGGGTTTTTCAGGCGGGGCATCCTGCGCGGCTGCCGGGACAGCTAGGCCCGTCATCAGAATCAGGACGGTCAGCAATCGTGTCATGTGTTTCCTCCTCCGTTATTTTGGGTTCAGTTCGGTGCGACGACCACGCCCCAAGGCTGCTGTCCGACCTGGATCGACTTGATGACCTTGCCTGCAGCCACGTCGATCACCGAGACGTCGTTCGAATTCCCGTTGGTCGTGAAGAGGTATTTCTGGTCGGGCGTGAAGGCCATTTGCCAGACGCGCTGGCCGACAAGCAGATATTCCTCGACCTCATCCGTTTCACCGTTGATGACGGCGACCCGGTTTGCGGGCCCCAGCGCGACGAACACCTTCTTGCCGTCTTTGGTAACGCGCACCCCCACGGGCTGAATCGCTTCAGGAAGCACGCCGGGAATGTCAAAGGTGATCTTCTTCTCGATCGATTGCGTCTCGGGATTGATCACGCTGACAGTGCCGCCGATTTCGGCGCTCACATATAGCTTGGTGCCGGCATCGTTATACTGGGCAAAGCGGGGGCGCGAGTCGACCAGCACGTTGGCAAAGATCTCATAGGATTCGGAATCGATGAAATGCGCCATGTTGGTGGTTTCCGAGGTGTTGATGACAACCTTGCCATCCGGACTGATCCCCATTCCCTCGGGTTCGACTCCAACCGGAATTTCCGCCAGCATCTTGTGTGTCTGCGTGTCCACAACGGTCACGAGGTTGTCGTCCTCATTCGCGATGTAAAGCGGGTTTCCAGATGGGTGCAGCACGAAAAGCTCGGGATCGGGACCCGATGGGAGGGTATGGGTTTCCTCCATCGTCTCGGGATTGAAGACGCGCACAAGATCGTCATCCGATGCGCAGACATAAAGCTCCTTGCCATCGGGGCTGATCGTGATGCCGCGCGGTCGGGCACCGACCGGGAAATGTCCGATGACCTCCAGCGTCTCGCTGTCGAGCACGGTCACGTCATTCCCCTTTTCGTTGCTCACGAAGACGCGGTTCGCCAAAGCGGCGGTTCCCAGCCCCAGGCAGATCGCCGAGGTCAGGATGGCAGTCACGAGTTGGTTCATCTTGAGCCTCAGAATTTGCATTGGGTTTCAGGCCTGTCGATGCCCAGCGTATCCAGCGCCGAGCTTTGATGCAGATACTGATCCTGTGGGCTGACAGATGCCGTCACATCGCCCGTGGTCAGCAGGATCGGCTGGCGCAACTGGTGGTCCCAGTCGCGGATGGTCAGCTTTTGTCCCTTGAAGCCCGCGACCTCGAACCGATCCGATAGCATGAACTCCTTGAGGGTGGCCGCATCGATGCTTTGAGTTCGCGTCGCCGCTTCGCCAATCATCCTCAATGCAAGCCAGGTCTGATAATCTTCGTCCCACATGCGCCGCATCGACAGTTTCTCGAAGCGGTTCTGAAACTGCGTCGCCCCCCAGGCCTCAAGCGCGGGATGCCAGCTTCGCGGCACCAGCCCGGCGGAACCTGCGACCGGGCGTGGGTCCCAGGTCTGATAAGGCAGCCATGGCGCAAAGATCCCGGCCTCATCTGCCGCCAGAACGACATCATGTTCTTTGGCGCGTTGCGTGAAGACCGGCATCTGCTGCTGGACTTGCACATGTCCGCTATCGGTCCTTCGCCCGCCGCCCGTATCTTCATAGATGCGTTCCTCGACGATCTTCGCACCGAATTTGGTGGCCGCGCGGCGATAGGCGTCGGCAAGGGCCGTATCCTCGGCATGGCTGCCTGAAATCAGGAACCAGCGCGTCCATTTCTTCCACATCAGGAACTGGGCAATACCGTCCGCCAGCATGGCGTGACTGGGCGCTGTATGGATGATGTTGAAGCGGCAATCCGCGCCACGCAGATTGTCACCCCTTGCTCGGGCATTGAGCAGCAGCGCCTTGTCGCCAGCCTGATCCGAGAGCTTGAGCGTCTGCTCTTCATCCGCGAGCGTCACGATGAAACCGACATCCTCTGCCAGCAATTTTTCCAATGCGGCCGCGGCAGTTTCGGGCGTGGCGGTGACTTCGAGCGCCTCGAAATCCTGACCCATGAACTGGCCAGTGGTATCGTTGTCCTCGATCGCGAGCCGCGCCCCGGCAAAACCAAGATCAAGCGGAGGCGTGTCCAGACGCGAGATCGGCGGCAAGTCCGGCGTGTCCACGCGAAGCACGGCCGCACGTATGGTCTGCTCCGGCTGCCTGGCGTCGGAAGACTGGCCAAGGGCCGGGCTTGAGCTGCACAACCCCGCCAAAAGTATGATGATTCTGCAATTCATCCCCATCCTCCCCTGCCCATCATGGCGGGCAAGTTCCCATGCGCCAAGCCGGGAAAGCCGCCCGGTTCGATCCGGGGAAAACCACCCGATACATTAGTCGTATGGACGTTTGGCAATTGCAGCGGGCATGGTCGTCGCATCGGGCATTCCCTCCGGCCTGTCCCTGGGCTGTCGGACCGTGCCCCACGGAGGAGAGACTGGATGAAGCGACTTCTGGCCCTGACCTTGGGCGCCACGATTGTGCTTGCGACTGGGGCGCAGGCCCATGGGCCGGTTCGGCTCAAACTGAGCCTGGATCAGAAACTGAATGCGACACCGGACGAGGTATGGTCCGTGATCGGAAAATTCGAAGACATGAGCTGGCATCCCGCGATCGCATCGGTCGAGGTGAGCGGGGATGGCTCGGTCGATCAACCCGAGAAATCCGAACGGATCCTGCATCTCAAATCCGATGGTGGTGATCCGACGATCACCGAGATCCTGTCGAAGTGGCAGCCCGAAAAACGCTGCTATGCCTATCGTATCGAAGCGGTCGAGGTCACGGTTCTGCCGGTGACCAACTACGCCTCCACGATCTGCGTGAAGGATGATGGCGGCAAGGCGTTGGTTGAGTGGAAGGCAGGGTTCTATCGCGGCTATCCCAATAATGAGCCCCCGCCGGAACTGAACGACGAGGCGGCGATGGCAGCCGTGAACGGGGTCTATCAGGCCGGGCTGGACGCGCTGGCCGAAAGGTTTGGCAAGGCCGAATGAAAGGCGGGCTCGCAGCCATCGCGTTTGGGCATCTGATGGCTGGCCCGGCGTCGGCAGCAGATCTGGCATTCGTGACTTCGCAAAACGCGCAGATGCTGAGCGTCGTCGATCTGGACTCGGGGGATGTTCTGGCACGCACCGAATTGCCCGGCGCACCTGCTCCGGTGGCCTATGACCCGTCGCATTCGCGTGCCTATGCCATATCGGCCGAAACCGGGGTGTTGAGCGTCATCGATGAGGCGGGAACGGTTCTGCGCAGCAAGCATCTGCCAACAGGCGCATTCGGCATCGCGACCGCGCCTGATGGCTATCTGTTCGTGACCGAATGGTATCAGGGACGGCTGATGAAACTGGACGCCGAACTGAATGTGCTCTGGTCCGTGCCAACTGGCCATGCGCCAGCCGGCGTGGCGACGGACGGAAAACTGGTGGCGACCGCCGATCGGGACGATGACCGCATCTCGATCTTTGATGCGGTGTCAGGAAAGCTGAAGGCACGGGTCACGGTCGGCAAGCATCCCTATGCGGTCGTCATACATGACGGCAGGATCTGGAGCGCGGACGTGCAAAGCAACACGGTCAGCGTCATCGATCTGGCCGAGGGCAAGCTGATCGGGCAAATCCCGACCGGAAGTCATCCCTACGGGATCGCCTTCGCAAAGGGGCTTGGTTTCGTCACAGACCAATATGCCGGGACGGTGACCGTCTTCGATGCAGGATCGCTCGAGCCGATGAGAACGATCGAAACCGGTGACTACCCGGAAGGCATCGCGCCCTTGCCAGACGGGTCGGGCGTGGTGGTGGCGCATTGGGATTCCAACACCCTTGTCTGGATCGATGCCACGAGCCTTGCCATCACGCGCGAAATCGAGTTGCCCGATGGTCCGCGCGCCTTCGGCAGATTCACGGGACGTCAGCAATGACCAGGTCGCGCCCCGCTTCCTGCCATCCATCGCTGCCGTCAGGGAACCAGATCACGCCCGTATAGCCCAGATCGACGGCGCGCTTGCCGGCATTCCAGCTCATCCAGCAATCCCTGCGACAGAAGATGACAAACTGTGCAGTCTTGTCGCCCTTGGTGGCTGCGGCGAGCCCTTCGGCAAGCCGCTGCTCTTCGATGGGGGATATCCGTTCATATCCCGTGTCGAAAAGCCATGTCGCCCCGGTGATCGTCATATGGGCAGGGGCGGCCCAGATCGTTCCGTCCGGCAAACCCTCGGGCCTTGCCTTGCGCGGCATCACGTCGACAAACGGCACGCCACTGTCATGCAGCTCGATCGCCTCAGCCGTGTCGACAACGCGCGCACCGCTCAGTGTAGCGGGCACTTCGGAACGATACGGCTCGCCATGAAAGTTCTGTGGCTCGGGCACCTGGGCCAGCGCGCCGCCTGCCGTCAAAATCAGGAAAATGACGGCGCCGAACCTCATTGTTTCAAAGCCTTGCCATAATCGTCCAGAATCGGAACGCCCGCGTCACGCAGGATCGCGTCGATCTCGTCCTGATTGCGGCGAATGAGGCTGTTCAGCTCGCGCTTCCAGGCATCCTCGCCCAAGCGGACGCCCATCGTGATGCGGTAGAACATCTTCGGCCCAGTCGTCTCCTTCACGAGCGGCGTGAACTGCAGATCCGGGTCCTGCTTGACCAGAGGGCCTGCAAGTGGTCCCCAAAGCACTGCGGCGGCCAATTCGCCGGACTTGACCTGGGACAGCATATCGCCCACAGGATTCTCGGTCCGCCGGTCCACGAACAGGTCCCAGCCGCGCATGTCCTTGGCAAGACCGGCCCGTGCCAGGTTCGTAGCGGGAGGCGTTCCTGCCACGACGCCTATCGGCTGCCCCTTCAGCGCGGCGTCCTCAAGCATATCCACATCGGCCAGCGGGCTGTCCTTGCGGGTCACGATACCATAGGCCGATGTGTAGTAATGGTTCGTATTCAGAACCATCTCATCGCCTTGGGCATACCCGATCACGACGTCGCAAAGCCCGGCCCTCAGCGTCTTGCGGATGAAACCCGTGCCCTGCGGAAACCAGGCATAGGTCACAGGAAGCCCAAGCTTTTCGCCGAAAAGTTCGGCAAGCCGATTTTCGAAGCCCGAGCCATCCTGCGCGGACATCGGAACGGCCGCCGGATCGGCGCAGACACGAAATTCGGAATGCGAGCGCAGATCGGCAACCTGCGCCAAGACCGGACCGCCAAGGGCAGCAAGCGCCGCGATGGCCAATATGGCGAGGCGGCTGATCATCCGCTCATGCAGGAATCTTCCTGCGCGGCAAATTCATCCGACTTGGCTTCCTTTTTCGCGGGGCGACCGCGCGGCAGTTCGCCGACACCACGCGCGATGAGATAGGCATAGATATCATCGATATAGCACCAGACATTCTTGTTTGTGCCGAATGCCGGCATGACAAGGTTGGCTGCCTTGTTCACATCCTGCTTGCCCGAGGCGACTACTTCCTGGAACTCGTAATAGTCGATGTTCAGCACCGAATTCTTGAGCGCAGGCGCATAGGTCGAGCCTTCGCCATCCGGGCCATGGCAGACGTGGCATTCTGCGGAATAGCGCCGGTATCCGGAAAAGGTTGCGTAATCCAAAGTGCCGTCTTCCGCGATCTTGTAAGTCGGAATGCCGTCGGCCGTATACCAACGCCCGTTCTCCATGTAGTCGGGCGTCATGTCCTGTCCGTTGGGCAATACCGCTTCGGTATTGGCGACTGGCGTAGTTGTCGTGCTTTCCTGTGCAACAGTCGTTTGGGCCGTAACGCCCCCAACGCACGCGATGCAGATCGCCAACAGCCTGGCGGTCGTCCTGTCCGTCATCAATGCTTCCTCCCTAACCCGCACAAAATGACCGGGCCGCCCCAAGTTACCCCTGGAGCGGCCCAATTCGAGTCACAGTTTGTGATCCGGCACCAAAGTATGATGTCAGCCGGGCAGTTCGAACACCGTCAACTGTCCACCGAGTTCGGTATATTGCGACAGCGACGCATATCCGCCCACGGCACCCAGGCCTTCATTGGGATTGGTCAGACCAGCCGCAAGACCGATGCCCGCCCAGCCGCCGACACCTGACAGGATGCCGACATACTGTTTGCCACCATGCTCATAGGTCATGACATTGCCAATGATGCCCGAAGGCGTCTTGAACTTGTAGAGTTCTTCGCCGGTTTCGGCATTCACGGCTTTCAGATAGCCTTCCAGCGTCCCGTAGAAGACGATGTCGCCCGCGGTCGCCAGAGCACCTGACCAGACCGAGAACTGCTCGGGCAGAGACCACTTGATCTCACCCTTTGTATTGTCCCAGGCGATGAAGTTCCCCATGCCGCCATGGCTGTCCGGCGCGGGATACATCGAGAGTGTCGCACCGACATAGGGCTGCCCCGCAGTATAGGCCACGCGGAACGGCTCGTAATCCATGCAGACATGGTTCGTCGGGACGTAGAACAGGTTCGTCTTGGGCGAGAAGGAGGCAGGCTGCTGGTCCTTGGAGCCAAGCGCGGCCGGGCAGATGCCGGTCGAGTTGGTGTCTTCGCCGTTCTGTTCGGTCGAATATTCAGCAACCACGGCCGGACGGCCATAGGTTTCCGAATTGGCGTCCATGTCTACGCCGGTGGTCCAGTTCACCGACGGGTCGTATTTCTCGGCCACGAGCAGCTCGCCGGTTTCACGATCCAGCGTATAGCCAAGGCCGTTGCGGTCGAAATGGGTCAGCAGCTTGCGCTCGGTCCCATCGATGGTCTGGTTCGTCAGGATCATCTCGTTGACCCCGTCGAAGTCCCATTCGTCATGCGGCGTCATCTGGTAGAACCACTTGGCCATGCCGGTATCGGCATCGCGGGCCATGATGGTCATCGACCATTTGTTGTCGCCCGGCCGCTGCGCAGGGTTCCAGGTCGATGGGTTGCCGGTGCCGTAATAGACCAGGTTGAGTTCCGGATCATATGAGTACCAGCCCCAGGTGGTGCCGCCACCGATCTTCCACTGATCGCCTTCCCAGGTGCTCAGCGAGCTGTCCTTGCCGATTGGCTTGCCCAAATGCATCGTCGCTTCGGGGTCGACCAGCATTTCCTCGTCTGGGCCGGTCGAATAGGCTTTCCAGACCTCGGACCCATCGGCCAGGCTATATGCAGTCACGCGGCCACGGACGCCATATTCACCGCCCGAAACACCAACGATGACCTTGTCCTTGACCGGAAGCACGGTCGCGGTGTTGGTTTCCCCGATCGCGGGATCGCCGGTCTGGACCGACCATTTGAGCTCGCCGGTCTTGGCATCCAGCGCAATCAGTGTCGTATCGGCCTGATGGAACAGGATCATCCCGTCGGCATAGGCAGGGCCACGGCTGACCGTATCGCAGCACATGACGGCAATGACATTCGGATCCTGCTGTGGTTCGTAACGCCACAGGATCTTTCCATTGTCGTTGAGGTCAAGTGCGAAGATGTTGTTGGGGAAAGGTGTATGGACATACATCACATCCCCGATGACCAGCGGCGAACCTTCATGGCCGCGCAGAACGCCGGTCGAGAACGTCCAGGCCACCCGCAGGTCCTTGACGTTGTCCTTGTTGATCTTGTCGAGCGTCGAATAGCGGGTATTGGCATAGTCGCCGGTCTGGATCGCCCACTGTTCCGGCTTGGCGATCTCGGCCATCACACTGTCGTTGGCCAGCGCAGAAGAGCCGGACAACAGCAGCGCCAAAGTGGCGCCCTTCATCAGTCTTTTCATTAATTTCCCTCCGCTTGCTGGCCAGCGCGACTCCTCTTCGCGGGTTGGCCATCCTCAACAAGTGTTTGTACTGTCACACCCATCCGTCAACGAACGCGGCGGGTCCGTAGCACCAAAGTCTTAGGGAAACTTGGCAGATTTCACGGGATATCCCCCCACCCCCGTCGGTGGGAGGAACCTCGCGCAAGACAGATTGTCAGCCCAGGCGTTCCGCGTGCCAGCGAACATGCTCGGCCATGAATGTCTGGACGAAGAAATAGCTGTGGTCATAGCCCTGCTGCATGCGGAACTCGCCGGGTTGTCGACGTTCCGCCATGGCATGGGCCAGGGCCTCGGGTTTCAGCAGTTCCAGGAACTGATCGGCCGCACCCTGATCGATCAGGATTTCGCCCGGATAGCCCTTGTCGCGCATCAAGAGCGTCGCATCATGCTTGGCCCAAGCGGACTTGTCATTCCCGAGATAGGCAGTGAGCTGCTTGCGACCCCAATCCGATTCACTGGGATGGGCGATGGGAGAAAAGGCGGAAACCGACTTGTAACGCTCGGGCAATGTCATGGCGATCGTCAGTGCGCCATGGCCGCCCATCGAATGCCCGGTGATGCCCTGTGCATCGCGATCAAGGGGAAAGTTCGTGAACACCAGTTCAGGAAGCTCATGGGTCACATAGTGCCACATCTTGAAATGCGGGGCCCACGGCTCCTGCGTCGCATCGACATAGAAACCGGCGCCCTGCCCAAGATCATAGGCTTCGTCATTGGCAACGCCCTCACCACGCGGGCTGGTATCGGGAAAGATCAGCGCAATGCCATATTCAGATGCCCATTCCTGGGCGCCCGCCTTGGTCATGGCGTTCTCATGTGTGCAGGTCAGCCCCGAGAGATACCAAAGCACGGGAACCTTGCCGTATCGCGCGGCAGGAGGAAGATAGACTGCAAAGGTCATGTCCGTTCCCGTAGCCTCGGACTTGTGGCGATAGACGCCCTGCGTACCTCCAAAACTGCGATTTTCTGAGATCGTCTCGAAGTTCATCCGATTTTCCTTTCCGGGGAATCCTTGCGCGCCCAATCCAATTCATGGCCCGGGAACGGGCAACCTGAAATCCGCATCTCTGCACCAAATTTCCGGTGGCGCCGCGCCTTCCGCGTGACCGTGGCACCGATGTCACGCGAAAGGGAAATGACCAGCAGGCCGATGGCAGCGTCCGAATCGTGTTATCGTCGCGCAGTTTACATTGAGGGGATCATGTCATGTCCATCGTCCGGGGACTTGCCTGCTTCACCATCGCTTCCATTGCGCTCATTTCCGAACTGACATTCGCAGCGCCGGCAAAGGCGTTCGATTTCTCGATCTTTGTCGATCCGGAAGACAATTACATCGACGCATCGGCGTTTCTGGCCCGCGGCGGGTTCGTGCCGGTACCCGTCATCATTACGGAGCCCGCGGTCGACGGCGGCTTCGGCGTCATTGGCCAGTTTGTCGGGACGCCCCAGGGTCCAGGCGACCAACCGCCCAGAACCATGATCGGGCTTGCACGCACCGGCAACGGCTCGACCGCAGGTGGCATCATGCGCAGCGGCAATCTCAGGGAAGGGGATGTCCGTTACAAGATGGGGCTGGGCAAGGCCAACATGACCGTTCCGATCTTTCCCTTTGGCCTAGATCAGTCGATCGATTATTCGAACAAGAACCTTGCCACATTTGCGAGTGCGAGAATGCGGCTGGGGGATTCCGACTTCTGGGCCGGGCCAAGGCTGGTCTATCGACGGACGGACCTGTCTCTGGGCGCGGATGCCGAGTTGGGACCGATTGCCTCACGCGTGCGCGACGTGATCAACGACCTTTTCGATTCCAAGCAATATGTGGCTCTTGGGGCATCACTTCATTACGACACCCGCAACAACCCGATCTCACCAACGAATGGCATCAACGCGGTCTTCAAATACGACCTTTACGACGATGCTTTCGGCAGTGACGCCGATTTCGGGATCGGCCAGTTCGCCGTCGCCAGCTTCACAGAATTCGGCGACGAATGGAGCTTTGGCGTACTCAGCAAGTACAAATGGACCTCCGGCGACAATCCATTCTTCACTTCGCCCTCGGTCGACCTGCGCGGCGTGCAATCGGGGCGTTACGCAGGCGACGCCGCCTATTCCACCGAGATCCAGCTGAGAAAACAGATCACCGATCGCTGGGCTGCCGTCGCCTTCGGAGGCTATGGCGAGACGCGCGTGACGGATTCGCGTCTTTACGAAGCCGAAGACGATATCTGGACCTATGGCGCAGGTGTTCGCTACCGTCTTGCGCGCCAGATCGGCCTGGATGTCGGCTTGGACCTGGCCATGGGACCAGAAGATTCGATCTTCTACATTCAGTTCGGCCACGCTTGGGGTCGGGAAATGGACTGACCGAAGATCACGCTGCAGTCAGGTCGTTGAACATCACCAATGCGTCGACATATCCCTGCTGCGGATGCAGGAACGCGCCCGGCAGCCGTCCGACGATGCTGAAACCTGCCTTTTGCCAGGAATGGACAGCGTCTGCATTCGTAGAGACGACAAAGTTGAACTGCATCGCCCTGAACCCCTGCTGACGCGCCCAATCCTTGGCGTGGATAACAAGAGCCCTTGCAATGCCACGCCCCCTTGCCTCGGCATGGGTCGCAAAGCTTGCATTGGCGACATGACTGGCCGGACCGGGACGATTCCGGCCGACATGACTGGTCCCAAGCACCTTGCCATCCAGTTCAGCGACGAATGCCGTGAAAGGCGCGGCAAACCAGTCCGCCAGAGCATCGTCCCGCGTGATGTCGGTCGGAATACAATAGGTTTCACCCGCCCGATAGACCGGCTCCAGGATCGTCCAGATCGCGTCCCGGTCATCTGGCGTGGCGGGACGGATGAAGATCTCTGTCCCGCCTGTGGTCATTTCAGTTCGTCTGCCGAACGGATTACCTTGCCCAGCAGGCCGTAATCCAGTGCTTCCTGCGTGTTCAGCCAGAAGTCGCGCTGGGTGTCCTGCTCGATCTTCTCGATCGGCTGGCCGGTCGCATCGGCAAAGATCTGGTTCAGGCGGTCACGCATCAGGCGCACCTGCTCGGCCTGGATCATCATGTCCGACGAAGTCCCACCGATTCCGCCCGAGGGCTGGTGGATCAGGAAACGGGTGTTCGGCAGGCAGAAGCGGTTTTCCTTCTTCGCCGCGACGAAGATCAACGCGCCGGCCGAAGCCACCCAGCCCGAACCGATGGTGCGCACGGTCGGCCGGATGAACTTGATCACGTCATGGATCATGTCCCCCGATTCGACATGCCCACCGGGCGAGGAAATCAGCATGTTGATCGGCTTGTCGCTGTCCTCGGCCAAGGCCAGAAGATGTGCCACCGTACGCTGGGCCAGCTTGTCATTGATCGGCCCGGCAACGATGACCGTCCGAGACTTGAAATAGAGCTTTCCGATCTTGTCGCCTTCGGGCAGGCCCAGGCCTTCGTCCTTGTCGCCTTTCTGCGGGCGATCGTCGTCATCATCGTCGTCGTCGTCATTGTCCAGCCACTGGTGACGCATCGGCCTGCTCCTTCTTTTCTCATGGCGACGGCGGGACCAGCGGCCCCGCCGTCCTTTTAACTAAGCAGCCCTTACCGATCAGTAAAGGACGACCGAGCGAATGGACTCACCCGAATGCATCAGGTCGAAGCCCTTGTTGATGTCGTCAAGCGGCATGGTGTGGGTGATCATCGGGTCGATTTCGATCTTGCCGTCCATGTACCAGTCGACGATCTTGGGCACATCGGTCCGGCCGCGCGCGCCGCCAAAGGCCGTGCCCTTCCAGACCCGGCCGGTGACCAGCTGGAACGGCCGGGTGCTGATTTCCGCACCTGCAGCTGCCACGCCGATGATGACCGACTGGCCCCAGCCTCGATGGGTGCATTCCAGTGCATCGCGCATGACCTTGGTGCTGCCCGTTGCGTCGAAGCTGTAATCGGCGCCGCCGATCTGGTCGAACGGGGTCTTCGTCATGTTGACGATTTCCTGCACGACGTTTTCGACGTTCTTGGGGTTGATGAAATGGGTCATGCCGAAATGTTCGGCCATGCCTTTCTTTTCATCATTCAGATCGACCCCGATGATCATGTCAGCGCCGGCCAGGCGCAGGCCCTGGATCACGTTCAACCCGATGCCGCCGAGGCCGAAGACCACGGCCTTGGCGCCGATCTCGACCTTGGCGGTGTTGATCACGGCGCCGATGCCGGTGGTGACGCCGCAGCCGATATAGCAGATCTTGTCGAAAGGCGCGTCTTCGCGGACTTTCGCCACGGCGATTTCCGGCAGAACCGTGTAATTCGAGAAGGTCGAGCAGCCCATGTAATGGTGGATCGGCGTGCCGTCGAGCATGGAGAAGCGCGAGGTGCCATCGGGCATCAGCCCCTGCCCCTGCGTTGCGCGGATCGCGGTGCAGAGGTTGGTCTTGCCCGAGAGGCACGACGCGCATTGGCGGCATTCGGGGGTGTAAAGCGGAATGACATGGTCGCCCGGTTTTACGCTTGTTACACCCGGGCCGACCTCGACCACGACGCCCGCGCCCTCATGGCCCAGAATCGCCGGAAAGATCCCTTCGGGATCGGCGCCCGAGCGGGTGAATTCGTCGGTGTGGCAGATGCCGGTCGCCTTGATCTCGACCATGACCTCGCCGGCCTTGGGACCTTCGAGGTTGACCTCCATGACTTCCAGCGGCTTGCCGGCCTCCAATGCGACGGCTGCTCTTGTTCTCATCGGTATTCTCCTTCCGTGTCGGCCAGTTGGCCTGCTGAATGTCTTGTCTTGGGCAGTTCCGTCCAAAAGCGTTTCATTGCTTCGGGGGCCGGCACGACCGACCCCCTGCTCGCGGTCAAAAAGAGAATCGTCAAGACGGTCCTGCGCCAGTTTCCTTGGCAATATGCGTCGCCATGGCCTCTATCAGGGATGGCGAATGTGCATCATGAGATTGAACCCCGAATTCGCTGAGCCGAGCCCATATACCGACCAACCTGCCAGAAACGATCCCGGATTTGTCAATTTCAATCTGCGATCCGATCTCGCCTACCGGATCCCGGAATTTGGCAAGGCCGCAGAGATTCTTGACTGGTTGGGGACATGCACCGGGCTTGTCGAGCATTTGCAATGGATCTCATCCCCGGAAACCCGAAATGGATATTTACCCGGGAACTGTCGCTCATGGTCCCTCCTTCCCGATAGACGCCGGGACTTCCAGATTCCAGTGCGCAAAGTTTGCGCCCCATCGCCTCGCAGGCAAGTGGGCAAAAGGTTGTAATCTTTGCGATCAGCGTTCCGGTCGCGTGACAAGCCAAACTGCGATTGCACTGCATGTCAGGGCCTGAACGGCCACAATTTTCGGATCAAGCCCAAGCCAGAGCGACCAGGCTACGCCGCAGGTCATGGCAGTTGTTGCCCAGATCTTCGCGTTCCGCCCGACAACGCCGCGCTTTCTCCATGCCCGGATCGGAGGACCAAATCTGGGGTGACGCATGATCCGCGCGCCGATCCGCGGAGAGGATCGGGCAAAGGCCCAGACTGCGACAAGCAGAAAGGGAACCGTGGGCATGACCGGAAGGAGAATGCCGATCAACCCGACGGTCAGAGCGAGCCAGCCGAAGGCAAGCCATAGATATCGCATGCTATTCCGCAAGCTCCCGCAGAATTCCATTCAGAACTGGCCGCCCTGCCTCGGTTGCCGCAAGGCGATCGTCACGCCTGACCACAAGGCCAAGCGCCGTCAGATCCGCGAGACGGGCCTCGGAGAGTTTCGCGCCATGTGACAGGTATCGCGAAACTTCCATGCCTTCGGTCAGGCGCAGTGACATCAGCAGATATTCCACGGCGCGATCGGAAAGGCTCAGCAACTCGCGCTGACTGTCACCATTTCCGCCATTCTCTACGGCCTCAAGCCATGCGCCAGGGGCGCGATGGGCCTCGGTCGCCCATCGACCATCCGTCAAGGTCAGCCGTCCATGCGCTCCGGGCCCTACGGCCGCCCAATCGCCCTGACGCCAGTAGACCAGATTGTGCAGGCTTTCCGCGCCGGGCCGGGCATGGTTCGATATCTCGTATGTGGGCATGCCGGCAGCGGCGCAGATTTCTTGCGTGTCCTGATACATGTCCGCCGATAGATCGTCGTCCGGCAACCCTTTGAGGCCCCCTTTGGCGTGACGGGCTCCGAAGGCGGTGCCGGGCTCGATCGTAAGCTGGTAGGCCGAGAGATGATCCACCGCCATCGAAAGCGCCTCGTTCAGTTCGCGCCGCCAATGGGCGCGGTCCTGATCCTGCCGGGCATAGATCAGATCAAAGCTGACCCGCGAGAAACAGTCCCGAGCGATATCGAAAGCCGCCCGCGCCTCGGCAACGGAATGCATCCGACCAAGGCGGCGAAGATCGGCATCGTTCAGCGCCTGAACCCCCATCGACACACGGTTCACCCCTCCATCGGCATAGGCCCTGAAGCGGCCCATCTCGACGCTCGTGGGATTTGCCTCGAGGGTGATTTCGATGTCATTGGCGAAGGCCCATTGCGCCCGCGCAGCCTCGATGACGCCGTTTACGGTTTCGGGTGCCATGAGGCTTGGCGTTCCACCGCCGAAGAAGATGCTGTTGAGCACCCTCCCCGGAGCGTCAGTGCCCAGCCGTGCAATCTCGGCGCGATAAGCGTCGAGCCAGCGCGCTTGATCGATCCCTGAGGTGACATGGCTGTTGAAGTCACAATAGGGGCATTTCGCTGCGCAGAACGGCCAATGGACGTAAAGTGCGAATCCGCCGGCCCGCCAATCATCGGCAAGCTGGCTGTTATCAAGGGCTGGGGTGCTGGCGGTCATTCCCGAAACGCGGTCACTTCAATCTCGATCTTCATTTCGGGTCTGATTAGTCCCGCGACAACCATCGTGGCGGCAGGTAACGCATCCTTCATCGCGTCACCGAGAACCGGAGCAATCTCGTCCAGCAGAGCTGCGTCGGCGATGGTGTATTGCACGCGCACGATATCGGCAGCGGAAAAGCCCGCCTCATCAAGCACTGCAAAGATCGTCGCGAAGGCATTGCGCGCCTGCTCGGCAGGGCTTTCAGGCATCTGCATCGCTGCGTAGTCGTAACCGGTCGTCCCGGACACGAAGCACCAAGGTCCCTTCACGACGGCCCGGCTATAGCCTAGTGCCGTCTCGAAGGGCGAGCCGCTGGAGATTCTACGCAAGGGACGCCTCCAGCTTGCGGAAGGCATCGGCGCGATGGCTGATCCGGTTCTTTTCCTCGGGTGCCATTTCCGCGAAGGTCATATCATGGCCATTCGGAACGAAGATCGGGTCGTAGCCGTGGCCTTGTTCACCCCGCGGTGGCCAGACAAGCCTACCCGGCGCGATCCCTTCAAAGATCTCTTCATGCCCGTCCGGCCACATGAGGATCAGGGTCGCGCGGAACTGTGCCGTTCGCGGCTCGGGAACGTTGAGGTCGTCCAGTTCTCTCCATGTCCGGGTCATGGCCTGAAGGAAATCGCGTCCATTCGGTGTTTCCGCCCAATCTGCCGTATAGACCCCCGGCGCGCCATCAAGACCATCGACGGTAATTCCGCTGTCATCGGCCAGGACG
This sequence comes from Paracoccus sp. MBLB3053, assembly GCF_031822435.1. NCBI lineage: Bacteria > Pseudomonadati > Pseudomonadota > Alphaproteobacteria > Rhodobacterales > Paracoccaceae > Paracoccus > Paracoccus aurantius. The sequence continues at coordinate 877,591 of NZ_JAVQLW010000001.1, read as the reverse complement.
GGAAGACCTGTTGCCTCGACAGCGGCACGCGCCTTGATCCGGGCATTGCCAATGAAGCTGCTTTCGGTCTCGGCCGGCTCCGCAAGGCCCATTTCGCCCGCCGAAGTGACCTCGATGCCATGTGGTGCCATCATGGCGCGGATTTCCTCGAGTTTCCCTGCATTATGCGTGGCAAGAAGAAGCTTCCGCTCGGTCAGCTTTCTCATACGAGCGCCTCGTTCTGCGCCCGGACCAGTTCGGCGATCCCGGATTCGGCCAAATCAAGAAGCTGGTTCATTTCCGGGCGGGAGAAAGTCGCACCTTCGGCGGACATCTGAATTTCGATCAGTCGGCCCGCGCCGGTCATGATGAAATTGCCGTCTGTGCCGGCCTCGCTGTCCTCAGCGTAATCAAGATCCAGCACGGGCTGACCGGCATAAATCCCGCAGGAAACGGCGGCGACATGGTCCATGATCGGATCGGTGGTCAGAAGACCCGCCTTGAGCAGCTTGTTGACGGCCAGTCGCAGCGCGACCCATCCGCCGGTAATGGAGGCACAACGCGTCCCGCCATCCGCCTGGATGACATCACAGTCGATGACGATCTGACGCTCGCCAAGCGCACGGCGATCGACGCCGGCACGTAGCGCGCGCCCGATCAGGCGTTGGATTTCCTGCGTGCGACCGGACTGCTTGCCTGATGCAGCCTCACGGCGGTTGCGGGAATTCGTCGCACGCGGCAGCATGCCATATTCCGCCGTGACCCAGCCCTGCCCCGAACCCTTCAGGAAAGGCGGAGCCTTCTCCTCGATGGTGGCCGAACAAAGCACGCGCGTATCGCCGCAGGAAATCAGGCAAGAGCCCTCAGCGTGGCGCATCACACCCGTTTCGATTGAAATCGGACGCATATCACTTAAATTCCGGCCAGAGGGTCGCATCAGTCATTCCTTTCGGGGGTTTTGCTGTTCAAATACAGGTCGCCTGCCCCAGACCGCAACCCGTGAACGATCAAGCCCAACAGACCATGCCTGATACCACATTGCTTACAGATCTGAACGACCGTTCACGCGAGGTTTTTCGTCGCGTGGTAGAAGCCTATCTGGCGACCGGAGAGCCCGTCGGATCCCGTACCCTTACCCGTGACATGACCGAAAAGGTGAGCGCGGCGACGATCCGCAATGTCATGCAGGATCTGGAACATCTCGGACTGCTCGATCATCCTCATGTGTCGGCCGGGCGCATGCCCACCCATCTGGGCCTGAGGCTTTTCGTGGATGGCCTTATGGAGGCCGGCCCCGTTTCCCCGACCGATCGCGAGATGATCGAAGAGACACTGGGGGACGAAAGCGGCGATACGGGCATAATGCTGGATCGTGTGAGCATGGCACTTTCGACCCTGACGCATGGAGCCTCACTGGTGCTCATGCCGAAACAGGAAGCGCCCTTACGACATATCGAATTCGTTAGCCTCGCCCCCGACCGCGCCCTGGTGGTGCTGGTTTTTGCCGACGGACGGGTCGAAAACCGTGTTTTCTCGCCGCCCAAGGGCCACACGGCGAGTTCCATGCGCGAGGCCGCGAACTTTCTCAATGCCGTAGCAGAAGACCGCACACTTGCAGATCTGCGGCAGGGCATTTCGAAAGACATCGAGTCCGGTCGCCAGCAACTTGACCAGATCGCGGCAGAATTGATTTCGGCCGGACTGGCAATGTGGGATGGGGACAGCACGGACCCACGGTTGATCGTGCGTGGCCGCGCAAACCTTCTTGCACAGGAAGAAGCCGATCTTGACCGGATTCGTACGCTTTTTGACGACCTGGAACGCAAGCGCGACATTGCCGAATTCCTGGAACTCGCGGAGCATGGCGAAGGTGTGCGCATTTTCATCGGCTCGGAGAACAAGCTTTTTTCACTTTCCGGTTCATCTCTGGTGGTTTCACCCTATATGAATGCCGACCGAAGAATTGTTGGCGCGGTCGGGGTAATCGGTCCCACGAGACTGAATTACGGCCGGATCGTGCCAATCGTCGACTACACTGCGCAGCTCGTCGGACGGATGATCTCCGGCCGGAAAGGATAAGGACATGACGAACGACTACCCGAACGGAAATCCCCTCGATGACGAGGATCTTGTCGATCCGCTGGCCGAGGAAGCCGCTGGGGATTCGGAGATCGAAGCGCTGATCGCCGAGCGTGACGAGTTCCGCGACAAGTTCATGCGCGCCCTGGCTGACGCTGAAAATGCGCGGAAGCGGGCGGACAAGGAGCGTCGTGAGGCCGAGCAATACGGCGGCTCGCGCCTGGCAAGAGATTTGCTGCCCGTCCACGACGCGCTGACGCGTGCGCTGGAAGCTGCAAATGAAGAACAGAAGGCTGCAGCCGGAGCACTGATCGAAGGCGTCGAGTTGACGCTTCGCGAATTGAACAATGTCTTCGCCAAGCACGGGATCAACGTCATCATTCCCGAGATCGGAGAGAAGTTCGACCCGCAGCACCATGAAGCGATGTTCGAGGCCCCCGTCCCGGGAACCATTTCCGGAAATATCATTCAGGTCATGGGCAACGGCTTCATGCTGCACGATCGCTTGCTGCGGCCAGCGAAAGTGGGTGTCAGTTCGACCCCGGCAAGCTGAACCCCCTGGGATGTAAGCAAGATGGCGTTACGAGAAACCCCCGGATAATCCGGGGGTTTTTATCAACATATAGTTGATACTTTTTTTTGACGACACAATATCTATGATTTATTCGGAGGCCAGGATTTGGCATAGCCGATCGAGCTGGTCAAGATCCTTGTAATTGATGACAAGGTTCCCTCCATTCGGCCCTGAATGGTTGATGACGACCTTCATCTTGAGATGCGCGGTCAGATCGCCCTCCAGGGCGCGCGTATCGGCATCCTTTTCGGCCTTTGAGCGCGACTTCTGCCGCGCACCTTCGGCCTGGCGCCGGACAAGCTCTTCGGTATCGCGCACAGACAGGTTCTTCTCGATCACCTTCCGGGCAAGTTCGACAGCGTTGGGGGCAGTAATCAACGCGCGTGCGTGACCTGCGGTGAGCTTACCTTCCTTCAGCCACGCCTGAACCTGTTCGGGCAGATTGAGAAGGCGAAGAAGGTTCGCGATATGGCTTCTGCTTTTGTTCAGAGCCTCCGCCACTTTTTCCTGGGTATGGCCAAAGCGATCCATGAGTTGCCGGTACGAGGCAGCTTCTTCGATCGCATTCAAGTCGGCTCGCTGAATATTCTCGACGATCGCGACTTCAAGAACTTCGGTATCTGTCAAGTCTCTCACGATTACCGGAACTTCGTGCAACTGCGCGATCTGGGCAGCGCGCCACCGCCGCTCACCTGCCACGATCTGGTAAAGGCCGCGGTCGCTCGGGTGAGGCCGCACGATCAGGGGCTGCAACATTCCCCTTCCCTTGAGCGAATCTGCAAGTTCCTGCAAGGCTTCCGGCGCAAAGCTGCGACGCGGCTGATCGGGATTCGGCGTGATCTGCTCAACCGGCATGACCTGGCGTGGCGCAGGCCGGTCATTTGGAATAAGATCGACATCCGCCATAAGTGCTGACAAACCGCGTCCCAACCCCCTTTTTTCAAGCTTGTTGTCAGACATGAATATTCTCCTCAGGCGTTAATCAGTTGTCTGGCAAGAAACTCCTGCGCAAGTTCGCGATAGGCCAAGCTGCCCTTGGAGTTCGTATCGTAATGCAAGACAGGCAGCGCGTGGGAGGGCGCCTCTGAAAGCCGAACATTGCGCGGAATTACCGTTTGGTAGACCAAGCCGGACAACGTGTTCCGCGCATCAGCCTCGACCTGCTGCGAAAGATTGTTTCGATTATCCGACATCGTCAGGAGAACCCCTTCAATGCGCAGATCCGAATTGGCAGTCTGTCGAACCTCACGCACAGTCATCAGAAGTTGCGACAAACCTTCAAGGGCATAGAATTCTGCCTGGAGAGGGACAAGAACGCTATCAGAAGCAACCATCGCATTGACCGTCAGGATGCCCAATGCAGGTGGGCAATCGATAAGGACAAAATCGAAAGACGAATCTCGGTTCAGCTTCCTTCGCAGCAATTGTGCCCGTCCGGTGCGCTGCGCCACGTCCAGGTCTACCGAGGCGAGATCGCGACTCGCAGGGACCAATGACAGGTTTTCGATCTGCGTCGGAACAAGGCAGTCCTCGAGCTGCTCTTCCTCTGCAAGTAGATCGTAGGACGTCAAAGATCGGTCCTCGACACCTACCCCAAGTCCAGTGGACGCATTGCCCTGCGGGTCAAGATCTATGATCGCGACCTTGCGCCCGGCCTCAGCCAATGCGGCGGCCAGGTTGATGGCCGTGGTGGTTTTTCCAACCCCACCTTTCTGGTTTGCGACAGCAATTATTCGAGTTTCAGGCATGCCGAATATCCGTCATTTCCAAAATCGCAGAATCTGGATCGGTAGCACTTCGATGGGCGGTCAGATTGAAACTCCAATCTTTGCGCGCCTCATCGACTTCGTTCCGCCAATTCCTGCCCTTCATGAGCCAAGCGCGTCCCCCGGAGGCGAGGTGCCTGTCGACATAAGACAACAGCAGAGGCAGAGGGGCAAGCGCTCTCGCACTAATATTTTGAGCGCTTAACGGCTCTACCATCTCAATGCGTTCATTGAGGATTGCTACATTCATCAGCCCGACTTCGCGGCAGACATTTCGAAGGAAACTGCACTTTCGCTTGTCACTCTCGACTAGGGAAATGTTTCTATCGGGCTGGTTGATTGCCAAGACAAGGCCGGGAAGGCCACCGCCGCTTCCCAGGTCAACCCAGTCGCCCACGGTTGCTTTTGATAGCTCTGCCAATTTTCTACTATCAGAAATATGGCGTTCCTCTAAGGCGTCCAGTGTGGATGGGGCTACCAAGTTAATCGCCTTGTTCCACTTTCTCATGAGCCCAGCATACTGGTTTAGACGCTCTGTTTCACGTGAAACAGTCATGACACACTTCGCCGGCTAGCTGTTCGGATTACCGCGAGAAGCAGCGTTAATGCCGCAGGTGTCATCCCCTCGATTGCAGATGCTGCTGCGAGGGTCGATGGACTGTGCAACTTCAGCTTCGCCTTCAACTCGTTCGAAAGCCCGGAAAGCGAATCATAATCGAAACCGTTCGGAATCAAGACGGATTCCTCCTTCTGCAGAAGTTCCGCATCCTTCCCTTGTCTCTCCGTATACTGATGGTAGAGCGCGTCGATCGCGATTTGCCGAATTGTATCACTATCCGTCGCCATAAAGTCGGGATCCAGCGCAATGACGAGCTCGCGATCGACATCCTGTTGACCAAGAAGCGCAAATATACTGCGTCGATTCCCATCCTGGCGGACAGGAATTCCAAGCTGGCTCAAGCTAGAAGGTGTGAAGCTAACCTCCTCTGCGCGTTTTCGCGCATGGTTGTATCGCCTTACCTTCTCTTCGAAATGATTCCGGCGCTCATCCTTGACGACGCCTAACTCGATGCCCAAGGGCGTCAATCGCTGATCGGCGTTGTCCGCACGCAGCGAAAGGCGGAATTCGGCCCTCGATGTGAACATACGGTAGGGCTCGCTGACACCACGTGTGATCAGATCATCGATCATCACGCCAATATAACTGCCCGAGCGAGTAAAATGATGGAGGGCTCTGCCTTGAGATCTCAAAGCAGCGTTTAATCCGGCAACCATACCTTGTGCGGCTGCTTCCTCATAACCAGTCGTCCCATTGATCTGCCCGGCCAAGAACAATCCAGACACACTTTTCAGTTCAAGCGATGCGGTCAATGCGCGTGGATCGACATAATCATATTCAACCGCATAGCCTGGCTGCGCGATCTCCGCGACCTCCAGGCCCTTTATCGATCGGACGTATTCGATCTGCACCTCGAGGGGGAGCGAAGTCGAGATCCCATTGGGATAAACCAGTTCCGAATCGATGCCCTCAGGTTCGAGGAAGATCTGGTGACTGGCCTTATCCGAAAAACGAACAATTTTGTCTTCGATCGAAGGACAATAGCGCGGCCCAACACCGTCAATCCTTCCGCCATACATGGCAGATCGTGCCAGATTATCCCGGATCACCTTGTGAGTGCGTTCATTCGTATGTGTAATCGCGCAACAGATTTGGGGCGCGACAACGCTGCGGTTCAAATAGGAAAAAAGGACCGGCTCCTCATCGCCCGGCTGTTTCTCCAAGCGCTCCCAGTCGATGCTGTTGCCCAGAATGCGCGGAGGGGTGCCCGTTTTCAGCCGCCCGAGGGGGAGGTTGAACGGTCTTAGCGAGTCTGCAAGACTGAGAGAGGCCGCCCCGTTCCAACGCCCGGCGCGACGGGTTTCCTCTCCGATATGGATCAATCCGTTAAGGAATGTGCCAGTGGTAAGAATAACCTGCTTCGACTGTAGTTCGGTGCCGTCTTGGAGACGCAGGCCGCAAATCTCCTTTCCTGACGTCACGACTTCGGACACTTCGCCGATAACCACAGACAAGAGATCCTGTCCCGATACCGCCAGTTTAGCCGCTTCGCGATAAAGCGATCGATCAGCTTGAGCCCTCGGACCTTGGACTGCAGGGCCCTTTCTACGGTTCAATAGGCGGAATTGAATGCCAGCTGCATCCGCAAGTTTGCCCATCACGCCATCAAGCGCGTCGACCTCTCTCACCAGATGCCCTTTTCCAAGTCCTCCGATCGCCGGATTGCAGGACATGGTGCCAATGTCATCGACATGAAGCGTCACCAGGGCGGTCTCGGCGCCCATTCGCGCCGAAGCCATGGCAGCTTCCACCCCCGCGTGGCCACCTCCAACAACAATCACATCATACTGTTTCACGTGAAACACCTACTTCCCGATGCAGAACGAGGAAAAAATCTCGTCCAGATAATCTTCTGCCCCTACCCGCCCGACCATTGTGGCCAGTTCCTGCGCCGCCTGTCTGATCGCTTCAGCCAGAAATTCAGGGGATAGCGAAGAATCTATATCTAGAGCAGATCGTGCGCGTTCCAAGGCTTCCGCTTGTCGACGATGGGCAACAAGACCTGAATTTGCTGCCCTAACCCTCAGTTTGTCGTAGACTTGGTCAAGCAGTGCCTCGATGCCTGATCCTGTAAGCGCCGAAATTGCCAGGCCGTCGCCCGTTCCAAGATCGGATTTGGATCGGACAATCAGATCACCGTCAAAAAACGGTTCCATCCGCACACCTTGATCCGAAAGATGGATGCGGAGATCAGCGTTTCTCGCCCTGTCCATGGCTCTTTGCACGCCCATTGTTTCGATCGGGTCGGCACTGTCACGCAACCCGGCAGTATCGAGGAAAACCACCGGCAACCCGCGCAGATCAGCTCGGAGCTCAAGAATATCTCTCGTTGTCCCTGCTATATCGGAAACGAGGGCAATCTCTCGTTGTCCGATTTTGTTGAGAAGTGTGGACTTTCCGGCGTTTGGAGGGCCAATGATCGCGACTTCATAACCTTGTCGCAATCTTTCCGTTGCCGGATAGGTTCTGAGCATGGCTTCCACTTCCGATCGGACAAGATCGAGAAGATTGAATACCTCAAGCGGAACATCCTCGGGCACTTCTTCATCGGCAAAGTCAATAGAGGCTTCGACCAAGGCGCCCGCACGGACGAGATTGGCACGCAATGCCTCTACCTTCCGGCCAAGTTCACCGTCGGCCGTCCGCATGGCCAGTTTACGTTGGGCTTCTGTTTCGGATGAAAGAAGGTCGGCCAGCCCTTCAGCTTCAGCCAGATCGATACGGCCATTGAGAAAGGCCCGCCGGGTGAATTCGCCAGCCTCCGCTCTGCGAAGCCCTCGGACGAGAAGCGCCTGGGCTAGTCTGTTTGCGATGACCGGTGCCCCATGCAGATGAAGTTCGGCTACTTCCTCCCCCGTAAAGCTCTGCCCCTGCTCAAACCAAATGACGAGCGCCTGATCTATCAGGTCCTGGCCATCCCGAAGTGAACGAAGATATGAGCGTCTGGGAGTAGAGAGCGAACCGGCGAGCGATTCCAACGCCTCGCGCGCCATCGGTCCGCTCAAGCGGACAACGGTTACACCCCCACGACCGGGGGGTGTTGCCTCGGCAAAGATCGTTTCCACCTCATCCTCCGCGGCGTCAGGCGTTCATGGATTCGAAGAATTCGCCGTTCGTCTTGGTTTGCTTGAGTTTCGAGATCAGGAACTCGATGGCATCGGTTGTTCCCATGGGGTTCAGAATGCGACGCAGCAGATAGGTTTTCTGCAGGTCCTTCGCATCCACCAGAAGCTCTTCCTTGCGAGTGCCTGACTTCAGGATGTCCATCGCTGGGAAGACGCGTTTGTCGGCGACCTTGCGATCAAGCACGATTTCGCTGTTGCCGGTCCCTTTGAACTCTTCAAAGATCACCTCGTCCATCCGCGACCCTGTATCGATCAGTGCCGTGGCGATAATGGTAAGCGACCCGCCCTCTTCGATATTTCGAGCTGCACCGAAGAAGCGCTTCGGGCGCTGCAATGCATTGGCGTCAACACCACCAGTAAGCACCTTGCCCGAGCTGGGCACAACAGTATTGAACGCCCTACCAAGTCTTGTGATTGAATCGAGAAGAATAACTACATCTCGCTTATGCTCGACCAAGCGTTTCGCCTTTTCGATCACCATTTCGGAAACCGCAACGTGACGGCTTGCTGGTTCGTCAAAGGTCGAGGAAATCACCTCTCCTTTGACCGAACGTTGCATATCGGTCACCTCTTCGGGACGCTCATCGATAAGCAGAACGATCAGGTAGCACTCCGGGTGATTCTTCTCGATCGAATGCGCGATGTTCTGCAGCAAAACCGTCTTACCCGTGCGCGGCGGAGCCACGATCAGCGAACGCTGGCCCTTCCCGATCGGCGCAACGAGGTCGATAATCCGCGCCGACCGATCCTTGATGGTCGGATCCTCTATCTCCATCTTCAGCCGCTCATTGGGATAGAGCGGCGTCAAGTTGTCGAAGGCAACCTTGTGGCGGGCCTTGTCGGGATCTTCGAAATTGATCTTCTCGACCTTGGTCAGCGCGAAATAGCGTTCATTTTCCCCCGGAGCACGGATGACGCCCTCGACCGTGTCGCCGGTGCGTAGGGAGTGCTGACGGATCATGTCGGGACTGACATAGATATCGTCCGGGCCGGGCAGATAGTTCGCTTCGGTCGACCGCAGAAAGCCGAATCCGTCCTGGACAACTTCCAGTACACCATCACCGCCGATATCGTAACCTTCCTCGGCATGCTCCTTCAGGATCGAGAACATCATCTCGCCCTTGCGCATGGTGGAAGCGTTCTCGATTTCCCACTCTTCGGCCATCGAGAGCAGGTCTGCGGGGCTTTTCGCCTTCAGATCGGACAGGTTCAGACGTTCTTCGTTCATCTCGGGCCTATAGACGCGACGCATCGCGAGATCGCGCCACAATGGAACTGTGCATGGAAAGAATCTGCCGGACGGCAGCTAGGCGCTGAGATAGGAAGATTCCCCTCCCGAGTCAATTCTCAGAACTTCAAGATCACCGAAAGAACGATGACGACCATGAGCAACGTCGGCAATTCGTTCATCATCCTGTAGCTGCGACCACTCAATCCTCGGCCAGTCGCAAGCTGTCTCCTTTGTCCGCCAAGCCAGACGTGGAACCACGTCATCGCGACGACTGCAAAGGCTTTTGTCCAGGGCCAGACCATTGACCAATCGACGATTCCCGGCGTCGTCGCCAGGATCAGGCCTGCGCACCAGCTCACGATCATCGCCGGCGTCATGATCAGGCGGAAAAGTTTGTCTTCCATGATCTCCAAGGAATCTGCCGGCTCGGGACTCGCATTCCGCCCACGTTCTGCGTGATAGACGAATAGCCTCGGCAGGTAAAAAAGGCCGGCCGTCCAGGACAAGACAGCCATGACGTGAAGTGCCTTTATCCAAAGGTAGGATTGGGCAAGCAGATCGAACATGGGATCACCTCCGGCTCTGCTCCTCTATCAAATGAAAGATAAAGATAAAGAAGGATTATGATGTAGTTGGCCCTGTGGATTACTGAAAAGCGATGTTTCACGGAAGAAATCCACACCTTTCCGATATGGGGAAAAAATTAACATGCTGCAGGTGAAGGTCAAAAAAAGACGTGAAAACAACCTTCTAATTAATCGCTGCATGTGGATAAGTTTGTGAAAAGTTTGTATATCCACACGCTGTGGAAGACCGAGCCGGAATTCTCAACATGTGGAGAAAGTGCTCTCGTTCGGCAAATGTTCATAAGGTTGCTCCACAGGGTCCAATCGTGCCCGGTGATTCCCACAGATTCGCCCCTGTGAGTCGCCCCCGATTCCTCCACAGGGTTATTCAGACTCGCATTTCCACAGCCGAGAAACCGTCAGCGAAGTGTTTCCGTCATGGGACCGAACTGCGGAATGATGATTGCCGGGGCCCGGGGTGCGGCTGTTGGGATCAAGGCGGTGACGATCCGTTTTCGTCTTGCGAATGTCGCATTTGGTCGATGCAGAAACGCTGCGGAGTGCGATGGTCTGCAAAAATAGCCATCCCATCCGGAATCAAGCCATGCTCAACACTGCAGAAATCCTGTCGCAGATCGTCGATCGGAAGAGAAACCATGCGCTGACGCGCGAACTCTACTGTGACGAAGGTGTGTTTCAGGCCGATCTGGAGCAGATATGGTACAAGGACTGGCTGTTTGCCATTCCGGCATGCGAAATCCCCAAGACGGGCAATTTTTCGACCATGCAGGTTGGCGCCTTCCCCGTGATCATCGTGCGCGGTGCGGATGGACGGGTTCGGGCATTCCACAACGTCTGTCGTCACCGCGGTCAGCGTCTCTGTTCGAAAACGACCGGTTCGACCACCAAGCTCGTCTGCCCCTACCACCAGTGGACCTATGAACTGGACGGCAAACTGCTCTATGCCCGCGATATGGGGGATGATTTCGACGCCTCGCAATTCGGGCTCAAGCCGGTGCACTGCATCGACCTGAACGGGATGATCTTTGTCTGCCTGGCAGAGGTCCCACCCCCGATCGGGGACCTGGCGAAGCACTTGGCGACCTACCTCGCTCCAAGCAAACTTGCCGACAGCAAGGTGGCTTTCAGTTCGACCATCGTTGAAAAGGGCAACTGGAAGCTCGTGATAGAAAACAATCGCGAATGCTACCATTGCGGTGGCAGCCACCCCTCGCTTTGCCGCACTTATTCCGACAATCCACGCATGACCGCGATGGAAGGGCCCGACAGCGCCAGTCCCGACATTCTCGCGCATTGGAAACGATGCGAAGAGGCCGGGCTGCCATCCCGTTTCGTCAACCACCCGAGGATGCAATGGCGCCTCGCGCGCATCCCGCTGCTCAACAATGCGGAAAGCTACACGATGAGCACCAAGGCCGCGGTCTCGAAACGCATGGGCGCCATGCCCTTCAACGATGCTGGCAGCCTGCTTTTCTTCAATTACCCGAACACCTGGAACCACTATCTGGCCGACCATGCCATCGTGTTCCGTGTCCTGCCGATCAGCCCGACCGAAACGCAGGTCACGACGAACTGGCTGGTACACAAGGACGCCGTCGAGGGGCAAGACTACAACATCGAAGACCTGACCCGGGTCTGGATCAACACGAATGACGAAGACCGTCAGGTGGTCGAGGAAAATCAGGCCGGGATACTTTCGCCGGCCTACGAGCCCGGCCCATATTCCATGATCCAGGAAGAGGGTGTGATTCAGTTCGTCGACTGGTATTGCGATACTATGGTCGAGCGCCTTGGTCCGGCTCCTGCGATGGCGGCAGAATAATGGCGGTCCTGGTAAAGGCATTCGGCGACAAGCCGTGGCGGGACGACGAACTGCTGGAATGCGCGATGGTCGTGCCGGAAACGGCGGACACCGCAACATTCACGTTCCGGGCCCCTTCGGGCGCATATTTCGACTACCAGCCTGGCCAGTTCGTCACTTTGGACTTGCCGGTGCCGGGCGGAAACGTGCAGCGGACTTACACGATCAGTTCGAGCCCGTCGCGGCCGCTGTCCATTTCGGTTACGGTCAAGGCGCAATTTGACAGTGTCGGTGGTCGCTGGATGTTGGATCATCTGCGGCCCGGCATGAAGATCAAGGCTTTTGGGCCGGCAGGTATCTTCAGCTTCGTCCGGCATGAAGCGCCGAAATATCTTTTCATCTCGGCCGGCTCGGGCATTACGCCGATGATGTCCATGACGACATGGGCTTGGGATTCGGGTGAAATGCCGGACATCGTGTTTGTGCACGCCGCCAAATCCCCAAGCGACCTCATCTTCCGCCAGCGGCTCGAAGGCATGGCCGACCGGGTGCCCGGTCTGCAGCTTCGATTTTCGGTCGAGGAATCCGATCCGTTCCGGACCTGGCATGGCTATCGCGGGCGTCTTAGCCAGATCATGCTCGGGCTCATGGCGCCCGACTATCTGGAACGTGAAGTCTTCTGCTGTGGCCCCGAGCCCTTCATGCAGGCTGTGCGTGACATGCTCGTCGCGCTTGGCTTCGACATGGACCATTACCATCAGGAAAGCTTCGGCGCTCCGGTCCGCAACGAGGCTGAAGCGCCAGTCCTCGATGACGTGATCCCGGATGAAACCAGCGAGGCTCAGGTCGAGTTTTCTCTTGCTGGGATCACAGCGACCTGCTCCGAGACGGACACCGTTCTTTCGGTCGCAAAAGCAAGCGGGCTGAACATTCCGTCGGGCTGCACATTCGGGCTCTGCGGAACCTGCAAGGTGCGGAAAACGTCCGGCGATGTGCATATGGTCCACAATGGCGGGATCAGCGATGACGATATCGAGGCAGGATATATCCTGGCCTGCTGCTCGCATCCGATCGGGAAGGTTGCGGTCGAAGTCTGACTTTGCCGAATGCCCGCTTTAACCGGCTAAAAATTCACTGGATTCGCTGGGCCGAGCTTCCACTCGGCCCAGCTTGACAATGTGAATAATCCGGAGTCATCCTGCCACTTACCTATCCATTTGACAGGCAAAAAGGAGGCACGATGAACATCGACCTCTCACGCCGCGGCTTCTTCAAGCTCGCGGGTGCAGGTGTCGCGGCAACCTCGCTCGGGGCTATGGGTTTTGGCGAAGCGGAGGCTGCCGAACAGGCGCATGTCCGCGCGTTCAAGCTTGCCTCGACGACTGAGATCCGGAACACCTGCACATATTGTTCGGTCGCCTGCGGTATCCTGATTTACTCGAAGGGTGACCTTGAGGCTGGCGAAACCGCCGAAGTCGTCCATATCGAAGGTGATGCAGACCACCCGACGAACCGCGGCACGCTGTGCCCGAAAGGTGCCGCGCTGAAGGATACGGTTCTTTCGGCTACCCGCCTGACGGTTCCGCGGATCCGTCGCCCAGGTTCCGACCGGCTGGAAGAAATCAGCTGGGAAGAAGCGTTGGACAAGATCGCCCGCGCCCTCAAGGACGATCGCGACGCGAACCTGGTGCAGGTAAACGATGCCGGCGTACCGGTGAACCGCTGGACCTCGACGGGTTTCCTGGCGGCCTCGGCGACAACGAACGAAACCGCATGGCTGACCTACAAGGTGGTCCGGTCCATGGGGATCGTAGGATTCGACAACCAGGCGCGCGTTTGACACGGCCCGACGGTGTCCAGTTTGGGCCCGACATTTGGCCGTGGAGCGATGACAAACTCCTGGACCGACATCAAGAATACCGACCTTGTGGTCGTGATGGGCGGCAACGCTGCTGAAGCCCACCCTTGCGGCTTCAAATGGGTGACCGAGGCAAAGGCGCATCGTGGCGCCAAGCTGATCGTAGTGGACCCGAGGTTCACGCGCACGGCTTCGGTATCCGATTATTATGCCCCGATCCGTCCGGGTTCGGACATTGTCTTCCTGATGGCCCTGATCAACTGGATGATCCAGAACGACAAGGTCCAATGGGAATATGTCACGAACTTCACGAACGCGGCCTTCATCGTGAAGGACGAGTTCGGATGGAATGACGGTCTGTTCACCGGCTATGACCCTGAAAAGCGCGACTATGACAAGTCGAGCTGGGATTATGTGATCGGCGATGATGGCTTCGCCCAGGTGGACATGACGCTGCAAAACCCGCGCTGCGTCTGGAATCTGCTGAAAGAGCACGTCTCGCGCTATACACCTGAACTGGTCGAGCAGGTCTGCGGCACACCCAAGGACAAGTTCCTGAAGGTGGCCGAAATGATCGGCGAATGTTCGGCGGTCGACAAGACCATGACCTCGATGTACGCGCTTGGCTGGACGCAGCATTCCAAGGGTGCGCAGAACATCCGCGGAATGGCCATGCTTCAGCTGATCCTGGGCAATATCGGCGTTCGGGGTGGCGGTATGAACGCGCTGCGGGGCCATTCGAACATCCAGGGCCTGACCGATATCGGGCTGATGTCGAACCTGATCCCGGGCTATCTGAACATCCCGACCGAAAAGGAACCGGACTGGACCACCTATATGTCCAGCCGCTCCTTCAAGCCGCTCAGGCCGGGCCAGACCAGCTATTGGCAGAACTATCCCAAATTCATGGTCAGCTTCATGAAGGCCATGTGGGGCGATGCCGCGACGGCGGACAACGATTGGGCCTTCGAATATCTGCCCAAGCTGGATGTGCCGACCTACGACATCCTGCGAATGTTCGACCTGATGAACGAAGGAAAGATCAATAATTACTTCTGCCAGGGCTTCAATCCGCTTCTGTCCTTCCCGAACCGGGCCAAGCTGACCTCGGCACTGTCCAAGCTGAAACTTCTGGTGGTCATGGACCCGCTGGAAACCGAGACGGCCCATTTCTGGGAAAATCACGGCGAATATAACGACGTGGATACGGCCTCGATCCAGACCGAGGTGATCGAGCTGCCCACGACCAGCTTTGCCGAGGATGACGGCTCGCTGGTGAATTCGGGCCGCTGGATACAATGGCACTGGGCGGCGGCGACGCCTCCGGGTCAGGCACAGCGCGACACCTGGATCATGGCGCAGATCTTCCTGCGGCTCAGGAAGCTCTATCAGGACGAAGGCGGGGTGTTCCCCGATCCGATCCTGAACCTGACCTGGAACTACGCGGACGAAAACGAACCCTCGGCCGAGGAACTGGCGAAGGAACTCAACGGCAAGGCGCTGGGGGATGTCTATGACCTCAAGGACACGACCAAGCTTCTGACCGCAGCGGGCAAGCAACTGGTGAACTTCAGCCAATTGCGCGACGATGGCTCGACCATGTCGGCCTGCTGGATCTATGGCGGCTGCTGGAACGAGGATGGCAACAACATGGCGCGGCGGGACAATTCCGATCCCGACGATACCGGCGCCTTCCTCAACTGGAGCTATGCCTGGCCGCTTAATCGCCGGATCCTGTACAACCGGGCCTCGGCGGACATGCAGGGCAAACCCTGGGACCCTTCGCGCAAGCTGATCGAGTGGAATGGAGAGAAATGGACGGGCTACGACGTGCCCGACATTTCCCCCACCGCGCCACCCGGTGAGGTCGGCCCCTTCATCATGAACCCGGAAGGCGCCTCGCGGCTCTTTACCCGCGGCATGATGCGCGACGGGCCTTTCCCGACGCATATGGAGCCCTTTGAGTCCCCCATCGCCAATGTGTTCAACCCCGAGATGCGCGGCAACCCGGTGGCCAGGGTCTTTGTCAAGGATGCGGAGCAGTTCGCGACCAGCGACGAATTCCCCTTTGTGGCGACCTCTTACCGGCTGACCGAACATTTCCACTACTGGACCAAGCACAACCGTATCAACTCTGCCCTGCAGCCCGAATTCTTCGTCGAGATCAGCGAGGAACTCGCCGCCGAAAAGGGGATCACCAAAGGCGGAACGGTACGCGTCTGGTCCAAGCGAGGGGAGGTCACGGCCAAGGCGCTGGTGACGAAACGGATCAAGCCGCTGCAATGCGGCGACAAGACCGTTCATGTCGTCGGAATCCCGCTCCACTGGGGCTTCATGGGCGCGGCAAGGAAGGGTTTCGGTCCGAACAGCCTGACACCTTTTGTCGGAGACGCGAACGTGGAAACGCCTGAATTCAAGGCATTTCTTGTCAATATCGAACCGGCAACAGGGGAGGCCGTGTCATGACCATGGACCCGAACCTCGACAGTCCCCGGACGGCGGTGTCGAACCCGCCGCTCCAGCCGATGAAGGCAAACCTTGGCGCGGGTGACGTCGTCCGCGCCTCGGCCATGCCGGATCTGCCCAGGCCCGAACGCGAACTGACCCCGGTCGCGAAGCTCATCGACGTGTCCAAGTGCATTGGCTGCAAGGCCTGCCAATCGGCCTGTGCCGAATGGAACGACACCGTGCCCGAGATCGAGCACAATGTCGGCATGTACGAAAACCCGCATGACCTGACGCCGGACATGTTCACGCTGATGCGCTTCAGTGAATACGAGAACCCCGAGACCGGGGATTTCGAATGGCTGATCCGCAAGGATGGCTGCATGCATTGCGAAGACCCGGGTTGTCTCAAGGCCTGCCCGGCCCCCGGCGCGATCGTGCAATATTCCAACGGCATCGTGGATTTCATCCACGAGAACTGTATCGGCTGCGGCTATTGCATCACCGGCTGCCCGTTCAACATCCCCCGCGTCAGCAAGACCGATCACAAGAGCTACAAATGCACGCTGTGCTCGGACCGGGTCGCGGTCGGACAGGGTCCTGCCTGTGCCAAGGCCTGCCCGACGCAGGCCATCGTGTTCGGCACGAAGGAGGACATGGTCGAACATGCGAACATGCGCGTCGCCGACCTCAAGTCCCGCGGCTACGAGAATGCCGGTATCTACGACCCGGATGGTGTGGGAGGGACACATGTATTTTATGTCCTCCATCACGCCGACAAGCCGTCGCTTTATGCGAACCTGCCGGAGGACCCGAAGATTTCCCCGGTGGTGCGCGGCTGGAAGGGCGTGACCAAGACCGTGGGTCTCGCGGCGATCGGCGTAGCCGCCATGGGTTCGATCCTGCATGGCCTCTTCGCTCGCGCGAATCAGGTCAGCGCCGAGGAGGAGCGGGAAGCCGAGCATCTCGTCGAAACCACCGTCCCCGACAGAAGTGAGGAGGCGTGATGACCAAACCTCTCTATTCGGAAAAGGGGGATCACCTCGAATCCACGACCCCGGTCCGGATCAGCCGTTATCGCGGCTTTACCCGGGCCAATCACTGGGTCACGGCGCTCAGCCTGATCGTGTTGCTGCTGTCGGGGCTCGCGCTGTTCCACCCCTCGCTCTACTTCCTGACCGGTTTGTTTGGCGGGGGGCCGAACACGCGCTGGCTCCATCCCTTTGTCGGCATCCTCTTGTTCCTGAGCTTTTTCGTGCTCTTCGCGCAGCTTTGGAAGTTGAACCTGCCCCGACCCGAAGACCGCACCTGGGTCAGCCAGATCGGAGACGTGGTTCAGGGGCATGAAGAACGCCTGCCGGAACTTGGTAAGTACAATGCCGGGCAAAAGGCGGTGTTCTGGGCGATGTCGATCCTGATCGTCGTTCTGATCGGGTCTGGCGTGATGATCTGGGAACAGTATTTCCCCGATCTCGTGTCGATTCCCGCACGCCGCTGGGCGGTGCTGGTCCATTCGCTTGCTGCGGTTGCGATCATCCTGGTCTTCATCGTCCACGTCTATGCGGCGATCTGGACGCGCGGCACGATCAGGGCGATGACCCGTGGAACGGTGACCGGCGGATGGGCCTGGCGACACCACCGCAAATGGCTTCGCGAAGTCGCTGGACGCGAAGGGCGTGACCCGGCAGAGTAAACTGTAGTGAAGTCAGGTGGCCGGTCGGCCCGAAGGATATGATGTCTTCAACATTGATACCCGACCCTTCGATGATTGGCGGCGTGGCCAAGGTTCCCTTGGCGCGCCTGCCCCAGCCCGAAGCTGTCTTCACCACCCGGGCAGAGCGGTTTGATTTCCTTGCCGTGCACAGCCCGAATCTTGCGCCCTATCTGCGTTTTCTGGGAGCATTGGCGCGCGTTCAGGCCCGGCTGTCGCGGGAAGCCCCCGATCCCGTCCCGATCTCCGAAGATAGGATCGAATTGGCGCGCGTCAGCAGAATGCCTCCGCTGGATCGCAATGACATGCGCGACGACGTCACCGCGACGCTGCAAAGGCTCTGCGACCTCATGGCAGAAGTCGATATGCCCGAAACGGCGCGTCTCGCGCTGGCGGCGCTCGCTGAGGCCGAGCCTGCTGAACGGGACTGGGTCATTTTGAACGTGCTTGCCGATGAGATCCCGCCGGACAGCGTCGCGCCCCATCTTCTTGCAGCCGCGGCGCTTCAGGTGGTTGCGGCGAAGCGGGCGGAAAGGCTCCACGTGGAACAATTGGTTCCGATCCGGACCGGCATCTGCCCTGCTTGCGGCGGCCGCCCGGCGGTCAGCATGGTGACCGAGAACATGGGGGCCGAAGGTGCGCGCTACTGTTCCTGCGCGACCTGCCAGACACTGTGGAACGAGGTGCGGGTGAAATGCACCTGCTGTGCATCGACGAAAGGCATCACTTACCGTTCGGTCGAGACCGAAGAAGCGACGGTGAAAGCCGAGATCTGCCGGGAATGCGGCAAATGGGTGAAGATACTTTACCAAAACAAGAACCCGACGCTGGAACCCGTGGCGGATGACGTTGCGAGCCTCGGACTGGATTTGATGATGCGCGACACCGAATGGGCAAGAGGCGGGTTCAATCCCTTCCTCGTGGGATATTGATGTCCGATTTGCGTGCCCTGCCTTCGGTCGACCGGCTGCTTGCCGATTGCGGACCGCTAATCCAGGACTATGGCAGGCTGGCCGTCACCGAGACGCTCAGGGCCGAGCTGGCCGCGATCCGCGCCAACCGTCCGGATCCGGTCCCGGACGCACAGGCGATCCTCATCAATCTGGTCAAAACCATGGCCGCGCAGTCGCGGTCGCGTCTGCGCCCCGTGCTGAACCTGACCGGGACCGTCCTGCATACCAATCTGGGGCGTGCGCTTCTTGCCGAAGCTGCGATCGAGGCGGCCGTGGCGGCGATGCGCGCTCCCGCCGCACTGGAATTTGACCTCGAGACCGGAGGCCGGGGCGAACGCGACAGCCATCTGCGTGGCCTTCTTTGCGAAATGACCGGGGCCGAGGACGCGACGGTGGTCAACAACAACGCCTCTGCCGTGCTCATAGTGCTGAACACGCTCGCCAAGGGGCGTGAGGCGGTGGTGTCGCGGGGGGAGCTGATCGAGATCGGCGGCGCCTTCCGCATGCCCGCGATCATGGAGCAGGCCGGCTGCACCCTGCGCGAGGTGGGCACGACCAACCGCACCCATGCCAAGGATTATCGCGACGCCATCGGACCGCAAACCGGGCTCTTGATGAAGGTCCACACCTCGAATTATCGGATCGAAGGCTTCACCAAGGAAGTCCTTGCCCCCGAGCTTGCCGAAATCGCGCATGGCGCCGGCCTCCCCATGGTGAACGACCTGGGATCGGGCACGCTTGTCGACCTCAGGCGCTGGGGGATGTCGCCCGAACCCACGGTGGCCGAGGCTGTGGCCGAGGGCGCCGATGTCGTGACCTTTTCGGGCGACAAGCTGCTGGGCGGTCCTCAGGCCGGCTTCATCGTCGGCAAGCGCGAGATGATCGCCGCGATCAACAGGAATCCCCTGAAACGTGCGCTGCGCATGGACAAGATCCGCATCGCCGCGACCGAAGCGACGCTGCGCCTTTACCGCGATCCGGACCGGCTGGCGGAACGCCTGCCGACCCTTGCCCTTCTCACGCGTCCCGAGGCCGAAATCCGCACGCAGGCCCAGAGACTTGCCCCGCAGGTTGCCGCAAAGCTCGATTGCCGGGCGCGCGTCACCGACTGCAATAGCCAGATCGGTTCGGGCGCATTGCCCACCGAAACCATCCCGAGTGCGGGGCTGGCGCTTGGTCCCTCTCCGGAAAAATTGGCCGATCGGCTGCGCGCGCTTGCGATCCCCATTCTCGGTCGCATCCACGACGGAGAGCTGATCCTTGATCTGCGCTGCCTGACCGATGATGCGGCCCTGCTGGATGCTCTGAACGGATGATCGTCGGCACGGCGGGTCACATCGACCATGGCAAGACCGCGCTTGTCAAAGCCCTGACCGGCATTGATGCCGACCGGCTGGCTGAAGAGAAGGCGCGCGGCATCACCATTGATCTGGGTTTTGCCTATGCCGATCTGGGCGGTGCTGCGATCACCGGCTTCGTCGATGTGCCGGGGCATGAGAAATTCGTCCATACCATGCTGGCCGGTGCAGGCGGGATCGACCTGGCCCTTCTGGTCGTCGCGGTCGATGACGGGATCATGCCCCAGACCCGCGAGCATCTGGCGATTCTCGATCTTCTGGGCATCCCGCAGGGCATCGTCGCCCTGACGAAATGCGATCTGGCCGGGGCCGAGCGTATCGCCGCCCTGACAGCCGAGATCGACGATCTGCTTTCCTCGACCGGGCTGTCCGGCGCGCCGGTCTTTCCCGTATCGGCAATGACGGGCATCGGGATCGAACCGCTCAGGGCCGCTCTGGCCGGCGCCGAAGCCAGATCGGTGGCTCGGGCCAGCACGTCGCGGCTTCGCATGGCCATAGACCGCAGCTTCACGCTGTCGGGCGCGGGAACCGTCGTGACGGGGACAGTGCTGGCCGGGCAGGTCGCCATCGGCGATCAGATCCTGCTCAGCCCCTCGGGCCTGGCCGCAAGGGTGCGCGGAATACACGCCCAGAACCGCAAGGCCGATCGCGGATTGGCGGGGCAGCGCTGCGCCCTGAACCTTGCGGGCGAAGGCGTCTCGCGCGATGCCATCGCGCGCGGAGACATGGCGCTTGACCCGATCCTGCACGCGCCTACCGAGCGGATCGACGTGACCGTGCGCATCCTTGGCACCGAGCCCAAGGCAATCGGCACATGGTTCCCGGCACGGCTGCATGTCGGCGCGGCGGAACTCGGCGCAAGGATCGTTCCCCTGGTCGGTGACCTCGTGCCGGGTGCCGAGGGCCTCGCGCAGATCGTGCTCGACCGTCCGCTTGCGGCGGCCGTCGGGGATCGGTTCATCTTGCGGGATGTCTCTGCCCGGCGCACGATCGGCGGCGGGCGCATCATCGACCTGCGGGCGCCCTCACGCCGCCGCGCCCGACCCGAGCGACTCTCGCTCCTTCATGCCCATGCCCTGCCCGACCCGGCCAAGGCGCTGGCGGGGCTGGGCGGCCTCGGGCTTGTCGATCTGGATGTCTTTTCAAGGGACCGTGCGCTTTCCTCGGCCGAAATTCACGCGGCGCTGACAGCTTCGGGTCTCGCGGTGATCGACGGCACCCGCCTTGCCCTGGCGCCGGACCGGCTCGATCTGCTGCGCCAACAGCTGCTAGAGAAACTGGCGGACTTCCACCGCGACAATGCCGATCTGCAGGGTCTTGGTCGCGAACGTCTGCGGCTGATGCTGGAACCACGCCTGCCCAAGGGCGAATTCGCGGCCTTCATCCGCGCCGAGGCCGATGCGGGCCGCATCGCGCTGGACGGCGCCTTCCTGCGTCTGCCGGGCCATCTTCCCCGACTTTCCCCCGAGGATGAGGCGATCTACGCCCGCATCGTCCCGAAGCTTGTCGGAGAGAACCGGTTTCGCCCCCCGCGTGTGCGTGATTTCGCGAACGAATTTGCCGAAGACGAAGCCGAGATCCGGCGCATCCTGCGCATGGCAGCGCGGCAGGGGCGCATCGATCAGATCGCGCATGACCATTTCTTTGCCCGGGAGACCACGGTAGAAATGATTGAAATCATTCGAGATCTTTCATCAGATTCCGATGATGGCTGGTTTTCGGCGCCGGCCTTCCGGGACCGTGTGCAGAATGGTCGCAAGGTTGCGATCCAGATCCTCGACTTCTTCGATCGGCTCGGTCTAACCTTGCGGCGGGGCGATTTGCGGCGCATCAATCCGCACCGGATCGACCTGTTCACACCGGACAGGTCGGACGGATAAGCCATAGGGAAGAGAATCGTCCCCGGTGGGGCGGCCGGACTTCAAATCCGGTTGGGGCAGCGAGCCTGTCCCGGGTGGGTTCGACTCCCATTCTCTTCCGCCAATTCTGACGAAAGGTCTTTCATGCAACGAATGACTCTTGGAGCCAGCGGAGTCTCGGTCAGCGCCGTTTCGCTGGGAACCATGACCTACGGCAACCAGACGGACATGGCGGATGCC
Source organism: Paracoccus sp. MBLB3053 (assembly GCF_031822435.1). Taxonomy (NCBI): domain Bacteria; kingdom Pseudomonadati; phylum Pseudomonadota; class Alphaproteobacteria; order Rhodobacterales; family Paracoccaceae; genus Paracoccus; species Paracoccus aurantius. The sequence goes on along the minus strand of NZ_JAVQLW010000001.1, from coordinate 855,406 downwards.
CATGGACAGATGGACATGGCGCTGGAAGCGGGTATCAGCTTTCTCGACACCGCCGAGATGTATCCCGTCAACCCGGTCGAGCGCGAAACCGTCGGCCGCACGGAAGAATTCATCGGCGCCTGGCTCGCCAGCCGTGGCGGTCGCGACAAGGTCGAGATTGCGACCAAGGTTGCCGGTCCCAGCGACAAGGTCCGTCGGGAAGGCTATGACGGCCGCATCCTGCGCGAGACGATCGACAATTCGCTGCGCCGTCTCAGAACCGATTACATCGACCTCTACCAGCTGCACTGGCCTGTAAGGGGCAGTTACGCCTTCCGCCAGAACTGGCGCTATGATCCCCGCAAGCAGGACCGGCAGAAGACGCTGGATCACATGGCGGACGTGATCGGGGCGGTCGATGAAGCGGTGCGTGCAGGCAAGATCCGTGCCTTTGGCCTCTCGAACGAATCGGCCTGGGGCACCAGCCGCTGGATCGACACCGCCGAGCGGATGGGTGCGCCGCGCGTCGTGTCGGTGCAGAACGAATATTCGCTGATGTGCCGACTTTACGATACCGACATGGCCGAGGTCGCCGTGAACGAAGACGTCACCCTGCTGGCCTATTCGCCGCTGGCTGCGGGTCTGCTCACGGGCAAATACCAGGGGGGGCTCGAACCGGAGGGCAGCCGCGCCGCCGTGGACCGCAAGCATGGTGGTCAGGGCGATCTGGGCGGCCGGCGCACGAAACGCGCGCCCCAGGCGGTGGCTGCCTATCATGCCTTGGCTGACGAGTTCGGGCTCGATCCCGTTCACATGTCCGTGGCCTTCACCCGCCAGCGTCCCTTCGCCTGCATCCCGATCATTGGCGCGACGAGCCGGGATCAGCTTGATCACATGCTGAAGGGCGTCGATCTGGTGCTGTCGGACGAGGTTCTGAAGCGCATCGACAGGCTGCATCGGGACATCCCCCTGCCGTATTAAGTGGACGCCACGGAACCGTTGGCAGCGCCGGGCGGCATGTGCAACCTGCCGTCCGACGCTGACCCAGGAGGAGAAGTCATGCTGCCGCCCATTCTTGCCAAACTGCGCATTCCGGTCGTGGCATCGCCCATGTTCATCGTTTCGGGCCCGGAACTGGTGATCGCGCAATGCAAGGCCGGCATCGTCGGCAGTTTTCCCGCGCTGAATGCCCGCGAGAAGGACGGAGAGCCGCCGCTTCTTGACGCCTGGCTGACCCGGATCAGCGAAGAACTCGACCGTCACAACCAGGCGAACCCGGACCGCCCGGCCGCGCCGTTCGCGGTCAACCAGATCGTGCATCGCAGCAATGCCCGGCTCGAACGGGATATCGAGATCTGCCACCGCCACAAGGTGCCGATCTGGATCACCAGCCTTGGCGCCCGCCCCGAGGTCAATGCCGCCGCGCATGATTGCGGCGGGATCGCACTGCATGATGTCATCAACAACACCTTCGCGCGCAAGGCGATCGAAAAGGGCGCCGACGGCCTGATCGCGGTTGCTGCCGGCGCGGGCGGACATGCCGGGCAACAGTCGCCCTTCGCCCTGATCCAGGAAATCCGCGCCTGGTTCGACGGGCCGCTGCTGCTGTCCGGGGCGATCGCGACGGGCCGCGCCATCATCGCCGCTCAGGCCATGGGGGCGGATCTGGCCTATATCGGCAGCCCCTTCATCGCCACGACCGAGGCAAATGCGCAGGCCGATTACAAGCGCATGATCTGCGAAAGCGGCGCCGAGGACATCGTGAACTCGAGCCTTTTCACGGGGGTCAACGGGAATTATCTGGCCCCGTCGATCCGCAATGCCGGACTCGATCCGGGCGAATTGGCTAGCGCCGATCCTTCGGTGATGGATTTCGGCGGCGCCAAGGCCAAGGCCTGGAGCCAGATCTGGGGTTCGGGCCAGGGCATCGGGGCGATCCGGGAGATCCAGCCGGCCGGCGCGCTCGTGGACCGTCTGGCCGCCGAATATGACGATGCACGGCAGGCCGTCGCCGCGCTTTGAGTCGCGCAGAAAAAAACCGCCGGAGAGGGCTCCGGCGGTTTCAATTCCTGCTGCTGGGCGATCTCAGACCGCGCTCAGCCCCTCGGTCGAGGCGAAGAACATCGCCTGGCTGACCGCCGAACGCACCTGCTCTTCGCTATAGGGTTTCGAGATCAGGAAGGCGGGCTCGGGGCGGTCGCCGGTCAGCAGCCGCTCGGGGAAGGCCGTGATGAAAATCACCGGGATCTCGCCCATTTCGGTCAGCAACTCGTTCACGGCATCTACGCCCGAAGAGCCATCCGCCAATTGGATATCGGCCAGGATCAGGTCGGGGCGAATGTCATGCGCAAGCTTGACGGCCGCCTTGTGGGTGCGGGCGACGCCGGTCACCTCATGCGCCATGGCCTGCACGATGCCCTTGAGATCCATCGCGATGATGGTTTCATCCTCGATGATCATCACCTTGCCGGCGATGGTCTGGCTCATCTCGTCCATGGCGATGCCGACCAGTTCCTCGGCCTCGGATTGCGGGATCTGCATGATCTGACCGATCTGGTCGAAACGCAGCTCCTCGATCGTGCGCAGCAGCAATGCTTCGCGTGAATTCGGCGTCAGGCGGCGCAGATGCGCCTGGGCGCGGGCTTCGCGCGGGTTCTGGCCTTCCGTCTCGACCGGTTGGCCCGAGCTTTGCCAGATGGCGTGGAAGGTGCGGAACAGTCCGATACGTGTATCGTCGACATTCATCAGGCTGCGATCGCTCAGGATCGCCTCCAGGGTTGCCGCGGCGTAATTGTCGCCCGCGGTCTGGCTGCCGGTCAGCGCGCGCGCGTAGCGGCGCAGGTAAGGCAGCTCTTGGCTGATGGACTTGGCCAGATCTGCAGCGGTCATGATATCCTCAAAAAGCGATAGTCGCAGGGAACTTGACTGGATTGGTAACTGTTAGAAACTGTGCGCACAAGAATTTCGGGAATAACTTAAAAATGAACACGAGGCGTGATGATCGCAGAAAGGTTGGCATCGAGAAGCAGATCGATGAGAACCTTAAACGCGTTTACGAACAGGATGCAAACCAAAAAATTCCTGATAAGTTCCTGGAATTGCTCGATAAATTACGCGAGCAGGAGTAATTGCGCATGACCAGAGAAGCCAAGGCGGCGCGTAGCTCCCAAGTCCATGCCGATCCTCGGGAAGAGCTCGTCGATCACCTGCCCGCGCTGCGCGCCTTCGCGCTGTCGCTGACCCGCGAGGGGGCATCGGCCGACGATCTTGTCCAGGACACCATCGTCAAGGCCTGGACCCATATCGACAAGTTCCAGCCCGGAACGAACTTGCGCGCATGGTTGTTCACGATCCTTCGCAACACCTTCTATTCGGCCCGCCGCAAGACCCGGCGCGAGGTGTCGGATACCGATGGCATCATTGCCGCCCGGCAGGCGACGCGGCCCGAACATGATGGTCGGCTGGCGCTCGAAGATTTCCGCAAGGCATTCGAACAACTTCCCGACGAACAGCGCGAGGCCCTGATCCTTGTGGGCGCCTCGGGGTTTTCCTACGAAGAAGCCGCCAACATGACAGGCGTCGCCGTGGGTACCGTGAAGTCCCGCGCCAATCGCGGCCGGCGCAGGCTGGCCGAGCTGCTCAAGCTGGAAAATGGCGAGGAACTTGAAATGACTGACCGCGCGACCCTCGCCGTCATGGCGCAGAACAATCCCGTGCTGCGCTAAGGGACATTGATCCGTGCTGCGCCGGCTGAAGGACGGGCTCGAGTTTACCAAGGGTCTGGGCTTCCGCCTCGGCGGGCTCCTGTCGATAGCGATCCTACCGATCGGCATGATCTCGGTCATCCAGACCCTGCATCTGTCGCAGGAATACGAACGCTCGTCCGAGATCGCGCTTCTCGGCCGCACGGCGACTGCGGCCGCCGGAGAACGGGCGCTTTTGCAAAGCGCTATCGGCACCGCCGACGCCTTGGGCCCGGCGGTGCTTGAAATGATGGGCAATCCGCAGGGCTGCGGCGATGTCATGCGCGGTTTCGTGCAGCGGACGGTCAACTTTTCCTATGCCGGCTTCACCCGGCTCGATGGCTCGATCAGCTGTTCGTCCATTCCGGGCGAACAGGACATGTCCGCCGACCCCGCCTACCAGCTTTTCATGGAAAGCCCCGGCACGCTGGTGACCACAAGTCATATCGGCAGCGACAATGGCGCCCTGTCGGTCATCGTCATCCAGCCGCTCTATCGGGGCGCCGACCTCTTGGGTTTCGTCGGGGTCGCCATGTCGCAGGACATGCTGCGATCGACTCATGTCCAGGGCCTCGGCAATGACCCGGTCCGGGTGCTGACCTTCAACAATCTGGGCCAGGTCCTGTCCGAAGGGCAGAACATGGGCAACAGCATCGAAGAGATCCTGCCGCGCGGCAAGTCACTGCCCTCGCTGCTGTCGCGCAGCGAGACGACCTTCAGCGACTATTCCGCCTCGGGCGAAAAGCGGGTGTTCAGCGTCGTTCCCGTCGTTCCGGGCCTTGTCTATGCGATGGGGTCCTGGAACCGATCGGATTCCGGCATCGCGGGGATCGACCAGACCCGGCGCACCGCGCTGTTGCTGCCGCTGATCCTGTGGGGGGCATCGCTCACCGTCGCCTATTTCGCGGTCTACCGGCTGGTTCTGCGCCATATCCGGGAATTGGGCGGCCAGATGCGCCGCTTTGCCATCGGCGACCGCTCCGCGCCGCCTCCGGTCCTGGCCGATGCGCCGACGGAAATCGAGGACATGAGCCAGACCTTCCACAACATGGCCCGCATCCTGATCCGGGACGAAGACGCCATGGAAGCCGCCGTCAAGGAAAAGACCGTTCTGCTGAAGGAAGTCCATCACCGGGTCAAGAACAACCTTCAGCTGATCGCCTCGATCATCAACATGCAGATCCGCATGATCGACCACGACGATGCGCGGCGCGTGCTGCGTTCCGTGCAGGATCGCGTCGCCTCGCTGGCGACGATCTATCGCAACCTCTATCAGGCCGAGCATCTCGATTCGGTGCAGGCCGATCGGCTGATCGAGGACATTATCAACCAGATGTCCAATGCCTCGGTCGGGCCGGGGGCGGGGCTGGTGATCGAAACCGATCTCGAACGGCTGGTGCTGATGCCGGATCAGGCCGTGCCCCTGTCTCTTCTGGCGACCGAGGCTTTCACCAACGCGCTGAAATACGCCGGCTCCTGGGGCGATGGCAGCGCGCCATGGGTGCGCGTGTCGCTCAATTCCGTCACCGCGACCGAGGCCATTCTGGAAGTCCAGAACTCCATCGGCCCCGTTGGCATGGCCGAGGGCACCGGGCTTGGCAGCCAGCTCATCGACGCCTTCGCAACCCAGCTCGACGGAACGGCCGAGCTTGAACATGACAGCCAGCGCTTTGTGCTGCGGTTGCGCTTCCATGTCGAGCCTCTGTTGAAGCGCCCGACCGTGACGGACAGCAAGGATGTCGTCCTGACCTCGGCCGCGCGACCCGGATCGCGCCACTAGCCCTAGCCGGAATTGCCGATCCCCTCGCGGGCTTGTTGCAGCTTTTCCTCTCGCGCCTGTTCGCGGGCCGCTTCGCGCAGCTTGTGGGCCGCAGCGACGCGACGGTGGCGCGACAGTTCAAGATTGATCAGCGCGCCCAGCATGACCGAAAAGCCCCCCAGGTAGAACCACATTAGCAAGGCGATGACGGCCCCGATCGAGCCATAGATGCGGTTGTAGCTGTTGAAGCTGCCCAGATAGGTCGAAAAGCCGTAGCTCGCCACCGCCCATGCCAGCGCCGCAAAGACCGAGCCCCAGGTGAAGATCGCGGTGCGCGGAGTCTTCACGTTCGGGCCGAAGCGGTAAAGGATGCCGATGACGATCAGCACGATCAGGAAGATGGCAAGCCAGGGGACCGAGCCGATCATCCAGTTCCGCGCCGGCGTGGCCGGCAGGAAGTTGAAGGCCACGGGGACGATGATGATGACCGCGAGCCCCAGGATGACCACGCCCACGATCACCAGTGTCAGCAGGTAGGCCAGGACGAAGCCCCAGATCGTGGAATGCGACCTGACGCCGTAGGCGGCATTCAGGCCGCGCACCAGCGCATCCACCCCGGCCCGCGCCGAAATCGTGGCGATCAGGAAGGAAATCGCGGTCGCCCAGCCCAGTTGGGTGCGCCCTGCGGCGATCAGGGAATTGACCTGACCATAGATGATGTCAGCCGCGCCCGAGGGGATGAACTCATCCGCCGTGTGGATGTAGCCCTCGATCAGCTGCGGGTCGTACCAAAGCCCCCATAATGCGAAAAGCGCCGCGAGTCCGGGAAAGACGGCGAACATGGCATAGAAGGCCACTCCCGCAGCGATAAGGCTCATATGGATGCGGTCCATCCGCTCGAAGAGCGCAAGAATGAACTGCCACCAATCCCTTAGCACTGCGCTGCCCTCATCCGTTGCCGCATCCGTCCCTCGATAACAGCTTCGGCATTCCGAAAAGGTTCCGCAACCGCCTAGGCGGGTTCTTCCGTGCGGTAACGCAGCCAGACCGCCTTGTCGCCCAGCTTCGCGACGAATGCCGCATGGGCCTCGGCTTCCGCGTCGGTCAGGCGCGGGGCTAGGGGCCTTGGCCGCGCTCCGCGCGGTGCGCTCCGCTGTCCCGGGGCTGTCCCGCCCGGGCCTGCCCCCGCCCCCGTTCCGGCTTCCAGGACCAACCCCGGTTGCCGCCCGCCGCGCAGCGCCAGATAGACCTCGGCCAGCAATTCGCTGTCCAGAAGCGCGCCGTGCAATGTCCGGTTCGAGTTGTCGATCCGGAAGCGCCGGCACAGCGCATCGAGCGAGTTCTGCGCGCCCGGAAACTTGCTGCGCGCCAGCTCAAGCGTGTCGACCGCGCGCGAATAGGGCATCACCGGATGCCCGCACAGCTTCAATTCGGCATTCAGGAATTTCATGTCGAACTGGGCATTGTGGATCACGAGCTTGGCATCCGCCCCGATGAACTCGACAAATCCTGCGGCCACTTCCGCGAATTTCGGCTTGTCGCGCAGGAAATCGTCGCCCAGACCGTGGACCTCGAAGGCCTCCTTCGGCATCGGGCGCTCGGGGTTGATATAGACGTGATAGGTCCGCCCGGTGGGCAGGTGGTTCATCAGCTCGACCGCGCCGATCTCGACGATGCGGTCGCCGGTCGCGGGGTCGAAGCCGGTCGTTTCGGTATCCAGAACGATTTCACGCATGCGGCCTACCTGCCATGATCTCGTGGCAGATGTCCATGATCGCGCCCCGCGCGCCGTCCAGCGTGACCGAAGGGATGATCCAGTCGGCCCGCGCCCGCTTTTCGGCGTCGGGCATCTGCCGGCCCAGGATCATCGCGAACGCGTCCGGGGTCATGTCGGGCCGGGCCATCACGCGGGCGCGCTGCACCTCGGCCGGGGCGGAAACCACCGCGACGCCGTCCATCCCCTCTTCGCTGCCGTTTTCGTAAAGCAGCGGGATATCCAGCACCACGATCGGGGCATCGGCATGGCGCGCGATGAAACCCGCGCGATCCGCCGCGACCAGCGGATGCACGATTGCCTCAAGCCTGGGAAACCCCGCCGGGTCTTTGGCCAGCGCCGCCTTCAGCGCCGCGCGGTCGATCCCCCCATGCGCCCAGGACCCGGGAAAGGCCGAGGCCACCTTCGCGACCGCAGCCCCGCCCGGCGCGTAAAGCCGGTGCACGGCCTCGTCGGCATCCCAGACCGGGTGGCCCAGATCGCGGAACATGGCCGCGGCGGTGGACTTGCCCATGCCGATGCTTCCGGTCAGGCCCAGCAGGAAGCTCATCCCAGGACGATCGCGCGCAATTCGTCATCGACCTCGGGGCGATGGCCGAACCAGCGCTCGAAGCCCGGCGCGGCCTGATGCAAGAGCATCCCCAGCCCGTCGACGATCTGGCAGCCACGCGCCTTCGCCTCTTCAAGAAAGGCGGTCATCAGCGGCGTATAGACAAGATCGGTCACCAGCGTGCCGGGCGCCAAGGCCTCCATCGGCACGCGCAGGGGCGGCTTGCCCTCCATCCCCATGGATGTCGCGTTGACGACCGTTGCGGCGCCTTCCAGCATGTTGCCCGCCTGGGCCCAGTCATAGACGATGACCTTGGCGCCGAATTCCGACCGGATCTGTTCGGCGCGGATGCGCGTGCGGTTGCAGATCCGAAGCTCGGTCACACCGCTTTCCAGAAGCGAGGCGACGACGGCGCGCGCCGCACCTCCGGCGCCGATCACGGCCGCCGGGCCCTGATCCGCATGCCAGTCGGGGGCGTTCTGCCGGATATTGGCGATGAAGCCATAGCCATCGGTATTGTCGGCATGGATCTTGCCGTCGGGGCGGAAGATCAGCGTATTGGCCGCCCCGATCAGCGCGGCCCGGTCGGTCACCACATCGGCCAGCGCAAGGACGCTTTCCTTGTGCGGAATGGTCACGTTCGCGCCGACGAAGCCCATGCGCGGCATGACGCGCAGCACATCGGCCAGATGCTCGGGCATCACCGGGACCGGGATGTAATGCCCTGCGATCCCGTATTTGCTCAGCCAGTGCCCATGCAGCCGCGGTGAACGGGAATGGGCGATCGGCCAACCCAGAACGCCGGCAATCGGGGCGTGGCGGGGGCTCTGAGACTGTGAATCCGGCATGGTCGAACAGGCGCTTTCTGGTCTCGGGGTCATGTCTGCCGCCGAGATGGCGGGCGATCGTGACGAAAACAAGTGCCGCGCAGTGGCATCGCGGTCAAGGCCGGCCCGCACGAGACAGGATGAGCCATGGCAGAAAGGCAACCTTTACGGGCGCTTGACCCCTAGGCGGCGCCCATTTCCGGCAGCCCGCCATCCTCGACCAGATCGGCCAGGGTCAGGGATTCGATCAGCAGCAGATATGACCAGAAGACCTGCCCGAACATCCTGCGCAACCGGCAGCTTGCCTCGTCGGTGCAATCCTCGCAGCGCTGATATGACCGGCGCGACAGGCAAGGCAGGGGGGCAATCGGCCCGTCGACCTGGCGCAGCAGCTCTCCGATCGAGATTTCCTTGGGCTGCTTGATCAGGATGTAGCCGCCCGCCCGCCCGCGCCGCGAACCCACATATCCCGCATTTCGCAGCTCCAGCATGATATGCTCGAGAAAGCGCTTGGGTGCGCCGGATCGCTGCGCGATCTCTTCGATCGTCAGCGCATTTCCGCCGGCAGCCACTTCATCAGCAAGCGCCATCAGTGCCTTGATGGCATATTTGGTTTTTTGCGAGATCATGAAAAATCAATAGTGACAGCAGGGCTGGCTTGCAATTCGTTTCACGGCAATTTCCAGTTTGCAGATTGGAGGGAACACAAGACCGTCATCAAGGCGTTATCCATCTGACACGTTAGGCGCGCATTCCTGCCGCGCAACATGAGGGAGAAGACCATGCGCATTGCGGTTCTCGGGGGGGACGGTTTCGTGGGTTGGCCCACCGCCCTGCACCTGTCGAATCTGGGCCATGACGTCCATATCGTCGACAACCTGTCGCGCCGCTGGATCGATACCGAACTTGGCGTGCAGTCGCTGACACCCATGGATTCGATCCAGGAACGCTGCCGGATCTGGCATCAGCAGACCGGGCGCAAGATCCATTTCCACCTGCTGAATCTCGCCACCGAATATGAGCGGCTGAAGCAATGGCTGGCCGATACCCGCCCTGAAGCGGTGATCCACTTCGCCGAACAGCGCGCCGCGCCCTATTCGATGAAGACCGACCGCCACAAGGTCTATACCGTCAACAACAACACCAACGCGACGCACAACCTGCTGGCCGCACTCGTGGAAACCGGCATCGACGCGCATCTGGTGCATCTGGGGACAATGGGTGTCTACGGCTATTCCTCGGTCGGCGCGCCGATCCCGGAAGGCTATCTGGATGTCCAGATCGACACGCCCTCGGGCAAGCGCGACCAGCAGATCCTCTACCCGACCCGACCCGGCTCGGTCTATCACATGACCAAGAGCCTCGATCAGATCCTGTTCCAGTTCTATGCGCAGAATGACGGGCTGCGCATCACCGACCTGCATCAGGGCATCGTCTGGGGCACCCATACCGACCAGACCCGGCGGCACGAACAGCTTATCAACCGTTTCGACTACGATGGCGATTACGGCACCGTGCTGAACCGCTTCCTGATCCAGGCCGCGATCGGATATCCGCTGACCGTGCATGGGACGGGCGGTCAGACGCGGGCCTTCATCCATATCCAGGATTCGGTGCGCTGCATCGAGCTGGCACTTCAGGATGCGCCGGCTGCGGGCGAACGGGTTCGGATCTTCAACCAGATGACCGAAACCCACAGGGTTCGCGATCTGGCCGAGCTGGTCGCGAAACTGACGGGGGCCGAGGTCGCCTATCTGCCGAACCCGCGCAAGGAGGCCGAGGAAAACGACCTCATCGTCAGGAACGACCAGTTCCTCGCGCTGGGGCTCAAGCCCACCACCCTGGCCGACGGCCTGCTTTCCGAGGTGGTCGACGTGGCCCGGAAATACGCCCATCGCATCGACCGCTCGCGCGTGCCGGCGGTGTCGGCATGGACCAAGGATCTCGCGAAGCGCGTCCAGCACGATCCCGAAGGCAAGAGGCTGCGTTCCGTATCGTGACCCCTGGCATCCATCCCGAAAGCAAGGCGCGGTCCGACCGCGCCTTCGTCACATTGGCGACCAATCCCGATTACGCAACGGGGGCCGAGGCGCTTTTCCGCTCGCTCCGTCGGACGGGCACCACGGCCGATCTGGTCCTGCTCTACACCGACCTGCCCGCGGAAACGGTGTACAGGCTGTGTACGCTCGGTGTACGCGCGGTGCACGTGGATCTGCTGCCCACTTCGCATGATTTCAATGAGTTGCATGGCCGCGCCCGGCTGCATGGCGCCGCCCCCTTCACCAAGGGCGAAAAGCCGCCTTTCCACACGCCTCTGGACAATTTCGCCAAGCTGCGGCTGTGGCAACTGGACTATGACCGCGTGGTCTTCATCGACGCCGACGCGATCGTGCTGCAAAACATAGACCGGCTCTTTGAATACCCGGAATTCTCAGCCGCACCAAATGTTTACGAGAGTCTGGGCGATTTCCACCGGCTGAATTCCGGGGTCTTTACCGCCCGTCCTTCACAGGCAACCTTCGATCGGATGCTGGCCCGTCTGGACCAGCCGGGCACGTTCTGGCGCCGCACCGACCAGACCTTTCTGGAAACCTATTTCCCGAACTGGCATGGCCTGCCGGTCTTTGACAACATGCTGCAATATGTCTGGCTGAACCTGCCCGAATTGTGGCGCTGGCAGGATATCCGTGTCTTGCACTATCAGTATGAAAAACCTTGGGAAAATCACGCCAAGGCCGACAGCCTGCGGGTCCTGATCGACCTGTGGAAGGCGCATGCCGCCGACGGCCCGGTGCCCGATCCGCGCGATCTTCCCGCGCCAGAGCCGGCATGAAGATCGCCCTGACCGGAGCCTCGGGATTCGTCGGTCGCTGGATCGCCCGCGCCGCGATCGACGCCGGGCATGAGCTTGATCCCCTGCCCGGCTGGCGGCTTGGCCGAACCGCCGATCTGAGCGGCTGCGATGCCCTGATCCATGCCGCCTTCCAGCACGAACCGGGCCGCTATCGCGGCGGGGAAGGCGACGATCCTGATGGCTTCGTTCGCGCCAACCTTTCGGGATCTTTGGATCTTTTCAGAAACGCGCGGGAAGCTGGTGTCAGCCAAGTGCTGTTTTTATCCTCGCGGGCGGTGTTTGACGGCTACCCCGCCGGGACCGCGCTCGCCGATGACTTGCCCCCCGATCCGACCAGCCTTTACGGCAGGGTGAAGGCCGATGCCGAAATGGCCTTGGTGGATTTGGCCGCGCCCGGTTTTCGCACCGCAAGCCTGCGCCCGACCGGCGTCTTCGGTCCCGGCCGGCCGCAGAAATGGAGCCGCCTGATCCGTGATTTTCTGGCCGGACGCCCGGTCCCTTCGCGCGTCGCGACCGAGGTTCATGGCGCCGATTTAGGCCGGGCCGCGATGCTCGCCCTTTCGGACCCGCAGATGTCCGGGGCCTATAACGTCAGTGACCTGATCCTCGATTATCATGACCTCCTGTCGGGGGTCGCCGTTCTGACCGGAAGCGGCTCACCGCCGCCGCCACGTGCCGATGCAAGCCTGCTCAGCATCCTTGCTTGCAGGCGTCTGGAAGCGCTTGGGTGGCGGCCCGACGGGCTTGCGCGCCTGCATGCCGATCTGTCAGAGATCCTGCGCGATGCCATGGGGGAAGAATCATGACCAAAGTCGATTACGCGGAACTCAGCCAGGCGATCCGCAGCCTGGCGCATGGCGAAACCGACGAGGTGGCGCTGATGGCGACGCTGGCCTGCGAAATCCATCATGCCGATGACCGTTTCGATTGGACGGGCTTTTACCGGGTGACGGAACCCGAGCTTCTCAAGATCGGGCCCTATCAGGGCGGCCATGGCTGTCTTGTCATTCCGTTTTCACGCGGGGTATGCGGTGCTGCCGCCCGCAGCCGCGAAACGCAGCTTGTTCCGGATGTTGACGCGTTTCCCGGCCATATCGCCTGCGCCAGTTCGACACGGTCCGAACTGGTCATCCCGGTAATCGCTGCAGGTGATCGGCTGATCGGCGTGCTTGACATCGACAGCAACCAACCGGACGCTTTCACCCAGGAAGATGCAGACCGCCTGCAGGAGATCCTGGATGAAACCTTCGGACGTCACTGAGTTCACCGGCCATTGCCTGTGCGGAGAGATCCGCTTTCGGGGCACCTATGACGACAGCCACGGGCTGAACGCCTGCCACTGCAGCCAGTGCCGGCGCTGGTCGGGGCATGTCTGGGCCGCGATCCTGCCGCGTTCCATGCAGATCGACGGAGAGCCGACATGGTATCGCGCCTCGGATTTCGCGCGGCGGGGCTTCTGCGGCACCTGTGGCTCGTCTCTGTTCTGGCAGCGCGACGGCTCGGACATCATCGACGTTGCCGCCGGCGCGATCGACACTCCGACCGGGTTGCGCTTGCAGGGCCATATCTTCGTGGCGGACAAAGGCGATTACTATGATATCGCGGACGGCCTGCCCCAGGACCCGAGTGAGAGTTGACGTATCTCCGCCCGCATCGGATATGCGGGAAAAACGAGGTGCGCGATGATCTGGGATACCCTTGCCAACTTTCCGGCCGAACAGCTTCTGGCATTCATGGCGGGGGCTCTGGTCCTGAATTTCGCGCCGGGGCAGGACGTGTTCTTTGCCAGTGCCTGCGGCATCCAGAACGGTCCCCGCGCCGGGGCGCTGGCGGGTTTCGGCGTGGGCCTGGGGGTGGTCTGCCATGTCATCATGGCGACGGTGGGGCTGGGGGCGCTGGTTGCCGCCCATCCCGGCGCGCTGGTCGCGATCAAATTCATGGGGGCCGCTTACCTGCTGTGGCTTGCCTATAAAAGCTGGACCGCCGGAGAGGTCGATCCCCGCGCCCGTGCGGCCAGCAGCACCTGGAACATCATTCGCAGAGGTGCCTTGTCGAATTTGCTGAACCCCAAGCCGGTGCTGTTCCTGCTGGCGTTCCTGCCGCAATTCACCAATCCCGCCTTCGGCCCGATCTGGCAGCAGATCCTTGGGCTGGGCCTGATGTTCATGGCCTCTGGAACGCTGGTCACGATGGGCTACGGCATCGTTGGCGGATATGCGGGACATGTCATCGGCAAGCGGCTCGGCATCGTGAACCGCATCGCGGCCGTGATGTTTGCGGGACTCGCCCTGCGGTTGGTGGCGAAATGAGCTTTGTCTATGAACCTACCAGCGAACAGCCGCAGGTGATCCATGCCGATCACGAGGTTCTGGTCGTGTCCAAGCCCTCGGGCCTTCTCTCGGTTCCGGGCCGGGGCGAGGATCGGACAGACTGCCTGATCGAGCGCTTGCGGGGCGCCTTTCCGACGATCCTGCTGGTACATCGGCTGGACATGGATACTTCTGGGGTCATGGTCTTTGGCCTGACCCCGCACGCGCAACGCAACCTGTCCAAGCAGTTCGAGGATCGCAAGACCAAGAAAGTCTATGTCGCGCGGCTTTGGGGTCGTTTGACGCCGAAAACGGGAACGGTCGATCTGCCCCTGATCGTCGACTGGCCGAACCGTCCGCGCCAGAAGGTGGACCATGAACAGGGCCGCCCGGCCCAGACCGATTGGCGTGTGATCCGTGCCGATGATCGGGAAACCCGCGTGCGACTTTCGCCCGTGACCGGACGCAGCCATCAATTGCGCGTCCATATGGCCGAGCTTGGCCACCCGATCCTGGGTGATCCGCTATACGCGGCAGGCGAGGCTGCCGAGTTTCCGCGCCTGATGCTCCATGCAGAAAGCCTTCGCTTCAAACATCCCGAAACCGGGGTCATGCAAAGCTTTTCCGCGCCGGTTCCATTCTGACCGCCTCACGACGGTTTCACTCGGGAAACTCGGGAAACTGGTTTATCGTTCAGATCATTCACGAAAAGGGAGATCGGGAGAATGACCAAGACTGGATTTAGCCGTCGTGACGCCATGCTGCTCGGGGGTGCGCTGCCTGCCCTTGTGGCGCTGCCCGCAGCCGCCCAGACGGCAGCGCCGGATGATGGCGCCCCGGAAGGCAAGGCCCATACCATCAAGCTGGGAAATCTCGAAGTGTCGACCCTGCTGGGTGGGACCAACATGCGCGACAATCCCATCGAAACCTTTGGCCTGAACGCCGATCCCTCGGAATGGGAACTGCTCAGCTCCGCGAATTTCCTGCCGCCGGAGCGGGCCGGGAACTCCTTCACCATGACGCTGGTCAAGACGCCCGAGGCGCTGGCGATCTTCGACACGGGCATGTTCCCCGACATGACCAAGGCGTCTCTCGCAGCAGCGGGCCATGCCCCCGAGGATGTGACCCATGTCGTGCTGACGCATATGCATGGTGATCACGTCAGCGGGTTGACCCAGGATGGCAAGCCTGTCTTTCCCAATGCCAAGCTGATCGCGCCCAAGGCCGAGAACGACTACTGGGCCGCCAATCCCAGCGAGGCATATACCACCCATGTCGCTCCCCTGATCGGCGATGCCACCTTGATCGCCGATAATGATGAGGTCCTGCCCGGCATTACCGCGGTCGCTGCGCATGGCCATACACCGGGCCACACAACCTATCTTTTGCAAAGCGAAGGCGCGCGGCTTCTGATCACCGCCGACAGCTTCAACCACTATGTCTATTCGATCCAGCGGCCGGATTGGCATGTCCGCTTCGACGTCGACAAGGACGCGGGCGCGGCCACGCGGACGAAGGTGCTGGCACGCCTGGCCGAAGAGCGCATTCCCTTCATCGGCTATCACATGCCTTACCCGGCGCTGGCCTATATCGCGCCTGGGGATGCCGAGGGATCTTTCCGCTATGTACCCGCGACCTACCAGTTCGCGGGCTGAACCGGTCAGGGCAGGTTGAAGACGCGGCTGGGCTGGACCTCGCCGCCCATGAAGCGGCCGATGCAAAGTGCGCGGCCGTTTCGGCTGACCCAGACCTCTTCGCCGAATTCGGCGTGACCCAGCACCTGACCGGGATTGCCGTTCAGGATGCGGACTTCGCCGATTTCGGTCGCGTGCATTTCCGGCAGGTCCGTCAGCGCGGACTGAATCGGCAGCAGGGCGGCCTCGATCTCGGCCTGATTGGCACGGTCGATCCGGTCGAAGGCGATGCCGTCGGCGGCCTCGAACGGCCCGGACCATGTCCGGCGCAGGTGATCGACATGGCCAAGGCAGCCCAGCTTGCGGCCGAGGTCGCGGGCGATCGACCGGACATAGCCACCCTTGCCGCAGACCATGCGCAGATCGGCGCTGTTTTCGGTCGCGGCCAGCAGTTCCAGCGAATCGACCCAGAGGGGGCGCGCGGCCAGTTCGACCGTCTCACCCTCGCGTGCAAGGTCATATGCCCTAGCCCCATCGACGCGCACGGCCGAGACGGCCGGTGGGATCTGCATGATGTCGCCGGTGAATTCTGGCAGCGCCTCCCGGATTGCATCCTCGGTCGGGCGCGCATCGCTGGTCTTGACCACCTCGCCCGAGGCGTCGTCCGTCGAGGTTTCGGCCCCCCAATTGACCCTGAAGTCATATGCCTTGAGCGCGTCGGTCAGGATCGGCACGGTCTTCGTCGCCTCGCCAAGGGCGATGGCCAGGACGCCGGTCGCATCGGGGTCCAGCGTGCCGGCATGGCCTGCCTTCTTCGCGTCGAGCGCCCAGCGGACCTTGCCGACCACGTCGGTCGAGCCCACGCCTGCGGGCTTGTCCACGATCAGCCAACCGTGGATCTCGCGTCCCTTTTTGCGCGCCATGTCAGTTCTTTCCCGTATATCCGATGATCGGCCCCAGCCTGCGGCCGAAATCCGACCGCCTCAGCTCGGGCGAGTATAGCCGCGAGATCGAGCCGTCGAAGTAAAGCGCATCCCGCGCGCCCAGGCCGTCCCTGAACAGGCGGCCGAATTCGTGGAACGTCACCGCCCGGTCCGAGATCGCGAACCATGCCGTCTGCCCATCGGGCGAGACGCCGACGCCATTGCGGACATAGCGGCTGTCGCTGTCGACAAGGAATCGCGGATGCAGGGCGCCGTCTATGACCAGCATCGGCCCCGATTGCGTGGCGATCCGGCATTGCGGCTCGGCCTTGGCGAAGGCACGGCTTTCGATGACCTGGTAGGGGCGATCCCCGCCGGTGCAGAAGACGCCGTTCGGCAGCAGGCCGAAGTTGCCGCCACCGCCACCGGTGACGATGTCGTGTTCCTTGTTCCCGTCGCTGACATAAAGGCCGACGGGGGAATAATCCGCATGATACATGCCCGCGTTCATGGCGAAGGCCAGCACTTCATCCGCGGGCAGGGTCTTGCGCACGCTGAAGAAGTCGCCAAGCACATTGCCTTCGGCATCGTTCAGCCAAAGCTTCAGCCCCGGTTCCTGCTCTGCCGCGAGCGTGCAGATGACATAGCCCTGGCCATCGAAATCGCGCTTCTCGCAGATCCCGGCCATCGCGGGCAAGGTCATTGCCACCAGCGCGCCGATGGCAAGACCAAGCCGACGCTTCAGATCAATCTTCATCATCTTCATCGTCGCCATGTTCGACATCGCGGCGCACGCGGTCCTCGTTCAGCAGGCGACGGGTGTCGTCCATGCGGTCGAAGGTCTCGTCCAGCACGAAGCGCAGCTGCGGCGCATATTTCAGCGACATGGCCTTGGCGACCAGATGGCGCAGTTCGGCCTGGTTGCGGCGCAGCGCGGCCAAGGCCTCGTCGGCGCCCTGACCACCCAGCGGCAGCACGAATGCGGTCGCGACCTTGAGGTCGGGTGATGTGCGAACCTCGCCCACGGTGATCGAGTGGCGGTTCAGGTCGGGGTCATGGACGTCGCCGCGCAGCAGGACGTCGGACAGGGTGCGGCGGATCAGTTCCCCAACGCGCAGCTGTCGCTGCGAGGGGCCTGCGCCGGAATGAAAGCGGTTCTGTGCCATGCGCGCAGATGTAGGGGGTCGCGGCCCGCGCCGCAACGGGATAGACCATGCCAAAACGGGGGTATGGACATGGAAATACCGGGAATCGTCATTACGGGCGCTTCGGGTCGCATGGGTCAGATGCTGGTTCGCGCTGTCCTGGCATCGGATCAGGCCCGTCTGGTCGGCGTGATCGAACGTGAAGGCAGCCCCTGGGTGGGGCGTGACCTGGGCGAGGCGATGGGAGGCTCGGCGCTTGGCCTCACCGTCACCGACGATGCGGTCGAGGCCATCGCCAAGGCGCAGGCGGTGATCGATTTCACCGCGCCGGACGCGACCGTCGCCTTTGCCGAGCTGACTGCGCAGGCCCGTGCCGTCCATGTCATCGGCACCACCGGCTTCGAGCCGCACCACCTTGAAAAGATCAAGGCCGCCGCTCGTCATGCCCCGATCATCCGCGCCGGCAACATGAGCCTTGGCGTCAACTTGCTGGTTGGTCTCACCCGCAAGGTCGCGGCGGCGCTCGGCGAGGATTGGGATGTCGAGGTGGTCGAGACGCACCACAATCGCAAGGTCGACGCGCCATCGGGCACCGCGCTCATGCTGGGCGAGGCGGCTGCCGAGGGGCGCGGCAAGACGCTTGATGAACTGCGCACCCCAGCGCGTGAGGGCATCACCGGTGCGCGCGAACAGGGCACGATCGGCTTTGCCGCCATTCGCGGCGGAGATGTCGTGGGCGAGCATGACGTGATCTTCGCCACGGCGGGCGAACGTGTCGTGCTGCGTCACCTGGCAACTGACCGCGCGATCTTCGCAAGGGGCGCGCTGCGGGCTGCCCTGTGGGGCCAGGACAAGGGGCCAGGCGAATATGACATGGCCGATGTGCTGGGGCTTTGACGCATTGGCTGCGCGATCCTAGGTTTTTGCCATGACCCTGCTTGCAACGCTTGCTCACGCCGATGCCGACCTGACCGCCTGCCTGGCGCGGGTCATGGCGGCTGTCCTGAAACCCGGAGACGTCGTCGCCATGGAAGGCCCCGTGGGCGCGGGCAAGACCCATTTCGCACGGGCCTTCATCCGGGCGCGGCAGGGCGACATGGCCGAAGATGTGCCCAGTCCGACCTTCACTCTGGTCCAGACCTACGAGGACCCGATGGGAACCGAGATCTGGCATGCGGACCTGTACCGCCTGACCCATCCGGACGAGCTGATCGAACTGGGGCTCGACGAGGCCATGCGCGAGGCGGTGGTGCTGATCGAGTGGCCCGATCACGGCGGTCCCCTGCCCGATCCCTTGATCATGGGGTTGGAGCCGATCGCGGATTTCCCCGAATTGAGAGATGTCACCCTGGCCGGTTCCGAAGCGCGCTGGGGCGCGATCGCGCGGCTTCCCGCGATAGCACGGCTGATCCACCGCGCCGGTTGGTCCGAGGCACGTCTGATCCCGTTGGCCGGCGACGCCTCGTCGCGGCGCTATTTCCGGCTGATCGACGACGATCGCAGCGCGGTCCTGATGGATGCGGCGCCGGGGCCTGCGGGCGATTACGTTGCGATGACGCAGTGGTTGCGCGCCCGCGGATTCCACGCCCCCGAGATCTTGGCGGCCGACCAGGCCGAAGGTCTGCTGCTGCTCGAGGATCTGGGGGATGATCTTGTGGCGCGCGTGCTCGAAACCGAGCCGCAGCTTGGCTCGCGCATCTATGACCGCATGACCGACCTGCTGGTCGAACTGCATCGCCACGCGCCGCCGGATTTCGTGCTGCGGCTGGACGGAGCCGAACTTGCCCGTCAGGTGGGATTGTTCGCCGAACATTACGCCCCGGCCGTCGGTGCGCCCGGCAAGGCCGATGAGGTTGCCGATGTGATCGAGCGACTTCACGGGGAAATTGCGGCAGATGCTGCCCCTGTGCTTGGCCTGCGTGATTTCCATGCCGAGAACCTGGTCTGGCAGGGCGATGACAGCATGGGCATCCTGGATTTCCAGGATGCTGTGGCGGTGCATCCGGCCTATGACCTTGTATCGGGGCTGCAGGATGCCCGACGCGACGTTGCCGTCGACATCGAGGAAGCGCAGATCGCCCGATATATCGCGGCGACCGGTGTGAGCCCTGAACGGTTCCGCGCAGCCTATGCGCTTTTGGGCGCGCAACGGGGATTGCGGATCATGGGGATCTTCACCCGGCTTGCGCAGCGAGACGGCAAGCCGCGCTACCTTGCCTTCATGCCGCGCGTCTGGGCCGCGATCCAGCGCGACATTGCGCATCCGGCCCTCGCGCCTCTGGCCGAGGCGCTGGCGGGCATTCCCGCGCCAACGCCACAAATAATCGAAAGGATCGCCCGCGCATGACGCTGCCGCTGATGATCTTTGCCGCCGGCAAGGGCACCCGCATGGCGCCGCTGACCGACGTAACGCCGAAGCCGCTGATCCGGGTCGGGGGCCAGACCCTGCTGGATCGCGCCTTGCACCAAGGCGAGACGGCGGGAGTCGGGCCCATCGTCATCAATACCCACCATCTTGGCCACCAGATCCGCGACCATGTTGCAGGGCGAGGCATCGCCATCTCGGATGAATCCGACCTGCTGCTGGAAACCGGGGGCGGGCTGCGCAAGGCGCTGCCTTTGCTGGGTGCAGGCCCAGTCATCACAATGAATCCCGATGTCGTCTGGACCGGCACGAATCCTATCGCCGCGCTGATTGACGCCTGGGATGATCGCATGGATGCGCTTCTGATGCTTGTTCCCCTGGCGCAGACCCATGGCCGTCGGGGCAGCGGGGATTTCAGCCTTGATCCCCACGCCCGACTTATCCGCAAGGGCGATCTTGTCTATGGCGGTGCGCAGATAATCCGGCCCGACCGGCTGGCCGAGATCGCCGAGGACGCATTTTCGTTGAACCGGCTATGGGATCTTCTGATCGCCGGTGGCAGTGCTTATGGGCTCATCCATGACGGCGAGTGGTGCGATGTCGGTCGTCCCGACTGCATTCCGCTGGCCGAGGCCTTGCTTGATGGCTGAGTGGTGCAACGGCGTCTTCGCGCTGCCCTGCGGAGCGGATTTCGCGGGTGCCTTCGCCGAAGGGCTGATTGCGCGAATGCGGGGCCGACCGGCGCAGGACATGGCGCGGGTGACGGTCTTTGCGAATTCCGGCCAATCGCTGATGGCCTTGCGGGACGCGCTGATCTGGCGCGGGCCGGTGATCCTGCCCCGGCTGCGCCTGCTGGCGGATATCGGGGGCGGCTCGGCCACGGCTCCGCTGGCGCGCAGGCTCGAGCTGGGCAGGTTGATCCACGCGGCGCTAAAAGCGCAGCCCGATCTTGCGCAGGGCCAATCCGTGCCGGAGCTCGCGGCGTCGCTGGCCGGGTTGATGGCCGAAATGCAGCTTGAAGGGCTTGGCCCGGACGCGCTGGACCGGATCGACGCGGGCGATCATGCGCAGCATTGGGGGCGTTCGCTGGCGTTTCTGAAGATCGCAGCCGCCTATTACCTGTCCGACCCGCCGCAGGACCGCGAATCCCGTCAGCGCGTGGCGGCCGAGGAGCTGGCCACCGATTGGGCCAAGGGCATGAACCTGCCCGAAGGGCCGGTGGTGGTCGCGGGCTCGACCGGGTCGCATGGCGCGACGCGGGATTTCATGCGCGCCGTTGCCAGGTTGCCGATGGGCGCGGTGGTTCTGCCCGGCTTCGATCCCGACATGCCCCGCAATGTCTGGGAGGGCCTTGATGCGCGGGGCGAAGATCACCCTCAGGCCCGCTATGCGCCCTTTGTTGCCGAATTCGGGATGCCCGGGGACTGGATCGCGGATGCCGCCCCGGATCCTGCGCGCAACCGGCTGATCTCGCTCGCGCTGCGTCCCGCGCCAGTCACCGACCAGTGGATCGAGGAAGGACCGCGGCTTGGCCCGCTGATGCCCGCGACCGAGCATCTGACGCTGATCGAGGCCGAACAACCCGGCGAAGAGGCGGAGGCCGTCGCACTTATCATTCGCGAGGCCGTAGAACGCAACCAGCCCGTCACCCTGATCGCCGCCGACCGGATGCTGACCCGCCGTGTGCAATCGGCGCTCGATCGTTGGGGCATCATTCCGGACGATTCCGCAGGCCAGCCCCTGCCCCTGACAGCGCCAGGTCTGTTCCTGCGCCATGTCGCGGATCTCTTCGGCGCAGAGATGATGATCGACGGGCTGCTGACGTTGCTCAAGCACCCGGTCATGGCGACCGGGCTGGGCGCGGAATTCCGGCGCGAGCACCTGCGTCACACCCGAGATCTTGAACTTCAACTGCGTGCCAAAGGGCCGGCCTTCCCGGATGGGGTGGCTCTGCGCGACTGGGCCGAAAAGGGAGATGAGCGCCGCAAGCCGTGGGCGCTTTGGCTGGCCGCGATGCTCGACCGGATCGTTCCCCTGGCGGATGACCGTGCGCCGCGCCCGATGGCCGATCGGCTGAGCGATCTGCGCAAGCTGGCAGAGGATCTGGCTGCCGGACCCGAAGGAAATGCCGATGCCTCGGAACTCTGGGGCAAGGCAGCCGGCGGGCTTGCGCGCAACGTGCTCGACCATCTCGCATCGCATGCCGAGCAGGGGCATGATCTTCGCCCCGGCGAATTCCGCGATCTGCTCTATGACGAATTGCAGGGACAGGCGGTGCGTCAGGACGTCGCGTCGCATTCGCTCGTGCGCTTTCGCGGCCCGCGTGAGGCCCGGACCGAGGCCGTGGGCGAAGCTGCCGGTCTCGTGATCCTCTCGGGGCTGAACGAGGGGGGCTGGCCGCAATCCCTGCCGCCCGATCCCTGGCTGTCGCGTCCGATGCGCCTTTCCGCCGGGCTGACCCTGCCCGAAAGGCGCGTGGGCCTTGCGGCACATGACTTCCAGCAGGCCGTCGGTGCAGCCGAGGTCATCATTACCCGTGCCCGCCGCGACGCCGACGCCGAAACCATCCCTTCACGCTGGCTGAACCGGCTGCTGAACCTGTTGAGTGGCCTGCCCGATCAAGGCGGGCCCGAAGCGCTGGCGCAGATGCGCGAGCGCGGCAAAAGATGGCTCGGGCTGGTTGCCCTGCAGGCCGAGCCAAGGCACCGCCTCGCGCCTGTTTCCCGCCCGGCGCCGATTCCACCCGCGCCCGCGCTTCGTCAGATGTCCGTGACCGAGGTGCGGACGCTGATCCGCGACCCCTATGCGATCTATGCCCGTCGCGTTCTGGGGCTCAGGGCACTTGATCCCCTGCGTCCCGAGGCAGATGCGGCGGAACGTGGGACCGTGCTTCACGACATCATGGACCGTTTCCTGCGCAGCCTGCCCGAGTTTCCGGAAGCCCCCGAGCAGATGGCGACGCGGCTTCTGGCGATCACCGACCAGGCGCTTCAGGAAAACGTGCCCTGGCCGTCGGCAAGGCTTTTCTGGCGTGCGCGGATTGCCGGGATCGCCAACCGCCTCATGGCGGACGAGGCAAAGCGGCTTTCCCAGGGGCGCCCGACCGTGGTCGAGGAATATGCCGAACTTGGGATTCCCGGCGTCGATTTTCGTCTGATTGCCAAGCCGGACCGGCTGGACCTGCTGCAAGATGGGCGCGTGCATGTCTACGATTACAAGTCCGGCAAGCCACCGACCGATGCGCAGATCCGGCATTTCGACAAGCAATTGCCGCTCGAGGCCGCGATGGTCGAGCAGGGCGCGTTCAAGGGGCTCGGCCGCGCCGATGTCGAGGGCATCAGCTATATCCAGCTTGGCGGCGAGGGAAAGACCGAAAGGCGCGAGTTCGGCCCCGGTTACGCCCAGGAAACCTGGACGGGTTTTGTCGACCTGATCGGGCTCTACCTGCGCGGTGAGCGGGGCTTTACTGCCCGACTGGCGATGGAGCGCAGTGACCATGCAAGCGATTACGACCACCTCTCGCGGCATGGCGAATGGGACGTGACCCAGACGGCGCAGCCCGAAAGGTTCGGCGATGTCTGAGATGAAGTTCGACGAAGCGACGCTGGCGCAGGTACGGGCCGCCGATCCGTTCCGCTCGACCTGGCTGACTGCCAATGCCGGATCGGGCAAGACACGGGTGCTGACCGATCGCGTGGCACGCCTGCTGCTTGCGGGGACCGCTCCCGAAAAAATCCTCTGCCTGACCTATACGAAGGCTGCCGCGACCGAGATGCAGAACCGTCTTCTGCAGCGCCTGGGCAAATGGGCCATGCTGCCCGAGGACCGGCTGCGCGATGAACTCGCCCGGCTGGGCGAGGATCGCGAACCCGACCTCCCCGCCGCGCGCCGCCTTTTTGCCCGCGCGATCGAGGCACCGGGCGGGCTCAAGGTCCAGACGATCCACAGCTTCTGCGCGGGGGTGCTGCGCCGCTTTCCGATCGAGGCGGGCGTGCCGCATGGCTTTACCGAACTTGATGATCGCAGCGCCGCCCTGATCCGCTCGGAAATTATCGAGGACATGGCCCGCGAGAACGCAGCCGAGCTCGCTGATCTCCTGCTGCTTCATTCCGGCGAAAACCTCGACGCCTTCCTCGCCGGTCTGCGGGGGTTCGATGCCCCCGCAGACCGGGACCTGCTCTGGGAGGCCTGCGGGCTGGGGCCGGGCGACGATCTTGATCTCCTTCTGTCGCGCTGCTTTTCAGATGGCACGAAGGTCATCGCAGGGCTGATCCCCTTGCTGCTGAAGGGTGGCACAAATGACCAGAAGGCCGCCGCCAAGCTGCAGCCCGGAAACTGGTCCCAGCCGGGCCTGGCCGAACTTCTCTTGCTGGAATCGGTGCTCCTGACGGGCTCGGGCGCCAAGGAACCATTTAGCGCCAAGATCGACGGCTTCCCGACCAAGGCATTGCGGCAGGGCCCCTGCGCCGAATTGATCGACGATCTGCATTTCCTGATGGAGCGCGTTCAAGAAGCCCGCCCGCAGCGGCTCGCCTTGGCCATGGCCGAGCGCAGCCTTGCGCTGCACCGCTTCGGCCATGCCTTCCTTCGGCGCTACGAGACGCAGAAGGCGGCGCTGGGTTTTCTTGATTTCGACGATCTGATCGACCGCACAGCTCGGCTGCTTTCGGAAAACAGCATGGCGCAATGGGTGCTGTTCCGACTGGATGGCGGCATCGACCATATCCTTGTCGACGAGGCGCAGGACACCAGTCCTGCCCAATGGCAGGTGATCGAGAGGCTGACAGACGAGTTCACCTCGGGCGAGGGCGCACGAGATCCGGGTTCGCGAAGCCTTTTCGTGGTCGGCGATCCCAAGCAGTCGATCTATTCTTTCCAGGGCGCCGATATCGCCGTCTTCGAGGCAAGGCGGAGCGGCTTTGCCGAAGCCTTCTCGACGGTCGGCAACCCGATGCAGGTGCTTGAGCTGCTGCATTCCTTCCGGTCTTCGACCGCGGTCCTTTCGCTGGTCGATCAGGTCTTCGCCGGCGAGGCGGCGCGGGGGCTGGGCGTCCCGCCCAGGCATCGGGCGTTCCGCACTGACATGCCTGGTCGGGTCGACCTCTGGCCGTCGATACCGAAGCCCGAAAAGCCCGAACCCGGAGACTGGACCGATCCGGTCGACAAGCCTGCCGAGAACTCCGAGACGACCCAGCTTGCCCGCGCCATCGCCCGAGCGATCCGCGACATGCTGGGCACGCCGATCTTCGACGCCAAGGAAGGCAAGGTGCGGCGGGTGCGGGCAGGCGATATCCTGATCCTTGTCCAGCGCCGCTCGGAGCTTTTTGCCGAGATCATCGCGGCGCTCAAGGCCGCGAACCTTCCCGTGGCGGGCGCGGACCGGCTCAAGCTTGCCGGAGAGATGGCCGTGCGCGACATCCGCGCCGTCCTCTCGGTCCTCGCCACGCCCGAGGACGACCTGTCACTGGCCGCGGCCCTGCGTTCGCCCATTTTCGGGCTGAGCGAGGAAGAGCTTTACCGGCTTGCCGCAGGCCGCAAGAAAAATGAATACCTCTGGCGCAGGCTGCGCGAATCCGGGCATCGGGCCGCAGTCGAACTGTTGTCTGACCTTATGGGCCAGACCGGCTTCATGCGCCCCTATGACCTGATTTCGCGCCTGCTGATCCGCCATGGCGCGCGCGAGAGGATGGTTGCCCGCCTTGGACCCGAGGCAGAGGACGGGATAGACGAGCTTCTGTCGCAGGCGCTGAGCTATGAAAGCAGCGAAACGCCATCGCTGACCGGATTTCTTGTCTGGCTGACCGGCGACGATGTCGAGGTCAAGCGCCAGCCGGGTTCGGCAGGCGAGCATGGCGAGGGGCTGATCCGCGTCATGACGGTTCATGGCTCGAAGGGGCTCGAAAGCCCGGTCGTCATCATGCCCGACAGCGCCAAGCGCCGCCCCCCGCGCGAGGGACAGGTTCTGAAGCTGCCCGATGGCACGCAGCTTTGGCGAGGCAGAAAGGGAGAGAGACCCACCGAGATCGAAGAACTCGCCGCCGAACAGACCGAACGTCAGCTGCAGGAACGCAAGCGGCTGCTTTATGTTGGCCTGACACGGGCCGAAAGCTGGCTGATCCTTGCCGCTGCGGGCGAGACTGGCGCGGGTGAGGACAGCTGGCACAGTCTTGTCGAGGCGGCCTTCGGTCGCACCGAGCTGGCCGAGACCCGACTTCCTGCGCCATGGGGAGGAGAGGTCCGCCGCCTGAGCTTTGGCGAATGGCCTGGCACTGCCCCCGAGACATTGAAATTCGCAAAGGCGAAGATCGATGAGCCGACATGGCTGCGCGCGACCCCACCGCCTATGCCCGAAAAGCGGAGGCCCATAGGCGCCACTTCACTTGGCGGCGCCAAGATCCTGGCGGCAACCGGGGACGGGGATGCCGCCTCCGCGATGCTTGCCGGGACAAGGCTGCATCTTCTGCTCGAGCACCTGCCGGGCCGAAATCCTGCCGAGTGGGGCGATATCGCCCGCGACGTGCTGTCGGATGGCGAAGGCGGCCTGCCCGGACCGGATGATCTGGCCTGGCTTCTTGACGAGGCTCGCCAGATCATGGCGGCGCCGGATCTGGCGAGCGTCTTCGCCTTGCCGCAAGGCGCCGAAGTCTTTCAGGAACTGGCGCTTTCGGCCCCCCTGCCCGGTATCGGGATGCTTTTCGGCAAGATCGATCGTCTTGTCGTTACGCCCGATCGCATCCTTGCCGTCGACTACAAGTCCAACCGCGACGTGCCTGCCCAGCCCGAGGCCACGCCATTGGGTATCCTGAGGCAGATGGCAGCCTATCGCGCGGCCTTGCGCCAGCTCTGGCCGTATACTCCTGTCGAGGCAGCCGTGCTCTGGACTGCAACGCGTAGCCTCATGCTGCTTCCCGATGCGCTGCTTGACAGCGTGCTGGCGGCCCTTGACCCGGTCGGGTCCGCTCCCTAGCTCTAGTCGAACACGCCCAGCCGGCCCGGGGCCGGCGCATAGCAGGAGAAATTCATGGCCACCCAAGCCGTATCCGACGCCGAATTCGACAGCGAAGTCCGCCAGTCCGCGACCCCGGTCGTGGTCGATTTCTGGGCGGAATGGTGCGGCCCCTGCCGCCAGATCGGCCCGGCCCTGGAAGAGCTCGCCGCCGAATACGACGGCAAGGTCAAGATCGTGAAGGTTAACGTGGACGAAAACCCGGAAAGCCCGGCTGCCCTGGGTGTGCGCGGAATTCCGGCGCTGTTCCTGTTCAAGGACGGCGAAGTCGTTTCGAACAAGATCGGCGCCGCGCCCAAGGCCGCGCTGAAAGCGTGGATCGACGATTCCATCTGATCCGGCAGAAGGTGGCGGCAGTCAGATCGGCCAGCCGCCCCTTCGCATTGCGGAAAGCATCTGTTCGCCCGCGTCGTTTTGCGTCGCGTTGATGGATTTTTCCGCAAGAAACCAGTAGAGATACCGGTCGTAATCGGGCGCATGGCTATCAGCCATCGCAAGGGCGGTTTCGACGCCCAGCTCGGCAACGTTCAGGCTGATATGATGAAAGTCGATCTGCCCGAACAGGACGGCCGGTTTGCCGAGCATGAACCCGTCAAAGGCGACTGCGCTGTTTTGGGTCGCCACGAAGGCGCAGTCGCGCAAAAGCGCCGCACTGCCCGTCGAAAAGTTGAGATTGCGGTGCCGGTCCACGAGAGACTGCAAAGCGGCCGTGTCCTCCATGTCGTATTGCAGTTTGGGATGCAGCGTTGCCACGACCGGCCGCCCTGTCGCCGCGACCGCGTCCAGCATCTCGATCGGGCTCATGGTTTGAAAGCTGCGGCACAGCCGAATTCGATCCTGCAGGGGAACGAGAATTGCTTCGCCACGGCTTGGAGAGGGCCCGGGCAGGACCCGCGATCTCAGCTTGTCGACGAAATGCCGCGCCTTGTCGGGATCAATGAGCGCGGGGTCGAATGTGCTGC
Organism: Paracoccus sp. MBLB3053; assembly: GCF_031822435.1. Taxonomy (NCBI): domain Bacteria; kingdom Pseudomonadati; phylum Pseudomonadota; class Alphaproteobacteria; order Rhodobacterales; family Paracoccaceae; genus Paracoccus; species Paracoccus aurantius. Next base: position 827,576 of record NZ_JAVQLW010000001.1, on the reverse strand, counting down.
GCGCCACCTCGAAGCGCCAGCGCTGTTGGAACTGCTCGATATTCCAGAACGGGTAATGATAGGCCCGTCGGAACGTGAGCGCCCGATCATGGGTCGGGGCCTCGGCGTGATAAAGCGCGTATCCGTCCAATTCGGGGGCCCGTGCCCGCGCCTGCGTCCCGGTCAGGTGCCATTCGACGCGCCAGCCGGCGGCTTCTACCGCAGATTTCAATACGTTGGCGAAGTTGAAGCTGCCGTCGCGGGCGGTCTTCAACATCGGGCCTTCCAGATAGATCCGAAGTACCTGTGGGTTGCTCATTCGCGCAGGCTACCTTTCGGCGCCGGGTTGCGAAAGCCTTCTGCGCCCCATATCTGAGCCGCAGACCAAAGCGGAGAATACGCATGTCCGATGAAAAATTTCCTGGCTGGCACGGCACCACGATTCTCGCGGTGCGGCGCGCCGGAAAGGTTGTCGTCGCCGGGGACGGTCAGGTCAGTGTTGGCCAGACCGTGATGAAGGGCACGGCCCGCAAGGTTCGCCGCCTGACGCCGGGCGGGCATGATGTGGTCGTTGGCTTCGCGGGCTCGACCGCCGATGCCTTTACCCTGCTCGAACGGCTGGAGAAGAAGCTTGAATCCGCGCCGGGCCAGCTTGCGCGAGCCTGCGTCGACCTGGCGAAGGATTGGCGGATGGACAAGTATTTGCGCAACCTCGAAGCGATGCTGATCGTAACCGACGGCAAGGACATTTTCGTGGTGACGGGCGCGGGTGACGTGCTTGAGCCCGAACATGACGTGGCCGCCATCGGATCGGGCGGCAATTACGCGCTGGCGGCGGCGCGCGGCCTCATGGAAAGCGATCTTGATGCCGAAGGCGTTGCCCGCAAGGCCATGGCCATCGCCGCCGATATCTGCGTCTACACGAACGGCAACCTGACCGTCGAGGTCCTGGGCTGAGACTGGGGTTTACCCCAACATGATGGGCACGCGACCGGGCCTTTGCTCCCGTGCCTCACAAGAAGAAAGGTCTAACATGAGTGATTTGACGCCGCGCGAGATCGTGTCCGAGCTGGATCGCTTCATCATCGGGCAGAAAGAGGCCAAGCGTGCGGTTGCTGTCGCGCTGCGCAATCGCTGGCGCCGTCGTCAGTTGGGTGATGATCTGCGCGATGAGGTCTATCCGAAGAACATCCTGATGATCGGCCCGACGGGCGTTGGCAAGACCGAGATCAGCCGCCGGCTGGCGAAGCTGGCGCGCGCGCCCTTCCTGAAGGTCGAGGCCACGAAATTCACCGAGGTCGGCTATGTCGGCCGTGATGTCGAGCAGATCATTCGCGACCTTACTGATGCCGCGATCATCGAGACGCGCGAACGGATGCGCGATGAGGTGAAGGCGCGGGCCCACAAGTCTGCCGAAGAGCGCGTCGTCTCGGCGCTGGCCGGAGAGAATGCGCGCGAGCAGACCCGCGACATGTTCCGCGACAAGCTGAAGCGTGGCGAATTGGATGACACCGTCATCGAGCTTGAGTTGCAGGATCATTCCAATCCGCTGGGCATGATGGAAATTCCCGGCCAGCCGCCCGGTGCCATGGGCGGCATGATGGACCTGTCGGGACTGATGAAGGCTTTTGGCGGCCGTCGCGTGCGCCGCAAGGTGACTGTCGCGGAAAGCTATGATCTCTTGATTTCGGAAGAGGCCGACAAGCTTCTCGACGACGATACGGTCAAGGCCGCAGCGCTGGAAAGCGTGCAGGAAAACGGCATCGTTTTCATCGACGAGATCGACAAGGTCGCGACACGCACCGATGCTCGTGGCGGGGATGTCTCGCGCGAGGGTGTGCAGCGCGACCTGCTGCCGCTGATCGAGGGCACGACCGTTTCCACCAAGTATGGCCCGGTCAAGACCGACCACATCCTGTTCATCGCAAGCGGCGCCTTCCATATCGCCAAGCCATCGGACCTGCTGCCCGAGCTTCAGGGGCGATTGCCGATCCGGGTCGAACTTCGCGCCCTGACCGAGGATGACTTCATCCGCATCCTGACCGAGACCGACAACGCGTTGACGCGCCAGTACACCGCGCTCATGGCGACCGAAGGCGTCAAGGTCGAGTTTACCGAGACGGGCATCCGCTCGCTTGCACGGATTGCCGCCGAGGTGAACGGATCGGTGGAAAACATCGGCGCCCGCCGCCTCTACACCGTGATCGAGCGTGTGTTCGAGGAACTGTCCTTCAGCGCGCCTGATCGATCGGGTGAGATGGTCACCGTCGATGATGCCTTTGTTGAAAAGCATCTGGGTGACCTGTCGCGTTCGACCGATCTGTCGCGCTACGTGCTCTGAGCCGGGATGAAGGGAACCCCGGCGCGCTGCTGTCGTTGAATTCGCAGCAGCAACCCGGGAGATCTTCATGGGCTACCTCATCAGCGCGATCATCTTTGCCTTGGATGTCTGGGCGATCGCATCGATCATCAACACGAACGAGCAGACATCGACCAAGATCCTCTGGATCGTACTCGTCGCGGTATTGCCGCTTTTGGGACTGATCATCTGGTGGTTTGCGGGACCAAAGGCAAATTACAGCGCCTAGTCCGGAAGGCGGCCGCAGGGCCGCCTTTTTCTTCAGCGTCGAAGATAGACGTAATAGGCACCTTCCCCGCCGTGGCGTCGATGGGCGGGCCTGACCTGAAGGACTAGCTGGTGCAACGGAGCCATGCGAAGCCACAGGGGGACATTGTGACGCAACGCGCCGGGTCGGACTGGAAGCGGGGCGTCAGCCCCTCCCTCGCGCCCCTTTCCGGTGATGACAAGCACGAGCCTGCGCCCGTCGGCATGTGCATTCAGGATGAAGCGCATCAATTGAGGCTGCGCCACGCTCAGGGTCATGCCGTGGAGGTCGATCCGGGCTTCCGGTGCAAGCTTGCCCTGGTTCATGCGGCGATGGGTCTTGTGATCCATCCGCACCGGCTGTTCCCGCAGCGCCTGTCCCGGATGGGGCGAAAGGTCGATGCGGGTCGTGGCCTTCTTCAGCGGCTTTGACCCGATGCGAAAATCCTGAAGCGGCATCGCCTCAGGTTCGACGGAACGTGATTTGGGGGTAACGGCCGGCCGCTGAGGCTCCAGCGGCTCTGGCCTTTGCTTCTTGGCCGGGTGCATCGGCACCGCGGTTTTGGCGACACGCGACCAGAGGGCCTCTTCGTCGGCCGACAGGCCCCTGCGCCGCGCCATTTAAGCGGTGGCGACGAGCTGCCAGTTCGGGTCGTCCGACCCCATCTGACGCGCGAACGTCCAGACGTCCCGCTGCTTGCGCGAAGCTTTCGGGTCGCCGTCAACCACATTCCCGGAAGCATCGCGCGTGGCGATGATCATCTCGCCCACGAAGCGGACCGAAACCTCGGCCTGTCGGGTCGCGGGATTGAATTCGGCCGAAGCCAGGGCGGTCTCACGCGTGCCAAGGAATTGCGCCTCGGTCGTCAGGCCGCGAGTTTCGCGATCTGCGATGACGCTTTCGAAGGCTTCGGCGACTGGCGGAGCAAGAAAGTCACGCACATTGGACAGATCGCCGCGTTCAAAGGCCATGAGGATCATCTCATATGCGGATTTTGCTCCGGAAAGGAACGGACCCACCTCAAAGGAAGGCTCGATCTTCTTCATCGCGATCAGAGCCTTGGCGTTGGGGCTGCCGGGCTCGGCATGGTCGAGAATATCGTTGTCGGATGCATCCGCGGTGCCGTCGATGACATCGAACCGGCGTGGCGTGACGGTTTCCTCAGGGACACGAGGCTGTTCGAAGCCATCGCGCGTGCCCAGGACTCCCCGCAGCCGGAGGATCAGAAAAATCGCGATCGCGGCAAGAACAATTAGTTGCAGCATGGGGTTGGACATCAACGGACCTTGGGGAGCTTTCTTATGAGGCTTCTGATACCTATGTAGGGTGCGGGGCGGTTCAAGTCCAGTTTGCCGCCCGCAGAAGTCAGAAGTGAAAGGGGCGCCCAGATGTGGCTGCTAGTGCCGTTCGTCATCCTGCCGATCGTCGAGATCGCGCTGTTCATCCAGGTCGGTGGGGCCATTGGCATTCTGCCGACGATCACGCTTGTTCTGCTGTCGGCCGTGCTGGGCGCGACGGTAATGCGCAGGCAGGGGGCGATGGCGATGCTCGACGTGCAGCGTGCGATGAACGAGTTTCGTGATCCCACGGCGCCGATGGCTCATGGTGCGCTGATCATGATCGCAGGTGTGCTGATGATGGTCCCGGGCCTTTTCACCAGCGCGATCGGCGTGCTCTTGCTGATACCCGGCGTGCGGACCCTGGTCATGGGCTGGATGGGGCGACGGGTCCGGGTTGTGGGCGGCGCTCGCGGCAACCGCGCCCGGACATCGGATTCCGATTTCGCAGGGGACTTTCCTTCGGGATTCGGGCGTGGGCGTGGACCGTCAGGAGAGGGCGTTATCGACGGGGAATATTCGGTTCAGGACGATCCTCCTGCGCCGGTGCGCGAAGGTCTGACCGATGGCAGGCCGGGGGGGCGGCCCGGAAATTCCGGATGGACCCGGCATTGAGCGCGCTCCGTCAGGGTGCTAGAACGCCCCGAAATACAGGGAGTCCTCAATGAGCGAAGAAACCAACACTGCCGGTCAGGCCGGCGCGACGCCCACGGTCCGCATGCAGATCCTGACCCAGTATATCCGCGACCTATCCTTTGAAAACGCGGTTGCCCAGAAGGGCCTGCCCTCGGGTGAAGTGCAGCCCGAGATCAGCGTTCAAGTCAGTCTTGATGCCCGTAAACGCCCCGCTGACCACCAGTATGAAGTCATCAGCAAGTTCCGCGTCCAGTCGGTGAACTCTGCAGACAAGTCGCCGATCTTCCTGTGCGAACTGGATTACGGCGGCATCTTCCATGTCGAAGGCGTGCCCGAGGATCAGCTCCATCCCTTTCTGATGATCGAATGCCCGCGGATGCTGTTCCCCTATGTCCGCCGGATCATCTCGGACATGACGCGGGACGGCGGCTTCCCTCCCTTCAACATGGACCCGGTCGATTTCGTCGCGCTTTACCGACAAGAGATCGCGCGTCGGATGCAGGCGGAACGCCCTGCCGATCAGCCGCTGTCCTGACCGCTTGAAATCGGTGATTGGCCCGCCTGTTCCCGACGGACAGGCGGGCCTTTCGCATGCTGGCGCAAGTCCATCGCAGTCGCTAGGTTCCAAGGCGGACTGCAGGAGAAGCGTGATGGCGAAAGGTGTGGCGAGAGCCTGGCAAAGGATGCTTTCGGGACGAAGGCTGGACCTGCTTGATCCGACGCCTTTCGACATCGAAATCAGCGATATCGCACATGGGCTTGCCTTTGTCGCACGCTGGAATGGCCAGACCCGTGGGGATTGGGCCTATTCGGTGGCCGAACATTCGCTTCTTGTCGAAGAAATCCACCATCGGACCGACCCCCAGGCCGATCCGCTCTGGCGCCTGGCTGCTCTTTTGCATGATGCGCCGGAATATGTGATCGGCGACATGATATCCCCGGTCAAAGCGGCGCTGGGGCAGGAGTATGGGGATATGGATGCGCGGCTTTCAGCCGCCATTCATCGGCGCTTTGGACTGCCTGCGCAATTGCCGAAGGCGGTGAAGGCGGCGATCAAGCGTGCAGATCGGATCTCTGCCTGGATGGAGGCGATCCAGATCGCCGGGTTTTCTCGTGCCGAGGCAGATCGACTATTCCCGATTCCCGAGCTTGATATTCTTGATGGCCTGGAAATCAGGCTTCGTCCTCCTGCGGAAACCCGCAAAGCCTATATGGATAGATTTCAGGCTCTGATTGAAGAAATTGATCAAGCCGGGAAATAGAAACTCCGCCCGGAGGCGGAGCTTGCTCAGATTTCCAGCTCTTCGAGAGCGGTCCCGGCGTCCAGGGCGTCCACGACCCAACGCGGCTTGCGACCGCGGCCGGTCCACGTCATTTCGGGATCTTCGGGGTTTACATATTTCGGCGCAACCTTGCCACGGCTTGTCTTGGCCTCGGCAAGATCCGCAAGGCTGAAGCCGAACTCACGCGCAACGTTTTCGGCGGCAACGAGAGCTTCGCGCTTGCGCCGCTCTTCAAAGGTGGCGATCGCCTTTTCCACTTTGTTGCGAAGGTCCCGGAGTTCCTTGAGCGGAAGGTTGTCCAGATTCAGTTCCATATTTTTTTCCTGGGAAGATTCAGATTTGCGAATTCGACTTTGCATATAATAATCCGTCCGTCCAATTAAATGCAACGTCAGCAATATCTGCAATCACCGCGGGCTGCGTTTGGCGAGAATTCGCTGGAGAGTCCGCCGATGCATATGCAATCTGCGCGCCGTTTCGCTAACATTACGGTCGCATTGCTCAAAAACCCGTTGAATATGCTCCCATCGAATTCTGTCCGCGGACATCGGGCTTTCCGGCGGAGGAGGAAGCGCACCGTCGCTCGAAAGTAACGCACGCATCACTTCTTCGGCATCGGCCGGTTTGGAGAGATAATCGGTCGCCCCCATTTTGACGGCCGCGACGGCGGTTGCAATGGCGCCATAACCCGTCAGCACGACGATCCGGGCATCCTCGCGCGCGTCGCGAAGCGCATCGACGATATCCAGCCCGTTGCCGTCCTCGAGTCGCAGGTCCACGACTGCATAAGCTGGCGGATTTTCTTCAACAATCCTGCGGGCCTCTGCGACAGAGGATGCGCGGGACACGGTGAATCCCCGCTTTTCCATCGCGCGACCGAGGCGGTTAAGAAAGACCTCGTCGTCATCGACCAGCAAAAGGCTGGGGTCGGGTCCGATATTCCGGCTTTCTGCCATGTTCGTTGATCCCTGAATTTGCGGTCTGCTTCTAGGCTTTTTCTCAAGAAGGGTCAAACTGGCCGACCGCGACCGGCCGAAGTTCGCACCGGATTGATTGAAGCGCGCTGCAGACCTATCAAGCCGCAGGAAAATCCGTCAGGAGAGAACAGTTGTTAAACGGCTTCATATCCCGCCGCTTTGATTTCCTGCCCGGACAGCCCGGACCCGAGCCAATTCGCCTGCGCACTCTCACGCAACTTCGCTGGGTGGCAATCGCGGGCCAATCCATCGCGGTTGCGGTGGCCATGGCGATCGGGGCGCATCTGATGTTGGGGCCGATCTTTCTTGTGATCGGATTGGCCGTTCTGTTGAATGTGCTGCTTACGTTCCGTTCTTCCCGTCGCATCGGCCCGAACGAATCAGCCTGGCAGCTTGGTTTCGATCTTGCGCAGATTGCGGCGCTGCTGTCGCTGACCGGGGGGCTGACAAATCCATTCGCCCTGTTGTTGCTGGCGCCGGTGACTGTAGCTGCAACCGCGCTTCCGGGAAGACAATTGACCGCATTGGGCGTTGCGACCCTGATCATGGTGACCATGGCCGCGTTCTTTGCGCGACCGCTGAGCTTCACCGACACGCCGATGATCAGCCTGAGCCAGCCGTTGCTGGTCGGGACATGGTGCGCGATCGTGATCGGAGCGCTGTTCTTCGCCTATTATGCGCGGACCGTGGCGGATGAAATCGCCGCCACGTCGGACGCATTGTTTGCCGCGCGGATGGCACTAGAACGCGAACAGAAGCTTCAACATCTCGGAGGCGTGGTCGCGGCAGCCGCACATGAGATGGGCACGCCCCTGGCGACCATCAAGCTCGTGAGTTCCGAGCTTCAGGATGAGATAAGATCGGCACTTCCCGACCGCGACGACCTCGCCGAGGATCTGGCGTTGTTGCGGCAATCCTCGGATCGGTGCAGCGAGATCCTCCGATCAATGGGAAGCGCGGGCCGGGATGACCTGTTGATCCGATCTGCACCGCTGCGAGAAGTGCTGGAAGAGGCGGCTGCCCCGCATCGGGACCGTGGCATTCGTATCCGGATCGAGACGACGCAAGGCTCTCCCACCATTCTGCGGGATGCAGCGCTGATCCACGGTTTGCGCAACCTGATCCAGAACGCCGTGGATTTCGCGAAGAACGAGGTGATGATCGAGGCGGTCGCGGGCCGGCGTGAAATCCGGGTACGGGTTGCGGATGACGGGCCCGGCTTTCCCTTGGCTCTGTTGCCCCGGATTGGCAGCCCATTCCTGACCACTCGGCCACGATCCGAGGATGGCCGCGGCTATGAGGGACTCGGGCTTGGCCTGTTCATCGCAAAGACGTTGCTCGAACGCTCGGGCGCCGTGGTCCATTTCGGCAACCGGCAACGCGGGGCGCAGGTGACGGTCAGTTGGCCGCGCGACGTCATCGAAGCAAATGACCGGGAACCATTGGGTCGGAACCCGGAAATTGCCGGATGACGGCAGCACGTTAACAGTTTCTTAGCTTCTTTGGCAGACCTTGGGCCGAATCCAGGGTCGCGATGGGGCAGGCAATGCTGACAGAATTCCTGATTGCATTCTCGGCGGCCGCCATGGCGGCAGGGCTGTCATTCGCCATCGTCCGTTGGGCGCCCAGAGAGGCGGAAGCGCAAAAGCGACTGATTCCCGAGATTGAACCGATCGTCTTGCTGTTCCGCGAAGATCAATTGATCGACGCCACTTCGCCTGCGCGTTCCTTGCTGGCCGCCCTGCCGGGCGGTGACGATTGGCAGCGGATTAATACCTGGCTTGCCATGCGCCTGCCCGATGAGATCGAGGCCATGCAGGCCCCGGACAGGCCGGCGAGGATCGAACTCGGTGCTGCTGCCGGATCGGGGCTGAGCGTGCTGGCCGAGGACTTGGGCAACGAGCTTCGCCGTTTCACGATTGCGGACCCTACAGCCGAAAATGCCGGGATCATGATCGACTCCCTTGCGTTCGCCGCGATGGAACAGGAACTCGAGATGCTGCGCAGCACCATGGACCAGTCGCCGATGCTGGCCTGGCGACAAGATGGCAAAGGCCAGGTCACATGGGCGAACGGTGCCTATCTGCATGCCGTCGATACGACGAGCGGCGGAGAAACCATCTGGCCTCTCCCCCAGATCGTCGATCTTTCAGCGCGGCCCCAGTCTGGGGGACGCAACCCTGTTGCGACACGGCGGATACAGATCCAGAACGACAAGCAGAACCGGTGGTATGACTGCCAGGTCCACGACACGGGCGACCAGACGATCGTGATCGCTCTGCCGGCGGATGCCGCGGTGCGCGCGGAAAGCAGCCTGAGGGAATTCGTCCAGACCCTTACCAAGACCTTTGCGGACCTGCCGATCGGCCTTGCGATATTCGACCGAGAGCGGAACCTGCAGCTGTTCAACCCTGCCCTCATCGACCTGACCGGGCTGGCAACCGGTTTTCTGACGGCCAGACCCACACTCTATGCCTTCCTTGACCGGCTGCGAGAGGCCCGCATGGTCCCCGAGCCGAAGGACTATCGAAGCTGGCGGCAACAGATGAACTCGCTGGAAAATGCGGCGGCGTCGGGGCATCACGTCGAAATGTGGTCCCTGCCAGGCGGCCAGACCTATCGGGTCACGGGTCGCCCCCATCCCGACGGCGCTGTGGCCTTCCTTTTCGAGGACATCACCTCCGAGATCTCACTGACCCGGAAGTTCCGCGCTGATCTGTCCCTGGGAGGGGAGGTCCTTGACGCGCTGCACGAGGCGGTCGCGGTGTTTTCTGCGAATGGTGATCTGCTTCTGTCCAACCGCAGATATTCGGAAATCTGGGCTGGCATCGGTAAGGGCACCGCGGCGGAACATGTACAACACTGGATTTCTTCCTGCGGGGAAAGCCCTGGCTTGGCCTCCCTGCGCCACGCGCTGCATAACCTTGCTCCTGAGGGAGCGCTCGGCGGCGCGATGGCCGGGCCGAACGGCGGGCTTCTGTCATGGGACCTGCGCATGCTGTCCGGCGGTCGCCTGATGCTGAGCTTTTCGGTGTCTGCCTATGAGGCGCAGGAGCGCGGGGGGCTGCCGGTGGAAACCGTCTCATCCCCCAGATCAGATCGAGGTGAGGGGCCGCGAACGATCTCGGCCTGAAGCGAGCGGAAATCCAGTCCCGGAATTCAACGTCGACTTGCCCAATGTCGGGGATTGGTGTTCGCTGCGGGTCTCCTCCGTCAAAAGGGAAACTTCGATGAACGCATTGCCGGCTGTCGACCGGGTTTCGGGCCATGACGTCCTGTTCGTGATGGCGGTAGACGCCGAATATGGGCCACGGCTCAGGCGCCGCATCTCGCCCCTGATGACCGGTGTCGGGCCGGTTGAGGCCGCTGTCGTCCTGACATCGGCTCTTGCTACGTTGGCGAGTGCGGGACGATCCCCGCAACTCGTCGTGTCACTGGGTTCGGCGGGTTCGCGACATCTGGAACAGGCAAGTGTCTATCAGGTCAGCACGGTGGAGTATCGGGATATGGACGCATCGGCCCTTGGGTTTCCCAAGGGCAGGACGCCTTTTCTTGACCTGCCGGAACGTGTGTCCCTTGGTTGGCCGATCCCTGATGTGCCGGCCGCGAGCCTCGCGACTGGCGCAAGCATCGTCAGTGGCGCTGCCTACGATTCAATCGCGGCCGACATGGTGGACATGGAAACCTTTGCCGTGCTGCGCGCTTGCCAGTTCTTTGGAATTCCCCTGATCGGATTGCGAGGGATTTCTGACGGGGACAAGGAACTGTCCCATGTCGACGATTGGACGCAATATCTTCACCTGGTCGACGAACGGCTTGCGGATGCGATCGACCGGATGGAAGCGGCGCTTGACGCGAGGCAGCTGCAACTTACCCGCAGCCCAGGTCCATGAAAAAGGGGCGCCCGAGGCGCCCCTTCTGTACCATGGCGATCTCGTTCAGCCCTTTTTCAGGCAGCGGTTTCCAAGCAGCTCGGCGATCTGGACCGCGTTCAGCGCCGCGCCCTTGCGCAGGTTGTCCGACACGCACCAGAGATTGAGACCGTTTTCGATCGTAACGTCCTGACGGATGCGCGACACGAAGGTTGCGAAATCGCCCACACATTCCACCGGGGTCGAGTAGCCGCCAGGCTCGCGCTTGTCGATGACCAGCACGCCCGGAGCTTCGCGCAGGATGTCGCGGGCCTCGTCTTCGTCAAGGAAGTCCTCGAATTCGATGTTGACGGCCTCGGAATGGCCGACAAAGACCGGGACGCGGACGCAGGTCGCCGTGACCTTGATCGACGGGTCCATGATCTTCTTGGTCTCGGCTGCCATCTTCCATTCTTCCTTGGTGTCGCCACTGTCAAGGAAGACATCGATCTGCGGGATCACGTTGAAGGCGATCTGCTTCTGGAACTTCTTCGGCTCGACCTCCTGGCCGGGCACATACATGCCCTTGGTCTGATTCCAGAGCTCATCCATCCCATCCTTGCCTGCGCCCGAAACCGACTGATAGGTCGATACGACCACACGCTTGATCCGCGCCCGGTCGTGCAGTGGCTTCAATGCGACGACCATCTGTGCGGTCGAGCAGTTCGGGTTCGCGATGATCATCTTGCTGCGGTATTCCTCGACCGCGTCCGGGTTCACCTCCGGCACGACCAGCGGGATTTCCGGATCATAGCGATAGAGCGACGAGTTATCGATCACGACACAACCTTGCGAAGCCGCGATGGGGGCGTATTGCTTGGTCGCCTCCGAGCCGATCGCAAACAGGGCGATGTCATACCCGGTGAAATCGAACCCCTCGATGTCCTTGGTCTTCAGGGTCTTGTCGCCATAGCTGACCTCGGTGCCAAGGCTCCGGCGCGAAGCCAGAGCGACAACCTCATCGGCAGGGAACTCGCGCTCGGCGAGAATGTTCAGCATTTCACGGCCCACGTTCCCCGTGGCGCCGGCGACAACGACCTTGTAGCCCATCTGGGGGTCTCCTCATGTAAAGACGCCGCGATATAGGGCAGGATCGCGGAAAACGAAAGCAGATTTCTGACGTTGTTCAGCGAATGTGCATGATGCGTTTGTCGTTTTTATGTAAATTTGCCACCCATTCCGCCTCATTGCCGAAATCGTGCGGCACTTTGTCTGCGGTGCGACTTCCGGAGAGCGAGAGCGAAGCGAAGAAATCGAAGCCGTAGAGGCGGAGCCTTGTCATTTTCGAGCGCGAGATCAGCTCGATGAGCAGGGCGCCCGTCGTGGGCGGGGCGTGCAGATCGGTTTTCAGGGCGGCATAATCGGCCAGCGGATGAAGATAGAAGCCAGGGCTGTTGGCGGATTGCCAATCCAGCCTCTTGCGCTTGTGCGACATCCACAGGATGCGGCCCGGGCGAATGCGCGCACGCTCCTCCCTGCCAAGCGCCACCGCGAGCCCCAGCCAGTCGGTGCGCGTGCCATGGCTTTCCGGATGAGGCATCGGGGCGCGATTGATCCGAATGACCAGATCAGCGGCGTCGATGGCCTGGCCATGGCGAGAACCGGCAAGCGCGCGGGCATTTCCAACCAAGGCGACATCCTTGCCGGCGAGTTCGGCCATGAGTTCGGATTGGGGAACGGACAGGCGTTGCAGCGCGGCTTCGTCCCTGATCGTGCGCCTGACCAGAAAACCCAGCCGGTTCATGCAAGCAGCTTTCGATACACGTCCACGATTGCTCGTGCCTCTCCCTCGATCGCGTGATTGGCCTCGACATGGTTGCGTGCGGCGGCTCCTGCCGCCTGCCGGGCCTCGTCATTGTCGAACCAATGAGCCAGTGCGTTGGTCAGGGCGTCGATATCTTCGCGCGGGATCAGGCTGCCTGTCTCGCCGTCCCGGATGAGGGTTTCAAAGGCGCCTACGCGGGCGGCGACAACGGGAACACCGCAAGCCATCGCCTCAAGCGGTGTAAGCCCGAAACCTTCCCATCGCGCGGGTGCGGCAAACAGGTCGATTGCCTGGTAATTCTCGACGACCCGTTCCCAGGGCACTTCCCCCAGAAAGCAGATGCGATCGGAAAGCCCGGCAGCCGCGATCCGAGCCTTGAGATCATCGGTGAATTTCTGGTTATCCGCCGTGACCCGGCCAGTGAAAATCAACCGTGCCCGTGGCCGCGCCGGGAAAAGGCGCAGCGCTGCCTCGACTAGCAGGTCGACGCCCTTCTGGGCCCGGACGCGTCCGAAACAGCCAATCACGATGTCGTCCGGGGCAAAACCCAATCGGGCACGAATTTTCTCGCGCTCGGGCGAAGGGTGAAAGATCCCAAGGTCGACCCCGTGCAGGATAACCGTGGCGGGGCGCTCGAGATAGCTTGCCGCCTGCGGCGAGGTGGCGATCACCTCGTCCTGCTGCCGGATCAACCAGCGGGTGAAGCCGGTATGCGCGCGCTGCGCGGCGGATGTGAAAAGCAGCTTGTAGCGGCGGCGCAAGAGGCGGCGCAGGATCAGGCCAAGGGCCATTTCGGTATTGCGGCGCGCGTGCCAGACTCGCCAGCGCTTTCCTGACAGGCCCGCCGCGCGCCTCAGCGTGATATGGGGCAGGGTTTCGGGCAGACCGGGCCCCGTCGTCACGATCCCGATCATGCTGGACTGGATCGGGATCAGGCGCACGACGGTTGCGGTGACACCAGACAGGCGGCGCTTGAGATTGGGGGCAACGACCTCGATCCGGTCGTCGGGCAGTTCAGGCATCGGGCGCCTCTGGGGTCAGGAAGTAAAGAACGAACCCTATCGTAAGCGGAATGAGAAAGAACAGGAACAGGTCGGAATAGGCCTCGGCGGCGCCCTGCCCCTTGATGGCCGCCCGATAGACGGGTCGCGATGCGAACTGAAGAACCCCGGCCCCGCCGATTGAAAACATGTTGAGAAAGGTCACGCCCCGGCCGACCAGATGCGGCGGAAGGAACGCGCGCCCATGCGCCATCAGCAGGGTATAGGATGCGCCCGATAGGCCGACGAGGGCGAGCAGGCCGACTGATAGCCCGATGCTTTGCGCGGGCAGCAGCCACAATCCGGCCATGACGACGACAGCGCCGCCATTGAAGATCAGCGCCGTGCTGCGGAGCGAACGCAACGCCGTCGCAAGTGGACCGACCAGAAAGCTGCCCAGAACCATTGCGATGCCCATGGCCAGCGTTGCGCGACCGATCAGAAACTCGGAGGCGTCATGAACCTGCGCGAGATAGGGTCCGGCCCAAAGCCCGCGGATCGCCGCAGATGCCGCATAGTTGACCGAGAAGAGCGGCAGGATGAACCACAAGGCCCGCAGCTTCAGAATCTCTGCCAGAGAACCGCGTGGGGAACTGCCGCCCAGTTCCTCGGGGTCGCGCACCAGTGCCGTGATGGCCAAGGCCACGGCCAGCGTCGCCGCCGCGAGCCACCAAAGCGTGCTGCGCCAGCCCATCGCCTCGATCACCCAGACAAGAGGTGCCGCGCCCAGAATGTTGCCGAGCGATCCGAAGCCCACGACCGCGCCTGCAAGCGTGCCGAAGATTGCTGCCGGATAGGTTCTCGCAAAGATATAATAGCTTCCCATCAGGGCCGGTGCGCAACCGATCCCCAGAAGGCCAAGCGACAGGTGCAGATGCCAGGGCGCCGAGGCCAGCGCAAACACTGCCGCCCCACCTGCCCCGCCAAGCGCAAGAAGCGAGGCAACGGTCAGCCGAGGTCCGAACCGGTCGAGCGACCAGCCGATCGGGATCTGCATGGCGGCGAAAGTGATGAACCACATGCCCGAACTGATCGCCAGATCATCAGGCCCTGCGCCCAGTTCGGTTTTCAGGACCGGTGAAAGCACGGCGAGGAAAGCACGATAGAACTGGCTCAGCATATAGGCCAGGATCAGGCTGATGATCCCGCCGGACAGAAGTGCTCGCATGATTTCCCCCCTCGCGGCGGGGTGAAGCTGCGTCAGCCCGGCAGGAAGTTCAAGACGCGACGCCCGAAGGATGGGCAGTCGGAATCCGCAGTGGCGCCTCGCGTACCGGCAGATGGATGAGCGCGCTGATTGCGCCGACACCGACGCCGACCCACCACACCATCGTGTAATCTCCGTAGATGTCGTACATCTTGCCACCCAGCCAGACCCCGAGGAACGAGCCGAGCTGGTGGCTGAGGAAGACGAAGCCGTAAAGCGTCCCCATGTAGCGCAGCCCGTAGATATGCGCGACCAGCCCCGAGGTCAGCGGCACCGTGGCCAGCCACAGCGCCCCCATCACCAAAGAGAAGATGATGACGCTGGTCGGCGTTATCGGCATCAGGATGAAAGTGGCCGCCGCGATCGTCCGCAGAGCATAGATTCCGGCCAGCAGGTATTTCTTGGTGTAGCGCTTGCCGAGCCAGCCGGCAAAGATCGCTCCTGCGATGTTGGCCATGCCGATCAGCGAGATGGCCGCGGCACCAAGGGCCGAGGTGGTGGTGATGCCTATGCTCGCCAATGTGCCCATCGGGCTGATCGGGCCGCATATCTCGGTGATCATTGCGGGGAAATGAGCGGTGATGAAGGCAAGCTGGTATCCGCAGGAAAAGAAGCCCACGAAGATCATCAGATAGGACGGATCGGTAAAGGCGCGCCTAAGAACGGTGCCCATGCTTTCGTCGAGCTCGTGCTTCGTGGCCGGGCGACCACCCCCCAGCATGGGCAGGAACAGCAGGCAGGCCAGAACGATGACGCCGAAGATGATGAAGACCGTCTGCCAAGGATAATGCGCAAGCAGAGCCTCGGCGAGAGGGGCGCCAAAGACCTGGCCGGCCGATCCCGCCGCCGTCGCAATGCCAAGGGCTAGGCTGCGATTTTCGTCGCTGGAGGCCCGGCCGATCACGGCCAGGATCACGCCAAAGCCGGTGCCGGCGACGCCGAAGCCGACCATGATCTCCAGCAGCTGCATGGAAGCGGGCGAGGTTGCATAGGCCGTCAGGATCAGGCCCGCCGAATAAAGGAAGGCGCCGATGATGATCGACCAGCGATCGCCCCAGCGTTCCCCCAGGGCTCCGAAGATCGGCTGACCGATGCCCCATGCAAGGTTCTGGATGGCGATGGCAAGGCTGAATTCCGTCCTTGGCCAGCCGAATTCCTGAGCGATCGGAATCTGGAATACGCCAAAACTGGCCCGCAGGGCAAAGTTGATCAACAGGATCAGCGAGCCGCCGATCAGCACCGGCGTAAACAGGGACGAGCGGGTGGCTGGAGTCATGACGGTCTCCGTGGTATGGAAGCCTCATTCCTGCTCCCGCGCCGGGTCGACGTCAATGCCCACTCTGCGGGATCAGTGCCGCGCGCCGAGATAGGCGGCGGCGCCCTGCCCGGCCAGCCTGCCCGAGGCAAGGCAGGTCGTCAGCAGGTAACCCCCGGTCGGCGCTTCCCAGTCGAGCATTTCTCCTGCGGCGAAGACGCCCGGCAGGTCGCGCAATTCCAGCGTCTCGGTCACGCTCTGGGCCGTGATGCCCCCGGCCGAGGAAATGGCCCTTTCCAGCCCCATCGGCCCGTCATGGCGCAATGGCAGCGACTTTGCCCGCTGGGCCAGCGTCGCCGGATCGCCTGGCAATGGCTTGCCCCATTCCATCAACAGCGCGGCGCGCAGCGGGTCGCCAAGCACGCGTCGCAGCCGGTTTCCGACCGAAAGCTTGCCCGCAGCCGCAGAGAAGCGGCGCGCCAGTTCCACCTGGCCGAGGTCGGGCGCCAGGTCTATCCGCGCCTCCGCCCCGTCGCGCATGGCCGCGGCGACCTCGTAAAGCCCCCCGCCTTCGATTCCCCGCGCGGTGACGACCCATTCGCCGCGGCTGTGCAACTTGCCTGCCGACAAGGCGACGCCCTTGACCGCCTGTCCGAAATGGCGCGTCATCGCGGGCGACCAGCTTACCCGAAATCCCATATTCGCTGGTTGGAATGGAGCGACCGAAACACCGCGCTCTTCAAGCCAGGGGACCCAGGCTGCGTCTGATCCCAGCCTTGGCCAGCTAGCCCCGCCAAGCGCGATCACGGTCACGGCGGGCCGCAACAGCACGATGCCTTCGGGTGTCTCGAACCGGAAGTCCCGGTCTTCGAAGCCGAGCCAGCGCCAGCGCGTGCGCAGTTCGACGCCAAGGCCTCGCAAGCGCGCCAACCATGCCCGCAGCATGGGCGAGCCCTTCATGCCGACCGGAAAGACCCGGCCTGTCGACCCGATGAAAAGCTCGACCCCCAGCCCTCTCGTCCATGCCATGATCTGGGCGGGACCGGTTTCATGCAGCCCAAGGCAGCCGGGGGAATGGGCCAACCCGCCCTGAAGACGCGATCGGAATGCATCCGGGCTTTCGTCCTTGGTCAGGTTCAGCCCGGACTTGCCGGCCATCAGAAACTTGCGCGCAGGGGTCGGCATGGCCTCGGCGATCACCACCCTGACACCACGCCTGGCAAGGGTCTCGGCTGCCATGAGCCCGGCAGGTCCGGCGCCGATCACCAGCGCCTCGACCCTTTCCACTGGGGTCATCTTCCGCCCCGGGGCATCATGCACAGGCGCAGCAGCATGCGCTCCATGACGGCCATTGGTGGCGCCTTGGACGAGGATCGCAGGACAAGATCGGTATCGATCAGCTGGTGGATCGCGTCTTCGAGCGCGTGCATTCCCCAGTCCTGGGCTTGGCGCATCATGCGGTCGCGACGCGGGCCAAATACCGGGGGCCGGAGTTTCGCGATTCCTGCCCCTGGCCCGCCGGGGTCCGAAGAGGCGGCGTGCAGGGCACGGAAATGGCGCAGTGCCGCGATGCAAAGCGTGACCGGGGCGATACCCTGCCCTTCTATCCTTCGCATCAAAGGACCAAATTCGCGCGCCCGCCGTTCGGCTACGCAATCTACCAGATCGTCGACCTCGGCCTCGATGGTCGCGGGCGCCAGAAGCGCGATCTCTTCGGGGGTAAGCAGGGTTTCGTCGCCATGCTTGTAGAGCCCGATCTTCTCGACCGTCTGTCGGAAATCGCCGGGGTCGAGTGCGCGGCTCAGCGAGATCAGGTCACGCATCGCGTCGCGGGGCACCTCGCGCAGGCCCGCCGCGCTCAGCCAGCGGGTTATCTCGTCCTCTCCGGGCGGATCGTCGTAGATCGGCGTCGTCACCGCTGCGGGATGCGGTTCGAACAGCTTGCGCAGGGCCGAGCCCTTGGAAAGCCCGCCCGCCGCCACGACAATGACCGCATCTCCGGCGCGCCACTCGGCAATCGCGGATGCTACGGCAGGGGCACTGGCATCAGGTGCGTCATCGACCAGGACAACGCGCTGGCCGGGAAAGAAGCCGACCGCCTTCACCGCATCCAGCAGGGCGGCCGGGTCCTTGCGCAACTCGGCCCCGGGCAGGCGCGTCAGGCGCATTTCCTCTTCGGCGCCGTCTCCGACGAGCGCCTTGACCGCCTCGGCGCGCTTCAGCGCAACGCGCATCGCGTCCTGTCCATAGATCAGCAAGGCCGGCCGCGTCGGGTCGGGGCGCGACAGGTAGCGACCAATCTCTGGGCCTTTCAGGATCATTCGACGGTCGAGGGTTCTAGGGCGAGCAGCCTGTTCACGACCTGATCGGCCAGCAGCCGGGCGAGACGCTCATGCGCGTCCTGTTCCGCCGCCATTGTGGCGATGGTCGTGCCGGTCGTCGAATAGGAGGTGAAGCTGCTGACCTGCCCCCGCGCCACAGTCCGCCGGGTATCAATATCGGTCAGCAGATATTCCGCGCTTCCGTTGAGCGCATAGCGTGTCGTGATCTCATCGGGGGTAATCGCCTGGGGCACGACTGCGATGCGCAATTGCCAACCAAGTTCGTAAGTTGCAGCACCTTCGGGGCCAAGCCGCTCGGCAATCCTGCCGGCAAAGGCAAAGTCATCCGGAGTCTCGGGATCGGCGGTCCGGATCTTGCCGAAGAGCTTGCCGCCGGTTCCCCCCGGCCCATAGACCGGGGAAAAGCCGCAGGCGGCCAGCGCCAGCGAGCCGAGCAGGAACGCGCGCCTAGACCACGACATTGACGATGCGGCCCGGCACGACGATGAGCTTTTTCGGGGCCGAGCCGTCCATGAACTTCTGGACGGTTTCATCGGCCAGTACGATCGCCTCGATCTCTTCCTTGCTCATGTCCTTGGGCACCTCGATCTCTGCCCGGCGCTTGCCGTTGATCTGGATGGGCAGCACCACGCTGTCCGAAACCAGCATCGCAGGGTCCGCCTCGGGCCAGGCGGCGTCGACCACCATGCCCTGACCGCCGGCTTTCGACCAGACCTCTTCGGCAAGGTGTGGAACCATCGGCGCGAGCAGTTGCGCAAGGATGCGCAGCACTTCACGCTTGGACTCTCCGCCCGCTTTCGATTTCCCGATTGCGTTGGCCAGTTCGTAGAGTTTCGCAACGGCCTTGTTGAAGGCAAAGCCTTCGATTGCCTTTGTCACATCGGCAATCGCGCGATGAGCGCTGCGCAGCAGGTCCTGATCGGCATTGCCTTCGCCAACCTCGTCCGACAGGCGCCAGACCCGCGACAGGAACTTGTTCGCGGCCTCGGCCCCGGCGGCGGTCCATTCCACGTCGCGCTCGGGCGGGCTGTCCGAAAGCATGAACCAGCGTGCGGTATCGGCGCCGAAATTCTCGACGATGTTGACCGGGTCGACGACGTTCTTCTTCGACTTCGACATCTTGGCCGAGGGGATGATCTCGACCGCGGTGCCGTCGGCGAGCTTCCCGTCGCTGACCGATTCCGGCAGGTGATAGACCGGGCGGCCGCGCTCGTCGCGGGTCATGTAGATCTCGTGCGTGACCATGCCTTGCGTGAACAGCGCGTCGAAGGGCTCCTTGGCGGAGTCCGGCAGGTGGCCGGTCTTGACCATGGCCCGGGCGAAGAAGCGCGAATAGAGCAGGTGCAGGATCGCATGCTCGATGCCGCCGATATACTGGTCGACATTCATCCAGTAATCCGCATCGGCGCGGTTCGTCGGCGTGCTCGCCTGAGGCGCGGTGAAGCGCGCGTAATACCACGAGGAATCGACGAAGGTGTCCATCGTGTCGGTCTCGCGGCGCGCGGCCTTGCCGCAGACCGGGCATTCGGTCTGGCGCCAGGTCGGGTGACGGTCCAGCGGGTTGCCCGGCACGTCGAAGGTCACGTCCTGCGGCAGCAGGACCGGCAGGTTCTCTTTCTTCTCGGGGACCGTGCCGCACCTGTCGCAATGCACGACCGGGATCGGGCAGCCCCAGTAGCGCTGGCGCGAGATGCCCCAGTCGCGCAGGCGGAACTTGGTCACGCCCTCGCCATAGCCCGAGGCCTCGGCATGCTGGATCGCAGCATCGACGGCGGCCTCGCCGGTCTGGTCGGCCGCGCCCGAGAAGCCGCGCACATAGCTCACGGTCTCGGATTTCAGCGGCACGAAGGGGGCCTCGGCGATCAGCGCGTCGGCCTCCTCCAGCGTCGCGCCCTTCGGCCCGAAGGTCGAGCGGATCGGCAACCCGTATTTGGTGGCGAATTCGTGGTCGCGCTCGTCATGGGCGGGGGAGCCGAAAATCGCGCCGGTGCCGTAATCCATCAGCACGAAATTCGCGATCCAGATCGGCAATTCCCAAGTCGGATCAAGCGGATGGCGCACGGTCAGGCCAGTGTCGAAGCCGAGCTTCGGCGCGGTTTCGATGGCTTCCTCGGTGGTGCCGATGCGGCGGCATTCGGCGCAGAATTCGGCGATCTCGGGGCGCTCGGCGGCCAGCGCCTTGATCAGCGGGTGATCGGGCGAAAGCGCGGCAAAGCTCGCGCCCATCAGCGTGTCGGGACGCGTGGTATAGACCTCGATCTGATCGAAGCCCGCCGGAGGGTTCACGATGTCGAAGCGGAATTGCAGCCCGCGCGACTTGCCGATCCAGTTCTGCTGCATCAGGCGGACCTTTTCCGGCCAACCGTTCAGATCGTCCAAGGCGGAGAGCAATTCATCGGAATAATCCGAGATGCGGAAGAACCATTGCGTCAGCTCGCGGCGCTCGACCAGCGCGCCCGAGCGCCAGCCGCGACCGTCCTCGACCTGCTCATTGGCCAGAACCGTCATGTCGACCGGGTCCCAGTTCACCATCGCCGATTTGCGATAGATCAGGCCGGCTTCGAGGAAATCGAGGAACATCGACTGCTGCTGATGGACATATTCATCGTCGCAGGTCGCGAATTCGCGGCTCCAGTCGATGGACAGGCCCAAAGGTTTCAGCTGCTCGCGCATGGTGGCGATATTGGCATAGGTCCAGTCGCGGGGATGACCGCCCTGCTCCATCGCGGCGTTCTCGGCGGGCATGCCAAAGGCGTCCCAGCCCATCGGATGCAGCACGCTGAAGCCTTGTGCGCGTTTGAAACGCGCGACCACATCGCCCATCGTGTAATTGCGCACATGCCCCATATGGATGCGCCCCGAAGGATAGGGGAACATCTCGAGGACGTAATATTTCGGCCTCTCGTCACGGATGGCGCGGAACGTATCCGCGTCATTCCACGCCTCTTGCCAGCGCGGCTCGCTGCTTGCGGGATCATAGGGCATGGAAACCTCCGGGCGTCAGATTGCCCGCGAGGTATTACAGATTGCCGGGACGCAGGTCCAGCCGGGTCAGCGCCAGCCCGTCAGAGATTGCCGTCGCGCACGCGCATCTGACGCGCGCGGGTCAGGATGGCGTCTTCGACGGCGCGCACCGTGTCTGGCGCCACGCTGCTGCCGCCAGCGCCCTGAAGCGACAGCTTGAGCGCGCGCGCGTCAAGCGACGGGTCGGTGATCTTGACTGTCGCGCGATAGCTGCGCCCGCCGCCGGGGGGCGTGCCATATCCTGTGACGATGACGCCGGTGAACGGGTCGATCGACTGGATCGGCAGGAAGTTCAGGACTTCGAGGCTGGCATTCCAGAGGTACTTGTTCACGGCAACGGTGTCATTCGCACTTCTGCGGTTGGCGAACAGATCCCAAAGCGTCGACTCGCGCTCGGCGGGTTGCCGCTGCGATTGCTGGCTGCCCGAACAGGCTGCGAGCCCCGCGACAAGTAGCAGGGTGGCGGTCAGCCGTGCGGCGCGTCTGGTCATCTGATGTCCCCCGGATCGTCCTTCGCCGAGCCATAGCGCAATTCTGTGCCAAGCGACAAGAGAGCGGGTGCAGGACGTGCGGCAGGCCGTATCGGTGCGGTCGCGAAAAAGCAGCAAGACCCGTGGTGCAGCAGCGCATCGGGCGATACCGGGCAGGCGCGCCTACCATTGCGTGCATGCCGCCCTCCAAGCTCGCTTCAAATGATCCGACGGGGTCGAATATCGTGACCGATTAAAGATTTGGTCCGGTTCCTGCGGCGTCGCTTGGCGTGCTCACGAAAGGGTGTGGCTCATGTGCATCACAGGGTTTGTGAAAGGGAAAGTGCAGGCCTGAATTCGTTGCAATGCTTCTGTGAACGCGCGACACACCCACCATACCTCAGGCTGGTCAACCGGTCGGGGCACACGAGAGAGACAAGAGGGAAAACCATGAAAAAGGTTCTTTTCGCCACCACCGCGCTGGTGATGACGGCTGGCGTGGCCGCCGCTGAAGTCGCCTTGACCGGCACCGGCCGCATGGGTGTGATCTATGACGGCAACGACGCTCAGTTCTCGAGCCGTCTGCGCGCCATCTTCACCATGACCGGTGAAAGCGATGCCGGCCTTTCGTTCGGCGGCTCGATCCGTGCGGACAACTCCGCATCGGGCAACCAGGGTGTTGCTGGCTCGGTCTATGTTTCGGGCACCTATGGCAAGCTCGAAATGGGCGACGTCGTTTCGGCTTCGGAAGCAGCCGTCGGCGACCTGCCGTCGGTCGGCTACACCGATGGTGGCTTCGCTGGCGACCTCGAAGAGATTTCGTACCTGACCGGCGACGGTGCGAACCTCGACCAGGGTCCGAACATCCTGTACCAATACTCGATCAACAACATCTCGTTGTTTGCCTCGGCTTCGGACGGCAGCGACCGTCGTTGGTTCACCACCACCGGCGCGAACGACAACGTCGTGTGTGAATTCGACCCGGAAAGCGGCATCACCGATTGCGAAACCGTTTCGGATGACGATCTGGCTTGGTCGCTTGCTGCCAACTACGAAGCCGAAAACTTCATGGTTGGTCTGGGCTACGCCAAGCAGGGCGACGCTGAAGAGTGGACCCTGGGTGGTAAAGCCAGCTTCAACAACTTCGCCGTCACCGCGATCTATGCCGACTACTCCGATCGTAACTCGATCTCGTTCGGCGGCGACGATGCGACCGGCAACTTCGTTGACGACCTGACCCTGAGCTCGGAGAACTACGAGCTGGGCAAGACCTGGGGCCTGGGCGCTGAGTACCAGATGGACGCGATCCGCGTCGCCGGTTTCTGGCGTCGTGACGAGCTGCGCACCACCTCGACTGGTGATGCAGCCGGCTACGGTGACCGCGACATGGACAGCTACGGCATCGGTGCCGACTACGACCTGGGCGGCGGCGCCACCCTGTCGGGCGGTATCGTCGACAGCGACTGGCTGAACGACACTGTCGCCGACATGGGCGTCAAGTTCAAATTCTGATCCTTCGGGAAATGGAATTGACGAAGAGCGGGCCTTGTGCCCGCTCTTTTCTTTTGGGATTTTGTCACCATGGGACTGGATCAGATCAAGGGCCGCATCGCAGCGGCCGAAACCGCCGCCGGCCGCGCCAATGGCGAGGTCAGGCTGATTGCCGTCAGCAAGGTCCAGCCGGCCGAGCGCGTCGAAAGGGTGCTTGCAACCGGTCAGCGCATCTTCGGCGAAAACTACGTTCAGGAGGCGGCCGGGAAATGGCCGGCCTGGCGCGAGCAATACCGCGGTGTGGAACTCCATATGATCGGGCCATTGCAGACCAACAAGGTAAAGCCCGCGCTTGATCTTTTCGACGCGATCCACACCTTGGATCGACCGTCTCTGGCGCAGAAACTGGCGCGGCAGGTGCAGGATCGCGGCTCGTGTCCGCAATTGTTCGTTCAGGTCAATACCGGCGCCGAGCCTCAGAAGGCCGGAATTCTGCCCGATGCAGCAGATGACTTCATCCGCGAATGTCTTGCGCTTGATCTGACGTTGGCAGGGCTGATGTGCATCCCGCCCGAGGATCAGGATTCGCGGCCGCATTTCATCGAATTGCGTGGGATTGCCCGTCGCAATGGGTTGAAGGGTTTGTCGATGGGCATGAGTTCGGATTTTGAGGTGGCGATCGCCGAAGGGGCGACGCATGTCCGCGTCGGCAGCGCGATCTTCGGGGCGAGATCTTATCTCTGAGCCGCGCGGAAGCGATCCACAGCGGTTAACTCAGATTCGGCAAATCGAATGCGCTGGATGCAACCTCAGGTTAATCTTCTGTTCACGGTTGAAGATTCTTCTGGGTAATTGACATGCTGATTCTGGGCAGTTTGGTTGGCCTTTTGTTCATGGGGCTTGCGATCCACGGCGGATCGGAAGACGCGAACCACGATGCGGAAACTGATGAAGACAGTCCCCCTGAGGCACCAGACATGCCCGACGAGGATGGGGAGACAGCGCCGGTTCTGGTTCGGCTGGGGACCAGTGGCTCGGACTGGCTTGCGGGCGGCGATGGAGACGACCTGCTCGAAGGCTATGAAGGCAATGACGATCTGCATGGCGGGCTTGGCAACGACAGCCTGTTCGGTGGCAGGGGCGACGACTGGCTTTATGGCGATGGTGATTACGGCCTGCCGGGGGATGATCTGCTTGACGGGGGCGAGGGTGACGATTTCCTTGCGGGGCAGGGCGGGAACGACACGCTGCGCGGTGGACCGGGCAATGACACCTTGTTCGGCGGCGAGGGGGATGATCTGCTGGAAGGCGGCGATGGGGACGACCTGCTCTCGGGGAATTCCGGAAATGACACACTGATTGCTGGGTCCGGTCTTGACGATCTTGACGGGGGCAGCGGCGATGATCTGTTGATCGGATCGCGCAGCCCGGATGAGGCCTGGCTGCATGGGGGGATGGGCAGGACACTCTTGAACCCTATGCAGGGGATTTTGCCGAGGGCGGCGCGGGACAGGACCTGTTCCGGTTGGACCTGCCCGGAGCCCCGGTGCCCATCATCGGTGACTATGACCCCGCCGAAGACCGGATAGAGCTGATCTGGCGCGGGACGGAAGATGCCCCGGTGCCGCTGGTCGAGATCGAGCATGCCGATGACGGCTCTGCGCTGATCCGGATGGACGGCGAGGCAATGGCACGCGTGTTGAACGGGGCGGGGCTGCGTGCCGAGGATATCCTGCTGCGACGGGTTCCCGCCTTGGGTTGAGCCGGAGGGCAACGAATTCTCTTTCAATTCCCGTGGATTTCGCCTATATGCGCCCATCTTCCGGACCGAATCCGGAAAGATTTCTCCACGGGCCTGAGCTGGACGACATCCCGGCCAGAGCCATAACCCTTTGATCCTGAAAGGAGACCCCGATGTCGATCACTGTCGAGGAAAAGAACCGCGTGATGACCGAATTCGCGACCAAGAAAGGCGACACCGGTTCGCCCGAGGTCCAGGTCGCCATCCTGTCGTCGCGCATCGCGACCCTGACCGAGCACTTCAAGACCCACAAGAAAGACAACCATTCGCGTCGTGGTCTGCTGAAGCTGGTTGCACAGCGCCGCAAGCTGCTGGACTACCTGAAGCGCAAGGAAGAAGCCCGCTACACGGCTCTGATCGCCAAGCTGGGTCTGCGTCGCTAAGTCAAGCCGGCTACAGTCTTTTTGACACGACGCCCGTGGCGAAAGCCGCGGGCGTTTTCCTTTTGCGTCTGACGCTTGTGCTTGCCAGGGGTTCTGAAGAATCGCAGGCGCCCGGTTCAAGAAGCAGCTTCGATCCAGGCGAATAATTCGTTAACGGGAATCAATTTTGTCTGTTATGTTTGCGCCAGCGCGGATTCGCGCAGTTTTTTAACTTGTATTTGCAACATCACTTTCGAGATTACGAAAGGATCGAGAAATGACGTTAACGATTGCCCGTGCCGCCATTTTGGCGGCTATTGTCGCATATCCTGCATGTGCGGATACCGGCCAAACATCTGCGAACATCATGGCCATGGGCGCCGAGATCCTGAACAAGGCGATGACGCAGGGCGGCTATACAAATGTGAAGGACAACTACTGGTGGAATGCCGTCGAGCGTGACTGCTTGTATGTGCCGGCGAGCAATGATCGCGCGATGGCCGTCATGGTCGTGAAGCCGACGATCTGCAGTCTGGCGGCGCGCGGCAAGACCGGGCCGGGCGCGGGTTGCCCGATAGGCACGCATGAGGCCGAGTTCGATCTCTATCCAGATTGTGGCCGGATCATGGCGGGTCGCTGAGGGTGGAGGCCGGCCGCTTCGGCTGTCGGCCTCATGTCTGACTGGCGCGCAATGCAGCGTAACTTCGGTCTTCGGCGAAGCATGATTTGGGGTGATCCGGACTGATTCCCCAAGCGTCACGCGACGTGAAACCCGCCGTGGCGGCTAAGCTGAATCGTCCAAAATCCGCATTTTCGTGAGATTTTGGCATCTTTGGACCGTCCGAATTAGACGATCAGACCATTTGATCTTTTTGCGTATCCCCATCGCAAGATTTTGCTTCCTTCAATGTCGATTCCGTGAAAAAGCCGCGCCCTTGAATCACAAGGGGATGAGCTCATGCAAACGGGAGTCTGGGTCAGCCTGTCGATCTATTTCCTGATGATGATCGGCATCGGCATTTATGCTTGGCGAAAATCGACGTCGAACTCGGAGGAATACATTCTTGGTGGGCGTGGTCTGTCGCCCGCGGTAACCGCGCTTTCTGCCGGCGCCTCGGACATGAGCGGCTGGCTGTTGCTGGGCCTTCCCGGCGCGCTGTTCGTGGCCGGTCTTTCGCAGGCTTGGATCGGCATCGGTCTGGTCATCGGGGCCTGGTTGAACTGGATGATCGTCGCACCTCGGCTGCGCGAGCAGACCGAGCGTTACGACAACAGCCTGACCATTCCGGGCTTCCTCGGCGCCCGTTTCCCAAGCCGGGCGCGTCTGCTTCGCATGGTTTCTGCGGTCATCATCGTGGTGTTCTTTGCGGTCTACACCGCCTCGGGCCTGGTCGGTGGCGGCAAGCTGTTCGCAAGCGCCTTTGGTGGTGATTACATGACCGGCGTCGCGCTGACGCTCGGGATCGTGCTGATTTACACGGTGATCGGCGGCTTTCTTGCCGTGAGCCTCACGGATTTCGTCCAGGGTTGCATCATGATGCTGGCTCTGGTGATCATGCCGATCGTGATCCTGACTTCTGACGGCGGGCAGGGTATCGGCGCAGCAGCTGAACGCCTGACGGCGATCGACCCGCAGTTCCTGTCGCTTTCCAAAGGCGTCACCGCACTTGGCTGGATTTCCGCCATGGCCTGGGGGCTTGGCTATTTCGGACAGCCGCATATCATCGTTCGCTTCATGGCGATCCGCAGCGTCGACGACGTGCCGACCGCCCGCAAGATCGGCATGTCCTGGATGATCGTTTCGCTCATCGGCGCAATCTCGGTCGGCGTTTTCGGCCGTGCCTATGCGGACCGCATCGGGCTCGACGTCGCCGATGCCGAAACGATCTTCATCCTGCTGTCGGACCTGCTGTTCCATCCGCTGGTCACAGGCTTCCTGTATGCGGCGCTGCTGGCGGCGATCATGTCGACGGTGTCGAGCCAGCTTCTGGTCGCTTCGTCCTCGCTCACCGAGGACATCTACCGCACCGTGCTGAAGCGCGGAGCTTCGGATCGCGAGCTGGTCAATGTCGGCCGTCTCGCGGTTCTGGCAGTCGGTATCGTGGCGCTTGTCATCGCGAGCGACCCGAATTCGCAGGTGCTGGGATTGGTGGCAAATGCCTGGGCCGGTTTCGGCGCGGCCTTTGGCCCGCTGATCATCCTGTCGCTGACCTGGAAGCGCATGACCGGCGCAGGTGCCGTGGCGGGACTGATCGTCGGTGCGGTGACCGTGATCCTCTGGATTGCCCTGGGGCTCAGCAGCACGATCTACGAGATCGTGCCGGGCTTTGTCGCCTCGTTCATCGCGATCGTTCTGGTCAGCCTTGCGACCGCCGATCAGGGCGAATTCCGCCAGCGCGAACTGGCCTGATATCGGTTCGCAGCGAAATTCTGGAAGCGTCCGCCCTTGAAATGGGGCGGGCGTTTTCGCATTTCGATGGGGCCGGGCCAACGGGCAAGGCACTTTCCAAAATCCGCGTTTTGCTGTATGCCCCGTCCATCTGTGACGTGACGCCCTTGCCCCGGGGGCCATGCAAAGGATCGGGGAAGGCGGCAATGGGGCCGCCATATGACACGGGACGCGACCGGAGGGCCGGCCGTTACCAGAGGAAACCAGATGTTTGATGAAGTGAAAAAATCCATCCAGTGGGGCGAGGAAACGCTCACGCTGGAAACGGGCAAGGTTGCCCGCCAGGCCGATGGCTCGGTCATCGCCACGCTCGGCGAAACCAGCGTCATGGCCAACGTCACTTTCGCGAAAGAACCGAAACCGGGGCAGGACTTCTTCCCGCTGACGGTGCACTACCAAGAGAAATACTATGCCGCCGGCAAAGTGCCGGGCGGCTTTTTCAAGCGTGAAGCGCGGCCGACCGAAAAAGAGACGCTGACCGCCCGCCTGATCGACCGTCCCTGCCGTCCGCTGTTCGCCCCCGGCTTCAAAAACGAAGTCCTGGTGATGTGCACCGTGCTGTCGCATGACCTGGTCAACGACCCCGATATCGTCGCGATGATCGCCGCCTCGGCCGCGCTGACCCTCTCGGGCGTGCCCTTCATGGGTCCGATCGGCGCAGCGCGCGTCGGTTTTTCGAACGGCCAATATGTTCTGAACCCCGAAGTTCAGGACATGGACCAGCTGCGCAACAATCCCGAACAGCGTCTCGACCTGGTCGTCGCCGGCACCAAGGACGCCGTGATGATGGTCGAATCGGAAGCCTACGAGCTGACCGAGGAAGAAATGCTGGGCGCCGTGAAATTCGGCCATGACGCGATGCAGCCGGTGATCGACCTGATCATCGACCTGGCCGAAGCCGCCGCGAAAGAGCCCTTCGACTTCCAGTCGCCGGATTACAGCGAGCTTTATGCCCGCGTGAAATCGCTGGGTGAGGCTGACATGCGCGCCGCCTATGCAATCCGCGACAAGAGCGAACGTCAGGATGCAGTCGCCGCCGCGAAAGCCAAGGTCAAGGAAGCCCTGACCGAGGAAGAGCTGCTCGACGTTAATCTGGGCTCTGCGCTGAAGAAGCTTGAATCGGGCATCCTGCGCGGTGACATCATCAACGGTGGCGCCCGCATCGACGGTCGCGACACCAAGACCGTCCGCGCCATCGACAGCGAAGTCGGCGTTCTGCCGCGCACCCACGGCTCGTCGCTGTTCACCCGTGGCGAAACCCAGGCGCTGGTCGTGACCACGCTTGGCACCGGCGATGACGAACAGATCATCGACGCGCTGCACGGCAACTTCCGTTCGAACTTCCTGCTGCATTACAACTTCCCGCCCTATTCGGTCGGTGAGGTTGGTCGCGTGGGTTCGCCCGGCCGCCGCGAAATCGGCCACGGCAAGCTGGCTTGGCGCGCGCTGCAAGCGGTTCTGCCGGCTGCCACCGATTTCCCCTATACCATCCGCGTCGTGTCCGAGATCACCGAGTCGAATGGCTCCTCCTCTATGGCTTCGGTCTGCGGCGGGTCGCTGTCGATGATGGATGCAGGCGTTCCGCTCAAGGCTCCGGTCGCCGGCGTCGCCATGGGCCTCATCCTTGAGGATGACGGCAAATACGCCGTTCTGACCGACATCCTGGGCGACGAGGATCACCTCGGCGATATGGACTTCAAGGTCGCGGGAACCGAGAACGGCATCACCAGCCTTCAGATGGACATCAAGGTTGCGGGCATCACCCCGGCAATCATGGAACAGGCCCTGGCGCAAGCCAAGGACGGCCGGATGCACATCCTGGGCGAAATGTCGAAAGCCCTGACCGAGGGTCGTCGCGAGTTCAGCGCCCATGCCCCGCGCATCGAGACGATGACGATCCCGACCGACAAGATCCGTGAAGTGATCGGCTCGGGTGGCAAGGTCATCCGCGAGATCGTGGAAACCTCGGGTGCGAAGGTCGACATCAATGACGACGGCGTCATCAAGATCGCTTCGGCCAATGCCGACTCGATCAAGAAGGCTTACGACATGATCTACTCGATCGTGGCCGAGCCGGAAGAGGGCAAGATCTATATCGGCAAGGTCGTGAAGCTCGTCGATTTCGGCGCCTTCGTGAACTTCTTCGGCAAGCGCGACGGCCTGGTCCACGTGTCCCAGATCGCCAACAAGCGCCTGACCCATCCGAACGAGGTTCTGAAAGAGGGCCAAGAGGTCAAGGTCAAGCTTCTGGGCTTCGACGATCGCGGCAAGGTCCGCCTCGGCATGAAGATGGTCGATCAGGAGACCGGCGAAGAAATCGCCCCCGAGAAGAAAGAAGAAACCGCCGAGTGATCGGCCTGACTTCTTGAAATTGCAGACCGGCCCGGAGATGCTTCGGGCCGGTCTTTTCATAGGGCCTGATGGCATGGAGGAGCGGTTCGGTGAGCACGAAGGGACTTTTGCTGTCCGCAGCGCAATCTCTTCCCGGCTTCATGCGTTCATCCGTGAACAAACTGCTGCTGAGAAGGCTGCAATGCGACTACAGCCTTTCCCCCGAGGAATTTCGCAACAAGAAGATCCTGATCATCGGTCCCGCGCGAACCGTCGAGGATGACCTGATCGAAATCGACCCGACGCACTACGACCTCGTCGTGAAGATGAATAACGGGCTGGATACGCCGGTTGCTTGCAAGGGTCTGGACCCCATGCGCTGCGATATCCTGTTCCATTGCCTGACCAAGGACGCGCGACCGGTCACGCAGCCCAAGCTGGAAAAGGCGAAGGTGGAATTGATCGTTCATCGAACTCCCAAGCGCAGCGGGTTCCTGAATACGCTTGTGGCCGCCCAGAACTTCGCGTCCTGCCGCGTCAGGAACATTCCCTGCACGAGCTACGAGGAACTTAGCGCCAAGCTCGGGGGCGCGTCGCCGTCCACGGGTCTGGTGTGCGCCCAGTTCTTCCTGCGATCGCCCGCCGATGAGGTGGCGATCGCGGGCTTCACCTTTTCGACGACCGCCTATCAGTGCGGCTATGACGATGCCGTGACCTCGGACAAGGCGGCAATCTGCCGGATCGAGCGCAAGGGGCACCACGCCCCGCGGCTGGAGGCGGGGTTGCTGGCCGATCTTGTCGAGGCAGAACGCAAGTCCGGGAAAGTGGTCGTATTGGGCAGGAACATGATCTTAGCCATGAGACAACACGGCGCCATTTAGGGCAGGGGTCGTGAGCCCCTGCCACCACAATTTTCAGGCTGGGTCCTTGGCGTAGCGCAGATAGGGCAGCTTCTTTTCCAGCGTTCCGTATTTCTCTTCGGCGCTCGCATCGTCCAGGGCCAGTGCCACGATCACGTCCTGGCCCGGAACCCAGTTCGCCGGGGTCGCCAGCGGCACGCCATCGGTCTTGCGCACAGCGTCAAGCGCGCGAAGGATCTCGGCGAAGTTGCGCCCGACCGACATGGGATAGGTCATGGTCAGGCGGATCTTCTTGTCCGGTCCAATGATGAAGACGGTGCGTACGGTCGCGGAATGGGCGGGTGTGCGACCTTCGGTCGGCAGGTAGAACTCGGCCGGAAGCATGTCATATGCCTTGGCGACGTTCAGCGAGGTGTCGTCGATGATGGCAAAGTTTGCCGGGACCCCTGCGACCTTCTCGATATCGGATTTCCACTTCGCGTGATCCTCGACGGAATCGACCGAGACGCCCAGCACCTTGGTATTGCGTTTCTCGAATGCCGGCGCGAGTTGGGCGACCGCACCGAACTCGGTCGTGCAGACCGGCGTGAAATCGCGCGGATGCGAGAAGAGGATCGCATAGCTGTCACCGATCCAGTCATGGAAGCTGATCCGGCCTTCGGTCGAATCGGCCGAGAAATCGGGGGCAGTGTCGTTGATGCGCAGGGACATGGTGAAGTCCTTTCGAGTTAGAGCCGCACCGACAACATATGCATCCCGCGTGATCTTTCTAGCGCGACTTTCCCTCTCCGGCTTGAGGCCATTGATCGGCCGGGGGGCGATCGAGGCACTTGAAGCCCGGATCATGCGGTGCCACCTTGCCGCCCAGACAAAGAAAGGGGGCCGATCATGAGCGATCTGGCGGATAAGCGAAACTTCTACATCAACGGCGCATGGGTTGCGCCGGCCAAGGCGAATGACCTCGATGTGATCGATCCCTCGACCGAAGAGCCGGTCGCGGTGATCTCGCTCGGCGATCAGGCCGATACGGATGCCGCCGTGGCCGCCGCCAAGGCCGCATTCCCGGCATGGTCGGCCACTTCGCCGGCCGAGCGGCTGGCCCATGTCGAAAAGATCCTCGAGGTCTACAAGCGCCGTCAGGCCGATATGGGCAAGGCGATCGAGGACGAGATGGGCGCGCCGCATGACATGGCGATCGAGGATCAGGCCGGTTGCGGGATCTCTCACATCGAGAACTTCATCGAGGCCTTCCGCGAATTCGAATTCATCCGTCCGCTGGGTGAGCACGCACCGGGCGCGATGGTGGCGTGGGAATCGATCGGTGTCGTCGGCCTGATCACGCCTTGGAACTGGCCGATGAACCAGGTCACGCTGAAGGTGATCCCGGCCATCCTTGCGGGCAACACGGTCGTGCTGAAGCCCAGCGAGATCGCGCCGCTTTCCTCGATCGTCTTTGCCGAGATCGTGGATGAGGCCGGGCTTCCCAAGGGCGTCTTCAACCTGGTGAATGGCGACGGCATGGGCGTCGGCACGCAGCTTTCCACCCATCCCGATGTCGAAATGATCTCGTTCACCGGTTCGACTCGCGCGGGTATTGCGATCACCAAGGCAGCAGCGGATTCGCTGAAGAAGGTTGCGCTGGAACTGGGCGGCAAGGGCGCGAACCTGGTTTTTGCCGATGCCGATGAAAAGGCGGTGATCCGTGGCGCCCGGCACTGTTTTTACAATTCGGGCCAAAGCTGCAACGCGCCGACCCGGATGCTGGTCGAACGCTCCTTTTATGAAACGGCCGTCGAGCAGGCCAGGAAGGTGGCCGAGGAAACCGAGGTCGCGACTGCGCATCAGCCGGGTCGGCATATCGGCCCGGTGGTTTCGAAACTGCAATGGGACAAGATCCAGGACCTGATCCAGGCAGGCATCGACGAAGGCGCACGGCTGGTCGCGGGCGGTCCCGGCCTGCCCGAAGGTGTCAATCGGGGCTATTTCGTCCGCCCGACGGTCTTTGCCGATGTGACGAACGACATGACCATCGCGCGGCAGGAAATCTTTGGCCCGGTCCTGTCGATCATCCCCTTCGATACCGAAGAAGAGGCGCTCGAGATCGCAAATGACACGATCTACGGCCTGACGAACTACGTCCAGACGCAGGACGGCGCGCGCCGCAACCGTCTCGCTCGCCAGTTGCGCGCGGGCATGGTCGAAACGAACGGCCAGAGCCGCGGGCGTGGTTCGGCATTCGGCGGCGTCAAAGCCTCGGGCCGGGCGCGTGAAGGTGGCGTCTGGGGGCTCGAAGAGTTCATGGACAGCAAGCAGATCAGTGGCTGGGACGTCGATGCCTGATCGGGCATGACATCCATCTGGGGCCGCCGGGAAACCGACGGCCCTTTTCATTTCGCGCTTTCCCGCTAAGTTGCGGCACGCAGGAAAAGGGGGCGCGAATGCGGGTCGTATCGGTCGGGGAATGCATGGTCGAATTGTCGGGCGCGGGGCAGGGGCTCTGGCGTCAGGCCTTTGCTGGCGACACGTTCAACACCGCATGGTATCTGCGTGCCCTGATGCCCGCCAAGGCACGGGTCGATTACCTGACCTGCGTGGGACAGGATGCGATCTCGTCCGCGATGCTCGATTTCATTTCGGGTGCGGGGATCGGGACCGAGTGCATCACGCGCCATCCCACGCGGGCGCCGGGTCTTTACATGATTGACCTGAAAGATGGCGAGCGCAGCTTTACCTATTGGCGCGACAGCTCGGCCGCGCGATGCCTTGCGGATGATCCCGAACATCTGGCGCGCTGCTTTCAGGATGCTGATCTGGTCTATTTCTCGGGGATCACGCTTGCAATCCTGACGCCTGAGCGGCGCGAGGTTTTGCTATCGGCGATGGAAGCCGCGCCAGCCAAGGTGGCCTTTGACAGCAACATGCGGCTGCGGCTGTGGTCGGGCACGGACGAGATGCGCGACTGGATCATGAAGGGCGCGGCGGTCGCCGATATCGCGCTGCCGAGCTTCGATGAAGAGGCCCAGTATTTCGGCGATGCGACCCCCCGCGCCACCGCCGAACGTTACCAGGAGGCAGGGGTGGAAGAAATCCTCGTCAAGAATGGCGGCGATGACATGCTGGCCCGCACCCCCGAGGGCGAGTGGATTGACCTGCCCTGCGGCGAGCGCATCAGGCCGGTCGACACGACGGGGGCCGGCGACAGCTTCAACGGCGTTTATCTTTCGGCGCGACTGGAAGGGGCGTCCATGGCTGATGCAGTCGCGCGCGGACATGCCACCGCCAGTCGCGTGATCCAGCATCCCGGTGCCCTGATTCCGCGCGACGCACTCTAGACTGGCAGCGTATACATTAAGGCTGAGCACCAGGGCCGCAGTCCTTTCGATACATCACCAACAAAAGGCTTGATCGAAATCGGGCTTCCTGCGAGCCTGCCCCCCAATGGATACCTTTGGGAGGAGGGATCGCATGGCCTCGGTGACTATCCGCGAGGTAAGGAAATCCTACGGCGCGGTCGAGGTGATGCATGGCGTCTCGGTCGATATCGACGAGGGGGAGTTCGTCGTTCTGGTCGGCCCTTCAGGATGCGGCAAGTCCACGCTTCTGCGGATGCTTGCCGGGCTTGAGCATATCACATCCGGCGACATCATGATCGGGGAAAGGGTCGTGAACGATCTTCCCCCCAAGGATCGCGATATCGCGATGGTGTTTCAGAACTATGCGCTTTACCCGCATCTGACGGTGGCCGAGAACATGGGCTTTTCGCTGAAGCTCAAGGGAACGTCCCGCGCCGAGATCGAGGAACGGGTCAAGCCCGCGGCCGAGATCCTGGGTCTTGCGCATCTGCTGGATCGCTATCCGCGCCAGCTTTCGGGCGGGCAGCGCCAGCGCGTCGCCATGGGCCGCGCGATCGTGCGCGATCCTCAGGTCTTCCTGTTCGACGAACCGCTGTCGAACCTTGACGCCAAGCTGCGCGTCTCGATGCGGACAGAGATCAAGAACCTGCATCATCGGCTGAAGACGACGACGGTCTACGTGACGCATGACCAGATCGAAGCCATGACGATGGCCGACAAGATCGTCGTGATGCATGACGGCCGGGTCGAGCAGGTCGGCGCACCGCTCGAGCTTTATGACAAGCCCGCGAACCTGTTCGTCGCGGGCTTCATCGGCAGCCCTGCCATGAACATGATCGAAGGGCGGGCCGAGGCAGGCAGTTTCGTCGCCTCCGATGGTCAGCGCCTGCCTGTGCCCAAGGCGCCCGAGGGGCGCAAGCTGATCTACGGTGTCCGCCCCGAGGCCATTACGTTGGGCGGCGACATTCCCCTGACGATCGAGGTCACGGAACCGACCGGGGCCGAAACCTATGTCGTGGGCAGGCTGGGTGGCCAGGCGGTCACCTGCGTCTTCCGCGAACGCGTGACCGCCGGGCCGGATGAGGTGATCCATGTCGCTATCGATCCGACCGCCGTCCATCTTTTCGACGCTGACAGCGGGGTGCGCCTGACGGACTGACTGCCGGCTCGCGCCTTTCGGGGCGCGGGATGAACAAGGCCGCGAAACGGCCACATTGCACTTTGGGAGGAGTGAAGCAATGTCCATCGACCGCAGAAAGCTCTTGCAGGGCAGCGCCGCGCTAGCGGCGGGTGCCGTTCTGACCAGCCCCTTTATCCGGCCCGCGATGGCGCAGGCCGGGGGCATGATGTTCACCCCGGAGGAGGGCGCGAGCTTGCGCCTTTTGCGCTGGGTGCCCTTCGTGAAGGGCGAAGAAGAGGCCTGGAACGCGAATACCAAGGCCTTCACCGATGCTACCGGCGTCGAGGTTCGTATCGACCAGGAAAGCTGGGAGGATGTGCGACCCAAGGCCGCCGTCGCCGCCAATGTCGGCTCGGGTCCGGACATGGTGATGAGCTGGTTCGACGACCCGTTCCAATATCCCGACAAGCTGGTCGATGTGACCGATCTTTGCACCATGCTGGGTGAAAAGAATGGCGGCTGGTATGACGGTCTGCGCGGCTATGGTGAGCAGGACGGCAATTTCATCTCGACGCCGCTCTGCGCCATCGGCAACGCCGTATGCTACCGCGAAAGCCACATGAAGGCGGCGGGTTTCGACGAGTTCCCGACCGACACCGAAGGTTTCCTCGCGCTGTGCACGGCGATGAAGGAAAAGGGCACGCCCGCGGGCTTCCCGTTTGGCAAGGCTGTCGGTGACGGCAACAACTTTGCCCATTGGCTGCTCTGGAGCCATGGCGGCATGACCGTCAACGAGGCGGGTGAGGTCGCGATCAACAGCCCCGAAACCCTGGCCGCGATCGAATATGCCAAGAAGCTCTATGCGGTCTTCGTTCCGGGCACGGAAAGCTGGCTCGACATCAACAACAACCGTGCCTTCCTTGCCGGCGATATCTCGCTGACGGCGAATGGCGTGTCGCTTTACTACGCGGCCATCAAGGACGAGGCCACCAAGGCTCTTGCCGAGGATATCCGCACCCATACCCTGCCGATCGGTCCGGTAGGCAAGTCGGTCGAGTTGCACCAGACCTCGACCATCTCGATCTTCAAGCATTGCAAGTTCCCGAACGCTGCCAAGGCCTATCTCGAGTTCATGTATCAACCTGAACAGATGAACGCCTGGTTGACCGGCGCCAGCGCATATTGCTGTCAGGCGCTCAAGGCCTTTGCCGACAACCCGGTCTGGACCTCGAACCCGGTGCACGCGCCCTATGCCAAGGCCTCGGAATCGCTGCGTCCGAATGGCTATGCCGGTCCGCTGGGGCCGGCATCGGCAGGGGTCATGGCCGACTACGTCCTGGTCGACATGTTCGCCGAGGCCGTGACCGGCCAGCGCACCCCCGAGGAAGCCATCGCCAATGCCGAGCGCCGCATCGCGCGCTACTACCGCTGAGCCTGCGGGGCGCCCTTGTGGCGCCCCCTTTCCCGAACAAAGGAGCAGGACATGCCCCCTGTGCCCGAGCCGCGCGCGTCCTTCTGGCGGCGCTTCGTCGAAAGCCGAAATGGCCTTGGACTTCTGTTCATGCTGCCTGCAGCGGCCTTCCTGCTGTGCTTCCTGACCTATCCGCTGGGGTTGGGCGTCTGGCTTGGCTTTACCGACGCCCGGATCGGCCGGGCGGGAGAGTGGATCGGGCTCGAGAACTATGTCTGGCTGATGGATGACCCGGTCTTCTGGCTTTCGGTCTTCAATACGCTTTTCTATACGGTCGCGGCTTCGGTCCTGAAATTCGGTTTGGGCTTGTGGCTGGCCTTGCTGCTGAACCGGCACCTGCCCTTCAAGAACTTTTTCCGTGCGATCATCCTGCTTCCCTGGGTCGTGCCGACCGTTTTGTCGGCGCTGGCCTTCTGGTGGATCTTCGACAGCCAGTTCTCGATCATTTCCTGGGTCCTGATGAAATGGGGCCTGATCAGCCAGCCGATCAACTTCCTTGGCGACCCCTGGAATGCGCGACTTTCGGTCATGGCGGCAAACGTCTGGAGGGGAATTCCCTTTGTTGCGATTTCGCTGCTGGCAGGGCTGCAGACCATCCCGCAATCCCTGAACGAGGCCGCGGCCATCGACGGCGCGACATCCTGGCAGCGCTTCACCAAGGTGACGCTGCCGCTGCTTACGCCGATTATCGCCGTGGTCATGACCTTCTCGGTCCTGTTCACCTTCACCGATTTCCAGCTGATCTATGTGCTGACGCGCGGCGGGCCGGTCAACGCGACGCACCTGATGGCGACGCTGAGCTTCCAGCGCGCAATCCCCGGTGGCCAATTGGGCGAAGGCGCGGCCATTGCGGTCGCCATGATCCCCTTCCTGCTGGCCGCGATCCTTTTCAGCTTCTTCGGCCTTCAGCGCCGGAAATGGCAGCAGGGGGCAGATTGATGGCCAACCAGACCGTTACCGACGATCACGAGGGCATGGACCAGTTCGAAAGCCGCGGCCGCAAGATCATCCTGGTCTGGTTGCCGCTGGCCTGCTTCATCTTCGTGCTGCTGTTCCCGTTCTACTGGATGGCGATCACGGCAGTGAAGCCGAACGCGCAGTTGACTGACTACCAGAACCACAGCCCGTTCTGGGTGGTGGGGCCGACGCTTCAGCACATGAAATACCTGCTGTTCGAGACCAGCTATCCGGGATGGTTGTGGAATACCCTGATCGTGGCGGTGTTTGCGACTTTCCTGTCGCTGGCGGCCTCGGTCTTTGCCGCCTATGCGATCGAGCGCTTGCGCTTTCGCGGCGCGCGGATCACGGGGCTGCTGATCTTTCTGGCCTATCTGGTGCCACCCTCGATCCTGTTCATCCCGCTGTCGGTCATCGTCTTTCAGCTTGGCATCTTCGACAGCAAGCTTGCGCTGATCCTGACCTATCCGACCTTTCTCATCCCGTTCTGCACCTGGCTTCTGATGGGTTACTTCCGTTCGATTCCCTATGAGCTTGAGGAATCGGCGCTGGTCGATGGAGCGACGCGTTGGCAGATCCTGACCAAGATCGTGCTGCCCCTGGCCGTGCCGGGGCTGATTTCGGCAGGGATTTTTGCCTTCACGTTATCCTGGAACGAATTCATCTATGCGCTGACTTTCATTTCCAGTTCCGAGAACAAGACCATCCCGGTGGGCGTCTTGACCGAGCTGGTGCGGGGCGACATCTATGAATGGGGCGCACTGATGAGCGGGGCGCTGCTGGGATCGTTGCCGGTGGTGATCCTCTATTCCTTCTTCGTCGACTATTATGTGAGCTCGATGACGGGTGCGGTGAAGGAGTGAAACTGGCCGCGTCACATTGAAAAGGGCCCGCCGAAGCGGGCCCTTCTGCTTTTCGTCGGTGGGCTAGTAGGTCGCGCGACCGCCCGAGATGTCAAAGACCGCGCCAGTAGAAAAGGCGCAATCCTCGGACGCCAGCCAGGCGACCAGGGACGCGGCCTCGGCGGGTTCAAGGAAACGGTTCATCGGAATCTTCGAAAGCATGTAGTCGATATGTTCCTGCGTCATCTGATCGAAGATCGGCGTCCGGGCGGCGGCCGGGGTTATGGCGTTGACGATCACCCCGGTTCCGGCCAGTTCCTTGCCCAATGATTTCGTCAGCGCAATCAGCCCTGCCTTCGACGCCGAGTAATGCGCGGCGTTGGGGTTGCCCTCCTTGGCGGCGATCGAGGCCACGTTGACGATACGGCCATAGCCGCGCTCGATCATGCCGGGAACCAGTGCGCGGCAGGCGACATAGGGGGCGTTCAGGTTGACCTCGATCACCTGGCGCCAGGTCGTTGGGTCCAGCTCCCAGGTCTTGCCGTTTCCACCGGTAATCCCGGCATTGTTGACAAGAATGTCGACGGCGCCAGCCTCGGCCGCCGCGGCCTCGATCTCGGCGTCGACACTCAGTTCGACCTGCCGGGCCGAGGCGGCTTCGCCCAATGTTCTGGCGGCTCGTTCGGCGGCCGCCCCGTCGCGATCCCACAGGATGACGCGCGCCCCGCTTGCGACGAAGCGTTCGGCCACCGCATAGCCGATGCCCTGCGCGCCGCCGGTGATGACCGCGAGGCGGCCGTTCAGATCGATCTGGTTCATGACTCCTCCCAAAGTGCTCGTGATAATGTCAGGCCAGCCCGCTGCTCCCCAGCGAGCGTCGCAGCAACTCGAGCTGCTGTTTGTCGGCCCGGTCCCTGTGCGCATTATGCCGGGATCGGGTCAGCGCCCGGTCCTTGGCGAGCAGCGCCTCGAATGTGTGACGATGTTCGCTATTCGATTCATCAGGTAGCGGACGCAAGGGCAAGATCATCATTCGTGCCCGGTATTGCTGCCCCCAGAAGGCGTTGAGCGCGCTTTGCAGCCTCTGGTTTCCGCAAAGCCCAACAACCTCGGAATGGAACTCGTCGTCGAGATCGGACCATCGGGCGATATCGCCCGATGCAGTCGCAATTTCCATGTCATCAAGCATCCGCCCCAGCAGCCCCGCCTGTTCGTTTGTCAGGCCACGCTCGGCGGTGAGCTCGAATGCCCGAACCTCGAGCGCCGAAAAAACATCAAGGATGTTTGCGAAATCCTGCAAGGACAGGGCCTTGACCGTTACGCCGTGCCGCGGACGAACCTCGACCAGGCCCTCTTCCTCGAGCTTGATGACGGCTTCGCGCACGGGGGTGCGCGAAAGTGACAAAAGACCGGCAAGCTCGGTTTCCAGAAGCGTGGTGCCAGGTGCAAGGCGCCCGGTCAGAATACGATAGCGCAAGTCGTGATAGGCGCGTTCGCGGGCGGCCATCTCGGTCACGCCATGCAAGCTGGGAATCGAACGGCTTGTCCGGCCCTTGCCCCGCCGGGCGAAAGGCGGCTCAGCCTGAGGCATCGGCGGTGTCGCGGATATGGGCCCGGATGATTGACTGAAAATCCGGATCGGCCGTGAAGCCTGCGGCAAGGGCGCGATCGGGCGCAAAATCCTGCGGCCAGCCCGCCACGATGTCGCGGATGGTCTGGTTCGGAACCCGTTTCACATGCGAGATCGCATCCCCGCCCGCGACCTCTCGCAAGGCGTCGAGTACTTCGGCAATCGACAGGCACAAACCGGGCATCGTCAGGCAGCGTCGGACGCCAAGTTGCGCGGTGTCCATGGTCGCGGCATGCAAAAGAAACCCCACTGCGGCGTCCGGGCTGGCGAACCAGTGGCGTACATCGTCTTCGACCGGAAGTTCGGCGTCCAGCCCGGCCAGCGGTTCCCGGATGATGCCCGAGAAGAAGCCCGAGGCGGCCTTGTTTGGCTTGCCGGGCCGCACGACGATGGTCGGCAGTCGGATGCCGACACCGTCGAAGAAACCTTTGCGGGTGTAGTCGTTCAGCAAAAGCTCACCGATCATCTTCTGCGCGCCATAGCTGGTCATCGGCGCGGTGATGAAGGTGTCTGTGATCTTTTCCTCGAAAGGCGCCCCAAATACCGCGATCGATGAGGTATAGACAACACGCGGATGGTAATCGGGGCCTTGCGCGCGGATCGCTTCGAAAAGGTGGCGCGTCCCGTCCATGTTGATGGCATAGCCCTTGTCGAAATCCGCCTCGGCCTCGCCCGAGACGATTGCGGCAAGGTGAAAGATCACGTCGGGGCGTTCCGCGACCAGTTCATCGACAGTGGCGCGGTTGGAAATATCGCCGGAACTTACCGTTACCGCAACGGTAGCGGACGAAGACAGCTGGGCCGGAACCACGTCGAATGCCATCAGTGCATCCACAGAGTTCTTGCCCAGTTGGCCGGTTTTCAGGATGGTTTCGGCAAGCCTGCGGCCAACCATTCCTGCCGCGCCGATGATCAAAAGTTTCATACTCGACCTCTCCTCCCCAGTATCGGTCGAGTTATGTATACATTGCTGCAAATCGCCACGCCAGTGCTTCGTGAATGCCCGGCCGCAATTGACGGCCGGGCGCGATTGTCACTTGCCCCAGTTGAGCGCGACCGGGTCCAGCGGGCGGACGAGATCCAGCAGCATGGCGCGGGTCGCCGGATGCAGCGCCGGGATCGGATGGCGGCTGAATTCGGATTTGATGACACCACCCTCGACCATGACGGCCTTGGCCGAAAGGAATCCGCACTGGCGGTTTTCATGGTTCACGGCCGGCAGGATGCGGGCATAGGCGGCGGTCGCAGCGGCGCGGTCGCCCGCCTTCCAATGGGTCAGCACCGGCTTGATCTGGTCAGGGATCATGGCCGAAGTCATGGTGCCGGTCGCGCCCGCATCGAGGTCGGCAAGC
Organism: Paracoccus sp. MBLB3053; assembly: GCF_031822435.1. Taxonomy (NCBI): domain Bacteria; kingdom Pseudomonadati; phylum Pseudomonadota; class Alphaproteobacteria; order Rhodobacterales; family Paracoccaceae; genus Paracoccus; species Paracoccus aurantius. The sequence continues at coordinate 785,725 of NZ_JAVQLW010000001.1, read as the reverse complement.
AGGGTAATGGCTTCCTCTCCGTCGAAGGGTCCCTCGATCGCATCGCCGCCTTCGGCAATCAGCGCGCGCAGCTTCGAGGCCGCACGGGGGCACTCGATCTTGAAAAGCTTCACCATCTCGATTTCGTTGGCCATGCGCACCAAAAGCGGCACAGGCAGGTCGACCCCCGACAGCGGCGCGTCCTGGATCATGATCGGGATGCCGACATCGCCGACGCGGGCGAATTGCTCGAAGGTCTGCTCGGCTGTGCCCTTGAGCAGCGCGCCGTGATAGGGGGGCATCATCATGACCATCGCCGCGCCGAGATCCTTGGCAAGCTGGGCGCGTTCGACCACGATCGGGGTCGAGTAATGGCTGATCGTCACGATGACCGGCACGCGGCCCGCGACATGTTCCAGCGAAAGCCGGGTCAGCGCTTCGCGTTCGGCATCCGAAATCAGGAACTGTTCGGAGAAGTTGGCAAGAATGCAGATGCCGTCGACGCCCTGATCGATCATGCAGTCCAGGATGCGCCGCATGCCCTCGTAATCGACCGAACCGTCATCGTTGAACGAAACCGGTGCAACAGGCCAGATGCCCTCGTATTTAGCCATGATGGCCTCCTCGTTAAATTTGTCGCGGATGGTATACCATTTCTCCGAAGGTGCAAGCTGGCCCCTTCCCCCCCGAACGGTCCTGGTATACCAAGTTGGCGAATATGTCCGGTACCGCGATCGCTGGCTCAGCGCGCTCGCGGTACCGGCAGGAATTCCGGTCGCAGGATCGGCTCGGCAACCCGTTTGACCGGCAGGGCGCGCCGCGCGACAACATTGACGGCTATCTTTAGGGAGGAAGAAAGACGTGAAGAATATCCTGATTACCGGCGGTGGCAGCGGCGTGGGCCGTGCCACGGCCCGACGTTTCCTGATCGAGGGCTGGACAGTCGGGCTGATCGGGCGCCGCGAAGACGCACTGCGCGAAACTGCCGAGGACAATCCGAACGCGCTGATCCTGCCTTGCGACGTAACTGACGAGGCGGCGGTCGATGCTGCCTTCGCTCGGGCGGCCGAAGCCTGGGGCCGGCTGGACCTGCTTTTCAACAATGCGGGTGCGGTGTTGCCGTCGACCCTGATCGACGAGATTTCGGTCGCAGATTGGCATCGCGTGACCGATGTGAACATCACGGGCATGTTCCTCTGTGCCCGCGCCGCGTTCCGGCAGATGCGCCGGCAGGATCCGATGGGCGGGCGGATCATCAATAACGGATCGATTTCGGCAGACGTGCCGCGTCCGGGATCGGTTCCCTATACCGTTTCGAAACATGCTGTGACGGGTCTCACCCGCACGCTGTCACTGGACGGGCGGGCCTTCAACATTGCCTGCGGGCAGGTGGATATCGGCAATGCTCTGACAAATATGGCCGAGGCCATGACCAAGGGCGTGCCGCAGGCCGACGGCTCGATCAAGGTCGAGCCGGTGATCGACGTTTCGACGGTCGCGGATTCGGTCTGGCATATGGCTAACCTGCCCGACGGCGCGAACGTCCAATGGCTGACCGTGATGGCAACCAACATGCCCTATATCGGGCGCGGATAGGGGGACGAGGCATGACCAATGTTTTGGCCGTGGGCCAATATTCCGATATCGACGTGAAGGCACTGGCCGATGAGTTCGGGGCCGTTCCGCTTGCCGATCTGTCCCAGATCGCGGGCTTGCCCGAGGATGGACGCGCGGCGGTCACGGCGCTTGCCTACAAGGGCCACCATGCGCTGGACGGGCAGGTCATGGACCTGCTGCCCGGTCTGAAGCTCATTGCCAATTTCGGTGTCGGCTATGATGCGATCAATGTCAGCGACGCGTCGGCACGCGGCATCAGCGTCACGAATACCCCGAATGTTCTGAACGATGACGTGGCCGATCTGGCTGTCGCGCTTCTGGTGATGGAATCGCGCAAGCTGACGGCGTCCGAAAACTGGATGCGGGCGGGCAACTGGCCCGCCGAGGGAGCCTATCCGCTGGCCCGCAAGATGTCCGGCCGCAAGGTCGGCGTTCTGGGCATGGGCCGTATCGGACGTGAAATCGCCGACCGGCTTGCGGCGTTCAAATGCGAGATCCATTACCAGTCGCGCAGCCGCAAGGATGCGCCCGCAGACTGGACCTATCACGCCGATCCGGTCGAATTGGCGCGCTCCGTGGATGATCTGGTGATTGCCGTGGTCGGCGGTCCCGATACGGTGGGCTTCGTCTCGGCCGAAGTGATCGACGCGCTGGGGGCAGACGGGATTATCGTCAACATCGCGCGCGGATCGGTCATCGACGAGGCAGCCCTGCTGGACGCACTGGAAAACGGCCGTCTGCGCGGCGCAGGGCTGGATGTCTTCCTGAACGAACCCGACATCGATGCCCGCTTCCTGTCCATGCCCAATGTGACGATCCTTCCGCATGTCGGTTCGGCCACGGCCGAAACGCGCGCGGCGATGGGTGATCTGCAACGTCAGAACGTGCGCGCGCATCTGGCGGGTCGGCCGCTCGTGACGCCGGTGAACTGATGGTCCGGGCGATGACCGAGGATAGCTTGGCCGAGGCCATCGCCTATGAGCTGCGCCGGGAGATCCTGCGGGGCAATCTTCCCCCCGGCGCGCCCATCAAGGAGCGTGACAATGCCGAACGGCAGGGCGTCTCTCGCACCCCAATGCGCGAGGCGATCCGGATTCTGGCCAAGGAGGGGCTGGTGCAGCTGCGACCGTTGCGCAGCCCCATCGTCGCCGATCCTTCACTGGAAGAAATCATCGATCAGATCCGCGTGCTGCACGCGCTGGAACTGCTTTCGGGTGAACTGGCCTGCCACAAGGCCACCGATGACGAGATCGCGGCAATCGGCGCCCTGAAGGACCGGATCGAAGAAATCTATGGTGATGCTGACACGCTTGACGTGTTCGAACTGGACATGCAGTTCCACTCGGCCATCGTTGCCGCCTCGCATAACGCGGCGCTTGCGGAAACCCATGGCGCCTACATGGCGCGTCTGTGGCGTGCCCGTTATCTGTCGGCCCGTCGCAGGCTGTCGCGCGACCGGGTCCTGCGCCAGCACATGGCGATCCACTCAGCACTTTCCGCGCGCGACGTGCCCGCGATCAAGGCCGAGATTGGCGCCCATCTTGGTGCGATGATCGACAATATCGAGGACCATTTCCGTGAGCTGGGAAATGAAGCGCAGTCGTAGCGGGGGCGAAAGACATTGTTGAAGGCGGGCGGCAATCTGACGGGCATGATGCTGATGACCGGGGCAGTCATGCTGTTTGCCGGACAGGACACGACGGCGAAATGGCTGCTCGGATCGGGACTTGCGATCATGCAGGTGGCCTTTGTGCGCTATCTTGGTCATCTTGCGGTGACGCTCGCGGCGGTCCTGCCGAAGCAGGGGTTCTCTGCCCTGCGCTCGATCAACCCGAAGCTTCAGGTTCTGCGCTCGCTTGCGCTCTTGGGCAGCACGGCGCTGAACTTCGTCGGGCTCAGCTACCTGCCACTGACCACGGTCACCGCGATCATGTTCGCAAGCCCGGTTCTGGTGACGCTGCTTGCCGTGCCCATGCTGGGCGAGAGGGTAGGCGCGATGCAGTTTGCCGCCATCCTGCTGGGGTTTGCGGGGGTTCTCATCGTCGTTGCGCCTTGGAATGCGGAATTCCATCCGGCGATGCTGTTTTCGCTTGCCGCCTGTTGCTGCACCTCGTTCTATTTCATCTTCAGCCGCAAGCTCGCTGCGGAATCGACCGCGACCCAGCAGATCTGGGCCAGCGGGATAGCAACGATCTGCCTTGCGCCCTTCGCATTCGCGCAATGGCAGACGCCTTCCAGCTTGACGATCGTGCTGCTGATGTGCCTGATCGGTGTGATCGGTGGCATGTCCCACAGCCTTGTCACCTTGGCGCATCGGATCGCGGACGCCTCGGTCCTGGCACCTGTCGTCTACCTGCAACTGCTTTTCGCCAGCATCGCCGGCTATCTGGTCTTTGGCCAGGTGCCCGGGGCATCGACCCTGCTGGGTGCGCTCGTCATCATTTCCGGCGGCATCCTGCTTTGGCTCTCTGGGCGAAGAAGGAGAATTGCCGCAATCCGCACTTCCGCCATCGCGGTAAGTGCCCAACAATCCGATCCGAACCTAGGAAAGAAGGAGGAGAGATGAAACTTCTGCGTTACGGCCCCGAGGGCCAGGAAAAGCCCGGCCTCTTGGATGCCGAAGGCAAGATCCGCGATCTGTCGGGCCATGTCGCCGATATCGCCGATGATGTGCTGACCCCCGAAGGTCTTGCAAAGCTGGCCGCGATCGATGTCTCGACCCTGCCTGTCGTCGAGGGCTCGCCGCGTTTCGGCGCCTGTGTGGGCCATGTTCGCAAATTCATCGCGATCGGCCTGAACTATGCCGACCACGCCGCGGAAAGCGGCATGCCCGTCCCGGCCGAGCCGGTGGTGTTCAACAAGTGGACCAGCTGCATCGTCGGACCGAATGACGACGTGATGATCCCCGAAGGCTCGAACAAGACCGACTGGGAGGTCGAGCTGGGCATCGTCATCGGCAAGACCGCGCGCAGCGTCTCCGAGGACGAGGCGCTTGAGCATGTCGCGGGCTATTGCGTCGTCAACGACGTGTCGGAACGCGAGTGGCAGCTCGAGCGTGGCCAGACCTGGGACAAGGGCAAGGGCTTCGACACGTTCGGCCCGATCGGTCCCTATGTCGTGACCCGCGATGAGATTCCGGATGCTGGCAATCTGTCGATGTGGCTCGAAGTCGACGGCAAGCGCTATCAGGACGGCTCGACCAAGACGATGATCTTCGGCGTGGCGAAACTGGTATCCTATTGCTCAAAGCTGATGACCCTGATGCCGGGCGACGTGATCACCACCGGCACGCCTCCGGGCGTCGGGATGGGCCAGAACCCGCAGGTCTACCTGAAGGGCGGCGAAACCATCCGTCTCGGGATCGAGGGGTTGGGCGAGCAGACCCAGAAGGTGCGCCGCGCCTGATCCATCCGGGCGGCGGGAGAGATCCCGCCGCCCTTTTCTATTGGGAGGAGTGAATGCGGTTTTCTGCCAATCTTGGCTTCTTGTGGACCGATCTGGCCCTGCCCGGCGCCATCCGCGCCGCCGCCGCCGCCGGGTTCGATGCGGTAGAATGCCATTGGCCTTATGACCATGCGACTGAAGCCGTCGCCGCCGCCTTGTCGGAAACCGGACTCGTCATGCTGGGGCTCAATACGCTGCGCGGCAAACCCGGCGAGAACGGGCTGTCGTCCATTCCGGGCCGCGAGGCCGAGGCACGCGCCGAGATCGACCGCGCCATTGCCTATGCACGCGCCATCGGCTGCGGGGCCGTTCACGTCATGGCGGGCGTCGCGGAAGGGACGCAGGCCGAGCGGACCTTCCTTGCCAATCTGGCCTATGCCTGCGATCGGGCACCGGACCTGACGGTCTTGATCGAGCCGCTGAACCGTTATGACGCGCCCGGCTACTTCCTTTCGACTTCAGATCAGGCGCTGCATCTGATCGAGCAGGCCGGGAGTCCGAACCTGAAGCTCATGTTCGATTGCTATCATCTGCAGATCATGGAGGGCAATCTGACCCGTCGTCTGGGACGGCTGATGCCCGTGATCGGTCATGTGCAGATCGCCTCTGTCCCTGATCGAGGTGCGCCCGATCACGGCGAAGTCGATTATCGCCATATCTGCGCTGTCCTGCGCGACCTGGGCTGGAGCAAGCCTTTGGGGGCCGAATACAAGCCCATAGGGCCGACCGGCGAAAGCCTGGATTGGCTGTCCGGGTTGCGCGCGATCTAGGGCAGCTTCGCGCCCGCTCGTTCGGCCAGGATCTTGGCAATTGCGGCATCTGCCTCACGCCCCAATCCCGCTTCCGATGCGGCGCGATAGAGCGCCAGCGACGCATCGGCCAGCGGGACTGGACTGCCCAGCGACTGTGCGGCTTCGGTGACGATCCCCAAGTCCTTGACGAAGATATCGACCGCCGAGAAGGGGGTGTAGTCGCCCGAGACCACCTGCGGTCCGCGATTCTGGAACATCCAGCTATTGCCGGCGCATTCCGTGATCACGTCCTGCACCGTTCGAAGGTCGAGGCCACTTTTGGCGGCCAGCACCATCGCTTCGGCCATGGCAGCGATGTGAACCCCGGCGAGCAACTGATTGATGAGCTTCATCCGGCTGCCCGCGCCAGGCTCTTCGCCCAAGCGGAAGACGCGTGCAGAAATCGCGTCCAGGGCAGGCTCGATGCGGGCGAACGCGTCAGACGGTCCCGAGGCCATGATGCTGATCGCGCCTTCCCGTGCCTTGGCCGCCCCGCCAGAGACAGGGGCATCGATCGCGACCATTCCGGCGGCAGAGAGTTCGGTCGCGATTGCCACGGCGTCATCGGGCTGCATGGTCGGGCAGAGCACAAAGACGGTGCCCGGTCGCGCAGTCGACACCGCGCCTTTCTCACCGAACAGAACGGCTCGGGTCTGTGCCGCGTTCACGACATAGACGAATAGGACATCCACATCGGTTGCAGCCTCCGCCGGAGTTGGCGCCGGAATTCCCCCGGCGGAGGCAAGCTCGGCCAGCGGCGCCGGGTTCAGGTCGACCCCGCGCACGTGAAATCCCGCGCGGGCAAGCGACAGTGCCGCGCCGAGCCCCATCGAGCCAACGCCGATGACTGCGGCGGAGAGATTGCTCATGACACGGCCTCCTTGCGGCGCAGGACCAGCTTGCGGATCAGGGGCGAGGCCCAGACGAGAATGGTGAAGATCCCCAGCCCCGCCGCGATCGGCCTTTCGAAAAAGGCCAGCAGGTTGCCGTCAGACTTGATCATCGAGGTGATGAAGTGCTGTTCGAGCAGCGGTCCCAGCACCAGCCCAAGTATGGCAGGGGCGATCGGGATGTCGTTTTCCTCCATCAGGAAGCCCAGCACGCCGAAGCCCAGCATCAGAGCAATACCGAACACGGAATTGGTGATGGCGAATGAACCCACGATGCAGAACATCAGGATGATCGGCATCAGGATCTTTTGAGGCACGGCGAGCAGCCAGGACGAGGCGCGGATCGCAAGCCAGCCCAAGGGGATCATCAGCAGGTTCGCCAGCAGGAAGACGATGAACAGCGCGTTGATCATCTCGGCCTGGTTGATGAAGATCGTGGGGCCGGGATTCATCCCCTTGATATAGAGCACGCCGATGACGATCGCGGTGATCGAATCGCCCGGAATGCCGAAGACCAGGGCGGGAATCCATGCACCGCTGACCGCGGCGTTGTTCGAAGCCCCGGCCTCTACCAGCCCTTCGACATGGCCGTGGCCGAATTTTTCGGGCGTGCGCGACAGGCGCTTGGACATGGCATATGATATCCAGGCTGCAATATCAGCGCCCGCGCCCGGCAATGCGCCGATGACCGTGCCAAGGATGCTGCCCCGGATGGCCTGTTTCGGATAGCGGCGCATGACGCCGATCTGTGTGCGGAAAAGGCCACGGGTTTCGGGGTGTTGCGGGGCGACGGCAGAACCGCCATGGACAATATAACGAAAGACCTCGGCTGCGGCGAAAAGGCCGATCATCGCAGGAATGAACGAGATCCCGCCCAGGAGGTCGATATTGCCGAAGGTGAAGCGCGGCTCGGCCGATGGGTTGTCCATGCCGACGCAGGCCGCAACCAATCCGATGGTCAGGGCGATCAGCCCACGCGTGACCGATCCGGGGGACACGAAGATTGCGGCAGACAGGCCAAGAACGACCAGCCAGAAATACTCGAAGGACGAAAATTTCAGGGCGATCTCGGCGAGGATGGGCGAGGCGAGGATCAGCACGACGGTGCCGAAGATGCCACCGATCACCGAAAAGACCAGCAGTGCGCCAAGCGCCTCGGGCGCGCGGCCCGAACGCGTCATGCGATGCGCGTCATCGACATAGGCGGCGCTGGCGGGTGTGCCGGGAATGCGCAGCAAGGCTCCCGGAATATCGCCGGCAAAGATCGCCATGGCGGCGGCGGTGACGATCGAGGCGATCGCCGGGATTGGCCCCATGAAGAAGGTGATCGGAACGAGAAGGGCCGTAGCCATGGTCGCGGTCAGTCCCGGAATGGCGCCGACGAACAGCCCGAAGGCGCCCGAAGCCAGCATCGCCAGGATGACCTGAGGATCGAGGACGAGGCCGAGGGCCTGCGAAAATGCGGTCATGCTCAGCCTACCAGGGAAGGTTCAGGAACTCGCCGCGCGGAAGCGGCACGAGCAGCAGCTTTCCGAATGAAAGCTGAAGGATGATCACGGTCGCCAAGGCGAGGGGCAGTGCGAGCAGCGGTCGGGTTCCGGCGAGCAGAAGCAGCGCGAATACCAGCGCGAAGCCCGCGATCGGAAAGCCCAGCAGGTCCGAAAACCAGATGTAGCCAAGGATGAGGGCGATCGCGCCGATGAGCCGCGCCCATGCGGCGGGACTGCGCGCCCAATCCGAGACAACGACCAGCCGTTGGCCCTTTTCGCTGGCCATGCCCTTGATCAGCATCGACAGGCCGATCCCCGCGGCAAGGAATGACACCACGCGCGGCAATGTCTCCGCGCCGTATTTCTGGCCCGGTATGGGCGAGAACTGAAGCGACGCGATGAACAATGCGCCGCCCGCCAGCAAGGTCAGCACGCCAAGCGCGCGATCCCCCAGTCTCATGCCGGAAACTCCTCTAACAGCGGAAATCGGGCCGCGGGATTGCGCCCCGCGGACCCGACGTCACGGGATCATTTGGCGAGGCCGGCTTTCTTCATCACTTCGCCAAGGCTGGCATCGTCGGCGGCGACAAGGGCCGTGGCCTCTTCGGGGCCTGCCCAGCGAAGACCGAAGCCGCGCTCGTTCATGAAGTTCTGATAGGTTTCGCTGTTATAGGCTTTCTCGATCGCCTCGACGAGGCGCTCACGCGCTTCGGGGGGCATGTCCTTGGGCGCGGCGATGGCGCGCCAGACCGCAAGCTTCCACTCCGATCCGGTGGCTTCCTTGAGCGTCGGGACGTCCGGGAACATGTCCTGGCGTTCGTCCGACATGCTTGCCAACGCGCGCACGCGTTCTGCCTCGATCAGTGAGCGGCCCTCGGCCAGGGACGATGGAACCATCTGCACCCCGCCTGCAACCATGTCGGTCAGACCGGCCGCCGCACCCTGGCTGGGAACGAAGGGCACTGCATCGACCGGGATGTCCTCGGACATCAGCCAACCCAGCAGGTTCAGGTGCCAGATCCCTCCCTGACCCGTTCCCGATGCCTTGATCGTGCCGGCCGGTTCTGACTTGATCGTGTCGCGCAATTCCGCTGCGGTCTGCCACGGACTGTCGGCGGCAACCATGATCCCGCCCGGATCGGCATTCACCAGCGCGAGGATGTCGAAATCCTCGTAGGTCAGGTCGGTCAGACCCTGCCAATGCATCATGTCGATCTCGATGGTCATGACGCCGATTGTGTAGCCATCGGGCTTGGCCTTCGCGATCGCGCTATGGCCAACCACGCCCGACCCGCCTGTGCGGTTCACGACGTTGACGGGCTTGCCCAGTTCTTCCTGCAGGATCTGGCCGAAAATGCGCCCCACTGCATCCGTGCCGCCACCTGCGCCCCAAGGCACGATCAGTTCGATGGGCCGTTCGGGATACTCGGCCAGCGCGGGCGTCGCAAAGGTGCCAAGCGTCATCGCAGCCGCAAGCAGCGGCAGAACGTTTCTGCGTTTCATGATCTTCTCCCTTTCGGCGCTGTTTGCGCCTTTCCTCCAGGAGAGAGGATCGTGCCTCATGTATACATTGTCAACCGCGCAGAGGCTTATGTTCGACGTTCAGGCATTCTCGGCGGAATCGTAATGCATACACGCTTCGAGCTGGTCGACCTTGTCGAAATATTGCGGAGAGAGCTGCATGATTGCGGGCAGGTCGCCGAAAACGCGGCGCAGATGCAGGCGCATGGCCGCCTCGGCGCGGTCGGGGTCGCCATCTGCGATGGCCTCGACCACCGCCCGGTGCTGATCCAGCATGATGTCCTTGGGCGTGACGGCCGAAACGAGATGGCGCACGCGATCAAGATGCACCTTGAGCCCCTGCAGATGCGTCCAGGCCTGGGTCTGCCCGGCGATCGCGGCAAGCGCATAATGAAATTCCTGGTCGACGCTCACGAGCGCTTTGGCGTCGCCCTGCGGAATGGCGGCCTGACGCTCAAGGATCTCGCGCAACGTGACGATCTGTTGGGGCTGGGCAAGTCGGGCGGCAAAGCGCGCGATATCCGCCTCGACCGATTCCCGGATGAAACGTGTTCCAAGCACCCAGTCCATGTCGATGCGCGAGACGAAGGTGCCCCGCTGTGGTCTCACCTCCAGCAACCCCTCGCCCGCAAGGCGGATGAATGCTTCGCGGACCGGTTGGCGCGACAGCTTGTATTGATCCGCGATCTCCTGTTCCGAGAGGCGGGTGCCCGGCACGAGATCTCCGCTGATGATCCGGCTGCGCAGCACGTTGTGCATCTGCACCGCCGCTGGCAGATCATTCGTCGAGGATGTCGTTTCAGCCTGCGCTGACCGCTCGGGGGATGCAGTATTCGTCATGATGTCTCCTCCTGATCGCATCTCGAAGCATCAGGACGATCGCGTCAACTCTCTCGCGGCACTGCGAAGGAAAGGATTGTAATCTGCCTATAGCTCTGGCCGGCGGGCAGAATGGCCGATGGGTAGTCCGGATGGTGAATCGCGTCCGGCCAGACTTGCGATTCAAGCGCGACGCCCGCATGCTTGCCATAGGGAAAGCCACCAATTCCCTGTGATCCGGGCTGAAGATGATCGGCGGTATAGACCTGCAATCCGGGCTCGGTCGATAAGATGCGCATCGAAAGCTCTCCGGCCGTCAGTGTGGCAACGGGCTTGGGCGTGTCGGTCCGAGCAAGCGATACGCAAAGATTGTGGTCGACCAGCTCTCCACCAAGGCGATTCCCAAGTCTGACCGGTTCACGGAAGTCGAGATGGCTTCCCTCGACCGGTGCGGGGCTGCCCAATGGGATGAGATCGCCATCCACCGGCAGGTAAGTGTTGGCAGGGACGCACAGGATGTGATCCGACAGATCCTTTTGGCCGTCCAGGTTGAAATAGCTGTGCTGCGCGAAGTTGCACAGGGTGGTGGCGTCCGATTTCGCTTCGATCGTGATCTGCAGGCTGAGTTCCGGCAGGATGCGGTAGATGACCCGCACTTCGAGCCGACCTGGAAAGCCCATATGGCCATCCGGAAGCTCATCGGCGAGGATCACGAAATCCGTGCCTTGCTCGACAACTTTCCAGTTGCGCCGACCGGTGCCGTCCGCGCCGCCATGCAGCGTGGTGCGATCGCGCTCGTTTCGGTCAAGCACGTAAGTGCGGCCTTCTATCTCGGCCACGCCGCTGGAGATCCGGTTCGCGCAGCGTCCGACGATCGCCCCGAAGAAACGCCCTTCGGAAAGATAGGGCGAAAGCGTCGGGTAGCCCAGAACCAGCGGATGACCGATACCCGCCAGCCTGAGATCCTGCAGCGAGGCACCCAGGGTAATGACCGAAGCCATCAGGCCATGGCCCGAGATGGTCAGCCGTTCGACAAGTTGCCCATCGGGCAGGGTTCCGAAATTCTCACGCATCACAAAATCACGCGCGGCTCAGGCCGTCCCTTGGCTGAATCCGGCAGGATCATCCAGCTCCTCCCGTCCTGAGGACCGCCAAGGTCGACGGCGGCGCTGGTCAGCAGGATGCGGTCCAGCTTGTCGCCGATGAAGGCGGGGCAGGTGGTCTGTTTCGAAGGCACCTCGATTTCTTCGAGAACGCGCCCGTCCGGCGCGTGGCAGACCAGTCGTCCGGATCCCCAGCGGGCGTTCCAGAAATTGCCGTCGGCATCTGTCACGGCGCCGTCGGGATATTCTTCGGTTCCGCGCAGGTTCAGGAAGACCCGCTTGTCGCCCGCGGGCCAGCCGTCTTCGTCCAGATCGTGAACCCAAACCATCTGCTCATCCGTGTCGGCGAAATAGGCAAGCTTGCCGTCCGGAGAAAAGCAGATCGCGTTGCTGATCGAGATCGGTGCGAAAATCCTGCGCAGCTCACCCTTGAAGTAACGATAGATTGCGCCCTGTCCGGGGCGCGCATCCACCGCCATCGTGCCGATCCAGAAGCCGCCCTGCGGATCGGCACGCCCGTCATTCGAGCGGGTGTCCGGCCGGTCTGCCTCAAGCGCCACCAGATCGACACGCGAACCGTCGCGCAGGTCAAAGCGGAACAGCGCCTTTTCGCTCGCGATGAGCAGCGTGTCATGGTCGATCCAGCCCGCCGCAGAGACACGTTCGTCGAAGCGCCATTCCATCTCGCGCCCGGCCTTTCGGCTAAGCATCCTTCGATTGAGGATGTCGAACCAGAAGGCCTGCTGGCGTTCGGGGTGCCAGAATGCACCTTCGCCCAGAAGGCAGGGGCGCGGATCGAAAAGCGTGTATCTCATGCGGGCAGGGCCGCGACCAATTCGCGCGCGCGGCTTGCCACCAGTTCCGCAGTTTCGCCCGGCTTGTAGAGCGAACTGCCGATGCCAAAGCCCTGGGCGCCAGCCGCGATCCATTCGGCGAAATTCGAAGGGCCGACGCCACCTACCGCATAGACCGGCATGTCCTTGGGCAGAACCGCACGCAGCGCCTTGAGTGCGCCGGTTCCGGCCTGATCGGCAGGGAAAAGCTTCAGTCCGGTCGCGCCGGCCTCGATCGCCGAAAAACATTCGGTGGCGGTAAAGACGCCCGGATAGGATTCCATCCCCAGCCGTCGCGTTTCGCGGATCACCTCTGGATTCGTGTTGGGCGAAACGATCATGCGCCCACCCGCATCGGCAATGCGCGCCACATCCTCGATCGTCAGGACGGTCCCGGCTCCGATCGTGGCGCGGCCGCCGAAGGCCGTCGCCATCAGGCGGATGCTTTCCAGCGGATCGGGGGAATTCAACGGCACCTCGATCCGGTCAATTCCGGCGTCGATCAGGGCCTGGCCGACGGCCAGCGCGTCTGCTGGCGTCAGGCCGCGCAGAATGGCGATGATGGGCTGGGTCATTCTGTCCTCGTCAGGGCCGATGCGGCGGCGGTCAGTCCGGCAAGGACAAGCGCACCGCCATCCATTTCATGGGCGTCCGCGCCCGCTTGCGTCAAGCTATGCGCATAGAGCGCCGAAAGTTCGGGTGCGCCGATGATGACGACTTGGCGGTCTTCCCAAAGGGGACGTGCCGCAGCCAGTTCCGAACCGACAAGCAATCCCGACAGCCGGCCCGCGCCCTGTTCGGGGGTCAGACCCTCAAGCAGTGCCGCCGCACGCAGCGGGAAGAGCGCCGATGGCATCAGTTCGGCATTTTCCCGGGCCTGCCCGGCCGCCTCGGCGAATTCTTCGCGATCAGGCACGGCATCGCCGATGGTCAGGCGCAGGACCGACTGCCGTGAAAGCAGGGCGTATATCTCGCCCGTCATGAAAGTATGGAAGCTCTCGACCTCGCCATTCGAGACGACGACCCATTTGCAATGCGTGCCGGGCAGGCACAACGTGCCTTCGAAATCCGGGTTCTGCGCGAGAAAGCCTGCGATCTGTGTTTCTTCGCCACGCATCACGTCGGGCGGGTCGCTTTGCGACAGGCCCGGCAGGATATGAACCTCCAGCCGCGTGTCCTCGACCTGAGGCCGGGTCGCGCGCAGCGGATCAAGCGGGGTGCAGGGTGTGGGGCGGTATTCCGCCTCGACCCAGCCGGTGCGCGCGCCGACCATGCCGCAGGCGATGACCGGGACCGGCTGGTCGCCCAGCCAATCCTCGACCAGATCCAGCAGGGCCGGTTCGAAGCCCTCCGGGGTCAGGCTACCCATCCCCTTGTCCGAGGCGCGGTTTTCCAGCACCTCGGAACCCTGCATGGCCCAGACGCGCAGCCGGGTGGTGCCCCAATCGACTGCGATCCAGTCGGGCCTCACCATTCGAAGGCGTCCGTCTGGACGCGGCGGCCCAGCATCATCGCATCGGCGACATGGCGGAAGGGGGCCACGTCGACATCGCTTTCGCCCGCCGCGATCAGCTCGGCGAAGCGGGCATAGATGCGGTCATACTCGCCCGCAAGCGCCCCCTCGGCCGAAAGCACCTCGCCATCGGCGGTGATGGTCGCGCCGCCCTGCGACAGCTCCATCACGCCGTTGTCGGTCTCGATCCGCATGTCCCAGGTCTGCACGCCGGTCTCGCGGAAGTCGAAGTCCAGCGCGACGGGCGCGCCTTCCTCGGTCAGCATCTTGAGCTGCGCCGCGATCGGGGTGTCGCGGTTTTCCGGGAATTCCAGCGTCGCCTCGGTCGTGTAAAGACCGACCGGCAGGATATAGGTCAGGATCGAATAGGCGTTGATGCCGGGATCGAAGACGCCGGTCCCGCCGGGGGCGAAGATCCAGTCCTGGCCGGGATGCCAGCGGCGGACGTCCTCGCGCCAGGTCACCGTGATCGCGGTGATCTTGCGGCTGGAGAGCCAGTCCCGCGCGCCGGGAATGCCGGGCGCGAACTGGCTGTGCCATGCGGTGAACAGGGTCTTTCCCTTTTCGCGCGCGATGCGTTCCAGCGTCATCACCTCGGACACCGTGGTTCCCGGCGGCTTTTCCAGAAGCACATGGCGACCGGCCAGCAGCGCCTCGCGGGCGACCGCGAAGCGGACCTGCGGCGGCGTGCACAGCGCGACCGCGCCGACTTCCGGGCGCTCGGCCAGGAAGCTGGTCACGTCCTGATAGGCGGCGATGCCTTCGGCGCTGTTGAACGGATCGACCGTCGCCGCGAGGTTGAAGGCCTCCGAGGCCTCCAACGCCGGGCGGTGCTGTTCGCGGGCGATCTTGCCGAAGCCGATGATGGCGAGATCAGTGGCTGTCACGACCCACCTCGCTGCCGCGGCACCCTTTCAGGAAGTCGAAGTCCGCGCCGGTATCCGCGCCCTCGACATGTTCATGGAACATGCGGGCATAGCCCGAGGCAGGCGGCTCGACCGGGTTCTTCCAGTCGGCCAGACGGGCGGCGATCTCCTCGTCCGACAGGTCGAGATGGAGGCGGCGGTTCGGCACGTCCAGTTCGATGAAATCTCCGGTACGAACGATCGCCAGCGGACCGCCGCGCGCGGCTTCCGGCGATGTGTGCAGGACGACGGTGCCATAGGCGGTGCCCGACATGCGCGCATCCGAGATGCGGACCATGTCGGTGATGCCCTTCTTCAGCACCTTGGGCGGCAGGCCCATGTTGCCGACCTCGGCCATGCCCGGATAGCCCTTGGGACCGCAGTTCTTCATGACCATGATGCAGGTCTCGTCGATGTCGAGCGCGTCATCGTTGATGCGGGCCTTGTAGTCGTCGATGTCCTCGAAGACCACGGCGCGGCCACGGTGCTGCATCAGGTGGGGAGAGGCGGCCGAGGGCTTCAGCACCGCGCCGAGCGGCGCGAGATTGCCCTTGAGGACGGCGATGCCGCCCTGCTGGGTCAAGGCCTTCTCGACCGGCAGGATGACATCCTCGTTCCAGTTCTTGGCGTCCTTGACCTCGTCCCAGATGCTTTCGCCCGAGACGGTCAGCGCGTCCTTGTGCAGCAGACCCGCTTCGCCCAGATGCTTCAGCACGACGGGCAGGCCGCCGGCATAGAAGAACTCTTCCATCAGGTATTTGCCGGACGGCATCAGGTTCACGATGGTCGCGACGTCGCGGCCGCAGCGATCCCAGTCGTCCAGCGTCAGCTCGATGCCGGTGCGGCCCGCCATGGCGAGCAGGTGGACTACGGCATTGGTCGAGCCCCCGATCGCGCCATTGCAGCGGATCGCGTTCTCGAAGGCTTCCTTGGTCATGATGTCGCTGGGCTTCAAGTCGTCCTTGACCATCTGCACGATGCGGCGGCCGGTCATCTGCGCCATGACGCGGCGGCGGCTATCGACCGCCGGGATGGCGGCATTGCCGGAAAGCGCCATTCCGAGGGCTTCCGCCATCGACGCCATCGTGGACGCGGTGCCCATGGTGTTGCAGGTGCCGGACGAACGGCTCATCGCCTGCTCGGCTTCAAGGAACTCATCCTGCGTCATCTCGCCAGCCTTCACGGCCTCGCTGAATTTCCACAGATGCGTGCCCGAGCCGATGCGCTCGCCGCGGAACCAGCCGTTCAGCATCGGGCCGCCGGTGACGACGATCGACGGAATGTCGACCGAGGCCGCGGCCATCAGCAGCGAGGGCGTGGTCTTGTCGCAGCCGACCATCAGTACGGCGCCGTCGATCGGCTGGCCGCGCATCGCCTCCTCGACCGCCATGGCGGCGAGGTTGCGATACATCATCGCGGTCGGGCGGAAGGTATTTTCCGAGGCCGAGAACACCGGGACCTCGACCGGGAAGCCACCGGCTTCCCAGATCCCGGCCTTCACCTTTTCGGCCAGCTCGCGCAGGTGGCCGTTGCAGGGAGTCAGGTCGGACCAGGTGTTCAGGATGCCGATGACCGGACGCCCGTCGAACAGGTCATGCGGGTAGCCTTGGTTCTTGAGCCAGCCGCGATGGTAGATCGTGTCGCGGGAGTTTCCGCCATACCAATGCTGCGAACGCAGCTTGCGGGGCCATTCTGCAGGTTTGAAGGACATTACGCTTTTCTCTTGTTCGAGACGTCGAAGATGACGGCGGCCATGAGGACGAGGCCCTTGATGACCTGTTGGTAATCGATACCGATCCCGAGGATCGACATGCCGTTGTTCATGACGCCCATGATGAAGGCGCCGACGACCGCGCCGATCACGGTGCCCACGCCGCCCGACATGGATGCACCGCCGATGAAGACGGCCGCGATGACGTCGAGTTCGAAGCCGACGCCGGCCTTCGGAGTGGCCGAGTTCAGGCGGGCGGAAACGACCAGACCAGCCAATGCCGCCAGCATGCCCATGTTCATGAAAGTCAGGAAGGTGATGCGCTCGACATTGATGCCCGAAAGCTTCGCGGCCTTTTCATTCCCACCGATCGCGAAGATCCGGCGGCCAAGCGTGGTGCGTTCCGAGATGAAGGCGTAAAGCGCGACGAGGACGGCCATCACCATGAAGACGTTCGGCAGGCCACGGAAGTTCGCCAGAGCCCAGGTCATCCAGGCCAGGGCTACGAAGATCAGGGCGTTCTTGCCGACGAAGAAGGCGAAGGGCTCATCTGCGATTCCCACGGCTTCTTCGCGCTTGCGGTTGCGGATCTGGATCCACAGGATCGCGAGCGCCGCACCCCAGCCCAGCAGCAGCGAAAGCGTGTTCGGCTTGTCCGGCCCGAACACATCCGGAATGAAACCCGATGCGATCATCTGGAATTCGCGCGGGAAGGGACCGATCGACTGGCCCTGCAGCGCCCACATGGTCAGCCCGCGGAACACGAGCATGCCCGCCAGCGTGACGATGAAGGACGGGATCTTCCAATAGGCGATCCAATAGCCCTGGATCGCACCGATGATGGCGCCAGCGACGAGGCTCAGCACCACGACCAGCGGTACCGGCAGGCCCATCTTGACGATCATGATGGCCGCCAGCGCGCCGACGAAGGCGGCGATCGAACCGACCGACAGGTCGATGTGGCCCGCCACGATCACCAGAAGCATGCCGACCGCCATGATGACGATATGGCTGTTTTGCAGGAACAGGTTCGTCAGGTTGACCGGGCGGAACAGGATCCCGCCGGTCACGACCTGGAAGAACGCCATGATGACGACCAAGGCAAAGAGAATGCCGTATTGGCGGATGTTGCGGCGGATGAAGCCGAAGGTGTCGCTGCCGCGATCGGTTGTGGTATCAGACATGGGCGCTCTCTGCCTCGATCTCTTCGGGGGTGATGTCTTCCTCGGTCAGGTCGTGGCCCGAGTTGATGATGACCGACATGATGCGTTCCTGGGTGGCCTCGGAGGTGGGCATTTCGCCCACGAGGCGCCCCTCGTTCATCACGAGGACGCGGTCGGTGATGCCCAAAAGCTCGGGCATTTCGGAAGAAATCACGATGATGGACTTACCCGTGGCCGCGAGGTCACGGATGATGGTGTAGATCTCGTATTTCGCGCCCACGTCGATGCCGCGGGTCGGTTCGTCGAGGATCAGGATCTCGGGCTCCGAGAAGAGCCATTTGGACAGCACCACCTTCTGCTGGTTGCCGCCCGAGAGATTGACGGTCGCCTGGTCGATGGACGGGGCGCGAATGTTGATCGCCTTGCGGTAATCCTGCGCGATCTGCCCTTCCTTGTGGCGGTCGATGACGCCGCGCCTGGACACGCCGGCAAGGTTCGCAAGCGGAATGTTGCGCCGGATCGAGTCGTCCAGCACGAGACCCAGCGACTTGCGGTCTTCGGTGACATAGGCAAGACCCGCCTTGATCGCCTTCGACACGGTGCTCACGTCGACGTCCTTGCCGTGGATCTTGACCGAGCCCTTGCGGAAATCGCCGACCGAACGGCCGAACATGCTCATCGCGAGTTCGGTGCGGCCCGCACCCATCAGGCCCGCGATACCCAGCACTTCGCCGCGCTTCAGATCGAAACTGGCATTGTCGACCATCATGCGGCCATCATGGCCCGGATCGGCGACTGTCCAGTCGCGGACCTCCATGATGGTTTCGCCGATCTTGGGATCGCGCGGCGGATAGCGGTCGTTCATCGAGCGCCCGACCATGTCCTTGATGATCTGGCTTTCCGGAACCATGCCCTGGTGATGGGCCACGGTCGAGCCGTCGCGCAGCACCGTGATGCTGTCGCAGACCTCGGAGATTTCATTGAGCTTGTGCGAGATCATGATCGCCGTCATGCCCTGTTCGCGGAAAGTCCCAAGCAGGCGCAGCAGGGCGGCGCTGTCATGTTCGTTCAACGAAGAGGTGGGCTCGTCGAGGATCAGCAGATCCACTTTCTTGGAGAGCGCCTTGGCGATCTCGACAAGCTGTTGCTTGCCCATGCCCAGTTCGCCCACCTTCGTCTCGGGACTTTCGCGAAGACCCACCTTGGCCAGCAGTTCGGCGGTCCGGCGGTTCGTCTCATGGCGGTCGATCACGCCGCGATGGGCGATCTCGTTACCCAGGAAGATGTTTTCGGCGATCGACATCTGCGGCACCAGGGCAAGTTCCTGGTGGATGATGACGATGCCCAGTTCCTCACTGTCGGGAATGCCGCGGAATGCGACAGGCTTTCCCTTGTAGAGTATCTCGCCGTCATATGAGCCATGCGGATAGACGCCCGAAAGCACCTTCATCAGGGTGGACTTTCCCGCTCCGTTTTCGCCGCAAAGCGCGCGAATCTCGCCGCGCCTGACCACCATGTTGACGTTGTCGAGGGCTTTGACCCCGGGGAATTCCTTGGTAATTCCCCGCATTTCCAGAATGGCGTCCATCGTTACCTTCTGCCCCTGGCTAAAGGATTACGCCGCCGCAAAGGGATGTGGTCCCCTTGCGGCGGCGCAGGTTGATAAGATTACTTCAGCTGATCTTCGGTGTAGTAGCCCGACCCGACCAGAACCTCTTTCAGGTTCGATTCGGTCACTGCCACCGGCTCCAGCAGGTAGGACGGAACGACTTTCACGCCGTTGTCGTAGGTTTCGGTGTCGTTCACCTGCGGCTCTTCGCCCTTGATCATGGCGTCGACCATGCCGACGGTGACCTTGGCGAGTTCGCGGGTGTCCTTGAAGATGGTCGAGTACTGCTCGCCCGACAGGATCGACTTGACCGATTGCAGTTCGGCGTCCTGACCCGACACGATGGGCATTTTCAGGTCGCCCGAGCCGTAGCCCACACCCTTGAGCGAGGACAGGATACCGATCGACAGACCGTCATAGGGCGACAGGACGCCGTTGACATGCTTGTCGGTGTAATTGGCCGACAGGATGTTATCCATGCGGGACTGGGCGGTGGCCGGGTCCCAGCGCAGCGTGCCGACCTTGTCCATGCCCTGCTGGCCCGACGGGATCACGATCGAGCCGTCGTCGATGAGCGGTTGCAGGACCGACATCGCGCCGTCGTAGAAGAAATAGGCGTTGTTGTC
This sequence comes from Paracoccus sp. MBLB3053, assembly GCF_031822435.1. Lineage (NCBI taxonomy): Bacteria > Pseudomonadati > Pseudomonadota > Alphaproteobacteria > Rhodobacterales > Paracoccaceae > Paracoccus > Paracoccus aurantius. The sequence goes on along the minus strand of NZ_JAVQLW010000001.1, from coordinate 765,711 downwards.
GTCCGGGCTGCCACCGAACAGTTCGACATTCCACGGCTTTTCGTCCGGGAAGCGCTCTTCCAGACCATTCACCAGGGTGCTGGCCTGCTCGACACCGACCTTGAAGTTGTCGAAGGTGGCGTAATAGTCGATATCCGGCGTGTCGCGGATCAGGCGGTCATACGCGATCACCTTGATGTCGGCGGCCTTGGCGTTTGCCAGCGCGTTCGACAGGGTGGTGCCGTCGATCGCCGCGATGACCAGCACATTGACGCCCTTGGTGATCATGTTCTCGATCTGGGCAAGCTGGTTCGGGATGTCGTCATCTGCATATTGCAGATCCGTTTCATAGCCCGCGTCCTGGAACTGCTTGACCATGTTATCGCCGTCAGCGATCCAGCGCGCCGAGGTCTTCGTGGGCATCGAGATGCCGACCAGGCCGTCTGCCAGCGCGAAGCCGGGCACCGAAAGAACCGCGACCGAAGCAGCGGCGAGGGCGAGTTTCTTGAGGGTGAACATATTTCCTCCCGTTATATGGACACGGCAGAAGACGGCGCTTTGCGGCGCCTGTTGGATCTTCCGGTGTATCCCCCCAATGTTGCGATCCGGCCGAGCCCTTCCCGATACCGCTGACCGCAGCAGCGATGTTCTGCACCGCTTGCCTGCGACGTAAGCTATCGTTTCGGCCTTGTTGGCGTCAATTTCGGTTTCTGTCGCCGGTTATACCTTTTATGATATATCTTAGCGCTAACATTTAGATGTGAATACGGTGACGAGATGCGTGGGAATCGCGATCTGGGTGACGAACTTGTCTCTCGGGGCATCAAACTGCGGCAATTGGCTTTGCTGGTCGCGGTTGAGCGCAGCGGGCAGCTTAGTCTGGCGGCGGCAATGATGAATATCACCCAGCCGGCCGCATCACGGCTGCTTTCGGACCTTGAGCGGATCGTCGGTGCGCAACTTACGCGGCGTCACAGTCGGGGCGTGACACTGACCGCCGCCGGAGAACGCCTGGCATCACGGGCGCGTTCGATGCTGAGAGATCTGGATATCGCGGGTCGGGAGGTGCGCGACATCGACCGAGGCAAGGTCGGCGCGGTCCATCTTGGTTCGGTGTCCGGCCCTTCGCTCGACCTGGTATTGCCCATCGTCCGAAGTCTCGAGCAGTCGGAACCGCATCTGCGCGTCCATATCGACGTCTCCTCGAGCGACCGACTTGCCGCGGAACTGTTGTCGGGTCGGCTTGATCTCTATCTTGGTCGCGTTCCCGATGGCACGGATGCCACAGCGTTCGACCTGACGCCGATCGGTCCCGAGCCGCTGTCGCTGATCGTCAACAGCGATCACCCGCTGGCACGCCTGAAGCGATGCGAATTGCGCGACTGCCTCGAATATGACTGGGTGATGCAGCCCACGGGAAGCATGCTTCGCGGCGCGGTCGAGCGCTATCTCACGGACCGGGGACTGGGCATGCCCCGCACCATCATCGCGACGGCCTCGCTCACGCTGACATTGGCCTTCGTGATGCGTTCTCAGGCGGTCGGTATCCTTTCGACCGCGGCGGCCGAGCTGTTCTCGAAGGAGTCAGGCGAAGCGCCAATCCGGGCGTTGCGGGTCGCACCCGAACTGCAGGTGGCGCCGTATTCGATCGTGACGCTCAGGGATCGGGTTCCGACACCGGCCGCACAGTTGTTTCTGAATGTCCTTCGCGAAGGGCTGCGACTTCGCCACGCCTGATCGCGTGCGCTCAGCCCGCCCGGAGATCCTGCCATTCGGGGTGCCGGGCGAATTGCGCTCGTACATAGGTGCATGAGGGCACGATCAGAAGTCCGTTGCGCCGGGCATCCTCGATCAGGCGCTGGACAAGCGCCGTCGCAGCGCCGGTTCCGCGCATGGCATTGGGGGCGTAGGTATGATCCGCCACGATGATCCCGGGTCCACCAGACCGCCAGGTCAGTTCGGCCTCGCCTTCGGTTCCATCAATCGAAGCAATGTAGCGGCCGGATGTACCGTAATCTTCGTGGGCAACATGTATCAGGGGTTGCGACATCAGTCTCTCCGTCTTCGTCGCATTGCAACGCCCAAGACGGTTTTTCGGGTCCCGAACGAGGTCCCGTATGGCAGAAACTTGCCTGTCTTTCACGGGAATTTGCGCAGCGGGGCCGCAATCGGCCCACGCAAGTCGCATTGAGCTTCAAGAGCCGTGGTCAGGCGCGTTCCGAATATTCGAAAAGCTCGGTGTTCACGACGATATCCTCATCAACACCCACGAAGGGCGGGATCATCACGCGCACGCCATTGTCGAGGATCGCGGGCTTGAAGCTTTTCGCGGCGGTCTGGCCGTTCAGGACTGGCTCGGTTTCCGCGACGCGGCAGACGACTTTCTGGGGGATGCGCACGGAAAGAGCTTCATCGCCGTAATATTCGACGGTGGCGGTCATGCCATCCTGCAGGAACGGACGGCGATCGCCCAGCAACTCGGCGTCCAGCTCGATCTGCTCGAAGGTTTCATTGTCCATGAACACCAGTCGACCGTCGGTCTCGTAAAGAAACTGCTGGTCCTTGTTGTCGAGACGGACCTGATCGACCTTGTCTTCCGACCGGAAACGCTCGTTCAGCTTGCGTCCGTCTCGAAGATTCTTCAACTCGACCTGAGCGAAAGCGCCGCCCTTGCCGGGTTTGACATGGCTCACCTTGACCGCTGCCCAGAGCCCGCCGTCATGCTCCAACACGAAGCCCGGCTTGATTTCATTGCCATTAATCTTGGCCATTCAGGTTTACCTTGCGGAAGTTGTGGGAAACCTGCGGCTCGTCATCTTGAACCGCGGTCGCGCGAACCTATATCTGCGAGCATGTTCCGCCGCAACCGAAACGTCTTTTCGGCGTTGTCAAGGTCTGGCGGGGCTTTCCGAGGTGTCTTCAAAGCGTCAGCAAGCGCAAGCTAGATTGAGTTTGCTTGGGTTTGCATGGGGCGCATGGCAGTCATGTGGGTTGAGGCATACCGAATCAGCAGCGGAATCGGCTAATCCCGCTGTGCTTCGCCAGTCAAGGCGACTTCACGGTCAGGCAGGGGCCCGACCGTTATGATGCGGTACTGCAAGAAAAACAGGATAAAGTAGATGCGCGATTTCGTGGATGGTTCGGCTTTTAATTTCGAACAAGGGCAACGTGCCCGCAAGCTTTTTGCCGCCGTTGTACTGGCTGCGCTTGATGATGCGATCGCGGATGACAAAAAATACGGCAACGGGCCCGATCAGATTGCACGTTGGGCACGCTCGCGCGATGGGCGCGAGGTGCTTTCCTGTGCTGGCATCGACCCGAATGAGCGCGTCGTGAAAGGCCTGATGGAGTTCGTGGCGAAAGGCGTGCGGACCTCGGTCGCATTGTCGCGCGAAGAGAGCGAGCGCCGCCACGCCGCCGAAGAGGCTGACGCGGCTTAACTTCCACAGCTGCTTGCAGATTGCCAAGGCCGTCCTTCCGGGCGGCCCTTTTCAATTTCATCAGCGAAACAGGTTCAGCGCCAGTGGCGCGATGATCGCCGTCAGGACAGCGTTGAGCCCCATGCCGATCCCTGCAAAGGCTCCGGCCGTCTCGTTGACCTGGAAGGCGCGGGCCGTGCCGATTCCATGCGCAGCGACGCCGACCGCAAAACCGCGCGCCCGCCAGTCATGCACCCGCAACAGGTTGAGAAGCGGCGTCGCGATCATGGCGCCGAAGATGCCGGTCAGCAGAACAAGAACTGCGGCGATGGTGGGCTCTCCGCCCAACCCTTCGGCGATGCCGATGGCGACCGGCGCCGTAGTCGATTTCGGTGCTAGGCTCGCCATCATGACATCGGAAAGCCCGAAGGCCTTCGCCAGGGCAAGGACCGAGACGACCGCCACCAGCGATCCGGCGACGAGTGCGGCCAACAGCGGGACGAGCGCATTTCGCAGGCGCTGAAGGTTCTCGTAAAGTGGCATGCCCAAGGCCACGGTGGCCGGACCAAGCATGAAATGGACGAATTGCGCCCCTTCGAAATAGGTCTGGTAGGTCGTCCCCGTCGACCAAAGCAGCAATGCAAGCACGAATACCGCGAACAAGACGGGATTGGCCCAGCTTTGGCGTCGGGCCGCGCGGAACAGCCTATCCCCCAGCCAATAGGCAAGAAGCGTCGCGGTGAGCCAGAGCAATGGCCCCTCGGCGAGATAGGACCAGATCAGGGCCGCGTCATTCATCGCTCATCCCGCCCCATGACCCTTACGACGAATGCGAAGACCAGCGCGCCCGCTGCGATGGCCAATGCCGTCGAAACCATCAGTGCCGTTGCGATCGCGAAGCCATTGCTCCGGAATTCGGGAAGATGCGCGATGACGCCGACACCGGCCGGAACGAAGAACAACGAAAGATTGGCCAGCAGGCCCCGTGCGGCCGGGCGCAACATCTCGGCGAGCCTTGGTTTTGCGCTGCATGACAGAACCAGCAGGACAAGCCCGATCACCGGGCCGGGTAGGGGCATGCCCAGCCCGCGCGCGGCGATTTCGCCGACGAGTTGAAACGACAGGAGAATGGCCAATGCGGGAATCATGACGGCAGATTATCGCCCGAAAATGCGCGGTCCATCTCTTAAATCTTGTGGATAACATGTTTGTAGCCGCCAGATCTTGTGGCTTGGATTGACTTCGGGGGGGTAATCACCAAGAATCTCTGCGTTTCGCCTCTATCAAGGGACACTTCCGCATTGCGTTTCGACCGACTGCGCCTCAACGGCTTCAAGAGCTTCGTGGACCCGACCGATCTGGTCATTCACGAGGGCCTGACCGGCGTCGTGGGCCCCAATGGCTGCGGCAAGTCCAACCTGCTTGAGGCGCTGCGCTGGGTCATGGGCGAAAACCGCCCGACCGCGATGCGGGGCGAGGGGATGGAGGACGTGATCTTCGCCGGCACCGCGCGCCGGACTGCGCGCGCCCATGCCGAGGTCACGCTCACCATCGACAACAAGGACCGTCTCGCTCCGGCCGGGCTGAACGACAGTGACGCTCTCGACATTTCCCGGCGGATCACCCGCGATGCCGGCTCAGCCTACCGGATCAACGGCAAGGAGGTTCGGGCCCGCGATGTCCAGATGCTTTTCGCAGATGCCTCGACCGGCGCGCATTCGCCCGCGCTGGTGCGTCAGGGCCAGATTTCCGAACTTATCAATGCCAAGCCAAAGGCCCGCCGGCGCATCCTTGAGGAGGCGGCCGGTATTTCCGGACTTTACCAGCGTCGGCACGAGGCAGAGCTCAAGCTGAATGCGGCCGAAGCGAACCTGACGCGCGTCGACGACACGCTGGACCAGCTTTCCACGCAGGCCGCCTCGCTGGCACGTCAGGCGCGCGCCGCCGCCAAATATCGCGAGATCGGGGCCGTCTTGCGGCGGGCCGAAGGTCTGCTGCTTTATCGCCGTTGGGCGGATGCCGACCAGGCCAAGGCCCAGACCGCCGAAATCCTGCAAGAGGCGATCCGCGCGGCTGCGGAAGCCGAGACTGCCGCGACGCGCGCCATTGCCGCCCGCGAAGAGGCAGAAAGGCATCTGCCCCCGCTGCGCGAGGAAGAGCAGGTCGCAGCCGCGATCCTGTCCCGCGCGACCGTTGAGCGCGAGGCGCTGGATGAGGCCGAGGCGCGTGCGGCGCAGGCGATCAGGACGCTTCTGGCCCGCATTGCCCAGCTTGATCGCGACATCGAGCGCGAATCCGCGCTGAACCGTGACGCGGGTGAGGTGATCGAGCGCCTGGATTGGGAGCGGCGCGAGCTTGAAAAGGCCGGACATGGCCATGAAGAGAAGGTCGAGGCTGCGGAGGGACTGGCAGAGGAAGCTTCCGAGGCCTTGCGCGAGATCGAGGACAAGCTGGGAGAATTGACCGATGAATCGGCTCGGCTCGCGGCGCGTCATCAATCGGCCGAGCGTCTGGCCCATGATCTGCGCCAGATGATGGACCGGGCGATCCGGGCGGCATCGGAAGCCGAGGCGGCCGCGACCTCCGCCGACGAGGCCAGGACCGTTGCCGCCGTCGCCCGAGATGCGGCCGAGGAAATGCTCGAGGTAGCGCGCCAATCCGTTGAATCCGCCGAGGAAAGCCTTGCCGCTGCCGAAGAGAGCAGGGCAGAGCTGGAAGCCGAGGAATCCGATGCCCGCGCGGTGCGTGCCGAGGCCGAGGGCGAACTTTCGGCGCTGAACGCCGAAATGGCCGCGCTGAGACGCCTCGTCGACCGCAGCGACAAGAGCGGGCAGGCGATTCTGGATCTGGTTCGTGTGGCGAGCGGGTTCGAGAAAGCCTTTGGTGCAGCACTTGGCGATGACCTGTCGGCGGGGCTTGCCCGGGACGGTTCGGGATGGCATCTGCTGCCGGGCTTTGGCTCGGCCCATCCGCTTCCCGAAGGCCTCGCTTCGATCTCGTCTCAGGTGCAGGGGCCAGAGGAGCTGTCCCGCCGGCTTTCGCAAGTCGGGCTTATCGCGGATATCACGACGGGGGAAAGGCTGCAGGCGGCTTTGGCTCCGGGACAGCGACTGGTCACGAAGGAAGGTGATCTGTTCCGCTGGGACGGCATGCGGGTGATGGCTGATGACGCCTCATCCTCGGCTGCGTTGCATCTTCAAAAGGTGAACCAGCTTGCCGAAATGACGGTGCAGGCTGAGGCGGCGCGATCGCGGGCCGAGGCTGCGACGGCGTCGCATCAGGCCCTGCGCGAGCGGCATGCGGCTGCAAGCGAGGCCGAGAAACGCGCCCGCGATGCCCGGCGTGAGGCCGAACGCGGACTGTCGGACGCAGCACGGGCCGTTACCCGCGCGGAATCCGAGCAGTCGATGGCGCAGAGCCGGGCAGAGGCGGCCCGCGCCGAATTGGCGCGCCATCGGGCGGATGCAGGTGATGCCCGGTCGAGGCTGGCCGAGGCCGAGCGGGGTATCGCCGAATTGCCGGACAGGGGCAGCATTGCCGCCGCGCTCGAACATGCGCGGACCGCTGTCGAGGCCGGACGCATCGCGACGCTCACGCGGCGCAGCAGGCTGGATGAGCTGAAGCGCGAGGCAAGTTCGCGGACCCGCAGATTGCAGGAAATCGCCAAGGAAGCATCCGGCTGGAAGCTGCGCCTCGATCAGGCCGACACACGGGCCAATGAACTGACAAACCGCCGCGAACATGCGGCCGAAGAGCTTGAGGCAGCCGAGGCCCAGCCCGAGATCCTGGCCGAGCGCCGCGAAAGCCTGACCGAATCCGAGGCACGGGCGGCTGCCCGGCTTGCGCGTGCCCGGGCCGCGCTTTCCGCCGCCGACCAGGGGTTGCGCATGACGGCCGAGACAGAGCGCGAAGCCCAACGCGCCGCGTCGCAGGCCCGCGAGCTACGTGCCGCCCGTGAGGCAAGGGCCGAAGCCGCGATTGAAGCCGAGGCGACGGCGCGTGCCCGCATCCACGAGGATACGGAATCGACCCCTGAGGCCCTGCTCGAGTCATTGGGCGAAATCGAGGAAGTCTCGCTCGACACGCTTGAGGATCGCATCCAGCGGTTGCGTCAGCAAAGGGATGCGCTTGGCGCCGTGAACCTGCGCGCCGAGGATGACAAGCAAGAGCTGGAAACCGAACGCGACCGGCTGAACGGCGAAAAGGAAGACCTGACCGAGGCCATCCGCAAGCTGCGCCAGGGCATCGGCAGCCTCAATCGTGAAGGCCGGGAAAGGCTGCTTGCCGCTTTCGACACCGTGAACCAGAGCTTCACCAATTTGTTCACCCATCTTTTCGGAGGGGGCGAGGCCCGGCTGGTGCTTGTCGAATCCGATGACCCGCTCGAAGCGGGGCTGGAAATCATGTGCCAGCCGCCGGGCAAGAAGCTTTCGACACTGAGCCTTCTGTCCGGTGGCGAACAGACGCTTACGGCGCTCGCGCTGATCTTCGCGGTCTTTCTCGCGAATCCCGCGCCGATCTGTGTCTTGGACGAGGTGGATGCGCCTTTGGACGATGCGAATGTCACGCGCTTTTGCGATCTGATGGACGAAATGACCCGTCGGACCGAGACGCGATTCCTTGTGATCACGCACCACGCCGTGACCATGGCGCGCATGGACAGGTTGTTCGGTGTGACAATGGTTGAACAGGGCGTCAGTCAACTCGTCAGCGTTGATCTGAAGCGCGCGGAAGCTCTGGTGGCCTGATTCACAAAACGCTAATAGGTCTGCCATCCCTCCTGCGGAGTTCCAGACCAAAAATGCGTGCGCTTTGCGCTTATCTTATTGCCGTCAGCTTGCAATCCATGCCGCTGGCGGCCGCCCAAGTGACGGGCGATCCCGAAATCATCAGCAAGATCATGACCGAGCTGGGTCTTGAAGTCACGCAAGGGCAGGACGTCGAGGGCCTGCCGATGCTTGAAAGCGAGGTCGATGACACGCTGTTCAATGTGTTCTTTTATGAATGCAAGCCGCAATGCCGCCGCATGCAGTTCGTCACCGGCTTCCAGATGAGTGAGCCGATGACGCCGGAAGACGCGAATGACTGGAACCGCGACAACCCGTTCGGCAAGCTTGTGGTGGCTGAATCCGGAAATCCCTATCTCGAAATGGATATCGGCCTTGCAGGCGACGGTCTGGGACGCGAGAATTTCGAGGACGCGCTGGCGACCTGGCGTGCCGTCCTGGGCGATTTCCGCGCCGCCATCACAGACTGAGGGGATATCATGAGCATCGAGACGAAACTCGCCGAACTGGGCATTACGCTTCCGGACGCGCCCGCGCCTGCGGCGAATTACGTGCCCTTTGTCATCTCGGGGAACATGCTGTTCGTCTCGGGGCAGATCAGCGCGCAGAAGGGCAAGCTCGGTGCCGACCTGGCGGTCGAAGCGGGTGCCGAGGCCGCCCGGACCTGCGGCCTTGCGCTGCTCGCGCAGGCCCGCGCGGCGCTTGGCTCGCTTGACCGGGTCAAGCGGGTCGTGAAGCTGGGCGGCTTCGTCAATTCGACCCCCGAATTCACCGATCAGCCCGAAGTCGTCAACGGCTGCTCGAACCTGATGGTCGAGGTGTTCGGCGACAAGGGCCGTCACGCCCGCGCCGCTGTGTCTGCGCCCGCCTTGCCGCGCGGCGTTGCTGTCGAGGTCGAAGCGATCTTCGAGATCGAGTGATGGGTCTCCATCCCGATTTTCTTCGCCTGCCGATCTCACATCGGGGGCTGCATTCGGCTGGAAAACCGGAAAACAGCATGGCGGCCTTTCGTGCTGCCATCGCGTCGGGCTTCGGTATCGAATGCGACATCCAGGCGGCGGCCGATGGAACGCCCGTGGTCTTTCACGATGACGATCTGACCCGCCTCACGGGCGCCGAAGGCCTTGTCCGCGCCCTGGGCATCGACATGCTTTCGATGCTGAGGATCATGGGAACGGACGAGCCGATTCCGACCTTGGCCGAGCTTCTGGCGGAAGTGGCGGGGCGCGTGCCCCTGCTGATCGAGATCAAGGACCAGAGCCTGAAAGCCTCCGAGGATATCGGCGATCTGTCCGAACGCGTGGCAGGGCTTGTTGCGGGTTATACCGGGCCGGTGGCAGTCATGTCGTTCAACCCCCATAGCGTGGCGACCCTTCACAAGACCGCGCCGGATGTGCCCGTGGGTCTGACCACCTGCGGCTACGAGGGCGCAGACTGGCCGGATCTTGATCCCGAGAGGCGAGAACATCTTGCTGCAATCGCGGATTTCGAGCGGATCGGAGCCAGTTTCGTTTCGCATGACCATAACGATCTCGACAATCCGGCTGTGGCCGCCCTGAAAAATCGCGGCATTCCGGTTCTGACCTGGACGATACGCACGACCGAAGAAGAGAAGGCTGCCCGCCGGGTTGCCGACAATATCACGTTCGAGGGCTACTTGCCGGAGGGAAGATGAACGGTGTGAAGACGATGATCGTCACGGGGGGCTCGCGCGGGATTGGCCGGGCAGTCGCCCTGCTGGCTGCCGAGCGCGGCTGGAACGTCGCCATCAGCTGGCGCAACGATACCGAGGCGGCGCAGGACGTGCTGGCCCAGATCCGCGCCAAGGGGCGCAGGGCAACTGGCGTACAAGGTGATGTCGCGAACGAGGCCGATGTCCTTGCGCTTTTCGACGCGGCCGAAGCCGAGCTTGGCCGCATCGATTCCGTGGTCGTGAATGCGGGGATGCTTTCGCAGGCGATGCCGCTTGCCGAAATGAGCCTTGATCGGATGCAGCGTGTGATCGACGTGAACGTGATCGGCGCGCTGCTGACCGCACGCGAGGCGGCGCGACGGCTGAAGCGCGGCAAGGATGAACCTTCCGGCTCGATCGTCCTGATCAGCTCGGCCGCAGCGCGGTTGGGGGGCGCGGGCGAATATGTCGACTATGCCGCAAGCAAGGGCGCCATCGACAGCCTGAATATCGGGCTCGCCAAGGAACTCGCCCCTGACAATATTCGCGTGAACGCCATCCGGCCCGGGCTGATCGAGACCGAAATCCACGCATCGGGTGGAAACCCGGACCGCGCCCGGACATTGTCGTCGGGCGTGCCGATGGGCAGGCCGGGCAGCGCCGAGGAAGTTGCAGAGGCAATTCTGTGGCTGGCTGATGAGCAGGCTAGCTATGTCACGGGAACTAACCTGGAAGTGACTGGCGGTCGCTGACAAAGCCGAATACCGGGGCTATCGTCTGCCCATGAGCGAACTCAGCGTTTCCGTCCTGTCCGGCATATCCGGAATCGAAGCCGGCATCTGGGATGGGTGCGGGGCGGGGGAAAACCCGTTCACCACCCACCGCTTCCTTTTGGCGCTCGAGGATTCGGGGTCGGTCGGGACGGGAACGGGATGGCATCCGAGCCACCTTGTCGCACGGCTGGACGGTGCTGTCTCGGGCGTGGCGCCCTGTTATCTCAAGACCCATAGCCAGGGCGAATACATCTTCGACCATGCCTGGGCGCAGGCCTATTCGCGGGCGGGCGGGGAATACTATCCCAAGCTGCAATGCGCCGTGCCCTTTACCCCGGTCACGGGGCCTCGGCTTATATCGGACAATACCGCCGTCCAGGGCGCGTTGCTGCAGGCGATGGCACAGGTGGCGAAACAGTCGCATCTGTCGGGTGTCCATGTCACATTCTGCACCGAGGCCGAAGCCGAACTGGGGCGCGAGGTCGGCTATCTTGTCCGCGCAAGCGAACAGTTTCACTGGCAGAACAGGGGCTATGGCAGCTTCGAGGACTTTCTGGCCGATCTTTCATCGCGCAAGCGTAAGGCGATCCGCAAGGAACGGGAACGGGCCCAATCCTTTGGCGGCACGATCCGAAGCCTGCGCGGCGACGACATCCTGCCGGCGCATTGGGACGCCTTCTGGCGCTTTTACCAGGACACGGGCGGCCGCAAATGGGGGCAGCCCTATCTGACACGTGCGTTTTTCGAACGGCTTCACGAAACGATGCGCGACGATTGTGTGCTGATCATGGCCGAACGGGACGGCAGGCCGGTCGCCGGGGCGCTGAACCTGCTGGGCCCGGACGCGATTTATGGCCGCTATTGGGGCTGCATCGAGGACCATCCCTTCCTGCATTTCGAACTGTGCTACCATCGCGCCATCGACTGGGCGATCGAAAACGGAATCTCTCGGGTCGAGGCGGGTGCGCAGGGCGAACACAAGCTGGCCCGAGGCTATCTGCCCAGCCAGACCCATTCCCTGCACTGGCTGGCCGATCAGGGCTTCCACGCAGCAATTGACGATTACCTTCTGCGCGAACGCAACGCCGTCAGCCAGGAAATGGCCTTGCTGACCGAACTGGGGCCATTCCGCAGGGGAGAGCGCAGCCGCTAGCGGCGCTGCAAGGCACGGAAAGCTGCGGATGCGGCCCATCCCGCCGCCATGGCAAGGGCAAGGGACATCAGCCCGTAGACAAATGGTTGTTCCCAGGCCAGCCGATAAAGCCAGCGTTCCAGACCGACCTTGCGGACCTCGATCGGTGCCCGGAACGTGTCGATGACCTTCCCTTCGCGCAGAAGAAAGATCCTGGTCGCGTAAAGCCCCTCGGTCAGGTTTGCTGGCAGCCTGACATCGGCGCGAAAAAGCGTCTGCTCGGCAAGCACAACGGCGCCGTTGTCCAGCCGGTATTGATCATGGGATTCGCGAAGGCGAACCAGCGCCTCGGTATAGGGCACGACGTCATCCACATCGGACACGCCGGCAAAAGCACGGATCGCCAGCGGCACCGAGATTCGGAAGCGATTGTCCTGATCCCGGTCCAGGATCTGGTCCAGCGGGCCTGTCGTGGCCACGACGTAGAAATTCGGCGCCGCGGCAACGCTGACCTTGCCGGTGTTCATCCAGATGCCAAAGCGGCGCTCCTTGTGACGGACTGTGACCGAGCGGGCGGGACCCTCGACGGTGACGATCACATCGAGCCCGGAAGTGGGGATCGGCTGTTCACGCTTGATCGCGCCGTAGATGATGATGTCAGACCCGTCGAAGCTCGTGGTGATGTCCACGTCCTCGCGCGAGAGACCGGCGACGATCGTTTCCGCCGGCTCGGCTGGTTCCTGCGCGCCAAGCGGCAGCGCAATGGCCATGAGCATGATGAACGCGCGCAGGATCATCTGAGTATCCCCGGCGTCAGTGAATAAAGCTCATCCGGGCGCAGGAAGAGATCAAGCGCCAGCCTTCCGCAAACCGCGAGCACGAGCAGCGCAAGCAGGATCCGCAATTGCTCAGCCCGCAACTTCGCCCCGAGCGAGGTTCCGATCTGCGCACCGATCACGCCGCCGACGATCAGCAGGACTGCCAGCATGATATCGACGGTGTTCGACGACACCGCATGCATCAGCGTGGTGTAGGCGGAAAGGAAAGTGATCTGGAACAGGGATGTCCCGATGACGACCTTGGTCGGCATTCCAAGCAGGTAAATCATCGCCGGCACCATGATGAAGCCGCCGCCCACACCCATGATCGCGCCGAGCACGCCGACGGCCGCGCCGACCATCAGGACGGGGATCACGCTGATATAAAGCCCCGAGGCCCGGAATTTCGTCTTCAGCGGCCAGCGATGAACCCAACCATGCTGATGCCGACGCATCGGCTTGATCGGTCCGCTCTGTCTCGTTCGCCTGAGGGAGCGCAGACTTTCCTGCAGCATCATCGCGCCGATCAGACCCAGAAACAGCACATAGCAAAGCTGCACGACCAGATCGACCTGACCGAGGCGCGACAGCATGTTGAACAGCAGGACACCAACCGTTGAGCCGACAAGCCCGCCGGCCAACAGAACCCAACCCATCCGGAAGTCCACGGTCTTGCGTTTCACATGCGCAAGCACACCCGAGAACGAGGACGCCACGACCTGGTTCGCCCCGGTCGCCACTGCGATCGCCGGCGGTATGCCGATGAAGAACAGAAGGGGCGTAATCAGAAAGCCGCCGCCGACGCCGAAAAGTCCGGACATGAGTCCGACGACTCCACCAAGTCCGACAAGGGTGAAGGCATTGACCGCCACCTCGGCAATGGGAAGAAAAATCTGCATGACCTGCCCGGCTTTTGCCCGATCTGATCCTGCCCTCCCCACTGGCTCGCGTCAAACATTCGTCTTGCTCGCGCAGCGGGTTGTCGCAAGGCTGTGGCGCAGATAAGCATGCTGCTGACAGGGATGTGAAGACGACTGCAACGAACTGACAGGCCCGTCGCGCATGGGTCAGGTCGGGCGAGTTGTGGTATCTGTAGAATATGGGGGAAAAATGCGGATCCTGATCACCAATGATGACGGCATCAATGCGCCGGGACTGGTGACCCTTGCCGAGATCGCGGCCGAAATCGCTGGCCCCGAAGGCGAGGTCTGGACCGTGGCTCCTGCCTTCGAGCAATCTAGTGTCGCCCATTGCATCAGCTATGTCCACCCGACGCTGATTGCGGAACTGGGGCCGCGGCGGTTTGCCGCCGAAGGCTCGCCCGCCGATTGCGTCCTTGCGGCGCTTGGCGACGTGATGCGGGACAATCCGCCGGATCTCGTGCTTTCAGGCGTCAATCGCGGCAACAATTCGGGCGAGAACGTGATGTATTCCGGCACGGTCGGCGGAGCGATGGAAGCCGCGCTGCAAGGGCTTCCCGCGATCGCGCTGTCGCAATACATGGGGCAGAGAACGCATGGCTTGTCCGATCCGTTCGAGGCGGCGCGCAAACATGGGCCACGCCTGATCCGCCAGCTTCTCGATCACGGAGACTGGACTTCGGACGCCGATTTCCGACTTTTCTACAATATCAATTTTCCACCTTGCGACGCGTCCTCGGTCCGGGGGGTACGGGTTGCACCTCAGGGGCGCCGCGAGGGTTTGCGTTTTGAATCCGAGCCCTATCATGCGCCGAACGGCCGACGCTTCCTGTGGGTTCTGGGTGGCTCGCAAACCTCGCCCGCGACGCCTGGAAGCGATGTCGATGCGAATATGCGGGACTACATTTCGCTGACGCCGATGCGCCCAGATCTGACCTGCCATGCCAGCCTCGAGGCATTGCGGGCGATGGAAGAGGGCTGATCACGGCGATGAGCGAAGAGCCCGAGATCGCTGAACGGAAAATGCGCTTTCTCTTCGCGTTGCGACAGCGTGGCGTGACCGATCCGCGCGTGCTCGAGGCGATGGAGCGCATCGACCGGGGCGAGTTTGTCCGTGGTCATTTTGAAGATCGCGCCTATGACGACACGCCGCTGCCGATACCTTGCGGACAGACTATCAGCCAGCCGTCGGTCGTGGGCTTGATGACCCAGGCCCTGGATGTCGGTCCGCGCGACAAGGTGCTCGAGATCGGAACCGGATCGGGATACCAGGCCGCGATCCTGTCGCTTCTGTGCCGCAGGGTCTACACGCTTGATCGCCATCGCCGGCTCGTCACAGAGGCCGAGGCAATCTTCCGGCATTTCGGCCTGTCGAACATCACCGCCATGGTGGCGGACGGCTCGCGCGGTTTACCCGAACAGGCCCCCTTTGATCGCATCATGGTGACTGCAGCCGCCGAAGACCCGCCGGGCCCGCTCTTGGCGCAACTCAAGATCGGCGGTATCATGGTCGTGCCGGTGGGCCAGTCGGATGCGGTTCAGACCTTGATCCGTGTCCGTCGGACAGAAACCGCCTTTGAATACGACGAATTGCGGCAGGTGCGCTTCGTGCCGCTGGTCGAGGGGTTGGGACATACATGACCCCCTTCCGCGCAGAGTGAGGAACGGGCAGATGGCGAGACTGACGAGACCGGCCATGGCGGCTGGGTTTCTTTCAATCCTTTCAGCATGCAGTCCACAGGGCGGCATAAACCTGAGCAGTTTCGATCCCGATCTGCGCAGCTTCGGGGGGGGCGGGTTGGACACCGCCTCGGCTGCGTCGACCGCGGCGGCCCGACCCACGCCTGACAGTCGCGGGATCATTTCCTATCCCGGCTACCAGGTCGCGATCGCCCAGCCCGGCGACACGGTATCGACCATTGCCGGCCGGCTGGGGCTGAACGCGGCAGAGCTTGGCCGTTACAACGCGGTCGACGCCGGAGCGCCGCTCAATCCCGGAGCGGTCGTGGCCCTGCCGCGGCGCGTCGCAACGGGAACCGCAGTGGCTGCCGCGACGACCTCCACGACAGGTCAGGTCAGCGATCCCTTTGCCGGGCAGGGGATCAAGAGCCCGAATGTCACCCTGCCCGCTGGACAGGGCAAGGCAGTCGCCTCGACCACCCTTCCGGCTTCTAGCCAGCCGCGCCAGCATGTCGTGGCCTCGGGTGAAACCGCATGGTCGATTGCGCGAAAATACCAGGTTTCGGTCAATGATCTTGCATCGTGGAACGGCTTGCCTTCCAACATGTCGGTTCGTGTCGGGCAACGGTTGCTGATCCCGGTCGCCGGACAACCCGCAAGAACCGCAGCGCAGACCGTCACGGCACCAGGGGTCGGAAGCCCGACTCCGGAGCCGCCTTCCTCAACCGAGCCGCTGCCAGCCGAAAAGACGCAGCCTGCAAATGCCCCGGTGGCCAAGCCCGAAGGCAATGATCTGGGCAAGACCCGCACGGCGGCATCCGGCAACAGCCGCTTCCGCATGCCGGCGAATGGCGCGATCATGAGGGTCTATGAAAAGGGCAAGAACGAGGGGATCGATATCTCGGCTGCCCCCGGCAGCGCGGTTGTTGCGGCCGGATCGGGGACGGTCGCGGCGGTCACCCGAGATGTGGACCAGGTTCCCATCATCGTGATCCGCCATGATGGCAACCTGATGACCGTCTATGCCGGTCTCGACAATGTCGCGGTCACGAAGGGCCAGACCGTCAGCAGCGGGGCGACGCTTGGCAAGGTTCGCAGCCAGGGCGTCGTCCATTTCGAGGTCCGCAACGGTTTCGACAGCGTAGACCCCGAGAAGTATTTGAATTGAACCAAAGCGGCCTCCGAGCAGTCGGGAGCCGCTTTCCTGCTGGTTCGGGCGCCTAGAGTTCGGCCCGATCTTCGGCGCAAAGATCTCTGACGACCTCTTCGATTTCCTGACGGACGAGACGGCGGAGGTTGCGGCTGAGAATGTCGCCCATATCCCCCGTCAGTTCGTGGCGCACCGCTTCTCGGACGAGGTGGCGAAGGTCGAGGGTGGCGGGGCCCGCGGCGGTGAACAGGTTGACGAGCCCGGCTTCAGCGAGATCGGGCGTCAGGGGTGGCGGCGCGCGGTCGACGTCGGGCGGAGCCGATCCTTGGTCAAGCTGAGACAGCTCACGCCTATCGACGGTCGGGGCCGGATCGGCGCGTGACTGGCCGATCATGCGCGCAAGGGCCGCTTCGGCCTCAAGCAACTCGGCTTCGTCTTCGGGTGACAGCGGCAGATCGTGGAATTCTTCGGCCCGAGGGGTCGCGGGCAAATCCAGCCTCGCAGATCGCATGTCGGACGATGCGGTTTCACCGCCCTGCCGGTCAGGACTTGGCGCGCCGTTTCGCTTGGCGGATATGCTGGCCAATTTCAGGCGCGGCTCTGCATCTGGCTCGGCTTGAAGGGAGCTTGGTGAAAAAGCGGCGGATCTGGCGTTCTCGACGGCAGGAATGCGCGAATTGGTCTCGTGGGGGACCGCGCTGTCGAGGGCGATCAGTCGGCGGATCGAGGCGAGGACATTGTTGACGTCAACGGCCGCGCCGGGGTGGTGCACGGCGTCATGCGACATCGCACCCACCCTTCATTTCCGGTGCCGCTGGGGTCTTCTTATTCCTTGCCGATGGCGCGAAGCACGCGGTCCAGGCTTTGGCCCTGCCTGCTGGTGAAGGGCGCGTCGCGAACCGCATTGTAGTAGGCCGATGGGTCATAGGTCGGGATTCCCAGTTTCAGGTTTTCTACCGTCAACAGACCCATAGCGGACAAAAGTTGATAATGAGCTAACTGCAGATTGGCTTCAGCGGTAATCTTGTTCGCGCTCGCCTCGAGAACCACCTGCTCGGCATCCAGAACATCCAGCGTCGTCCGCGCGCCAAGCGTCGCTTCTTCGCGAACGCCATTATAGGCCTGCCTTGCGGCCACGATCTGTCGGTCGATAGAGCGGATCTGGGCCCGGGCCACGTCGATGCCCGCCCAGGCCGTCCCGACCGCCTGATCCACCTGGCGTGCGACGTTGAGAAGTGAAGACCGTGCCGCGTCGCGTTGCGCCATCGCCTGACGGTGGCGTGCCGGAAGGCGACCGCCGGAATAGATTGTCTGCGACATGCTGAGCGACAGGCTGCCGACATCAGTGGTCGACGACACGCCGCCCGAACTGATCGACTTGCTGCGCGAGGTGGAAAGCCCGGCGCTTCCAGTCAGTTCCGGATTGCGTTCGGCGGCTGCCGCCGCAACGCCTAGTTCGGAGGCCGCAGCTTCGCGCTTGGCTTGCTGGATAAGCGGATGCGTGCGTTGGGCGATCTCGCGGGCCGAAGGCAGCGAGGCGGGTAGTTTCGGCGAAGGCGGCGGGGGCGCAAGCTGGCCGGGGGCCCTGCCGGTTGCGGCGCGGTAATTTTCGCGGGCGATGGCCAGATCACCTTCAGCCGTGGCAAGGCTGGCATTGGCTTCTGCCAGGGCGGCATCGGCCTGTGACACGTCGGTCTGGGTGATCTCACCAACCTCGAACCGGTCTGCGGCCGCCCGGCGTTCTTCGCCGATCACGCGGACCGAGTTGTTCTGCAGCTCGACCTGCTCGGTCGCGCTTCGCACGTCGAGATAGGCCTGCACCGCACCCAGCAGCACATCCTGTTCGACGCCGACGAGCGCAGCGCGGGTCGCAAGAACGGATTCCTTGGCGATATCAATCGCGATCGCGCTGCGACCCCAATCGTAAAGCGTCATCTGCGCTTGAAGCGACAGGCTGGCCGAGTTCGCGTCGAAACCCTCGATGTTCTGGTAGGTATAATCCGCCACCCATTGAATGATGGGTCGAAGCGCCGACAGCGCGATCGCGGCATCTTCATCGGCGGCGCGCAAGACGGCGCGATTCTGTTCGAGAAGCGCCGAATGGCGATAGGCCGCCACCATGGCATCGGCCAATGTCTCGGCCTTGGCAGGCAGGGCCACGGCCCCTGCGAGCAACAGCGCGATCACCGGTTGACGGAGAAACTTGAGCGTGCTGCGAAACATGGACCTGCCCCTGCCTTGTTATGACGTGCTTATAGCACGAATCCGCGGGTCTTGGCGAAGCCCGGCAATACCGGAGCACCCGCATTGAAAGCAAAGCGCCAGTTGATGCTCCCGTCAACCTTTCGTCCAATTCGGACGACGCCCAAGTTGCCTTCGCGAAACACCGCGACGATCCGCCCGCCATCGCGAAGCTGATCGGCAATCGCCTCTGGCAGCACCTCGATGGCGCCCTCGATCAGGATCGCGTCATACGGGGCTTGGCTCGCGTAACCAGCGGCAAGGGTGCCCGGCACGACGACGACATTATAGATTTCCTCGGCCGAAAGGCGCGACTGAGCCTCGGCTGCCGTTGTCTCATCTTCTTCGACGGCGACCACGGCTTCGGCGATCCGGGCGATCAGCGCGGCGGTGTAGCCATAGGCGGCGGCGATGTTCAGGACGAGGTCGCTGGTCTGCAGATCGAGCACTTCGAGCATCTTGCCCAGCGTCCGCGGCTCGAGAAGGACGCGGTCGGCAGACAGATCGATGTTCTCGCCGGCATAGGCGACATCACGGCGTCCCTCGGGCACGAACTGCTCACGCGGGACATGAAGCATCGCCTCGATGACGGGATAGCTGGTCACATCGTTCGGGCGGACCTGGCTATCAACCATCTGGGTACGGCGCTGCGCGAAATTGTTCATTTGGCGAACCCTGCTTGCGGTTGGCGGTGAGTGCCTATTGCCATGAAAGATTGCCATGGGCAACGCCGCGCGGCGCAAGGCGGCACAACAAGCGGCGGGAAGTTTCGGATTTGCCCCTCGGCGGGGCGACAATGGGGCGATCATCTAATCACGCGCCTGCCACTCCATCACCATCTGGGTCTGGGTGACGATCGCTGCGACCTTGCCGTCGCCTCGTGAGATCGTCGTCTGCCAGATCATGGTCTTGCGCCCCTTGTGTAGCGCCACGCATCGGCCAATCGCGACATCGCCGATCCGGATGGGACGCAGGAAATTCGTCTTGCTTTCCAGTGTCGTCGTCGCCTGACCCTGCCCCAGGTTGATCGTCGCCGCCGTGCCGCCCAGATTGTCGGCGAAACCCATGATCGCCCCGCCGTGCAGGACGCCATTGCGGTTCGACAGCTCTCTTGTGGCGGTCATTTCTGCCCGGACCTCATCACGATCCGCCGAAATCATCCGGATGCCTAGAAACCGTGAAAATTCTGGCTGATCGGCTGCCAGATGCGCCCTGCCCTGTTCATCCATGCCCTGTCTCTTTTCGGTGACATGCTGGGACAGGGCCGCGCAAGGGTCAAGCCAGCTCAGAATTGATCTGGCATAGCTTGAAGAGCTATCTGGGGCTGAGCCTCGCGTGCAGGCAACAGCGTCGCGCCCTGCGAAAGCCAGCGATGGGCAAAAGAAAGCTTGCTTCGGGTCATGTCCGTCAGGACAAAGGGATAAACGTCAGGGTTGTCCAGAGCGCGATTGATCTCGTTCACAGCCAGGGCGACCGCTGTCGCGGTGGTCAGCAAGCGGTCCGCGTCGGTATCGGCATAGGCATCATAGCCCTGCGCCGGGATGTCCGGTCCGCTGAGCCCGGTCGCCATCAGGCTGTCGGTCATGTCCACAAGGTGCAGGATATGCGCCGCGGTTTCCGCCCAGTCCTCGTGCGGATGCATTGTGGCGTATTCGCTGATATGCGTTTCCCCGGGATCCTTGGGATTGGCGTAATGCGCCTGAAGGGCTTCGCCGTAATCCGCTCGTTCATCCCCGAAAAGGGGCCGGAACTCGTCCAGGAATCCTGGCAAGACAGCGAGTCGCTCGAACAGGAAATGTGCGATCTCGTGGCGCATGTGCCCGATCATCGACCGGTAAAGCTCACCCAGTTGCTGCTGGCGTTCGGCCCGGATGGCATCGTCCGCCTCGACGACATTGATCGTGATGACGCCGTCAGCATGGCCCATGGTCACGCCGACTTCGCTTTGGCCGGCGTGTTCCGACAGCATTCGGAAAACGGGGCGTGGCCCGTCATCGGACGTGGTGAACCAGTTCCAGCGCGCCAGATTGGCCAGTACCCAGCGCTTGGCCGCCTCGCTTCTGGACAGAAGGTCCAGGTTGCCCTGGACAGAAAGATCGGGAATCGTGCTTGTCATGGCGCAGGAGCGACACAGCCCGCCTTCACTATCCGCACGCCAGTTGCAGGCGATGTCCTGATGCCGCGAGCAGATCTGCACATTCGTCGTGAAACGCCCGGTGTCGGGATCGAAAGCCAAAGGGGTTCCGCATGAACACAGGGTGTTGTGAAAGTAGACACGTTGTCCGCAACCGGGGCAATCAAGATGTTGCATGATGCACTAGCTCTTTGTTTTCAGCCGGGATTGGGAAAACTCCATTGTTCCGCGATACCGGTCGTGCTTGCCTGAACCTGTAGCCGGAACCAGGATTTCGGAATGATCCCACGCACAAACCTTCCTGATGGTGAGATGGTTCCCGCGCTTGGGCAAGGGACCTGGATGATGGCCGAGCATCCGGCCCGGCGCGCCTCCGAAATCGCGGCGTTGCGCAGGGGGCTGGATCTGGGCATGTCCCTGATCGATACGGCCGAGATGTATGCCGAAGGCGCAGCCGAAACACTGGTCGCCGAGGCGATCGGAGATCGGCGCGACGAGGTGTTCCTTGTCACCAAGGTCTATCCCTGGAACGCGTCAGAGGGTGAATTGCCCTTGGCTTGCGCGCGAAGTCTCAGGCGGCTGGGAACGGACCGGATCGACCTATATCTTTTGCACTGGCGAGGCGATGTGCCGCTGGCCGAAACGGTCGAGGCAATGGAAAGGCTGCGCGACGCCGGTCATATCCGACACTGGGGCGTCAGCAACTTCACGGTCGCGGATATGGACGAACTGCTCGCGGCCGGTGGCGGGCGCTGCGCGACGAACCAGATCCTCTACAATCTTGGCCGAAGGGGACCTGAACTGGACCTGCTGCCATGGCTGGGCAGCCGCGGTATCCCGGCGATGGCCTATAGCCCGATCGAGCAGGGCCGATTGGCGGGTCACGCCGAGCTGGCGCGGCTTGGGGCGGGGCTTGGGCTGACGGCTGGCCAGATCGCTTTGGCATGGGTTCTGAACCGACAGGGGATAATCGCCATTCCCAGATCGGGCAGTCCAGAACATGTGTCGCAGAACCAGCAGGCGGCCGCCCTTGGCCTGACCCGAGACGTGGTTTCCGAGCTGGACAGGATTTTTGCCGCCCCGGCATCGCCGGTGCCACTTGAGATGATCTGACTGCGCGCCATTGACCTTGGGCACGAGAAGGCTTTTCTTGCCGGGAAATTTGCCCCAGCGGGGGCCGTGACGTCGGAGGTGTCTTCATGCTCAAGGGAATCGATCAACGGATTTCGCCCGAGCTACTTTATGTGCTGGCCCAGATGGGTCATGGAGACGATCTGGCGATCGTGGACATGAACTTCCCTGCAGCTGCAATCGCTCGAAACCTTCCTTACAGCCAGGTGCTCACGATCGGGGCGCGCATGCCGCAGGCCGCCGGGCTCGTCATGGGGCTGATGCCGCTCGATACCTTCGTGCCCGCGGCGGCGACCACCATGCAGGTCGTGGACGACCCGGATTCCGTTCCCGAGGCGGTGGCGGAATTGATCCCGTTCGTCGAACGTGCGGGATCAGCCCTTCAATCGGTGGATCGTTTCGGGTTCTACGAGTTCGCCCGAAACAGCTTCGCCATCCTGCAGACGCAGGACGCGCGGCTTTATGCGAATGTCATTCTCAAGAAAGGCGTCCTGCCGGGCAAGTGACGGGTGCCGAAGTTTGCGCTTTAGCAGGCCGGAACCGGTTCTGGCCTGCCCTTCAGGTCCAGTCCGCGTGCGGTAGGGGCGTGCCATGTCTTGGTATGCATGACCGCGCCCGAGGGATTTGTCCCGATATGAGAGCCGCCGGTGCCGCCACTCCACCCGGTCGAGCCGGAATTCGAAGGGGCGGTTCCGTCGGCGGTTGCGGCCTCTTGCGTCGCGGGCTCGGCCATCGAGGCGGCGGAGGGGCAATCGACGGTGGTTTCCGCGCGCATCGGCGTGTCGGCAGGTGTCGTCGGAACGGTCTGCGCCATCAGGGGCAGGGCGGTCGCGCCGCACAGGAAAGCGGTCAGGAAGAGATGGGACAGTCGTTGGCTGGTCATTGGAAATCCTCCTGCCATGCCAACGACCGCCATTCGACTCGGGTTCCCGCGCGGGCTCTCAGATAACGGTGATCCCGGCGCTTCCCTCTGCGGCAGAACCGACGATCGCGGCCAGCGGGAAGCCTGCGGCGCGGATGTCGGCAAGCACGGACTTGGCGGCTTCGGGAGCGCAGGCGACCAGAAGTCCCCCAGAAGTTTGCGGATCGGTGAGGATCGCCTTTTGCCAGTCGTCCAGACCTTCGGGCAGCGTGACTTCGGACCCGTAGGCTGCCCAGTTCCGTGTCGAGGCGCCGGTGAAAAACCCAGCCTTTGCAAGCTCGGCTGTGCGGCTGAGCAGAGGCAGGCTGCCCAGATCGATCTGCAGGCGCAACCCTGCGCCTCGAGCGATCTCAAGCCCATGTCCAAGAATGCCGAAACCGGTCACGTCGGTGATCGCATGAACATCGGCGCGCTTGGCCAACTCCACCCCGACCCTGTTCAAGGTTGTCGCGCTGGCGACCATCTCGGCCAGTCCAGAGGTATCCAGCGCCTCTTTCTTGATCGCGGCGGAATAGATCCCGACACCCAGCCCCTTGGTCAGGATCAGCGCATCGCCCGGCTTGGCATCGGCATTGCGGCGCAATTCCGACGGGTGGCACAGGCCGATCACGGCAAGCCCATAGATCGGCTCGGGCGCGTCGATCGAATGGCCTCCTGCGACCGGAATGCCTGCCTCGTCACAGATTTCCCGGCCGCCTTCCAGGATCTTGCGGATCTGCTCGGGGGCGAGCTTGTCGATCGGCATGCCGAGGATCGCCAAGGCCATGATCGGGCGTCCGCCCATGGCATAGATGTCCGAAATGGCGTTTGTCGCGGCGATCCGACCGAAATCGCGCGGGTCATCCACCATGGGCATGAAGAAATCTGTCGTGGCGATCACGCAGGTATTGTCGTCCACCTGCCAGACAGCCGCATCGTCCGAGGTTTCGGTTCCGACCAGAAGCTGAGGGAAGGCGTGGGCAACCGGCTGGCCCGCCAGCAAATCGCGCAGGACCGAAGGCGCAAGCTTGCAGCCGCAGCCACCACCATGGGCAAGCGAGGTCAGTCTGGGGTGTTCGTTCATGTCGTCACTTCCTTGTTGCGCCGCCGATCCGTCAGCCTGCGCACGGTAACGTAGAAGGCCGGTACCATGAAGATGCCAAGGAACGTGGCCGAGATCATCCCGCCCATGACCCCGATCCCGATGGAGTTCTGCGCCCCTGCGCCTGCGCCCTTGGCGATGGCCAAGGGCAGAACGCCGAGAATGAAGGCCAGGGATGTCATCAGGATAGGCCGCAAGCGCTGGCGTGCGGCTTCGATGGCCGCCTCGATTGCGCTCCGGCCGGCGTCCTGTAGCTCGCGGGCGAATTCGACGATCAGGATGGCGTTCTTGGCTGCCAACCCGATCGTGGTGAGGATGCCGACCTTGAAATAGACGTCATTGGCCTGACCAAGGCTCAGCGCGGCGACGACAGCGCCAAATACGCCGACAGGCACGGCCAGCATTACCGAAAACGGGATCGACCAGCTTTCGTAAAGCGCGGCCAATGACAGGAAGACCACCAGGGCCGAAAGTGCGAAAAGGAAGGGTGCCTGGTTTCCGGCCTGCCGTTCCTGATAGGACAGATCGGTCCAGGCCAGGCCGTAGCCGCCCGGCAGATCGGCCACGAGTTCCTCCATCGCGTCCATGGCCGATCCCGAACTGACGCCCGGCGCGGGCTGTCCCTCGACCGAGATCGCGTCGATGCCGTCTATGCGCGACAGGCGCGGTTCGACCGGTTCCCA
Organism: Paracoccus sp. MBLB3053; assembly: GCF_031822435.1. NCBI lineage: Bacteria > Pseudomonadati > Pseudomonadota > Alphaproteobacteria > Rhodobacterales > Paracoccaceae > Paracoccus > Paracoccus aurantius. The sequence continues at coordinate 741,189 of NZ_JAVQLW010000001.1, read as the reverse complement.
GCGCGTCGACATGAAGGCGCTGAACGGGACCATGTCACCGTCCGAATTTCGGGCATACCAGCGGTCCACGTCCTCGGGCTGCATCCGGTTGTCGGCACGCGCCTGCACGACGACAGGGCGCAATTGCGCGCCTAGCGCGAAGTCATTGACCTCCTTGCCGGCGAAGATGGTGGAAAGCATCGAGTTCACCGCCGGCACCGAAACCCCGAAGCTTTCCGCTTTTTGCTGGTCGATGTCGATGCGCAGCGCAGCTTCGTCTTCCGAGCCGCCGCCTTCGGTATTCTGAACGCGACCATCGGCAGCGGCGTTCTGCTCAAGCAGTTCGGCCGCGGCGGTCAGGGCCTCGATCCCGCCCCCCGACTGGTCAAGCAGGTAGAAGGTGAAGCCGGACGAGTTCCCCAACCTTGGGATCGCTGGCGGTTGCATGAAGACGATCCGACCGGCGCGATGAGCCGCGAAACGGGCATTCGCACGCTGCGCGACGGCCGAAGCGGAAAGCCTGCTGTCGCCGCGCAATGCAAAATCGCGCAACTTCACGAAGATCATCGCCTGGTTCTGCGCCGTGCCGGAATAGCCGAATCCCATGGCCACGAAGACGGATTCCACCGCATCCCTCTCTTCGTTGAGCATGTATTCCTCGATTTGCTCGACCACGGCGGCAGTCTGTTGCGCCGTCGAGCCCTCGGTCAGGGTGATGCGCGATTGCAGAACGCCCTGGTCTTCGGTGGGGATGAAGGTCGTGGTCATCCGGTTGAACAGATCGAAGGCTCCGTAGCCGATACCCGCGAGCACGAGCAGCATCAGAAAGGGGCGCCGCAGCGTGCGACGCACCGTGGATGAATAGCCGCGCGTGATCCGATCGAAGCCCGCATTGAACCAGCGGGCCGGCGCGAAGCGTGCCGTGCCGTGACCGGGGCGCAAAAGGCTTGCGCACATCGCGGGCGTCAGGATCAGCGCGACCAGAAGCGACAGGACCATCGCGGTGATGATCGTGACCGAAAACTGGCGATAGATGACCCCTGTCGAGCCGGCCATGAAGCCCATCGGCAGGAAAACCGCCGACAGCACAAGTGCAATCCCGACGAGCGCCCCGCTGATCTGGCCCATACTCTTTTCCGTCGCCTCTACGGGGCCAAGACCTTCCTCGGACATGACCCGTTCGACGTTTTCGACCACGACAATGGCGTCATCGACCAACAGTCCGATCGCGAGCACCATCGCGAACATCGTCAGCGTGTTCACCGAGTATCCCAAGGCAGCCAGCATGCCGAACGTGCCCAAAAGAACCACCGGGATGGCGATGATCGGGATCAGCGTCGCGCGCCAGTTCTGCAGGAACAGCAGGATCACCAGGAAGACCAGGGCGATGGCTTCCAGAAGGGTGTGATAAACCTTTTCGATCGAAAGCTCGACGAAGGGGGCGGTGTCATAGGCGATGTGGATTTCGACCCCTTCGGGCAGGGCGTTCCTCAGCGCCTCGAGCGTCGCGCGCACGCCATTCGCCGTTTCGACCGCATTCGCGCCCGTGGCGAGGTTCACCGCGAAGCCCGAGGCATTCATTCCGTTATAGCGCGAATCCCTGCCATAGCTGGTCTGGCCGATCTCGATTTCCGCCACATCGCCCAATCGGACAGCGGCACCGTCCGACCCTGTCTTGAGCAGGATGTTGCGGAAGTCGTCGACCGAGCTCAACTGGCTTTGCGCAGTGACGGTCGCGGTGAATTGCTGCCCCGGAACGACCGGTTGGCTTCCCAGATCGCCAACCGAGACGGTGCTGTTCTGTTCTGCAACGGCTGTCGTGATATCTGTCGGGGTCAGCTGGAACTGCGCCAGCCTCAGCGGGTCCATCCAGATCCGCATGGCGTAGCCCGAGCCGAAGACGTTGACGCCGCCGACGCCGTCGGTCCTCTTGACCGGACCTTCCACCACCTGCTCAAGCAGGTTGCCAAGCTCGATCGTGGAATGCTCGCCCCTGGTCGACACGAGCGAGCCGACCATCAGGATCGACGAGGACGAGCGCGAGACGGTCACCCCGTCCGACTGCACCGGCGAGGGCAGGCGCCCTTCGACAGACCGAACCTTGGACTGGACCTCGTTCAGGGCGTCGACCGGATCGACGCTGTCGTCGAAGGTGAGCGTGATGGATGCGCGGCCTTGGGACGATGTGGAAACTGCGTAGATAAGGCCGTCCAGCCCCGTCAGCGCGTCCTCGATCGGCGTCGTGACGGAATTCTGCACCGCGCGCGCCGTGGCGCCGGAATAATTGGCCGTGATGCGGATCGTGGTCGGGGCGATGTCGGGATATTGCGAGACAGGCAGCCCAAGCAGCGACCACCCTCCGATCAACATGGTCACGATCGCGAGAACCCAGGCGAAGACCGGGCGATGAATGAAGAAATGCGCCATCAGTTGGTGCCCGCGTCCTGTGCGCCTGATCTGGCGGCCGGGTTGTTTTCGTCATCACCTGCGGCATTCTCGGCAGACTTGGCATCCCGCACGACGCCCTGATCGTCGATGACGACCGGGACGGTGGTCACCTCGGCGCCGGCGCGCAGGTTGTTCAGCCCATCCAGCACCAATTCTTCGCCGGGCGTGAGCCCCTGGGTCACGATCCAGCTGTTGCGATAGGTGCCCTGCTCGCTCAGGGTGATTTGCTGGGCCTTGCCCTCGCGCACGACAAAGGCGGTCAGCGTCCCGTCGGACGACCGTCGCGTTGCCCGCTGCGGAACGAGAACGGCGCGCGTGGAGCCCAGTGTCATTTCGACCCGCAGGAACTGGCCAGGCAAAATCAGGCGGTCGGGATTGTCGAATTGCAGCCTGATCGGGACTGTTCCCGTCGTTGGCGAAACCAGGATGCCGGGGCTGACGATCCTTCCGGCCCCCTGGAACTCCTCGCCGGTTTCCAGTGTCAGGTGCGCTTGCACCTCGCGATTGCGAACCAACTCGCCCGCGTTGAATTTTGCGCGGTTGCGCAGAATGCTCGCGCTTGATTGCGAGACGTCGACATAGACCGGGTCAAGCTGGGTAATGGTGGTCAGAGCCTCCGACTGGTTGGCCGTCACCAGATCGCCAACGGAAACCTCGGCGACATCCGCCATGCCGTCGATGGGGCTGACGATCTGGGTTCGGTCAAGGGAGAGCTGGGCCGAATCGCGGGCGGCCTCAGCCGATTTCAGATCGGCTTCGGCCTGTTTCAGGGCCACTTCCGCCGCTGCGCGGTCCACGGCCGAGACCCCCGATCCTTCGAGCCGGCGATAGCGTGTGACGGTGTTTTGGGCTTCAGTGAGCTTTGCTTCCGCGCCGGCGACCCCGGCCTCTGCTGCCGTCAGCGCGGCGGCGAGCGTTTCGGGATCGATGCGAAACAGCACGTCACCGGTCTTGACCGGCTTGGCCGGATCATACGTGACTTCGAGAATTTCGCCGCCAACCTGAGGGCGGATGGTGGTCTGCTGAAATGCGATGGCGCGGCCCGGCAGGGTGATCGTATAAGGCACCTCTTCCTCGGCTGCCGTCATGACGCCCACGGCACTGGGGCCTTGGCTGCCCCTGCGGCCCTGCTGGGCCCATGCTGGCGTCATCACCAATCCCGAAATGAGCAGCAATGCTGCGCATTTCGGCATCATCTTGCCGAATATCATCTGCCGTTCCCTGCGCTTAGGTTTATCTGGACTGTCTAGCCGCAGAACCCCAATGGCAAGTAAACGACGTACTTCGCGGCGATCACGGATTCGCCAGCAAGATGCGCGGCAGGTCAGAAATCGACGCAGATGCCCTTTTTCTCGTAATCGCCATAGCGCACGGGCTCGGGGCCATCGCGGCCACCCAGCTCGACGGGAAGGTCCAGGGCCTTGGCGTTGCGGCGGCGTTCCTCGGCCTCGGCCAGGGCGCGTTGCGCAGCGGGCGGCAGTTCCTTGCGGTCGGTCATGGCGGTTTTCCCTGCATCACGCTAGATCTGAGCAATCTAGGCAAGGGGATGCATTTGGACAAGACGCGCAAGAATCAACGCGGCGACGCGGCCCGGTTGGGCGCGCTGAAACTTCTGGCGGCGGTCGAAGATGGCGCGACCCTGGACGAGGCCGCGGATCTGCTTGAAGAGATGAGCCCGGCCGAGCTTGCACGGGCGCGCCGGCTTGCGCGCGCGGCGCTGCGTCACGGGTCGCGGGTGGATGCGCTTCTGGCCCCGATGCTGGCACGACGCCCCCGGCCCGAGATCAGGCGGGTGCTTCGTCTTGCCTCGACCGAGCTCCTGGTTCTTGGCGAGGCCCCGCACGGCGTGGTGAACGAAGCGGTCAAGATCTGTCGCGGCCTGGGTGGCAAGGGTCAGGCAGCGTCAGGGATGGTGAATGCGGTGCTGCGCAAGGTCGCGTCGTCGGCGGAAGCCTGGGCCGGTTTACAGCCGCAGCCCATGCCTGACTGGCTTCGCGCGCCCGTGGTTGCGCGCTGGGGCGACGATGTGGCGCGTGCCATCGAGGCGGCACATGAGGCAGGCGCGCCGCTGGATCTGACGGCCAAGTCCGGAACAGCCCCCGGTGAGAAGTTGCCGACCGGCTCGTTTCGCCTGCCTTCGGGTACTCAGATCAGTGCGCTTGAGGGCTATGCGGACGGCAACTGGTGGGTCCAGGATGCCGCGGCCGCCATGGCGGTCCGCATTCTCGATCCGAAACCCGGCGAGAGGATCGCGGACCTTTGCGCGGCTCCGGGTGGCAAGACCCTTCAGCTCGCGGCCGCGGGGGCCGATGTGACGGCGCTGGACATTTCAGAATCGCGCCTGGGCCGCGTCGCTGAAAACCTTGAGCGCTGTGGTCTTTCTGCCCGTCTGATCGCCGGCGACGCCTTGGACTGGCGGCCTGACGCGCCGCTGGATGGGATCTTGCTGGATGCACCCTGTTCGGCAACCGGAACCATTCGACGTCATCCCGAACTGCCATTGATCCGCGACGGATCCGCCGTCGCAGGCCTGGCCGCGCTGCAGTCGAAGCTGATCGATCATGCGCTTGATCTGTTGAGCCCGGGCGGCAGGCTGGTCTTTGCCACCTGCTCGCTCCTTCCGCAGGAAGGCGAGGATCAACTCGAAGCGGTTCTGGCCCGCCATCCCGAAGTAACCGTCGAGCCGGTCAGGGCCGAAGGGATCGAGCCGGGTTGGCTGAGCGAGCGCGGTGCCTTGCGGCTACGACCCGACCTGTGGCCGGAACGCGGCGGCATGGATGGGTTCTTCATCGCGTGCTTGCGGAAATCCGATTAGAAGTCCTAAGCTTGTCGGGTTCCAGCGAATGCGACGACCATGAATGACACGCCTTCTCCCCGGGGATTCCTGCGCCGGCCCGAGCCCAAGGCCATCGGCCATTCCGGCCGCGGTGAGCAGATTGTCGGAGGAAAGCTGCATCTTGGCGGTATCACGCTGACCGGCGAGTTCTTCGAGAATGAAATGCCCGCATCGGTTGCGGCCGAATTGCAGGGTTTCGGCTGGCTTGATGACCTGGCGGCGGTGGGGTCGCCCAAGGCGCGATCGGTTGCCCAGCACCATGTGCTGACCTGGCTTCGCCGTCACCGCGTCCCGCATGCGGATGCCCCCGAATGGGCGCCCGCCATCGCTGGGCGGCGGCTTCTGCATTGGATTTTCCACGCCGGAATGATCCTGCCCGGACTTGATCGCGATGGGGCCGAGCCGTTCTTCCGGTCGCTTGACCAGCACCTGACCCATTTGCGGGCCACGTGGTACGAATGTCCCGATGGATTGCCGCGGCTCGAGGCGCTGGCGGGGCTCGCGGTTGGCGCCATGTCGTTGCGCGACCGCCAGACCGTCGCGGCGCCTGCGCTGATTGCGCTTGCCGAAGAAGCCGATGCCATGGGCGTAGAGACGCTGTCGGAATCGCGTGCGCCCGAAACCCTGCTCGAGGCGATGGCGCTTTTGGTCTGGGCACAGGAAGTCGCCGATGAAGCCGGGATCGAATCGCCCCCAGAACTTCGCGCAATCATAGCCGAGATCGCGCCGATCCTGCGCGCCCTGCGCCATGCCGACGGCAGCTTGCCGCGTTTTCACGGCGGGGGCAGGGGCGCCGCCGGGCGGCTGGATCGCTGCCTGCGTGCAGCCGAGGGGCCGGCCCTGCCGGCGCATGGATTGGCGATGGGGTTTGCCCGGATGGCGCGGGGGCGAACCACCCTGATCCTTGACGCCGCCTCGCCCCCCGGCGGCCCGGCTGCCGTGCGCGCGCATGCCTCGACCCTCGCCTTCGAACTGACCGTGGCGCGCCAGCCATTGATCGTGAATTGCGGGCCCGGCGACGGTTTCGGAGCGCTCTGGTCGAAGGCGAGCCGTGCGACCCCCTGCCATTCGGCGCTATGTCTCGAAGGGCTGTCGTCTTCGCGGTTGAACCCAAACCGCCAGGAGGGGGAGCCGGACATCCTGACCGAGCGCCCGTCGCTGGTCTGGGCGGGAGACTGCGATTCCCTTGGTAACCTGACCGCACCGGATTGCGGTCCTGCGCATTCCCCCGAACCCGCGCATCTGCTTTCTGGTCACGACGGCTGGCTCGACAGCCATGGCCTGACTTGCCTGCGCGAGCTTTGGCTCGCGCCCGATGGTGGCAGCCTGCAGGGCGAGGATTCGCTTGCCGCGCTTGATGCGACGGCACAGGCCAAGCTTGAGCATGGCAGGACCGAAGAGGGTCTCGCCTTCGACATCCGCTTCCATGTTCACCCGGATATCGAGCTGCGCCAGCAGGGCGAGGAGATCCACCTGAACCTGCTCGGAGGCGAGCATTGGCTGTTCAGCCATGACGGTGTCGGGAAGGTCCGGCTTGAGGCGAGCTGCCTGCTCGACCGCAGTCTGGCCGACCCCCGCCCGGCGCGCCAGATCGTGCTTTCGGCACGTTTACACGGCCGCGCGATCCAGATCGGCTGGACCTTGGCGCGTTCCGGCGCTAGGTGACGGTCAAAATCCGCGATCCATTACGGGGCCCCGACCGATGACCGACCGCATTCCGCTGAAGCGCGCGCTGATTTCCGTTTCCGACAAGACCGGCCTGATCGACTTTGCCCGCGCGCTTGCCTCGCGCGGCGTCGAACTGCTTTCGACCGGCGGTACCGCCAAGGCGCTGCGCGAAGCCGGCCTGTCGGTGGTCGACGTGGCGCACGTCACCGGCTTTCCCGAAATGATGGACGGCCGGGTGAAGACGCTGCATCCGGTCGTGCATGGCGGTCTGCTGGCGCTGCGCGACAACGCCGAACACATGGCCGCAGCCGATGCGCATGGCATCGGCATGATCGACCTCTTGGTCGTGAACCTTTACCCCTTCGAAGAGACCGTCGCGAAGGGTGCCGATTACGACGATTGCATCGAGAATATCGATATCGGCGGCCCGGCAATGATCCGCGCCGCGTCCAAGAACCACGCCTTCGTCACCGTCGTCGTCGATGTCCAGGACTATGCCGCCGTGCTGGCCGAACTCGATGCCAATGATGGCACCACCCGCTATGCCTTCCGCCAGCGCCAGGCGCAGATCGCCTATGCCCGCACCGCGGCCTATGACGCGGCGGTCTCGGCCTGGATGGCCCAGGCCATCGGCGAGGAAAACCCGCGCCGCCGCAGCTTCTCGGGCGAGCTGGCGCAGGGCCTGCGCTATGGCGAGAACCCGCACCAGTCCGCCGCCTTCTACAAGGATGGCTCGGAGCGTCCGGGCGTTGCCACCGCCAAGCAATGGCAGGGCAAGGAGCTTTCCTACAACAATATCAACGACACCGACGCCGCTTTCGAACTGGTCGCGGAATTCGACCCGGCCGAAGGCCCGGCCGTCGCGATCATCAAGCACGCCAATCCCTGCGGCGTCGCCCGTGGCGCGACCGCCGTCGAGGCCTATCGTCGCGCCTATGACTGCGACCGCACCTCGGCCTTTGGCGGCATCGTCGCGCTGAACTGCACGCTGGACGCCGACACCGCCCGCGCCATCACCGAGATCTTCACCGAGGTCGTCATCGCCCCCGATGCGACCGACGAGGCGCGCGAGATCTTTGCCGCCAAGAAGAACCTGCGCCTGCTGACCACCGGCGGCCTGCCCGATGCGGCGGCGGCGGGGACGTCCTTCCGCCAGGTGGCGGGCGGCTTCCTTGTGCAGGGCCGCGACAATGGCCGCGTCAAGCGCGAAGACCTGAAGGTCGTGACCCAGCGCCAGCCCTCGGCCGAGGAGCTGGACGACCTGCTCTTCGCCTGGACCGTCGCCAAGCACGTCAAGTCGAACGCCATCGTCTATGTCAAGGACGGCGCGACCGTGGGCGTCGGCGCGGGCCAGATGAGCCGCGTCGATTCGACCCGCATCGGCAAGCGCAAGTCCGAGGACATGGCCGAGGCCCTGGGCCGGACCGAGGCGCTGACGACCGGTTCGGCGGTGTCGTCCGATGCCTTCTTCCCCTTTGCCGACGGAATCGAGGCGCTGGCTGAAGCGGGCGCCAAGGCGGTGATCCAACCCGGCGGCTCGATGCGTGACGCCGAGGTGATCGAGGCGGCAGACCGTCTGGGTCTGGCCATGGTCTTCACCGGCCAGCGACATTTCCGCCACTGATGACCGGGACACCCGCGACCCCCAAGCCGCGGAAGTCTCCGGCGGCGACGCGCAAGTCCGGTGCTCGCAAGCGGGCACCGGAGCCTCCGGTCTGGCGCAAGGTTGCCGTTACGGCTGGGCTTATCTTTGTTCTGGACCAGGCGCTGAAATACCTGGTCGTGCACGTCCTCCGGCTGGACCAGATCCGCGAATTGGACGTCATCGACCCCTGGCTGAACCTGCGCATGGCCTGGAACCAGGGCATGAATTTCGGGCTCTTTTCCAGCGAAGTGGACCTGACCCGCTGGATCCTGATCGCCATTGCGCTTGCCGTTTGCCTTTGGGTCGGCGTCTGGGTCATGCGCGCGAAGCCATCGCGGCTGGCACAGATTTCCGCAGGCTTCCTGATTGGCGGCGCCTTGGGAAATGTCGTCGATCGGATGGTCTATGGGGCGGTGGCCGATTTCCTGAACATGTCGCTGCCGGGCTGGCGAAACCCCTACAGCTTCAACGTCGCGGATATCGCGATCTTCATCGGTGCGCTGGGTCTGGTGCTTCAGCCGCCCGAGAAGAAGTCCGAGCGGGACAAGCGAAAGGTCAGCCCCAGGCCGCCCACGACGCCGAAGGCACAGAAAGCCCCCGCTAAGTCGCGCGCGACCTCGCCGACAGGGGACCGCGATGAGACGTCTTCAGCCCGACAGGTTGCCTCATCGGATCAGCTGTCCCTGGATCTGTCGCCAACGCAACCGCAGACAGGTGACAAGCCCCGTGACGAGGGCGGCAATTCACGCTAAGAACGGCGGGATAAGAAGGTGAGGGACGGAATATGCGGGCGATCGCGGTGACATTGACAATGCTGGGGCTGGCCGCCTGCAGCACTGACCCGCACCTGATGAACACGTCCGCGGGACGATCCAGCCCGGATGAATTCGCGATCCTGCCGACCAAGCCGCTTTCCATGCCGCCGGATCTGAACGTGCTGCCATCCCCCACTCCGGGTGGAAGCAATATCACCGATCCGACACCCGAGTCGGATGCGGTTGCGGCGCTTGGCGGAAACCCGGCAGCCTTGTCGGCTCAGGGGATCGGTTCGGCAGATGCCGCCTTGGTCAACCAAGCCTCGCGATTTGGACGCGATCCCGCCATCCGCATCACGACTGCGCGCGAGGATCTGGAATGGCGCAGCCGCCATTCCCGCCGCCTGCTTGAGATCCTGGCCCGGACCGACGTCTATTACCGTGCCTATGAGCCGATGACGCTTGACAGCTGGGCAGAACAGGAACGCTGGCGTCCGACAGGTGTGCAGCTGCCGGCCGCACCGCCGCTGATCCAGAAGGGCGGGCTTCCGCCCGATGCGCAAGAGGCTGCCGACAACCTCCTGAAGTGATCGTGACTGACTGATCACGGTGAGATGACGGGCTGCTGACTTGCGCGGCAGTCCTGCTCGGGGCAGGGTCTTGCAGCGACCCGGAACCGGAGCCTGCCCATGAATATCCTCAAGTGCCTTTCGCCCCTTGCGCTGGTGCTGGCCACGACACCTGCACTGGCCGAAATGCCAAAGGGAATCAGTCATTTCAAACTGGACAATGGCCTCGAGGCCGTGGTGATCGAGGATCATCGCGCGCCTGTGGTCGTCCAGATGGTCTGGTACAAGATCGGCTCTGCCGATGAAAAGGCGGGAAAATCCGGGATCGCGCATTATCTCGAACACCTGATGTTCAAGGGAACGGACAAGCTGGGGCCGGGTGAGCTGTCCAAGACGGTGACCGCGAATGGCGGCATGGACAATGCCTTCACAAGCTATGACTACACCGCCTATTTCCAGCGGATCGCGGCCGATCGCCTGCCGCTGATCATGGAAATGGAATCCGATCGGATGGAGAACCTCAGGATCGGCGAGGATGACTGGCAAGCCGAGCGGATGGTGGTTCTCGAGGAACGCTCGCAGCGCACGGACAGCGATCCGGGGGCGCAATTCGCCGAGGAACGCAGCGCTGTCCAGTTCTACAATCACCCCTATGGTCGCCCCGTCATCGGCTGGCGACAGGAAATGGAGGGCCTGACCCGCGATGACGCCATCGCCTGGTATGATGCTCATTACGCGCCCAATGACGCGGTGCTGATCATCGCGGGCGATGTGACCGCCGAGAAGGCGCGCGAACTGGCCGAGAAATATTACGGTCCGATCCCGCCCAAGGCTGGTTCGACCCGCACTGCCCGCCCGCAGGAGCCTGAACACAGGTCTGCACGCCGGATGGAACGCAGCGACCCGCGCGTCGCCCAGCCCGTCATGATCCGCTCGACCCTTGCGCCCGAGCGCAATCCTGGCGAACAGAAGCAAGCGGCGGCTTTGGATGTGTTGTCCGAACTGCTTGCCGGTTCGTCGCAGACCTCGTTTCTGGCCCGCGAACTGGTTCTGACCGGAAAGGCGCTTTACGTGAACGCCTCCTATGACGGGCTGACGGTCGATCCGACCACCTTCGCCCTGTCCCTGATCCCGGCACCCGGCGTGAGCAATGCCGATGCCGAGGCCGCGCTGGATGCAGCGCTCGGGAAATTCCTGCAGGAAGGTCCCGATCCCACCCAACTGGAAAGGGTCAAGACTCAGATCCGGGCCTCGCGCATCTATGCTCAGGATTCCGCGCATGGCCGCGCCTATGATTATGGTCAGGGCCTGTCGATCGGCCTTTCGGTTGAAGATGTGAACGAATGGCCCGACATCCTGGCCGAGGTCAGCGTGGAGGATGTCCGCGCTGCCGCCAAGCTGGTGCTCGATGATCCGGCGACCCTCACGGCCTGGCTGCTTCCCGAAAAGCCTGCCACCGCCAATGCCGCAACCGCCATTCCTGCTGCCGCCCATGCCGAGGAAGTCCAATGATCCGCGCGATTGCCACTTTCGTCTTTGTCGCGCTCGCGTCGCTTCCGGCTCGTGCCATCGAGATTCAGCAGATCACCTCTCCGGGCGGGATCAAGGCGTGGCTGGTCGAGGATCATTCCATTCCCTTCACCGCGCTGTCGATGATGTTCAAGGGAGGCGCGAGCCTCGATGCCCCGGACAAGCGCGGCGCGATCGCTCTGATGACGGCGCTGCTCGAGGAAGGCTCGGGCGAGATGGACTCGGTCCAATATGCCGAGGCGGTCGAGGCTCTGGGCGCCATCAGTCGCTTCGATGTGGGCGACGATGCGTTGACCGTCAATGCGCGAGCTTTGACCGAGAATCGCGATGACGCCGCCGAGCTGCTGCGCCAGGCGCTGGCCGATCCCCGTTTCGATGCGGATGCCGTCGAGCGGGTGCGCTCACAGATGCAATCCGTCATCCGCAGCGAGGCAACGGACCCGAATGCGATTGCGAACAAGGAGCTCGCGCGTCAGGCTTGGGGCGAACACCCCTATGGCAGTTCGGTGAACGGGACCGAAGAATCGGTTGCCGGTTTGACCCGTGACGATCTGGTGGATGCAAAAAACCGCGTCCTTGCGCGTGACCGGGTGGTCGTGGCGGCCGCCGGCGACATAACGGCCGAGGATCTCGGCGAACTGATCGACCACATCCTGGGCGGTTTGCCGGAAAAGGGTTCGGCCCCCCTGCCCGAACCGGCGAAACTGCTTCTGACCGGCGGGACCACTGTCATCGACTGGGACAGCCCACAGACCGTGGTCACCTTTGCCCAGCCGGGTATTCCCATGTCGGACCCGGATTACTTCGCGGCGCATGTGGCGGATCACATTCTGGGCGGCGGGGGGTTCTCGTCCCGGCTCATGGAGGAGATCCGGGAAAAGCGCGGCCTGACCTATGGCGTGGGAACCGGCCTTTCGAACGGCGTCTATGGCGAAACCTGGATGGGTGGCATGGCCAGTGCGAATGGCAAGGTCGCCGAGGCCGTGTCATTGATCCGAACGGAATGGGATCGCCTGGCCGAGGGCGGCGTCACAGATGGTGAATTGAATGACGCCAAGACCTATCTGACCGGGGAATATCCGCTGCGGTTCAATGGCAATACGAAGATCGCGAGCATCCTTGCCGGGATGCAGCTGATCGGCCTGCCGGCGGATTACGTCAACACCCGCAATTCGAAGATCGAGGCGGTGACCGCCGAGGATGTCGAGCGCGTCTCGAAGCGGTTGCTGCATTCCGATCAAATTCGCTTCGTGCTTGTCGGAAGACCCGACGGCATGGACGTCGGAAATTGACGAATCCTTCCCCCCACGGGTCGGAGGTGCTAGATCTGGGGGTATGAACAGCCAGCCCCCCAACATGCATCAGGAAGCGCGCCCGGTCATCCGTCAACTCGACGAAGCTGCAGCCAACCGCATCGCGGCGGGCGAAGTCGTCGAACGTCCCGCCTCGGCGGTCAAGGAACTGGTCGAAAACGCTTTGGATGCCGGGGCAAGCCGGGTCGAGATCGCCATTTCCAAGGGCGGCAAGGCCCTGATCCGGGTCACGGATGATGGCTGCGGCATGACGGCCGAAGACCTGCCCCTGGCCCTGTCGCGCCATGCCACGTCAAAAATCGACGGAAGCGATCTTCTGGACATCCGCAGCTTTGGCTTTCGGGGCGAGGCGCTGCCCAGCCTTGGCGCGGTGGGGCGGTTGACCGTCACGAGCCGGGCGGCTGGCTTCGACGGAGCCGAAATCGGCGTTTCTGGCGGGCGGATCAGCCCCGTCAAGCCTGCTGCGGGCAATCGAGGAACGGCGGTCGAACTGCGTGACCTGTTCTTTGCCACGCCCGCGCGCTTGAAGTTCCTGCGAACGGATCGCGCTGAAACTCAGGCCGTGGTCGAGGTCGTGCGCCGGCTTGCGATGGCAGAGCCCTATGTCGGCTTCACCCTGATCGACGAGGATGAAGGTCGCACCCTGTTCCGCGCCGATGCGGAGCAGGGTGAGCTTTTCGGCGCGCTTCAGACCCGTCTTACGCGGATCATGGGTCGGGATTTCATCGAGAATGCATTGCCGATCGACGCCAGCCGCGACGGCATCACGCTGACCGGATTCGCCGCGCTGCCGACCTATTCTCGTGGTGCGGCGGTTGCCCAGCATCTTTTTGTCAACGGCCGCCCGGTCAGGGACAAGCTGCTGACCGGAGCGCTTCGGGCCGGTTACATGGATGTGCTGCCGTCCGGCCGTTACCCGGCTGTCGTACTGTTCGTTTCCTGCGAGCCGCATCAGGTCGACGTAAACGTGCATCCGGCCAAGGCCGAGGTTCGTTTTCGCGAACCCGACATGGCGCGCGGTCTGGTCGTCTCGGCCCTGCGCCATGCCTTGGCGCGGGCGGGGCATCGCTCTTCCACGACGGTCGCGACCGCCGCATTGGGTGTGGCCCGGACTGAACCGACCCTTGGGAATTTGACCGTATCGGGCGCGTATCAGGGCGACTACCGGCCTGTCTTCGATCGTCCATCGCCTCAGGCCATCGCCGCGAGCCTTTCATTCCAGGCCCCCGGTTTTGCCGAAATGCCCGCGGCCCGGGTCGAACCCGATGAGGCCGCGCCGTCGGTCGATGCCCCGCTGGGGGCCGCACGCGCGCAACTGCACGAGAACTGGATCATCGCCCAGACGGGCGAAGGCATCGTGATCGTAGATCAACATGCCGCGCATGAGCGGCTGGTCTATGAACGGCTGAAGGCTCAGGCCGAAATGAACGGCATTGCCCGCCAGGCCCTTCTGATCCCCGAGATTGTCGAGCTTGCCGAAGGGGACGCCGCCCGCATCCTGGGCGTCGCGGACGAACTGGCCGAGCTTGGACTTGTCATCGAGCCCTTCGGCGGCGGGGCCGTCGCCGTGCGCGAAGTACCTGCGCTGATCAAGCGTATCAACGCACCGGCCCTGATCCGCGACATTCTCGATGATCTCGCCGACCAGGGAAGCTCGGAACGGCTACGTGCGCGCGTTGACGCCGTTCTTTCGTCTATGGCCTGCCACGGCTCGGTCCGGTCTGGCCGCAGGATGAACGCGGATGAGATGAACGCACTTTTGCGGGAAATGGAGAGGACCCCGAAATCCGGCCAGTGCAATCACGGCCGGCCCACCTGGATCGAACTCAAGCTCACGGATATCGAACGGCTCTTCGGTCGCTAGTTGACGTGGCACACGGCTGGCGCGACACTTGCGCAGAGGAGATCCCGTCATGCTGGAAATCAGTCCCGAAAAGATCGCCCATGTCATTATCCGCGCCCGCGAATACGACAGCGGCGTGAATGCTTGGGCCCATAATGGCCAGCGCGCCGGTCATGGAACCAGAGCCGAGCTTGCCGAGTTCATCGCTGGCCTGAATGACGACGAAAAGGCAAGCCTTGTTGCCGTCATGTGGATCGGGCGGGATACGTTCACCGCAGATGATCTTGCCGAGGCGATCGAGACTGCCAAGCTCGAGAAACGCTCTCCGACCGAAAGCTACCTGATGGGCGAACCGCAACTGGCCGACTATCTCGAAGCCGGGATGGATGCATTGGGCATTTCCCCCGAGGCGGCCGAGGACGACCTGCAGCACCCGGTCTGATCCCCGGTTCGATCAGCGCGACAGGCGGATGAACTTGCCGTCTTCCGCGTCGGTCAGAACGACGATCGACCCGTCGGGTGCAACCGCCACGTCCCTGATCCTGCCCATCCCTTTGGCGATCTGCTGTTCGGCGAAAACGCGGTCATCCTTTAGCCTGAGCCGGAAGAGGGCTTCGGAGTTCAGCCCCCCGACCAGCAGATCGCCCTGAAGATCAGGGAACATATCGCCCCGGTAAAAGGCCGCGCCGCCCGGCGCGATACTGGGGTCCCAGTAATAGATCGGCTGTTCCATCCCCTCGTGCTGGGTGATCCCGTCTCCGAACGGCTCACCATCGTAATCCTGGCCATAGGTGATGATGGGCCAGCCGTAATTCCGGCCGGGCTCGGGCTTGTTGACCTCGTCGCCGCCCATCGGCCCATGCTCGATTGTCCAAAGCCTGCCCTGATCGTCTAGGTCTGCCGCTTGTGGATTGCGATGGCCCCAGGACCATATCTCGGGCTTACCTCCACCTTCGAAGAACGGGTTTCCCTTGACGCCCTTACCGGTTTGCGCGTCGATCCGCAGAACCTTGCCGATGACGGTATTCACGTCCTGCGCGGACATGCGAATATCTTCGTTCTCGCGATCACCCGATGTCAGAAAAAGATGGCCTTCATTGTCGGGAACCAGACGTGCGCCGAAATGCAGGGTCGGGCCCCATAGCGGTTCTTCCTGAAAGATGATCCGAGCATCCTCGATGGCATCGCCGCTTTCGGAAAGCACGCCAGTCCCGACGGTGAGTGTCGCATTGTCACGGGGGGCGGGATTCCAGAAGCTCCACCAGATCTGACGGGTCGCAGCAAAGTCCTTTGCCACTGCGACATCGAGCAATTCACCCTCGACCATGTCGAGCCCTTTCAGCGGCTCGGAAAGCTTTCCGTCGCGAAAGAGCCGCATCCGGCCCGGCTTCTCGGTGATCAGCCAGCCGCCGTCCGGAAGCAGCGCCAGGCCCCAGGGCTTCTCGAGCCCAGTAGCAAGGATTTCCTGCTTGGCGTGAATTCCGACGCGCAGCACCGGCGCGCGCGTCTGGTTCTTGAATGCGGGGGTCTGCCATTCAGCATGCGGCGGATTTGCGTACAGGGTCTGCCCGAGGGTGGGTGAACCAGCCAACCCTGCAAGGAGGATGAGCGTGCTGAGATGTTTCATGATCGCGTTCCTTCCGTTGCCTCGGTTTTCCCCGGCGCTTCGGACAGTCCGCAAATGGCAGCGGCAACCTGTCCTGATGGGCGCTCAGATCCGTGAACTGTGTTCGTCGTAAAGCTCGCCGGCGCGCGCCCATGCGCCATCATCGATTCGGTCAAGGTCGCGCAGGACCGGAAGCAACTGGGCAGCGAAATCCACCGAACTTTCCAACGGCAGTAGAGAGGGAAGGTTGTCGATGGCCATCACGTCAAGCGGCGGATGCTCGGCAACGCGCAGCACGGGGTGGGACCAATCGGTGACGTGGTCATATACCTTGACCGGATTGAACTCGCTGGTCGGGTCGCAGGCGACATCCCCGATCACTGTCAGGCTGCGGCCCGGATCGACCGCGTCAGGCGCAACGAAAACTGGCGTCTCGGGCTGGGCGAGGATGCAGTTTATGAACAGGTCGTGCATGAGAATCTCGGGGAAGGGCGCACCTCGGGCTGTCTCGGCCATGTCCCATCGGGTTACCTTGACGCCCATGCGGGTCAACAGGTCAGACGCTCCGCTGCCGACGCGGCCGAGCGCCCCGATGACGATCGCGCTGGGACGTGGCAGGCCGGTGGCATCCAGATCGGCCCGCAACGTGTCGGTCATTCCGATCTGCGAGCCATAGACCCCGACCGGTCCGCAGATCCGGCCCCGTTTCTGAGCCGCCCATGCCATGAGCGATACCGCCGCGCCAGCGAACCCGGCCCAGTAACCGAATGCAGCAAGACGGCGTCCGTTGGTTTCGGTCAGGTATTCGAGATCGTAAAGCCTGCCATTGCCCGCCTTGAAGCGATGCAGAAGCGCGCGTCCGGCAGGCTGGCCCTTGTAGGCATGGCCGAACATGATGTGGCGATGTGAAAGCGGCGTATCGGCCTCGGGCAACTCCTTCAGCCCAAAGATGATCGCATCCGAAGGGGCTCCCGGCCAGCTTCCCTCGGGCGCCGCCTCGGCTCCTGCCGAGATGTAATCCGCCATGGGAATGATGCGATGGGCGCTTTCTTCCATTGTTATCTTGAAGCCGCGCCCAACCAGATCGCGGACCCCGTCGGGTGTGATGCCGACGCGACGTTCGTTTGGACGGCTTTCTGCCCTGACCCAGAGATGCACCATTCTTGTCCTCGTTTTCCTTTGGACTAGGGAAAGGCTGCCGTTGCGGCAAGCGGGGGACGACGCGCGCCCAGATAGGGGCCTTGGGCTGCCGCATCGATGCGCGCGACTGCCGAGGCAATGGGCTCGACCACCACGCTCATCGTCCATGCCGTCGCATGGATCATTCGTTCGCTGTCCAGCGCCAGCGCGACATGCCCGGGCCAGAACAGCAGATCGTTGCGACGAATCTCGTCCTCGACCACGGCGAAGGCCGCTTCCTGCATGTCGCTGTCGCCTGGACAGGGGATGGCGCAGGCCGTCAGCGCAGCCTGGGCGAGGCCGGAACAGTCGATGCCGAAGCGGCTGTTGCCGCCCCACAGATAGGGTGTGCCGATCAGCATTTCCGCGACTAAGGCCGGGTCCTTTGCCGGTGCGTCCGTGACATGCTGGGCTGGCACCCAACCCCCTTGAGACAGCAGGGCGAAACCGTTGCGCATCTCGGTGACCGACAGCCTAGCGCCAAGCGACAGCGATCCAAGCTCGGGGGTTTTCATGTCGGGCTCGGGGTAGACATGGCTTGCCGGCGCGCTCAGCCGATGCGTGATGGGCGTGTCCGATCCCGCCAGAGCCGTGCTGCGAACCCATCCGCAATACCCGTCCGCGACAGCCTGAACGAAGGCCCAGTCCTGTCTCTGCTCGATGATCAGAAGATCTGCGCCAAAAATTACCTGGCGGTCGCGCGCGGCTTCCGGCGCACGGCAGAGATCCGCCACGGAAACGGCAAGGCGGGCGGGATGTCCGGAAGTGTATTCGGGACGCTCCAACGTGCCCCGCAAATCCTCGAGCGCGATCCGATCTGTCGCCGGGGTCAGTCGGCGGTCGGTTGCCTGCGGCTTCGAGAGCATCGCGTCGCTCATGACAGGATCTCCGGCAAGGCGTTCAGGATCGCACGCATGCCCTGGCCCGCGCCGCCCTTGGGCCTTCCCGGTGCCGCAGTGGGCTGCCAGCCGTAAATGTCGAAATGGACGTAGTGGCGGGCTTTGTCGGTGAAGCGACGCAGGAAGAGCGCTGCCGTGATCGCTCCGGCGAACCCGCCGCCCGGAGCGTTGTCGAGATCTGCGATCGCGGGTTCGATCATCGATTCATATGGTTCCCAGAACGGCATTCGCCAGACCGGATCCGCGCAATCCCTGCCAGAGTTCTGGATCGCCGCAGCGATCACATCATCATCGCAGAAGAAAGGTGGCAGATCCGGACCCAGCGCGACCCGGGCCGCGCCGGTCAACGTCGCCATCGAGATCAGAAGCTCTGGCCTCTCCTCATCGGCAAGGGCAAGCGCATCGGCAAGAACAAGGCGACCTTCGGCATCGGTATTGTTCACCTCGACCGTCAGGCCCTTGCGGCTGGTCAGGATGTCTCCCGGACGGAAGGCGTTGGCGGATATGGCATTTTCCACCGCAGGGATCAGAACGCGCAACCTCATGTTCCGGGTCAGGCCAAGTCGCGCCAGCGTTTCGGCAAGGCCCAAGACGTTTGCCGCCCCGCCCATGTCCTTTTTCATGATGGCCATCGACGAGGGTGGCTTGATGTCGAGCCCGCCGGTGTCGAAGCAGACGCCTTTGCCGACCAGCGTCAACTGGGGCCCAGAGCCGGGGAAGACCAGATCGATCAGCCGGGGCTCCTGCGCCGCTGCGCGACCGACAGCGTGGATCATCGGGAAGTCCTGCGCCAGCAAGGCTTCGCCCTTCGTGATCGAGACACTGGCCCCGTGACGTTCGGCCAGCTCGCAAGCTGCGCGTTCAAGTTCGTCAGGCCCCATGTCGGAGGCCGGCGTGTTGATCAGGTCGCGCGCCAGATATTCGCCGGCCGCCAGCGCGATGACGCGGTCGCCATCGACGCCCTGCGGACAGACGAGGCGTGCGGCCGGCGGCTCGGCCTTCTTGTAGCGGGCAAAGCGATATTGCGCCAAAAGCCAGCCAAGCGCGGCGGTTTCGCCATCCATATCCTCGGGCATCTGCGCGATGTGCCAATCGCCCGCAGGCAGAGCCTCGGCGGCCTTGGCCAAGACGTAGCGGTCCCGAAAGGCGCGTTCCGCTGAACCGATCCCGTAAACCGCGCCAGCGATCTTTCCATCCGGCGTCGGCAATAGGCAAAGCTGCCCCGCGCGACCCGAAAAACCCTGCGCCTTGGCCCAGATCTTTGCCATTTCGCCTGCTTCGGCAGGCAGCGCAGGGCCGTCATCGCCGGGGCGAACCAGCCAGATCGGCAGGCTTTCGGCTGATTGCGGGGCGAATTCGGGTAGCTCGGTCATGGGGCAGGCCTGTCCTTGTCGATACCGGCAAGGTAGCGCGGACAGGGCTGGCCGCAAGCCCTGCTTCAGTTTGCCTCCTGCGTGGGATCATCCCAGATCCGAGTGAGGCACTGGCTTCCGATCCGGTGAAGGCGTGCGCAGGTCGCCCCCAATGCCCCCAGATCCCGCTGTTCCGCGCTGCTGCCCACATCAATGGCCACACCGGCCAGGGTGACAAGCCCCAGTTGCCAGGCGAGACGCGAAAGTCGGTCGGCATCGGCGACAACATCCGCCAATTCCCCTTCACCGGCAGCCGCAAGCGTCCTGTTCATCGCAAGAGCCAATTGCTCAAGAGCCAGGCCGATGACCTGCGAGGCGACGGTTTCGCCCAGTTCCGTCACGATCGTTTCCAGCCGTTGCTTGTCGATCAGCACCCGCTCTTCTACTGCAAGCTGCGCGATTGCGGCCATTTTCCACCTCGAACTCGGTACATTCTGGTTGCGGAAACTGTCATCTATCCATCAAGAAATGGTTGAGAGCGGATCGCTAAACCTCTCGAACTTTATCGGTCTTGGGTGCTATGTAGCGCCCAAACGGGATTAGAGGACGTCATGAAACAGGCCCGACCGCTGCCCCAATACCTTGTCCAGCGCTTCCAAGGCTGGCGTGCAACAACCTTTGGCGAAAACCGCAGCTGGTATCGCCGCCTCGCCGAAGGCGGCCAGCATCCGCGCGCGATGGTCATCGCCTGTTGCGATTCGCGTGTGCATGTCACTTCGATCTTCGGCGCCGACACGGGCGAGTTCTTCATTCACCGCAACATCGCGAACCTCGTTCCACCCTACATGCCGGATGGTCAGCAGCACGGCACCTCGGCCGCAGTGGAATATGCGGTCAATGCGCTCAAGGTCGCGCATCTGGTTGTCGTGGGCCACACCAATTGCGGTGGTGTCGCGGGCTGCCACGCGATGTGCTCGGGCCATGCCCCGGAGCTTGAGGAAAAGACGAGCTTCGTCGGTCGCTGGATGGACATTCTGCGACCTGGATATGAGCGGGTGAAGGATCTGCCTGCCGAGAACCAGATCGGCGAACTTGAAAGACAGGCCGTGCTGATTTCTCTCGAGAACCTGATGACCTTCCCCTTCGTACGGGCAAATGTCGAGGCAGGAAACCTGTCCTTGCATGGCGTGGTCCACGACATTGCCGAAGGCACGCTGAAGGAATTCGATCCTGTGAGCGAAGGTTTCTCGCTCGTCGGCTGAAACCATGTCGAAAGGGCTGGGGCGGGCTGATATGGATCACCGGCAAATGCCGAGAGGATGATCCATGACCGCCCTGCCCACCGCCGATGACATTGCCCATCTGGATGCGACCGATCCGCTGGCCGATCTGCGCCGGCGTTTCATGCTGCCCGATGGCGAGATCTATCTGGACGGGAACTCCCTGGGTGTGGCCAGCCATGATGCGATGGCCGCGCTTGATATGGCCGCCCGCAAGGAATGGGCGCAGGACCTGATCCGCAGTTGGAACTCGGCCGGATGGTTCGATCTTCCGGTCGAGCTGGGCGACAGGATCGGCGCGCTGATCGGTGCGGGGCCCGGCCAGACGGTCGTTTCGGACACGACCTCGATCAATGTCTACAAGGCCCTTCACGCTGCGATCGGACTGCGCGAGGGGCGCAATGTCATCGTCGCCGAGGCGGGCAGCTTTCCGACTGATCTTTACATGGCCGAGGGCGTGATCTCGACGCTTCCGGGCATGTCCCTGAGACTGGAAGGGCGCGAGGCCGATCGCATCGAGGACCTGATCGACGACCATGTCGCGGTCGTGCTGGTCAATCAGGTGAACTACCGGACAGGCGCGCTGCGGGACGTGACGGAACTGACCCGTATTGCCCATGGGGCGGGGGCCGTGGTGGTTTGGGACCTGTGCCATTCGGCGGGCGCGCTGCCGGTCGAGCTAGATGCGTCGGGCGCAGATTTCGCGGTTGGCTGCACATACAAGTATCTCAACGGTGGTCCGGGAGCACCGGCCTTCATCTATGTTGCGCGACGGCATCTTGGCCAAGTGGATCAGCCGCTGAGCGGCTGGTGGGGACATGCACGCCCCTTTGCATTCGAGACCGGATATGACGGAGATCCAGGAATTCGACGCTTCCAATGTGGCACCCAACCGATCTTGTCGATGCGGGCGCTGAAGGGCGCGCTGGATATATGGGACGGGGTAGACATGCACGCGGTTCGCGCCAAGAGCATGGCGTTGACCGATCTGTTCATCCGGCTGGTCGAGGGGAAGTGCTCGGGGCTCGGTCTCACGCTCACCAGCCCTCGCGATCCGCAGGAGCGAGGCAGCCAGGTCGCCTTCGCGCATGACGATGCCTACCAGGTGATGCAGGCGCTGATCGAGCGGGGGGTTATCGGTGATTTCCGGGCGCCCGATGTGCTGCGATTTGGCTTCACGCCGCTTTACCTCAGCTTTGCCGATGTCGCCCGGGCGGCCGATGTGCTGATGGAAGTGCTGGAAAGCGGGTCCTGGCGGGATGAACGGTTTGCGGTCCGCGCTGCGGTCACCTGACCTTTCCGGATGTTCCGGGGCGAACTGAGGCGCGCCCCGGCATATCTCGCTAGGTCTCAGCTCTGGGTTGCCCAGCTCACCGTCTGGGGCCGCGCCTTGGCGACTGCGGCGACAAGCATGCCGGTGATCCCGGCCTTGAGCAGGTCCCCCGGCACGAATGCGGTGACCAGGCCGAGACATTCGATGATGCTCTTGCCAAGGCCGATCGACATTCCAACAACGCCAAAGGCGTAAAGCACGACAATCCCGCCAAGGACCGAGCCGATCGCGGCCCGCAGACCGTTCGGGCGGATGCCGACATGTTCGACGAAAAGTCCAGTCACATAGGCCGCAAAGGGGAAGCCGATCAGGAAGCCCGCAGTTGGAGCCATGAGCGTACCCAGCCCTCCACGACCACCGGCCAGAAGCGGCAATCCGATGACGACGAGGATCACGAAGAGCAGCATCGACAGGAAGCCGCGCTTTGCTCCCAGAACCGCACCTGCCAACATGACGCCCATGCTTTGGGCGGTCACGGGAACGCCAAAGGCCAGGGTGATCTTGGGCACGAGGCCCAGGGCGGCGATCAGCGCCGCGAATAGCGCGATCTGCGCGACATTTCTTTCCAAGTCAGTTCTCCTCATCGGGGATTAGGCCACCCCGCGCGCGCAGGGATTCGGCAAGGTGGTCGGCATCGTCCAGGGCCAAGAGCGCCATCGGCAATACGATATGCCAGTTTGCGCGACGTGGCGAGCGGGCGCGCCATGCGTCAAGCAGCAGGCGGCCCTTGGTGACCAGCGTGGGCGTGAACCGGATGACAAGCGGGATCGCCGCCTCGATGACACCTGTCGGCAGGCCGATGCGGCGCAATGGGCGGAACAGGCGGTGGATCACGTCGGTCATCTCGCTGAGCGTCGTCGTCATTGTGACGAGGTTGGCCAGTGCCACGGCGGTCGTCATGCGCAGCGCCGTGCGGATGCCCTCGGGCCAGTTGCCGGCGAAGGCATGCCAGGCCAAAAGCAGCGCGACGAAGGGCCAGATCACCCATAGCTGTCGAAGCCCGTGGCGCATGAAGATCGACCCCGGCAGCGCGTAAAGCGCAAGCGCTGCGACGAGTCCCGCCGCCTGAAGCCGCAGGTCCGGCACGAGAAACAAGACAGTCGAGACGATAGCAAGCGCGGCAAGTTTGGCCGTGGCCGGCCAGGCGTGGGCCCTTGTCCTAACCGGCGATGTCAGCGAGATCATCCCGGCCCCCTTCGCGGATCATCTCGGCCTCGAACTCGGCCAGCAGGGCGGGGCCACCATCGGCGCGGATGCTGCCCTTGTCGAGCCAGCAGATCCGCCCATATCCGGCCAGGTCTCGCGGTTCATGCGAGATGTGCAGCAGTCGGGCGCCGCAGCCGTCGAGATGGCGCGAAAGCTGAATGCGCGTCGGGATGTCGAGCCCGGCAAAGGGCTCGTCAAGGATCAGCCAGCGCGGTCCCATAGCCAGAACCGCCATGATGCACAGAAGATGCTTCTGCCCCTGGGACAGCGCTTCGGTACTGGCGTCGAGCCATTGTTCCTTGCCAAAGCGCGTCAATGTCCTGACGGTTTCTTCGCGGGCCTCGGCCTTGCTTCGGCCAAGCTGGCGCAGGCCAAAACTGATCTCCTCGGCGACGGTCGGAAAGATGATCTGGTGCTCGGGATTCTGGAACAGGATACCCACCGTCGCGATTGCCGCGCGACGGTCCTTCAGGACATCGACACCCTCGATCAGCACACGGCCTTCGCAAGGCTCGATCAGGCCGGCAAGCAGGCGTGCCAGGGTGCTTTTGCCCGATCCGTTGCGACCGATGATCCCGATATGCGATTGGACCAGGTCAAGCGAAATCCCCCGAAGCACCCGACGCGTGCCGATATCATGGGACAAGCCCTGAACCTGAATGCCTGAACCGGCTTGCATGTCGCGCCTCACGGGAGGGTTTGTCAGAATCGCGAACCCCTCTAACATCTTTGCAGCCCATTGAAACCCGGATCACCGATGGAGGCTCCGTATGAGCTGGAATCCCGCACTTGAACCTGGTTGCCCCGACGAGGTGTCTCTGGACAGCATCGAAACGCTGATCGTTCCCCGCGCGCGAGATCTTGGCAGCTTCGAGGTCATGCGAGCATTGCCCGCGCCCAAGCGGCAGATGGTCGGGCCCTTCATCTTCTTCGATCAGGCCGGACCGGCAGAATTCCTGACGGGGCAGGGGGTCGATGTCCGTCCGCATCCCCATATCGGGCTTGGGACGGTGACCTATCTCTACCAGGGCGATTTCCACCATCGCGACAGTATTGGCTCGGATCAGGTCATTCTTCCGGGCGAGGTGAACTGGATGATCGCGGGCAAGGGTGTGACCCATTCGGAACGCACCAGCGAGGACGGAAGAAAGGGGCCCCATTCGCTGTTCGGCATCCAGACCTGGATCGCCCTGCCGGAAAGCCATGAGGATATGGACCCCGCCTTCGAGCATCACGAAAAATCGGCATTGCCCGAGCTTGCCGATGGCGGCGTTCAGGCGCGACTGATCCTGGGACGGGCCTATGGCGAGACGGCGCCCGTGAAGATGTATTCCGAGACGTTCTATCTGGACGTGGTTCTTGCGCCCGGCGCGCGGTTCCCGCTGCCTGACGATCATGAGGATCGCGGCATCTATGTCACTGAAGGGTCGATCCTGATCTCGGGTCAGGAATTCCCGGCGGGGCGAATGATGGTCTTTCGTCCCGGCGACCGGATCACCGTGGCGGGCGGGGAAAGCGGCGCACGGATCATGACGCTGGGCGGCGAGACGCTGAACGGGCCACGCTATATCTGGTGGAACTTCGTCGCATCGTCGCGTGACCGGATCGAGCACGCCAAGGAGGAATGGCGGGCCGCAAACTGGGGGCAGGGGCAGTTTCGGCTGCCATGGGGGGATGATCGCGAATACATACCCCTGCCGTGAAGATCAGGGCCGGAACAGCACCTTGCCGGATTTGCCTGCCGTCAACGAAGCCGTCACCGCCTCGCGGGCCTGGTCCAGCCCGTAGATCCCGTCAACTGGCAGCAGCAGCTTGCCTTCGGCGACCTGGGTAATCAGTTCGCCCATCAGTCGGGCCATGTCGGCACGCGGAAGCGTCTCATTGACCTTCGCGGCCCAGAAGCCCTTCACGGTCGCCTGCTTGAAGATCAGGTCGCCGGAGGAAATCTCCATCCCGCCATCGGTCATGTTTCCGAAGGATACGAGCAGAGCTTTCTCACCCAGCAAGCCCAGCATCTCGCCGCTGGCCTTGCCGCCGATCGAATCTACGCCTGCCCGGATCGATGCGCCCTTCGTCATCTCGCGGACACGATCCTGCCAGCCTTCGGTCTCGGTCGAGATGACATGGCCGATCCCGAGTGCCTCCATCTCGGAGATGGCCGCGTCACGGCGCACAAGGCTGATGACGTTGACGCCTCGTGCAGCGCCCAGCATCGCGACAGCCTTGCCGACGGCGCCGTTCGCGGTGTTCTGGATCACCCAGTCGCCCGGCTCAACTCCCATGAACTCGATGAGAGTGATCGCGCTGAACGGCATGGCGATGATCTGGGCACCTTGCTCATCCGTGATGGCGTCGGGCAGGGGGATCAGGCTGGCGGCCGGTGCAAGGAAATACTCGGCCCATGTACCATGGACTCCCGCAACTGCGATCCGCTGGCCGATGGCGATGCCCTCGACGCCTGCTCCCAATGCGTCGACGGTGCCGACCGCTTCAGATCCGCCGATCGCGGGCAGTTCAGGCTTGTAGCCATAGTTGCCGCGCACGGTCCAAAGGTCGTGATTGTGGATCGGAGAAAGGATGGTGCGGACCCGAACCTGCCCCTCGGCGGGCTCGGGAAGGGGGCTTTCGCCCAGAGAAAGCACTTCGGCCGGCTCGCCGAAGGTCGAATGAATGGCACTGCGCATGGCAATCTCCTTGGATATTTACCGCCTTGGGCGGTCAGTCATCATTGTCGCAATCAAGCAGGCGCTCGGTCGCGAAAAGGGCATGTTCGAAGGGCGCGGGGCTGCGCGTCAGACGCGCGAGCAGGGCCGCGCCGAGCCACATCTGATATAGCGTCTGGGCCAGCGCCGTCGGCTTGATGCCCGGACCGAGCGAGCCGTCCTTGCGTCCTTCGCGGATCACCTCGGCAAGGCGCATGACAAGCGCGTCGGCTCCGTCACTCAGGACATGGCGCATGTTTTCGGAAAGGTCCGAAACCTCTGCCGCCAGCTTGACCACAAGGCAATCCTCGGCCCAGCCCGGCTGACCGACATCCCTGTCATCGGCAATCCAGCCGGTGAAGTAGCGCATCAAGCGTTCTCGCCCCGAGCCCTCTGCAAGCAGCGGCTCAAGCTTCTTGGCGTAATCCTGAATATAGTCTTGCAGAAGTGCGACGCCGAAAGCCTCTTTCGACGCGAAATAGTGATAGAACGAGCCCTTCGGCACATTTGATGCTGCCAGGATTTCCTGAAGGCCAAGCGCCGCGAAGCCCTTCTTTTGCACCAGCCGATGGCCGTTCTGCAGGATGTTCAGCCGGGTTGTCTCGGATTTCTTCGCTATCGACATGAAGACTGGTTAGCAAGAATTAGACCGGTCGTCTATAAAAAATTAGACCGATCGTCTAGATCATGTCCAACGCGTTGGGCATGTGACGCCGTTTCATGTGAAACGGGTCGATCCGGAATCGCACTCATCGGGGCAAGCGTTCCATTCGCGGATCTCGGCCACTGCTCGATGCGGGCAAGGCGCCATGAATTTGTTCGACACTGCTGCAACCATCCGGGCGTTCGTGTCGTTGATCCGCAAAAGGGAATGTCAGCTCGGAAGGGAGTTTGCGAAATGAATTCCATTATTTATCTCGTGGGTCTGGTGGTCGTGGTTCTGTTCATCCTGTCGATGCTCGGCCTGACCTGATGGAAGGAGCCGCACCGGACCCGGAACGCGGCCATGTGGACTGGAGCGCGGTCCTGGCCGGTGCGCTGATCGCCCTTGGAGCGGCGGTCGTTTTGACAACTCTGGCGGCGGGGCTCGCCCTTGCAGCTTTGCCGCTTGGAGATGTTGCGGGGATAAGGCCCGTCTGGGCCATCCTTGCTGCGTTGGCATTGGTGGTGTCCCTGCTCGGTCCCTATTTTCTGGGTGGTTATATTGCCGGGCGAATGCGACGCCGTTCGGTTGCCAGCCCGCAGCGCGAAACGGCCATGCGGGACGGTGTGGGCGGGCTTGCCGTTTGGGCGATCGGTCTGATCCTTTCCCTTTTGCTTGCAGCCGGGCTGGTCGGGGGTGCGGTTCGTGGGCTCGCCAATTCGGTCGAAGCTGTCCTCGTAGAAGCTGGCGCCGCGGTCGATGCTGTGATCGAAAGGGCGGGGGGTGTCGGCGGGGCGATTGAAGATCTGGCCGGCAAGGCGCGCGAAGCGCTGCCAGGGACGCCGGAACTGCCCTCGCCTCAAGATGCACTGCCGGAAAGCCTTCAGTCGGGCGCGATCGACTATATTGTCGACCGCCTGCTGCGCCCTGACGAGAGGCAGTCCATCCCGCAGATCCAACGTGAGGAAATCGCCGAGTTTCGCCGACAAGTCGCCGCGATCCTGTTTCAAGTCGTGCGGAGCGGCGACATCAGCAGCGAAGACGAAGGTTTTCTCCGCCGTCGTCTGAGCGAATTGACCGGGCTTGCGCAAGAAACGGCTTCCGCCCGCATCGAGGATGCCGTTGCGCGCGCTCGGGACATCAGGGCCGAGGCCGCCGCGAAGGTGGAGAATGCAAAGGCGCGGGCTGACCAGTTGCGCGGCGAGGCCGAGGAAAGAATTGCTCAGGCCAAGGAAAAGGCGGCATCCCTTGTCGCCACGCTGCGACTGGCGGCGGTTTTCGCTTCACTTCTGTTGGTCGTCTCGGCCTGCCTCGCGGCAGGCGCGGCCTGGTTCGGCGCGATCCGTGGCGGTCGCGTCCGGGATCGGATCGCAGCAGGTCTTTGAGGCGAAGCCCCGGTCACTCTACGATGTCGGGGGGCATATCTTCAGATCAGTTTTCCACTCCGCGCAGAGACTTGTCAGTTCGCGCGGCAAGGGACGATCGGTGAAGACTGTATCGATCTCGGACAGGCTGGCGATCCGCGCCGGCGCTGGTCGTCCCAGCTTCGAGTGATCGGTGACGAGAAAGCTTTTCCTCGCCTGACGCAGGATCGCGCGGCTGACCCGCACCTCGGCCAGATCGAAATCCAGCAGGTCGCCGTCGAGATCCAGCGCAGAAGTTCCGATGACCGCATAGTCGACCTTGAACTGTTCGAAGAACTGCGTCGTCAGTTCCCCTACCAGACCGCCATCCGAGCGGCGCAACGCCCCCCCCGCGACCATGATCTCGCAGCCTGGATTGGCAAGCAGGATATTGGCCACGTTCATGTTGTTGGTGACGACCGTGATATTCGAATGATGGATCAGGGCCTGGGCGACCGCTTCGGTTGTCGTGCCCAGGTTCAGGATCAGGCTGCAATTGTCCGGGATGTCGGCAGCACACGCAGCGGCGATAGCAGCCTTGGCTTCCGCATTCATGCGCCGCCGCGCCTCGTAGCCCAGATTGACCGTTCCCGCACGGGGTACGGCGCCGCCATGCACACGATCAAGAAGGCCGGCTTCGGCCATTTCGCCCAGATCGCGGCGAATGGTTTGCAGTGTCACCTCGAAGCGCAGGGCAAGATCCTCGACCAGGACGCGACCTTCGGTCCGCGCCAGTTCGAGTATTTCGCCTTGTCGGATGCTCAATGCCACGCGCCTCCCTCCGTCATCGCACCTCACCTCGAACGGACTTTAGATCTTTCGCGAATATGCGCAAGATGATCATAACGCGCATCCAGATGTTCGTTTTTCATCATACCGCAATATAAACGAATATTCTTGTTGACCTGTGAGTGATCCCGGGTGCAGCCTCGTTGTTGCGAGGTTGGGAGGCTTCGTCGGAGGAATCGGTGTCAAACAAGGCGGGATCGGTCAGCGATCTTTTCATCATTGGTGGCGGGATAAACGGCTGCGGGATCGCGCGCGATGCGGTCGGGCGCGGGCTTTCCGTGACTTTGGCCGAAATGGGCGATCTGGCGCAGGCCACATCGTCGGCCTCGACCAAGCTGTTCCACGGCGGGCTGCGCTATCTTGAGTTCTTCGAGTTTCGCCTTGTCCGCGAAGCCCTTGAGGAACGCGAGACATTGCTCGAGGCCATGCCCCATATCAGCTGGCCCATGCGCTTCGTTCTGCCCTATTCGCCGGACATGCGCTTTGAAAGCGACACGCCGACATCCCGCTTGCTTGGGGTCGCGATGCCGTGGATGCGGGGGCGTCGCCCGGCTTGGCTGATCCGGCTGGGCCTGTTTCTTTACGACAACCTGGGCGGGCGGAAGATCCTTCCGGGAACGCGCCGTCTCGATCTCGTGGCGGACCCGCTAGGTCAGCCGCTCAGGCCGGGTTTTCGTCTTGGCTGGGAATATTCCGATTGCTGGGTGCAGGATGCGCGGCTGGTTGTTCTCAATGCGCGCGATGCCGAGGCGCGTGGGGCGCGGGTCCTGACCCGGACCCGTGTCACCCGAGCCGAACGGGCAGAGGGCATGTGGCAGATCTCCACGGAGGGCCCCGAGGGTCCCAGAAGCTTTCAGGCTCGCGCGCTCGTCAATGCGTCGGGCCCATGGGTCGAAGACGTTGTTCGAAATGTTGCCCATATCTCGACGTCCGAGGGCGTTCGGCTGGTGCGGGGCAGCCACATCGTCGTGCCACGGCTGTATGACCATGACCGCTGCTATTTCTTCCAGGGGACGGATGGCAGGATCATCTTTGCCATCCCCTTCGAACAGGAATTCACCCTGATCGGCACCACCGACATGGATCACAAGGGACCTCCGGGAGAGGCTCGCTGCACGAACGAAGAGCGCGACTACCTTTGTGCCTTCGCGAGCCGATATTTCGCCGCGGCCGTCACGCCCGATCAGGTGGTCTGGACCTATTCCGGGGTGCGGCCGCTTTACAACGACGGCGCGAAATCGGCGACCGCAGCCACGCGGGACTATGTGCTCAGCCTGAACGAGGATGGCGCGCCGCTTCTGAACGTCTTCGGTGGAAAGATCACGACATATCGACGGCTTGCGGAAAGCGCCATGGCGAAGCTCGTGCCGCATTTTCCGCAGGCAGGCTCGGCCTGGACGGCGCGTGTCCCGCTGCCTGGCGGCGACTTCCCGGTCGAGGGTGTGGCCGAGCTTTCGGCGCGCATCGCCCGGACCTATCCGTTTCTTGCACCCGCAGAAGTCCAGCGACTGCTGCGCACCCATGGCACCGAAACCTTCGAGATCCTGGGCGAGGCGCAAAGCCGCGAGGAGCTGGGTCGCGATTTCGGTGCGGGGCTGAGCGAAGCCGAGGTTCGCTGGTTCCAGTCTCGCGAATACGCCCGCACCGCCGAGGATATCGTCTGGCGGCGCACCAAGCTGGGTTTGAAGATGACGGACGAACAGATCGATGGGCTGGCCCGATGGCTTGCCGATCAGGCCGCCGACGCGGCCGAATGAAGGAGAGGCAATGACGCTGGAGTTGAAAGCGGTGTCACGAAGGGTTGGGGGAAAGACGCACATCTACCCCACCAGCCTGACATTGCAGAATGGCACGATGAACGTGCTGCTGGGGCCGACCCTTTCGGGCAAGACGAGCCTGATGCGGCTGATGGCGGGGCTGGACCAGCCGTCCTCGGGGCGTGTCTTCTGGAATGGTGAGGATGTGACCGGAAGGCGAGTGCAGGACCGCGGTGTCGCCATGGTTTATCAGCAGTTCATCAATTATCCCGGCCTGACGGTCTACGAAAACATCGCTTCGCCCCTGCGCATTCTCGGCCGGGCCAAGGACGAGATCGACAACAAGGTGCGCGAGACTGCCGAGATGCTGCACCTGACGCCGATGCTTGCCCGCAAGCCGCTGGAACTGTCGGGCGGGCAGCAGCAACGCTGCGCGCTGGCGCGGGCCCTGGTCAAGGGCGCGGGCCTCGTGCTTCTGGACGAGCCGCTGGCCAATCTCGACTACAAGCTGCGCGAGGAATTGCGCGTCGAGATCCCCCGCATTTTCGAGGCCTCGGGCGCGATCTTCGTCTATGCCACGACCGAACCCGAAGAGGCGCTGCTTCTTGGCGGCAATACGGCGACAATGTGGGAAGGTCGGGTGACGCAATTCGGCCCGACGCCGCGTGTCTATCGCGAACCGGTCGATGCGATCACCGCCCGCGTCTTCAGCGATCCGCCGATGAATTTCACCCCCGTCCGCAAGGGCAGTGCGAGACTGAGCTTTGGCGAGGGCGTCCCAGCCCCGGCCGAAGGCGCATTCGCGGTCGCGGATGGCGACTATCTGGCGGGCTTCCGTGCCAACCATCTGTCGATGGACCGGCATGTTCCGGATGCGCTGGAGTTTCGCTGCAAGGTGCTGGTGACCGAAATCACCGGCGCGCAGAGCTTCATCCATGTCGCGCATGGCGAGGAAAGCTGGATCGCGCTGGTCGAGGGCGTGCATGACATGGCGCGAGGGCAGGAGATCTCGCTCTGGCTCGATCCGCGGCATGTCTACCTGTTCGACGGCGACGGGCGGTTGGCCGCCCGCGCTGCCTATGCGAATGCAGCCTGAGGGAGAGGGCCATGGCACAGATCACGCTCAAGAACCTTGCCCACAGCTACAATGCGAACCCGCAATCCGAGTCGGATTACGCGCTGAAGGAAATGAACCATGTCTGGCAGGACGGCGGCGCCTATGCGCTGCTCGGTTCCTCGGGCTGTGGCAAGACGACGCTTCTGAACATCATCTCGGGGCTTTTGCGCCCCAGCCAGGGGCGCATCCTGTTCGGGGACGCGGACGTGACCGACGCCCCGACGACAGAGCGCAATATCGCCCAGGTGTTCCAGTTCCCGGTCGTCTACGACACCATGACGGTACGCGATAACCTGGCGTTTCCTCTGCGCAACCGCGGCAAGGATGCGGCCTATATCGCGGCTCGCGTCGAGGAGATCGCGCAGATGATCGGCATGGAGGCGATGCTGTCGCGCAAGGCGCAGGGTCTGACGGCCGATGCAAAGCAGAAGATCAGTCTTGGCCGAGGCATGGTGCGCGAGGATGTGAACGCGATCCTTTTCGATGAGCCGCTGACCGTCATCGACCCACATATGAAATGGGAGCTGCGCACCCAACTCAAGCAGCTGCACCGCCAGTTCGGCCACACGATGATCTATGTCACCCATGACCAGACCGAGGCGCTGACCTTCGCCGACAAGGTCGTCGTCATGTATGATGGCCGCGTTGTCCAGATGGGCACGCCCGAGGAACTGTTCGATGCGCCGGCCCACAGCTTCGTCGGCTATTTCATCGGCTCGCCGGGGATGAATTTCATCGACGCGCAGGTCGAAGGGCGTCACGCCAGGCTGGCCGGCGGCGCGGTTGTCGATCTCGGTGCCGAATTCGGCGCTGTCGCGGGGCGCCAGCAGATCGGCATCCGACCGGAGCACGTCGTCCTGACCGAACGTGACGGCCTTCCCCTGAAGATCCGCCGCGTCGAGGATGTCGGGCGCCACCGTATCATAAGGGGAGAAGTGGCGGGCACCGAGTTCAATGTCGTCGTGCCCGAGGGTGTCGCGCTGCCTCAGGGCCAGCCCCATGTCAGCTTCGCCCCCGGAAAAACCGGCGTCTACGCGGATGATTGGCGCGTGAGCCCGAAATCTCTGGAAAGGGCCGCCTGATGCAGAAGATCCAGAACAACAAGGCCTGGTTTCTCGTCCTTCCGGTGCTGGTGCTGGTTGCGTTCTCGGCGGTCATTCCGCTGATGACGGTCGTGAACTACGCCTTCAACGACACGTTCGGGAACAACGCCTTTTTCTGGGCCGGTCTTGAATGGTTCGACGAGATGATCCATTCCGACCGGCTGCACGCGGCGCTTGGGCGGCAGGCGCTGTTTTCCGCGATCATCCTCGCGATCGAGGTGCCTTTGGGCATTTTCGTCGCGCTGAACATGCCCAAGAAGGGCTTCTGGTCCAGTCTCGTGCTGGTCCTGATGGCGCTGCCCTTGCTTATCCCCTTCAACGTCGTCGGCACGATCTGGCAGATTTTCGGCCGCGTGGACATTGGTCTGCTGGGCCATACGCTTGAGGCCATCGGGCTTGACTACAATTACGTCAACGATCCGCTCGATGCCTGGCTCACGGTCATCGTCATGGACGTCTGGCATTGGACCAGCCTTGTCGCGCTGCTTTGCTATGCGGGTCTTCAGTCAATCCCGCAGGCCTATTACCAGGCCGCCAAGATCGACCAGGCCAGCCGCTGGGCCGTCTTTCGCTATATCGAGCTGCCCAAGATGAAGGGTGTGCTGCTGATCGCCGTGCTGCTGCGCTTCATGGACAGCTTCATGATCTATACCGAACCATTTGTCGTCACCGGCGGGGGGCCGGGCAACTCGACCACCTTCCTGTCGATCGACCTCGTGAAGATGGCGGTGGGGCAATTCGACCTGGGTCCGGCGGCGGCCTTCAGCCTGATGTATTTCCTGGTCATCCTGCTGGTCAGCTGGGTCTTTTACACCGTCATGACCAACATGGACAAAGCGGAGGCCGGGCAATGAAGGCACGCTATTCCGGCGTCGTGATGACGCTTTACCTGCTGTTCCTGATGATCCCGATCTACTGGCTCGTGAACATGAGCCTGAAGAACAATGCCGAGATCACCGGGACCTTCTCGCTGTACCCGCACAATCTGACCTTCCGCAACTACCGGACCATCCTGACCGACCCGAGTTGGTACATGGGATACGTGAACTCGATCATCTACGTGGTGATGAACACGGTCATCTCGATCACGGTGGCGCTGCCCGCTGCCTATGCCTTCAGCCGCTACAGCTTCATCGGGGACAAGCACCTGTTCTTCTGGTTGCTGACGAACCGGATGGCGCCACCTGCGGTCTTCGCGCTGCCCTTTTTCCAGCTTTATTCCTCGATCGGGCTTTTCGACACGCATATCGCGGTTGCCCTGGCGCATTGCCTTTTCAACGTGCCTTTGGCGGTCTGGATCCTGGAAGGGTTCATGCGGGGGGTGCCCAAGGAAATCGACGAGACGGCCTATATCGACGGCTATTCCTTTCCGCGCTTCTTCGTGAAGATCTTCATGCCGCTGATCGCGTCTGGCATCGGGGTGGCTGCATTTTTCTGCTTCATGTTCTCCTGGGTCGAATTGTTGCTGTCGCGCACCCTGACAAGCGTGAATGCAAAGCCCATCGCCGCCACGATGACGCGCACAGTCTCGGCTTCGGGGATGGATTGGGGCGTGCTTGCCGCCGCGGGTGTTCTGACGATCGTGCCGGGCGCCTTGGTCATCTGGTTCGTGCGCAACTACATTGCCAAGGGCTTTGCCCTGGGGAGGGTCTGATGAGCGACGCTGCAATCGACAAGGACTCCCGCACCCCCTGGCCTGCCGTCTATATGACCGCCGCCATCGTGCTGGGGGCGGTGCTGGCCTTCCTGCTCTGGGCCGTGCCGGTCAGGGATGGGGCCAGGCAATGGACCGCGCCGATGATCGCCGGTGGCTGGATGGCCTGGACCTTCCCGGTTGCGCTGTTCTTCTGGACCATTGCCAGCCTGCTCGTGATCTTCACGATCCTTGCTGTCCGCTTCCCCGAGACGCCGCGCGCTGGGGTTCTCAGGATCGAGACGACGCGCGGCGACCGGCTTTTCATAACTCTGCTTGGCTCTGCCTTCATCTGCCTTGGCTGGCTGTTCCTTGCCGGGCCTCCGGTCTGGTGGGGGCTGGGGCTCAGTCTTGCCTATGCCGCGGCGGTGTTCCGCTGGGTTTGAATGCCGCGGCGGTCCCGGCAGGCCGCGCGGAAAAAACTGACGTCTCATAAGGGAGGAAAACATGAGACCGATTAGAAGGACGACGGCCATGGCGCTTGCGCTCATGGTCATGGGAGGGGCACCGGCCTGGGCCGACATGGAGGCAGCCAAGCAGTTCCTCGATGCCGAGATCGGGGATCTTTCGACGCTGTCCCGCGCCGATCAGGAAGCCGAGATGCAATGGTTCATCGACGCCGCGCAACCGCTGGCCGGAATGGATATCAAGGTCGTCTCGGAAACGATCACGACGCATGAATACGAAGCCAAGGTGCTGGCCCCGGCCTTCACCGCGATCACCGGGATCAAGATCACCCATGACCTGATCGGCGAAGGCGACGTCGTCGAGAAGCTGCAGACCCAGATGCAGACCGGCGAGAACGTCTATGACGCCTATGTCAACGACTCTGACCTGATCGGCACCCATTGGCGTTATCAGCAGGCGCGCTCGCTGACGAAGTGGATGGAGGAAGAGGGCAAGGATGTCACCAGCCCCACGCTGGACCTTGACGACTTCATCGGGCTGAAGTTCACCACTGCGCCCGACGGTGACCTCTATCAGCTTCCCGATCAGCAATTCGCGAACCTCTACTGGTTCCGCTATGACTGGTTCAACGATCAGAAGACCAAGGACGATTTCAAGGCCAAGTATGGCTATGACCTTGGCGTCCCGGTGAACTGGTCCGCCTATGAGGACATTGCCGAATTCTTCACCGGCCGCGACATGTCCTATATCGAGGGTGGCCCGGCAAAGGCCTGGGGCAACATGGACTACGGCAAGAAGGACCCGAGCCTTGGCTGGCGTTACACCGACGCCTGGATGTCCATGGCCGGCATGGGTGACAAGGGTGAACCGAATGGCTTGCCCGTCGACGAATGGGGCATCCGGGTCGATGAGAACAGCCGACCCGTCGGCTCATGCGTGGCGCGGGGCGGTGCCACCAATGACGCGGCGGCCGTCTATGCCGTGACCAAGGCTATCGAATGGCTGCAGAAATACACCCCTCCGGAAGCGCAGGGCATGACCTTTGGCGAGGCGGGGCCGGTTCCGGCGCGTGGCGATATCGCCCAGCAGATGTTCTGGTACACCGCCTTTACCGCCGACATGGTCAAGGAAGGCACCGCCGTGGTGAATGCCGACGGCACACCGAAATGGCGCATGGCCCCAAGCCCGCACGGCGCCTATTGGTCGGAAGGCACCAAGATCGGCTACCAGGACGTTGGGTCGTGGACTCTGCTGAAATCGACGCCGGTAGATCGCGCGCAGGCCGCATGGCTCTATGCGCAATTCGTCACCTCGAAAACGGTCGATGTGAAGAAGTCACATGTCGGGCTGACCTTCATCCGGGAATCGACGATTCAGGACAAGTCCTTCACCGAGCGGGCGCCCAAGCTGGGCGGTCTGGTCGAATTCTACCGCTCGCCCGCGCGCGTGCAATGGTCGCCGACCGGAACGAATATCCCCGACTATCCGAAGCTCGCTCAGCTGTGGTGGCAGAATATCGGTGATGCCATGTCCGGCGCGAAATCCCCGCAAGAGGCTTTGGATGCGCTTTGCGCCGAACAGGAACGCGTGCTGGAACGTCTGGAACGCGCCGGTGTTCAGGGCGACCTTGGTCCCAAGCTGAATGAGGAAAAGGACCCCCAGGAATGGCTGGACGCCGAGGGTTCTCCGGTGGCGATGCTCGAAAACGAGAAGCCGCAGGGCGAGACGATCTCCTATGACGAACTGATCAAATCCTGGCAGTGATGCCGGACGGGGCGGCGCTCGGGCGCTGCCCCTTCACGCTGACCCGGCAGGCGGGGGCAAGGCTTGCCCCGGCCGACCGGATTGTGAAAACGCGGACCCGCCATGACCTTTCTTCTTGCAATCGACCAGGGGACGACCTCGTCCCGCGCCATTCTCTTTGATACCGAGCTGCGCCTTGTCGCCTCGGCGCAAGAGGAGTTTCCCCAGCATTTTCCATCCTCGGGCTGGGTCGAACACGATGCTTCCGACCTTTGGGCCACGGTCGCGGCAACGGCGCGCGCGGCCATCGAGAAGGCCGGAACCGGGGCATCGCGGATTGCCGCGATCGGCATCACGAACCAGCGCGAGACCGTCGTGCTTTGGGATCGCCGCACCGGTCGCGCATTGCATCGCGCGATCGTCTGGCAGGACCGGCGCACGGCGGATCTGTGCGAAAGGCTGAAGGCCGAAGGACATGAGCCGATGATTTCGGCGCGAACCGGTCTGCTGCTCGACCCCTATTTCTCGGGGACGAAGCTTGCATGGCTTCTGGAACATGTCGAAGGCGCGCGGGCTCGTGCCGAAGCCGGCGAGCTTGCCTTTGGCACGGTGGACAGCTGGCTGATCTGGAACCTGACCGGTGGCAAGGTCCATGCGACCGATGCCACCAACGCCGCCCGGACGCTTCTCTACAACATCGCCGAGAATCGCTGGGACGATGATATCTGCGCGCTTTTGAATATTCCGATGCGGCTGCTACCGGAGGTGCGCGACTGCGCCGATGACTTCGGCGTGACGAGGGCCGACCTTTTCGGGCACGAGATCCCGATCCTTGGCGTCGCAGGCGACCAGCAGGCCGCTACCGTCGGACAGGCGTGCTTTCAGCCGGGCATGATGAAATCGACCTACGGGACGGGCTGTTTCGCCCTTCTGAATACGGGGGCGGATCTGGTTCCGTCGCAGAACCGGCTGCTTAGCACAATTGCCTATCGGCTCGACGGCAAGACGACCTATGCGCTGGAAGGCTCGATCTTCATCGCGGGCGCCGTGGTGCAATGGCTTCGCGACGGGCTGAAGATCATTCGCGCCGCCTCGGAAACCCAGCCGTTGGCCCAACAGGCAGACCCATCGCAGGATGTGGTGATGGTTCCCGCATTCACGGGCCTGGGCGCGCCCTATTGGCGACCTGATTGTCGCGGCGCGATTTTCGGCCTGACGCGGAATTCGGGACCGTCCGAATTCGCCCGCGCGGCACTGGAAAGCGTGGGCTACCAGACCCGCGATCTTCTGGAGGCGATGCGTGCCGACTGGGCTTCGGCGGGTGAGGCGGTGCTGAGGGTCGATGGCGGGATGGCGGCCAGTGACTGGTCGATGCAGTTTCTCTCGGACATCATTGGTGCGCCGGTCGATCGTCCCAAGGTGACCGAGACAACGGCACTGGGCGCGGCCTATCTCGCGGGCCTCCGTGCCGGGCTTTGCCCGCCCCCGGATGAGATCGCCGGCAAATGGGCGCTGGACCGCCGTTTCGAGCCGAAGATGGATGACAGCCTCAGGCAGGCGAAGTATGCCCGATGGAGGAAGGCCGTCGCGGCCACGATGGAGGCTGCATGAATTCCTTTGGCTTTGCCCTGCCGGGCCGCGTGATGTTCGGTCGGGGCGAGGCGCAAAAGGCGCCCGGGCTGATCCGGTCCTGTGGCGCACGTGGTGTGTTGGTCCATGGCGCCGATGCCGGCCGTGCCGCTTGGCTGGTGCAAGCCTTGCGGGGAGAGGGGGCCGAGGTCCTGACCCTGGCCTGCGGATCGGAACCTACTCTTTCGATGCTCGAGGACGCGCTGGCACAGGCGAAGGGATTCCGCCCCGATTGGGTCGCGGGCTTGGGCGGTGGCGCGGCGCTTGATCTCGGCAAGGCATTGGCCGGTTTGATCCCCGCGCCGGGCGGGATCATGGATCACCTGGAGGTCGTCGGCCGCGGCCTGCCTTTGGCCGCGGCGCCCTTGCCCTATATCGCCTTGCCGACCACTGCCGGAACCGGGGCCGAGGCGACGCGCAACGCCGTGATCGGTTTGCCGGAACATGGCCGCAAGGTTTCGATCCGGGACGAACGGATGCTGCCGCGCATTGCCATCGTGGACCCGGCCCTGACAGACAATTGTCCGCAAGCCGTGACGCTCGCCTCGGGGCTCGATGCCATCGCCCAGGTGATCGAACCATATCTTTCGGCAAGGGCGACGCCCTTTACCGATGCGCTGGTGCGCCCTGTGATTGCCCCGGGCCTGCGCGCGCTGGCGCGGCTGATGCAAGCCGAGGATGCCGATGCGCGTGATGCGCTGGCCTGGACAAGCCTTTGCGGCGGGATTGCGCTCGCCAATGGCGGTCTGGGTGCAGTTCATGGCCTTGCGGGCGTGATCGGTGGCGTGACCCCCGCCGCGCATGGAGCGATCTGCGGCGCATTGCTTGGACCCGTGCTTGACATGAACCGTCGCCTGGTTGCCGACAAGGCCCGGATCGACGAGGTCTGCGGCCTCATCTCCGGCGTGCTGGGGGGCAGTGCCGCCGACGCGCCGCGCACCCTGTTCGAATGGACGCGAGACCGCGGTTTGCCGGGGCTTGAGGCGCAGGGGCTTTCCCGGGCGCAGCATGCATCGGTCGCCGAGGCGTCCCTGTCCAGTTCCTCGATGAAGGGCAATCCTGCCGTTCCGACGATCGACGAGCTGCAGGCCGTAATGCTGGCCGCAAGCTAGGCCGTTCCACTCAGCGACAGGACGACAGGACGAAAGCGACAGCGCCCAAAAGCGGCATCGCCTTGTCGTATTCCTGCCTTGTCCCGGAAGCCCGTTTCTCCAGAAAGGGTTTCCGGATGGAGCAGGGTCCGGAATGGTGCTAGGCGCTCGGTCCGAAAGCTGTGATCTGGTTCGTCGCTGCGCCTTCGCATGCGTGCTGCCCGAGGGCGAGCACCGGACGGGGAACGGGACGGTGGACGGAAGGAGTAGATAGGCATGAGCGCAGAACTGATTGATGGCAAGGCCTTTGCGGCTCGGATTCGGGGCGATGTCGCGTCGGGCGTGGCGCGTCTGAAGGGGCAGGGCATCGTGCCGGGCCTTGCCGTGGTGCTTGTGGGCGAGGACCCGGCCTCGGAGGTCTATGTCCGGAACAAGGGCATCCAGACCCGCGAGGCGGGGATGAATTCCTGGGAACACAAGCTTCCGGCCGAGACCACGCAGGATGCCTTGATGGCGAAGGTGGCCGATCTCAATGCCGATCCGGCGGTGCACGGGATCCTGGTGCAGCTGCCGCTGCCGGGCCATCTTGATGCCGATGCGGTGATCAACGCGATCGCGCCGGGCAAGGATGTGGACGGGTTCCATGTCCTGAACGTGGGGCTTCTCGGCACCGGGCAGAAATCGATGGTGCCCTGCACGCCGCTGGGCTGCCTGATGATGCTGCGCGACCGGCTGGGCGATCTTTCCGGGCTGAACGCGGTCGTGGTCGGGCGCTCGAACATCGTCGGCAAGCCGATGGCGCAGCTGCTTTTGGGTGACAGCTGCACGGTGACGATCGCCCATAGCCGCACCAAGGATCTGGCCGAACTCTGCCGCCGCGCGGATATCCTGGTCGCGGCGGTGGGGCGCCCGCGGATGATCCCCGGCGACTGGATCAAGCCCGGCGCGACCGTGATCGACGTCGGCATCAACCGCATCGAGGAAGACGGCCGCACCCGGCTGGTCGGCGATGTGGACTTCGACAGTGCGGCCAGGGTCGCGGGCGCGATCACCCCGGTGCCGGGCGGTGTCGGGCCGATGACCATCGCCTGCCTTCTGGCCAATACGCTGACCGCCTGCTGCCGGGCGAATGGCCTGCCCGAACCCGAGGGCCTGACGGCCTGAGAATGACCGCCCGGGGATGATCGCCCCAGGCATGATCGCCCCAGGGATGACCGCCCCCCGAGCGCCGATCCTTGTGCCCGGGGGCGTCGCCCCCCGCCCGGCGCGGCCCTCGATGGGGCGCGCAGGGCGCCCTCCTCCCCGGCGGGGGAATGAACCAGGCAAAGGCGAAGACCCGCCTGCGCGCGAAAGACAGTGGAGACCCGGATGACGAAATACTGCCTGACTGTCACCTGCCCCTCGACGCGGGGCATCGTGGCGGCGATCTCGACCTATCTTGCCGGCCAGGGCTGCAACATCACCGACAGCTCGCAATTCGACGATGCCGAGACCGGGCGCTTCTTCATGCGGGTCAGCTTCGTCTCGGAAGCGGGCACCGGGCTCGAGCAGCTGACCCAGGGCCTCGACGAGGCCGCCCGCGCCTTCGGCATGAGCTATGCCTTCCATGACGAGACCGAGAAGATGAAGGTCATCATCATGGTCTCGCGCTTCGGCCATTGCCTGAACGACCTGCTCTATCGCTGGCGCATCGGCGCCCTGCCGATCGACATCGTGGCGGTGATCTCGAACCACATGGATTACCAGAAGGTGGTGGTGAACCACGACATTCCCTTCCACTGCATCAAGGTGACCCGCGAGAACAAGCCCGAGGCCGAGGCCCGGATCATGGCCCTGGTCGAGGAAACCGGGGCCGAGCTGATCGTGCTGGCGCGCTACATGCAGGTGCTCTCGGATGAGATGTGCCGCAAGATGTCGGGCCGGATCATCAACATCCACCATTCGTTCCTGCCCAGCTTCAAGGGCGCCAATCCCTACAAGCAGGCCTTCGAGCGCGGCGTGAAGCTGATCGGCGCGACCAGCCATTACGTCACCGGCGATCTCGACGAGGGCCCGATCATCGAGCAGGACATCATCCGCGTCACCCATGCCCAGTCGCCCGAGGACTATGTCTCGCTCGGCCGCGACGTCGAAAGCCAGGTCCTCGCCCGCGCCATCCACGCCCATATCCACCGCCGCGCATTCCTCAACGGAAACAAGACCGTCGTCTTCCCCGCATCCCCAGGTTCATACGCCAGCGAAAGAATGGGCTGAGCCAGTGCTCTGGCGATGGACAGTCGCACTTGAAAAAAGGGCCCCGCGGGGGCCCTTTTCTTCTTGTTCCGTGCGATGGATCAGAAGTCCATCTTCACGCCAAGCGTGACGGTCCGGCCCGGAGCGTAAAGCGGGTCGATCTCGCGGGTGCCGCGAACGCGCTGCACATAGCTTGAGCGTTCGTAATAGTCGCGATCGAAGACGTTATCGATGTTCAGGTGAACGGCGACGTTTTCATAGTTCCCGGGCCGCCATTCGCCATGGAGGTTGAGCACGGTGTAGGAACCGTGGTCCGAGAAACCGGCCTCTTCCATCAGGTCGCTCGACAGATCTCCGGCCCATTCGACCGTGCCGCCGACCTTCATGTTGTACTGCGCGATCTCCTGATCGACGAAGAGCGTCGCCATGTCTCCGATCGGCATGACGGTACCGCCGTCGGGCAGGACTTCTTCGCCGTTCTGGGTCAGGTCGGCCTTGGTGAAGCTGGCACCGACGCGACCGCTGCCCCAGCTGTAGTTGCCCTGCATCGTAAAGCCCTTGCTGCGGTATTCATCCGCATTGGTCAAGTAACCGACCGAGGTGTCATATTCCCCGAGCCCGTCAAGTCGGGTGTCGAAGAAAGTCAGGTTTCCGGTCCAGTTTCCGCGGTTCGCGTTCAGGCCCAGCTTGACATTCGTCGACGTCGCCGCTTCGAAATCGGGATCGGTCGTGAAGGCGTCATTGCGCGCGTGCAGCAGGCCGTATTCGCCGATGTCGAAGCCGAGCCAGGTCCGCGACGCGCCAGCGAAGACTTCGTAGCCGTCCGAGAACTCGTACGAGGCGGTGCCGTTCACGCTGGCGCCGGTATCCGAATAGCTGTTGTTGTCCCAGTCGGTATAGCGCTGGTGATCGAGGCGAAGGCCGGTCGAAAGGTCGATGCCGTTCTCGAATTCGAAGCGACCCTGCACGAAGGCGCCGATCTGCGTTGTTTCGAGATTGAAGGGGCGCGTCCGCGTTGCCGAATGGTCGCCGTAATTGTCGACCCTGTAGTCGTCATTCTGCCAGTCGATGCCTGCGGTGATCCGGCCCTGCCCCAGCGTATAGGTGTTCTTCATCACGCCCCCGATGGTGGTGGATTCCAGATCCATGTCACCGTTGGGGAAATCCGAGCCGTTGACCGGATCGATCAGGTCGCCCGTCACATAGTTGTTGCGCCAGTACTCGTTGCGGCTGACATAGAGCATTGCCTCCGGG
Organism: Paracoccus sp. MBLB3053; assembly: GCF_031822435.1. Lineage (NCBI taxonomy): Bacteria > Pseudomonadati > Pseudomonadota > Alphaproteobacteria > Rhodobacterales > Paracoccaceae > Paracoccus > Paracoccus aurantius. Next base: position 698,184 of record NZ_JAVQLW010000001.1, on the reverse strand, counting down.
TCCCACGCGTCGGTCGGTGCGGTGCTGCTGTATTTCAGGCTCAGCGTGTTGCGCGTGACCTTCAGGGGGTATGTGTTTCGGTCGATGCCGGTCCCGTAAAGGTCCATGTTCATCTTGATGACGCGATCGGCGTCGTCTTGGCTGTATTCATAGCCCAGTTCGACGCGGTGGGTTTCGAATTCGTAACCCAGCTTTGTCAGAACGCCCTGGGTCGCCGGCGCCGTGCCGTCCATTTCCAGACCGGCGCCGCTTTCGTAATTCTCGCCATCCGCGGCATGGACCATCGCGAACCAGTCGAAGCCCCCGTAGACGCCGAAACCCGCAAGGCTGCCGTCGAAACCGCGCCCGTTCGAGCCGTAGGAAAGGCCCACCCGACCGCCATGCGTGCGGCCGTCGGTCAAAAGGTCCCTCGCGCCGACGGTTTCATACCGGACCGCACCTGCGGCTGCGCCGAATCCGGCATCCGCGGCCGCCGCGCCGGCCTCGATCTCGACGGATTTCAGGAAGGCCGGGTCAACGACGTTCGATCCGGTATGGTGCCAGCTGGTGACGCCCTGCGGGACGCCGTCGACGCTGACCGCGAGGTTCGACTGTTCCATGCCGAAGACATGGATACGCTTCGACGGGCCGGCGCCGCCGGAAACGGTGACCGCAGAATCACGCGAAAACAGTTCGGATACATCGGCGGGCTGCAGCGTCTCGATATCTTCTGCAGTGACGACGACGCCGCCGGTCGCCTCGACATTTTCCTGTCCATCCGCAACGAGGGTGATCGGCTGCAGAGTGATCTTCCCGGCTTCGATTTCGGCATTGTCAGCTGCGCCGCCCGAGATCTGCTGCGCCGAAAGACCTGTCGCGAGGGCGAGCGAAGACACCCCCGCGAGCAAAAGAATGCTGCGGATTTTCATTGGTTTGCCTTGATTCCAGTTCAGATTGAGTTGGACCTAGCGAACTCGGAATGTGATTCACAAGTGAAATAGTCGGAAATTATCCGAAGCGGCTTGATGACGATGTGGGAATTGTTGCATTAATGCAGCAGTCTGGCCGAGGCAGATTGCGATCGTTGTTTCGGTCGAGAGGTCTAAGGGCTGGCATGTGCCCGGCAAAAAGCGGTAAGGCTCGGCCAACCTCGTCAAGACAATCAGGCACCGTCATGAGCATCCAGCTTTACCAAAACGACCTGCCGGACGATCTGGAGCTCGGCCCCGTCGTCGCGATCGATACCGAAACCATGGGCCTGGATCAGCGTCGAGACAGGCTTTGTCTGGTGCAGCTTTCCGCGGGGGACGGCGACGCCCATCTCGTGCAGATCGCGAGGGGACAGGACAGCGCGCCGAACCTCGTACGCCTGCTGGCCGATCCCGAAGTTTTGAAGCTGTTCCACTTTGGCCGTTTCGACATAGCCGCGCTGGAGGCAGCCTTCGGTGTCGTCACTGCTCCGGTCTGGTGCACCAAGATCGCCTCGAAGATGATCCGCACCTTTACCGATCGGCATGGCCTGAAATATCTGCTGAGCGAATTGGTGGGCGCCGATATCTCGAAGCAACAGCAAACCAGTGATTGGGGTGCCGAGTCCTTGACGGATGCGCAGCTGGAATATGCCGCGTCCGATGTGCTGTATCTGCACCGGCTGAAGGCCGAGCTTGAAAAACGGCTGGAACGCGAGGGCCGACTGGGACTTGCGCAGGCCTGTTTCGATTTCCTTCCCGCCCGCGCCCATCTTGATCTGTTGGGCTGGGGGGATGAAAACGATATCTTTCACCATTAGATGACGGCCATGAGCGCATATCTTGATACAGCCCGCCGCGTGATCCGGGCCGAAACCGAAGGGATGCTGGCCTTGGCGGAGAGCCTTGGCGACAGCTTCGAAAAGGCCATCCAAACGATCCTTGCCGCGAAGGGCCGGGTTATCGTGTCGGGCATGGGAAAGTCCGGCCATGTGGGACGAAAGATCGCTGCGACGCTGGCGTCGACCGGAACGCCCGCCCAGTTCGTTCATCCCGGTGAGGCGAGCCACGGTGATCTGGGCATGGTCACCGAAAGCGACGTGGCGCTGGTCCTGTCAAATAGCGGCGAAACCCCCGAGCTGGCAGATCTGATCGCGCATACCAGGCGTTTCAGCATTCCCCTGATCGGCGTGGCAAGCCGCGCGGAATCGACATTGCTGCGACAGTCGGATGTGGCGCTCGTGCTGCCAGCGGCACCCGAGGCTTGCGGGTCAGGCATCGTGCCGACGACCTCGACGACCATGACCATGGCGCTTGGCGATGCTCTGGCGATTGCATTGATGGAGCATCGCAAGTTCACCCCAGACCATTTCCGCACCTTCCATCCGGGCGGAAAACTGGGTGCGCGGCTGTCGCGCGTCGGGGACATGATGCATCGTGCGATCCCGCTAGTGACCGAGGATGCGCCAATGTCCGAGGCGCTGCTCGTGATCAGCCAGAAGGGCTTTGGGGTGACCGGCGTCGTCGATGCGCAGGGCCAGCTAAGCGGAATAATCACCGACGGTGACTTGCGCAGGCACATGGACGGGCTCCTGGCGCACAAGGCGAGCGAGGTGATGACGGCGAACCCGCGCTGCATAGGCCCCGACAGCCTCGCGGAATCAGCCTTGGCCGAAATGCAGGGACGCAAGATCACCAGCCTGTTCGTCATCGACAAGGGGATGCCGGTTGGCCTGCTGCACATCCACGATTTCCTGCGAACCGGGATCGTCTGAGCCATGTTGCGGTCGTGCATCGTCGCCTGGTTGCGGGTGCTGCTGCCGCTGACCGCGCTCGCAATCCTGTCGGTGCTGTTCCTGCTCGCGCGCAAGCCAGAGCCCGACCTGACGATTCCCTATGCGAACGTGGACCCGCAGGAACTGGCCGAGCGTCAGGCGGTGACCAATCCGACCTATTCCGGCGTGACCTCGAATGGTTCGCAGCTGACGATATCGGGCACCGAGGCGACCCCTGGCAGCGGACAGGATGAGGGGCTGGTCAGCTCCGTTCGCATGACGTTGCGGGCCAGGGACGGGCGCGCCGCGGATATCAGCGCCGGCACGGCCGAGATCGTCGGCGATGATCTTTCGCTGAGGGACGGGGTGCGAATGACGACTGCCGATGGCTGGGTTGTGACCGCGCCAGAATTTCAAGCCTCGATCGTGGAAGGCACCGTCGAGGCCGAGCGCGAGGTGAACGTTCTGGCGCCATTCGGCAACATGACGGCCGGCCGGATGGAGTTGCGTCCGAAGAATCAGGATGACCCCGATCAGGTTCTTGATTTGAAGGGCGGAGTCCGGATGATATACCGCCCATGACCCATGCTTTCCGGGACCTTCCGGGCTGGTCGGGTCGCCACTGGTGGCAGCGGAAAGGAAGACGCATGACCCGGTTTGGCCTGCTGCCATTCGTGATCTCGCTTGGGATTGCCTCGATTGCCTCGGCCCAGACGACGGGTTTCGGCAATGCTCAGGACGTGAAGGCCCCGGTCGAGGTGACGGCCGATTCGCTGCAGGTCGACCAGCAGACCGGTCTTGCCGTCTTTTCCGGAAACGTTCTGATCGGGCAGGGAGGCATGCGCCTTTCGGCGGATCGCGTGACCGTCACCTATTCCAGCGACAGCCGCGACCGGATCAGCGCGCTGAAGGCCGAGGGCAATGTCACGCTCGCCAGTGGCTCGGACGCCGCCGAAGCGAAAACCGCCGATTACGACGTCGAATCCGGCAATGTCGTGCTGAGGGGGGATGTTTTGCTGACTCAGGGTCAGAACGTGCTTGCGGGTGAAACCGTGACCGTGAACCTGGCGACCGGTTCGGCGAGCGCAGCCGGAAGGGTGCGCAGCGTCCTGCAGCCCGGAGGCAACTGATGTCCGGGCAAAACAAAGCCGAAAGCGGACTTTTGGTTCGCGGATTGCGCAAATCCTATCGCAATCGTCCCGTCATCCGCGAAGTCGGGCTGACTCTCGACCGGGGTGAGGTGGTTGCCCTTCTGGGTCCGAACGGTTCCGGCAAGACGACCTGCTTTTACTGTGTCGCGGGGCTGGTCGCGCCCGATTCGGGGCAGGTGCTGATCGACGGGCAGGATGCAACGACCTTGCCGATGTATCGCCGAGCCCAGATGGGAATCGGTTATCTTCCTCAGGAAATGTCGATCTTTCGCGGGCTCACGGTCGAGCAGAACATTACGGCCGTTCTCGAGCTTGTTTGCAGGGATGCCCATCACCGGCGCGATCGGCTGGAAACCTTGCTGGGCGAATTCTCGATCGAGCATCTGCGCAATGCCTCTGCGATGGCCCTGTCAGGCGGGGAGCGCAGGCGCGTCGAGATCGCGCGCTGTCTGGCCGCCAATCCTTCCTACTTGCTGCTTGATGAACCCTTTGCGGGCGTCGACCCGATTGCCGTGGGCGAAATCCGTGCCCTTGTCCACGACCTGAAAAGCCGCGGCATCGGTGTGCTGATCACCGATCACAATGTCCGCGAGACACTCGAGATCGTGGATCGTGCCTATATCCTGCATGACGGTCATGTCCTGAAATCGGGAACGACCTCCGAGATCGTTGACGACCCTCAGGTCCGCCGGGTCTATCTTGGCGAAACTTTCCGCATGCACTGATCCGCCATGTCGGGCCTGCGACATCTCGCGCCCGTTGACAGGAACGTCAGGCTATCACCAAATGGGAATATGGCGGGGCATATTCAGCCCGCCTGCGAACCCGGTCGGCTATGCCGCGGGCGGCGTTCAGTCAAGGCCGGGCAACCGAAAGGACGGACCAACATGCGCTATCAGATCAGCGGAAAACAGATTGACGTCGGGGATGCTCTCTCGACGCATGTGAAAACCGAGTTGGGCGAGACGATAGACAAATATTCCCAGCGTCCGACGGACGCGACCGTCATTTTTTCCCGCAACGCGCATGAATTCATTTGTGACGCCGTGGTGCATCTTTCGACCGGGCTGAACGTGCAGGCCAAGGGTGCCTCGACCGAGATCTATGCGGCCTTTGACCAGTGTAAGGAACGGATGGACAAGCAGCTGCGCCGCTACAAGCGTCGCCTCAAGGACCATCACAAGGACAGGACCGAGCCGGTTGCCTTCGAACAGGCGGGCATGTATGTCCTTGCCGCCGACGAGGACGATTGGGAATCGCAGGGGGATGGACTGCAGCCCATGATCATCGCCGAGATGGAAACGCGTGTTCCCACGCTGTCCGTCGGAGAAGCGGTGATGCAGATGGAGTTGGCCGGCTCACCTCTTCTGGTGTTCCGCAATGAAAAACATGGGGGCGTGAACGTGGTCCACCGTCGGGAAGACGGGAACGTGGGCTGGATCGATCCCCGCAACTTGGGCTAGACTGGGTATCAGAGCAGTCTGGTAAATGAATTGTCCCGGTCGCGAAATCCGTGACCGGGACTTGGACAATTTCGGGCAACATGCAAATCAGCGACATTCTATCACCCTCCGCAGTGCGGACGATGACCCAGAGCACGAGCAAGAAGAGGCTGTTCCAGGAAATCGCCGAGCAGGCGCGAAGCGTCTACGGCGTTGACGCCGCCCAGACCTTGGATGCATTGCAGGAACGGGAATCGCTGGGCCCTACCGGCGTGGGTCACGGTGTTGCGCTTCCGCATGCCCGGCTGCATGGTCTGGATCGCGTCGTGGGCCTGTTCCTGCGTCTTGAAAAGCCCTTGGATTTCGATGCCGTCGACCGACAGCCGGTGGACCTGATCTTTGCCCTTCTCGCCCCGAAAAGTTCGGGCGTCGACCATCTCAAGGCTCTGGCACTGGTTTCCCGGACTTTGCGCGATCAGGATCTGCGCGGAAAGCTACGCGCCAATGACGATCCGGTCGCCCTGCACGCGATGTTGTCCGCCGCACCTGGCATCAAGGCCGCTTGACAGGGTGAAATAGGCCTGGATCCGTGCTAGAGTGCCTTCCACCAAAAAGGGGGAGTTGGTGCAATGACCAGGCATATTGCTGACAAGACGCACGAAACTGGCTCTGGCCGCGTGCGCAACTACACCCGGCAAGAGCGCGAATCCGCACAGCATCCATCGATCAGAGCGCTGCATTCCCGCCCGAAGAAGACTGCGGGCAAGGAGGATGCCGCGAGTGGACGCCGCGTTGCAGAATACGCCAGGATCGAACGCGGACATACCGTCTGATCCGGGAAATCACATGCGGGAATGCAAACCGGCCGCGCCATGATGGCGCGGCCGGTCTGGTGTCACGGGATCGCTCGGATCAGGCGCGGACCAGCGTTTCGTAATCCGCGGCGATGTCGCGGGTCAACTGGCCGACCTGGAAATGCCAGTCTCCGATTTGGCCGACCGGGGTCACTTCGGCAGCGGTGCCAGTCAGGAAGCATTCCTGGAAGCCGTCCAGTTCTTCGGGCTTGATGCGGCGCTCGTGCACGGTAACGCCCTTGTCTTTCAGCATCTGCACGATGGTCTGGCGGGTGATGCCGTTCAGGAAGCGGTCGGCCAGCGGGGTGTGGACTTCGCCATCCTTGATGAAGAAGACGTTCGCGCCGGTGGCTTCGGCAACATAGCCTTCCCAGTCCATGAACAGCGCATCCGAGCAACCCTTGGCCTCGGCCGCGTGCTTGGACATGGTGCAGATCATGTAAAGACCGGCGGCCTTGGCGGCGGTCGGGATGGTTTCCGGGCTCGGGCGTTTCCATTTCGCGATATCGAGCTTGGCGCCCTGCCATTTCGCATCGCCGTAATAGTTGCCCCATTCCCAGGCCGCGATGGCCAAGCGCACCGGGTTGCGTGAGGCGGAGACGCCCATATCCTCACCCGATCCCCGCCACATCACGGCACGCACATAGGCATCGGTGAAGCCGTTCGCCGCAAGGACCGCTTCCTTTGCCGCGTCGATTTCCTCGGCCGTATACGGCGATTCCATATCGAGCAGGCGGGCCGATTCGATCAGTCGAAGCGAATGCTCATGGCCCTTGAAAATCTTGCCGCTATAGCAGCGCTCGCCCTCGAATACCGAGCTTGCGTAATGCAGGCCGTGGGTCAGAATGTGAACATTGGCATCGCGCCATTCCACAAGCTTGCCATCCATCCAGATTTTGCCGTCACGATCGTCGTAAGCGCCTGCCATTTTGTCCTCCGGCCGGTCTGTTTTTCAGATTGTTGCGCCATCTTGCCAGTATCCGCATATAAAGTTGCGCAACTCAGGGTTTGAGCTATCCATTGGTGATTGGAAAGTCAACAAGTCTGACGTAATAAGAGCCATGCAATACGGGGAAACCATGCAGAACAAAGTCGGCATTGCACCCGTCGGTGGTGAGAATCTCCTGTTTCTGACGGATGAGCAACTGCGCCGAGGCATCGAGGCGATGTTCTTCGCCTACCGGGCCTTCACTGCCGATCCGGACCTGATCCTGGCCGACATGGACTATGGTCGCGCCCACCACCGCGCGCTGCATTTCATCCACCGCGAGCCCGGACTGACGGTGACGGCGCTGCTGGATGTTCTGGGCGTGACCAAGCAATCGCTGAACCGTGTCCTTCGGACGCTCATCGAAGATGGGCTGGTCGAAAGCCGTGTCGGTCATCGCGACCGGCGCGAGCGGCAGCTTTTCCTGAGCGAGAAGGGGGCGTCCCTGGAGCGTCGCCTGTCCGAGACGCAGCGTGCCCGGATGCGTGCCGCGTATCGGGCGGCCGGCCCCCAGGCCGTCGCCGGCTTTCGTCTGGTGCTTGAGGCAATGATGGACCGTGATACCCTGCGGCAATTCAATGCCCTGAAGGATCTCTCAGACCCGAAATGACACACCAAGACCAGCCCCAGGCCCATATCCTGGTCGTCGACGATGATGAGCGGATCCGCAGCCTGCTGCGGCGCTTTCTGGTGCGAAGCGGCTTTCTTGTCTCGACCGCGCGCGATGCCGCCCATGCCCGGCGGTTGCTGTCTGGGCTTGATTTCGATCTCATCGTCCTGGATGTCATGATGCCGGGCGAGGACGGGTTTTCGCTGACGCGCGACCTGCGTCAGCGCATGACCACGCCGATCCTGCTTCTGACCGCCAAGGGCGAAACGGAGGACCGGATTTCGGGGCTGGAAAGCGGTGCCGACGATTACCTGCCCAAGCCCTTCGAACCGCGCGAGTTGCTCTTGCGGATCGCGGCCATCCTGCGCCGGGTTCCGGCAACCGAGAGCAAGGGCCCGAAGTTCCTCTCCATCGGTCATCTGCGCTATGATGCGGACAAGGGCGAGCTTTGGCAGGGGGAACTGCCCCTGCGTCTGACCGGCACCGAACAGGCGCTGCTGCGGCGCCTGGCCGATACGCCCCGCCAGGCGGTCAGCCGATCCGAACTGATCGAGGATCTGGGACGAAGCCCATCGGATGAGGCTGGCGAGAACTCCGAGCGGGCGATTGACGTCCAGATCACGCGTCTGCGGCGCAAGATCGAGCCCGACCCGAAAGAGCCGCGCTACCTGCAGACCGTGCGAGGAACGGGCTACATGCTGGTGCCGGACTGAACCATGCTTCGGCGCGATGCGAAAAGGGGCCCCAGGGCCCCTTTTGCTTGTGATTGACCTCAGACCAGTGCGCCGTGGCAGTGCTTGAACTTCTGCCCCGAACCACACGGACAGGGATCGTTTCGGGAAGGGTTGCCCCAGGTGCTCGGGTCGGTTTCCTCAAATCCTGCGACGCGGCCTGAAACCTCGCCGCCCTCGGCCTCTTCGTGTTCGGGCTGCATCTGCGCCTGCGAGGCAGCCATCTGCTGCTGGTAGTCGCGCATCATCTGTTCGCGTTCCGCATCGGACAGCGGGCGGATGCGCGCCAGTTGCTGGGTTACGTCGAAGCGCAGCCCATCAAGCATGGTCTCGAACAGCTGGAAGGCTTCGGTCTTGTATTCCGACAGCGGGTCGCGCTGCGCATAGCCGCGGAAGCCCACGACCGAGCGCAGATGTTCCAGCGTCACGAGATGCTCGCGCCATTTCGCGTCGATCTGTTGCAGAAGCACCTGCTTTTCGATCTGGCGCATGTTGTCGATGCCGAACTGTTCGGCCTTCTGGGCCATGTAGCCGTCGACCTCGCGCTGGATGCGCTCACGCATACCCTCTTGGTCAACGCCATCTTCGCTGGCCCATTCCTTCACGGGAAGATCCATGTTGAGCCGATCGACGATGGCGGCCTTAAGACCTTCGATGTTCCATTGCTCGGCATAAGCGCGCGGCGGCAGGAATTCGTCGACGATATCGTCGATCACCTGGTGGCGCATGTCGGCTGCAACCTCGTCGACCTCTTCGGTGTGCATGATCTCGAGACGCTGGCTGAAGATCGCCTTGCGCTGGTCATTCATCACGTCGTCGAATTTCAGAAGCTGCTTGCGGATGTCGAAGTTGCGGCCCTCGACTTTCGCCTGGGCGCGTTCCAGCGACTTGTTGACCCAAGGGTGAACGATCGCCTCGCCATCCTTCATGCCCAGCGTCGAAAGCACCTTGTCCAGACGCTCGGAACCGAAAATCCGCATCAGGTCGTCTTCCAGCGACAGGAAGAACAGCGAGCGTCCGGGGTCCCCCTGGCGGCCCGACCGGCCGCGCAGCTGGTTGTCGATGCGGCGGCTTTCATGGCGTTCCGTGGCCAGCACGAAAAGCCCGCCTGCATCCAGAACGGCCTGTTTGTCATTGGCGTGTTCGGCTTCGATCCGGGCGCGCAACTCGTCGGGGTTTGCTTCGGGATCGGCGGCCAGAGCCTGCATGACCTTCATTTCGACATTGCCACCCAACTGGATGTCGGTCCCACGGCCAGCCATGTTGGTGGCGATGGTCACGGCACCCAGCTTGCCTGCCTCGGCGACGATATGGGCCTCGGCCTCATGCTGACGCGCGTTCAGGACGTTGTGCGGGATGCCGGCCTGGGTCAGCATCTGGGACAGCATCTCGGACTTTTCGATCGAGGTGGTGCCGACCAGCATGGGCTGACCCTTGGCATGGGCTTCCTTGATCGCCTCCAGCACGGCCGCGTATTTCTCGGTCGCGGTGCGGTAGACGCGGTCATGTTCGTCGATCCGCTGGATCGGGCGGTTGGTCGGGACCTCGACGACGCCCAGCTTGTAGATCTCGGCGAACTCCTCGGCCTCGGTCGCGGCGGTGCCGGTCATGCCACCCAGTTTTCCGTAGAGGCGGAAGTAGTTCTGGAAGGTGACAGAGGCCAGCGTCACGTTCTCGGGCTGGATCTGGACGCCTTCCTTGGCCTCGATCGCCTGGTGCAAGCCATCGGACAGGCGGCGGCCCTTCATCATCCGGCCGGTGAATTCGTCGATCAGGACGATCTCATCGTCACGCACGATGTATTGCTGATCGCGATGGAACAGCTTGTGGGCGCGCATCGCCTGATTGGCGTGGTGGACGATCGTCGTGGATTCGGGATCGTAAAGCGTCTGCCCCTCGGGCAGCACGCCCGCTGCCTGAAGGCGCTTTTCAAGGAACTCGTTGCCTTCCTCGGTGAAGGTGGCGTTGCGTGCCTTTTCGTCCAGCTTGAAATGCTCGGGCGTCAGTTCGGGCATGAACGCATCGAGCGTGCGGTAAAGATCGCTGCGGTCCTGCGAAGGGCCCGAGATGATCAGCGGTGTCCGCGCCTCGTCGATCAGGATCGAATCGACCTCGTCGACGATCGCGAAGAAATGGCCGCGCTGGACCATCTGGTCGATCGAGCCCTTCATGTTGTCGCGCAGGTAGTCGAAGCCCAGTTCGTTGTTCGTGGCATAGGTCACGTCGGCCTTGTAGGCGTCGCGCTTTTCCTCGTCCTGCTGGAAGGGATATACGACACCCGTGGTCATGCCGAGATGGGCAAAGACCTTGCCCATCCATTCGGCGTCCCGTTTGGCGAGGTAGTCGTTCACGGTCACGACATGAACGCCCTTGCCCGCAAGTGCGTTGAGGTAAGCCGGGAAGGTCGCGACCAGCGTCTTGCCTTCGCCCGTCTTCATTTCGGCGATGTTTCCCTGATGCAGGAAGATCCCGCCCATGAGCTGGGTGTCGAAGGCGCGCAGGCCAAGCGCGCGGCGCGCACCCTCGCGGCAGTTCGCAAACGCCTCGGGCAGGAGTTTGTCGAGGTCTTCGCCAGCTTGTGCCCGACCCTGCAATTCGCGGGTCTTTCCGATCAGGTCCGCGTCGGACATCGCACGGAAGCTATCCTCCAACGCGTTGATCTGGGCGACCAGCGGCCGGACAGATTTTACCTTGCGGTCGTTGGGGGTACCAAAGACCAGTTTCGCCAAGTTTCCGATGCCGAGCATGTGAGCCTTCAAAATCGCGTATCTGGGGTGCGCGGGACGTTCCGCCCACTTGCCGCCACCATTCGCCATGCCCTATCACATGGGCCGGAAAAATGGCGACGGGCGCGCATTTTCGGTTGAGCCGGATGTAGGCCCCATATGCCTTACTGTCAACGCTTGCGCCGGTTCAGCGCTGCGTTGGGGCTAGAAATGAACCACTCCCAGGAAAGGGAATAGGATGCTGAAATCGCTTCTTGCCGCCACGGCTCTGGTCTCCGTCTCCATCGGTGCCGCCCCTGCCTTTGCAGAGGATGCCGATACCGTCGTTGCAACCGTCAACGGTGAAACGATCACGCTGGGTCAGTTGATCGCCATGCGGCAGGGGTTGGATGCGCAATCCGTGCAGGGGCTGCCTGACACCGCCTTGTGGGATCTGATGCTGGACCAGATGATCCGCCAGACCGCCGTAGCACAGGTTGCGGCCAAGGATCTGAGCAAGCGAGACGAGATCGGTCTTGAGATCGAACGGCGTGCCTATCTTGCCGGTTCGGCGCTCGAGAAGGTGGCCGAGGCCGAGCCGAGCGAAGAAGAGCTGAAGACCGCATATGAGCAGGTTTTCGGCGGAGAATCCGAACCCAGGGTCGAATACAATGCGGCCCACATCCTGGTGAACACCAAGGAAGAGGCGGAAGAAATCGCAAAACAGCTTGAGGAAGGTGGAGATTTCGGTGCGATTGCGGCCGAGAAATCGACCGATCCTGGTTCGGGACCGAACAAGGGTGACCTGGGCTGGTTCCAGCCCGAACAGATGGTTCAGCCTTTTGCAGATGCCGTGAAGAAGCTGAAAAAGGATGAGGTCTCCGAGCCCGTCGAAACGCAGTTCGGCTGGCACGTCATCAAGCTGGTCGATCAGCGCGATGTGACCCCGCCCGCGATGGAAGAGGTCAAGGATCAACTGGTGGTCCAGATCCGTCGTGACAAGGTTCAGGCCGAGATCGAGAAGCGTGTCGCCGAAGCCAAGGTCGAGAAGACCGAAGGGCTCAGCCCCGAACTGCTGAAGAAGACTGAGCTTCTGGAGGAGTGAGCCGTGGTAAAATCTGGCAAGCAGAGTGAATCCGAACGGCTGAAGAAACTGAAGAAGAAACTTCAGAAGTTGAAAAAGACCGCGCTCGAGTTCGAAGCCTCGGTCGAAAGCAGGATCGATTCGAAGTCGAAAAAGGGCAAATCGGTTTCGCCGTTGGCCCCCAAGAGTTTTCCGGAACTTCCTGTGATCCGCGGTGTCGAGTTCGCCTCGGGTGCGGCGGGCGTGAAATACAAGGGCCGGACCGACGTGATGCTGGCGCGCCTTGCGCCGGGAACGGCGATTGCCGGGGCTTTCACCAAGTCCTCGACCCGGGCGGCCAGCGTGCTTGACTGCCAGGCCAAGCTTGCGGGCAAACAGGATCTGAGCCAGGGCGCTGCGATCATCGTGAACTCGGGCAACGCCAATGCCTTTACCGGGCGGAACGGGCAGGATTCGGTCGACAAGGTGACGGGCGGGGTCGCCTCTGTTCTGTCGATCCCGCGCAGCCGCGTCTTTTCGTCATCGACCGGCGTGATCGGAGAGCCGCTGCCGGCCGACCGGATCACCGCCATCATCGGTGATCTTGGCGCCAACCTTAGTGAGGACGGCGCTGCCGCTGCGGCAAATGCCATCATGACCACAGACACCTTTCCGAAAGGGGCCAAGGCAAGCTTCAAGGCCGAAGGCGGCACGATCAATATCGTCGGCATCGCAAAGGGCTCGGGCATGATCGCGCCCGACATGGCGACGATGCTGGTCTACATCTTTACGGATGCGATGGTCGAACCGGGACTGTTGCAGCGCCTGTTGTCAAAGCAGCTCGAAACGACGTTCAACGCCATCACGGTGGACAGCGACACGTCCACCTCGGATGCGCTGATCCTGGCCGCGACGGGCAAGTCCGAGGCCGAACCGATCACGGACATGCGCTCAGCGACCGCGCGGGCGTTCACGAAGGCGCTTGGCGAGGTGATGACGGACCTGGCGCACCAGGTCGTGAAGGACGGTGAGGGCGCGACGAAATTCGTCGAGGTCAATGTCACCGGTGCGGCGAGTGTTCAGGACGCGCATCGCGTCGCCATGGCCATCGCAAACTCTCCGTTGGTCAAGACCGCGATCGCGGGCGAGGATGCGAATTGGGGGCGCGTGGTCATGGCCGTCGGCAAGTCGGGGGCGCAGGCCGATCGTGATCGCCTGACCATTCGCTTCGGCGACATGATCCTGGCCGAGAATGGCTGGCGCGCTCCGTCCTATGATGAGGCGGCGGCCAGCGCCTATATGAAGCAGGATCACCTGGTTCTCGGCGTCGACCTTGGCCTGGGCAAGGCCAAGCGCACGGTCTGGACCTGCGACCTCACCCATGGCTATATCGACATCAACGCCGATTACCGTTCATGAAGGTGGTTCTTGTGGCGGCCGTGGCCCTGATCGACAGGGACGGCCGCGTGCTTCTTGCGCAGCGCCCCGAGGGTAAGTCGCTCGCCGGTCTGTGGGAATTTCCGGGAGGCAAGGTCGAACCCGGAGAAACGCCCGAGGCGGCTCTGATCCGCGAACTGGAAGAAGAGCTGGGCATCAGGACCTGGAACTCCTGCCTGGCCCCGCTGACCTTTGCCAGCCACAGCTATGAAAGCTTCCACCTTCTCATGCCGCTCTACGCCTGCCGCAAGTGGGAGGGCGTTCCAATCCCGCAAGAGGGTCAGAGCATAACCTGGGTGAATGCATCTAATTTGCGCGATTACCCCATGCCACCGGCCGATATCCCCTTGATTCCTGTCCTCAGAGACTGGATATGAAGCTCATGAACAACAGAAACCGCACAGAATTTTTATTCTGCCGGGCTGTTACACAAAATTAGTTAAAACTTAACGATTTTGTGGCAACAATGAAATTGTGAGTAGGAGGGAGCCGGACATGATTCGCACCATTACGATAGGTAGCTGCATCTCTGTCCAAGGAGTCTTTGAGCGTCAGGGGTCGAACGGCAACATCGTTGTGCGCGTCGGGACCAAGACCTACGAAGGCAAGCCCGTGCTGGCTGCATAAGCAAGCAGGCATTTGCAGTACCATGAAATCGAAACGGGGTCTCCATCAGGGGGCCCCGTTTCCATTTCGGCGCGCAGAGAAGCGCGCATATCCATTCCACTCGACAGATCATGTTAAAAAGGGCGAGCGCAAAATGCGCCCGCCCTTCCATTCCGTCCCTTGCGCAGCCGATCAGAGCTGTCGCTGGACTTCTTCCCGTTCGAAGATCTCGATGACATCGCCCTTGCGAATATCGTCGTAATTCTCGAAAGCCATGCCGCATTCCTGACCGGACTGGACTTCCTTGACCTCGTCCTTGAAGCGCTTGAGCGTCTTCAGCGTGCCTTCGTGGATCACCACGTTGTCGCGCAGCAGGCGAACACCGGCCGAACGACGGGCCACGCCCTCGGTGACAAGGCAGCCTGCGACGGTGCCGACGCCCGAGACCCGGAAGGTTTCCTTGATCTCGGCATAGCCGATGAAGTTCTCGCGCACTTCGGCCGAAAGCAGGCCCGAGGCCGCCGCTTTGATGTCGTCGACCAGATCGTAGATGATCGAGTAATAGCGGATCTCGACACCTTTCTGGTTCGCGGCATTGCGGGCCGGCGCATTGGCGCGGACGTTGAAGCCGATGACCGGGGCCTGGCTCGCTTCGGCCAGACCGATATCCGATTCGGTGATCGCGCCGACGCCGTAATGCAGCACGCGCACACGGACTTCGTCGTTGCCGATCTTTTCCAGCGCCTGAACGATCGCTTCGGCGGAACCCTGCACGTCGGCTTTGACGACGACCGGAAGCTCGGCGACGTTCTGGTCGGCTTTGGCCTTCGCCAGCATCTGGTCGAGCGTGATCGCGGCACCAGCGGCAGCGCGTTTGTCCTTGGCAGCCTGCTCGCGGTAATCCGCGATCTCGCGGGCCTGTGCCTCGGTCGAGACGACGTTGAGCACGTCACCCGCTTCCGGCGTGCCGTTCAGGCCCAGGACCTCGACGGGAACCGAAGGAGCGGCTTCGTCGACACGCTCGCCCTGATCGTTGATCAGCGCACGCACCTTGCCCCATTGCTCGCCGACCACGAAGATGTCGCCGCGCTTCAGGGTGCCGTTTTGCACCAGAACCGTCGCGACCGGGCCGCGGCCCACATCCAGCTTGGCCTCGATCACGGCACCGGAAGCGGCGCGTTCGGGGTTCGCCGTCAGTTCGAGGATCTCGGCTTGCAGCGCGATGGCCTCCAGAAGGTTGTCCAGGCCTTGACCGGTCTTGGCCGAAACCTCGACATCCTGCACGTCGCCCGACATCGCCTCGACGACGACTTCGTGCTGCAGCAGGGCCGTGCGGACCTTTTGCGGATCGGCGGCCGGCTTGTCGACCTTGTTGATCGCCACGATCATCGGCACCTTGGCTGCCTTGGCGTGGTTGATCGCCTCGACCGTCTGCGGCATCACCGCGTCATCGGCGGCAACGACAAGAACGACGATATCCGTCACCTGCGCACCGCGGGCGCGCATCGAGGTGAAGGCGGCGTGGCCGGGCGTATCGAGGAAGGTCAGCACGGCACCGGATTCAGTCTTCACCTGATAGGCACCGATATGCTGGGTGATGCCCCCGGCTTCGCCCGAAACGACGTTCGCCTTGCGGATCGCGTCCAGAAGCGAGGTTTTGCCGTGGTCGACATGGCCCATGATCGTCACGACCGGCGGGCGGGACTGCAGGTCCTCCGGCTTGTCCTCGACCTGGTCGATGACCTGTTCGACATCCGAATCCGACACGCGGACGGCGCGATGGCCGAATTCGTCGATGACCAGTTCGGCGGTATCGGCGTCGACGGCCTGGTTCGCGGTGACCATCATGCCCATGCGCATCAGCGATTTGATGACATCAGGGGTGCGCTCGGCCATCCGGTTCGCCAGTTCGGAAACCAGGATCGTCTCGGGCAGCTGCACTTCGCGCACCTGCTTTTCCTGACGCTGATTGCCGCCCATGGCCTTCTGACGGGCTTTTTCCTGCTTGCGCTTCATCGCGGCAAGACTGCGCTGCCGCCCGCCTTCGCCGTCCAGAGCCTGGGTCAGCGACAGCTTGCCGGTGCGGCGGCTGTCGTCGCGGCCCTTGTTGCGGTTGTCGCGATCATCGGTGCTGCGCGTGTCGCGCTCCCGCTCGGTCTTGCGCGGCGTGGTCGGCGCGACGCCCTTGGTTTCGGCACGTGCGGCGGCGGCCTCGACTGACGCGCGGTCGGTCGGGGCAGGGCGCGTCTCGGTCTTGGGCTTCGAGACCTCGGCCTTCTTCTGGGCGCGAAGTTCGGCTTCGCGGGCGCGGCGTTCGTCCTCTTCGGCCTTCAGCCGAAGCGCTTCCTCGCGCTCACGCTCTTCGCGTTCCTTGGCTTCCATCTCGAGGCGGCGACGCTCGCGCTCTTCCTCGCGGGCCTTTTCCTCGGCCTCGCGTTGGGCGGCCTCTTCGACCTCGCGGGCCTTGGCGGCGCGCAGGGCGGCCAGACGGCGCTCCATCTCGGCATCCGAGATGCCGGCGGGGCGCTTCGAAGGATCGCCGCCGACAGCAGAAGGAGAGCCCGAACGCGAACCGCCCGCTGCCGCACCGGATTTGCCCGGCACGACGACGCGCTTGCGTTTGACCTCGACCGCGACATTATGGGTCCGACCGTGGCTGAAGCTTTGCTTCACTTGGCCAGAACGACCGGAGCCGCCACCAAGACCCAGGGGTTTCTTTCCGTCAGTATCGCTCATTCCGATCTTCATTCCTTCCCGGCGGAAACACCGCCGTCATGCCCGCGCAGACCCGTCAGTCTGCTCGCGTCCCTGATCAACATGTCGGTCAGGCGCCCCGGCGCAAGCGCGCTGTGTATGACATGATCGCGCCCAAAGGACAAACCCAATTCTGATGCGGTGAGGCAGCCGAACCAACGCCCGCCGGGCGGGGTCCAGAGCTTGCCTTTGCCGCGGTCCGATCCGTCACTGGCCTGAAGCAGGACTTTTGCCCTGCCGCCTGCCAGCCAGTCCTTGACCTTTTCGAAACCGGCCACTGCCAGGCCGGCCTTGCGAGCCAGCGAAAGCGTGTCGGTCACACGTTTTGCAAGCCCTGTCTCGATCATCTCGAGCAATTCTGGCGGAGCAGAGACCTGCGCCTTTGCTCCGCGCGAGAACATGCCCTTTGCCGCGGCCTTGTCCAAGGCATTTTTGTCGGCAATCACCCAAAAGCCACGTCCAGGTAGCTTTTCGGCCAGGTCAGGCACGACGATCGCGTCGGGGCCGGCCACAAAGCGGATCAGACCCGCCTTGGGTTGGGTCTCGCCCGTCACGATGCAGCGCCGTTCGGGCGTCTCGCGGTCCTTTGTCCGGCCCCCGCGTGTCATCTGTCTCCCGGGGCGTTACACCCCGGCCTCCTTGTCTTCGGTTACCTCAGCCTCTTCGGCTGATTCCATTTCGGTCGGATCGACCCAGCCCAGCATCACGCGGGCGGTCATCACCATGGTCTGCGCCTCTTCCAGAGACACCTCGAAGGGTTCGAGGATGCCTTCGTCCTTGACGCGCTGGCCGTTCTGCGTGGTCCAGCCGCCGGCCAGTTCCCAGTCGGCGCAGGTCGCAAAGTCTTCCAGCGTCTTCACGTCGTCCTTTGCCAGGGCCTCGACCATTTGCGGGGTCAGTCCCTCGAACTGGATCAGGCTGTCCTCGGCACCAAGCGCGCGGGCATTTTCAAGTGCGGCGCGGCTTGCAGCCTCAAGGTTTTCACGAGCGCGGGTCTGAAGCTCCTCGGCGGTGCCTTCGTCGACGCCCTCGATCGAGGTCAGTTCGTCCAGGTCCACATAGGCGACCTCTTCGAGGTTCGTGAAGCCTTCGGCCACCAGAAGCTGGGCAAAGAACTCGTCCAGATCCAGAACGTCCATGAACAGCTTCGTGCGGGCGTTGAACTCTGCCTGACGACGCTTCGATTCCTCTTCCTCGGTCAGGATGTCGATGTCCAGACCGGTGAGCTGCGAAGCCAGACGCACGTTCTGACCACGACGGCCGATCGCAAGGCTTAGTTGTTCATCGGGGACGACAACTTCAATACGCGCGGCGTCTTCATCGAACACGACTTTCGCCACTTCGGCCGGTTGCAGCGCGTTCACGAGGAAGGTCGCCTGGTCGTCCGACCACGGAATGATGTCGATCTTTTCGCCCTGAAGCTCACCCACGACGGCCTGAACGCGGCTGCCGCGCATGCCGACGCAAGCGCCGACCGGGTCGATCGAGTTGTCGTAGCTGATCACGGCGATCTTCGCGCGCGAGCCCGGATCACGGGCCACGGCCTTGATTTCGATCACGCCGTCATAGATTTCCGGCACTTCCATCTTGAACAATTCGGCCATGAACTGCGGATCGGTGCGCGACAGGAAGATCTGCGGGCCACGGCTTTCGCGACGCACATCCTTGACATAGGCCCGGATGCGGTCGTTGGGGCGATAGCTTTCGCGGCCGATCTTCTCGTTGCGGCGCAGGATGGCTTCACCACGGCCCACATCGACGATGATGTTGCCATATTCCTCGCGCTTGACGACGCCGTTGATGATGGTCCCGGCGCGGTCCTTGAATTCTTCGTACTGGCGATCCCGTTCGGCCTCGCGAACCTTCTGCAGGATGACCTGCTTGGCCGATTGCGCGGCGATGCGGCCCAGTTCGACCGGCGGAACCTGATCGACGATCTCGTCGCCGACCTGCGGGTTGGCCAGGTAGGGCTCGGCCTGCTTGACGGTCAGTTGCGCCTGATAGTTCTCGACCGCGTCATCCTCGACCACGGTGCGTACGCGGGTGAAGGTGGCATTGCCGGTCTTGCGATCGATATGGACGCGAATGTCCATTTCGCTGCCGTAGCGCGACTTGGCGGCGCGAGCCAAGCTGTCTTCCATCGCCTGGATCACCAGATCGGGGTCGATCATCTTCTCGCGGGCGACCGCCTCGGCGGTCTGCAAGAGCTCAAGCTGGTTGGCAGAGGTGATGGCCATTCCTCACTCCTTCGCGTCGGCGTTGGTTTCGCCGGCTTCTGTTTCGATCTCGTCAAAGGCGGATTCGTCGAGATTTTCGATCTGAACGCCCGCTTCCTTTTTTTGCCGCAGCATTTCGGCAATCAGTTCATCCGTCAGAAGAAGCTTCGCGTCCGACAGCCAGTCGAAGTTAAGACCGATCGTGTGAATCGCTCCGGCCTCTTCGATATTGATCAGCACCTCGTCGCCCTCGACACCGGCCAGCGTGCCCTTGAAGCGTTTGCGCCCGTCGATCTGCTGGTTGGTTTCAAGCCGGACCTCGTAGCCTTCGAAGGTTTCGAAATCCTTGAGCCGGGTCAGCGGCCGGTCGATGCCGGGGCTGCTGACCTCAAGGTGATAATTGTCTTCAAGCGGGTCCTCGACATCAAGCACGGCGCTGACGGCGGTCGAGATATCGGCACAGTCATCGACATTGATGCCGCCCTCGGGCCGGTCGGCCATGATCTGCAGCGTCGAGGTCTTGCCGCCCTGCAGGCGAAT
Source organism: Paracoccus sp. MBLB3053 (assembly GCF_031822435.1). NCBI lineage: Bacteria > Pseudomonadati > Pseudomonadota > Alphaproteobacteria > Rhodobacterales > Paracoccaceae > Paracoccus > Paracoccus aurantius. The sequence continues at coordinate 678,365 of NZ_JAVQLW010000001.1, read as the reverse complement.
GCGGACGAGTTCGAATCCCAGATCCTCGATCACCGGCGAGATGATCTCGGCCAGGCGCCGGTCGATGGCGGTCTTGGCAATGAGGTCGGTCATGATCGGTATCCCAAAACAAAAAAAGCGGGCCTGAGCGGCCCGCACGTCTTATCGGTGGGCAGGTTTTGGACACCTGCGCCGCTGTTGAGGGTCATATAGGCGCAGTCTTGGCGTTTTGCAAGGAAAAGCCGCGCATGATTGCGATCTATCGCCGGCGGTTCATTCGCCAGATGCTGAAATTCAGTGCGGCGGCAAGGCAGAGCCAGATCAGATAGGGCAGCAAAAGCACCCCTGCCCAGACATCCAGCCCAAAGGCCAGAACAGTCAGTCGCGCCACGACAAGCCACAGAATGACAATCACCGCCATCGCCCAACCCGTGCGATGCGCACCGAAAAACACCGGCGTCCACAAGGTGTTGAGCGCGATCTGCGCCGCCCAGAGTGCCATCGCCATATCCGATCCAGGCAGCGGGGCCAGTCGGGCGGCGGCCCAGGCGATCAGAATGTAGATCGAGGTCCAGGCGACAGGAAAGGCCCAGCGAGGCGGGGTGAAACCCGGCTTCTTCAGCCCGTCATACCAAGCGCCGGGCTGAAAGATGATCCCAGTGGCGCCAGCGGCCGCGCAGGCAATCAGGAAGGTCAGGAACAGCATGTTTCACCGTCAGGCTACGCGACCGCTTCGGCGGGTCGCATCTCGCAAACCGTCCATCACACGCACAAGTTCCGCAGCGATTCGCGGCTCACTCAGCGCGTGGCCAGATGCGGGCACGATGCGAAGCTCGGCATTCTCCCAACCCTCGGCCAGTTCCCAGGCTGTCTGGGGCGGGCAGACCATGTCATAGCGACCCTGCACGATGAAGGCAGGCAGATGTTCGATCAGGTGGCGGTCGCGCAGCAATTGGCCTTCGTCGAGAAAACAGCCATGAGCAAAATAGTGGTTTTCGAGCCGGGCGAAGGTGCGGGCATAATCCGGCGGGGCATGGCCCGCGCCCGAGATTTCAAGACCGGCCAGCGAATTTTCCCATTGCAGCCACGGCAGCGAATAGCGGATTTCCTGCCCCCGGTCGTTGCTGAATAGCCTGCTGTGATAGGCCATGATTAAGTCGTCGCGTTCCGCCACCGGAATGGGCTTCAGGAAATCGGCCCAGCGGTCCGGGAAGAAACGGGCAACGCCGCCGCCGTAAAACCAGTCAAGCTCGGCGCGCCGGCCCAGGAACACCCCGCGCAGCACCAGGGCAAGCGCTGCCTCTGGGTGAGCCTGGGCATAGGCAAGCGCAAGCGTGGCACCCCAGCTGCCGCCAAAAAGGATGGCCTTTCCGATGCCGAGTTCGCGGCGGATCTGCTCGATATCCGAAACCAGGTGGCGCGTGGTGTTCGCCGCAACCTCGGCATGGGGGCGGGATCTTCCGCAGCCACGCTGGTCGAACAGGATCGCGCGGTAATGCTTGGGGTCGAAGAAGCGGCGCATATAGGGGCTGCAGCCACCGCCTGGCCCCCCATGCAGAACGATTACCGGAACGCCTTCCGGATGGCCGCTTTGCTCGACGTGAATAATATGCCCATCACCGACGTCGATCTGACGCTGGTCGAAGGGTTCGACCATCGGGTGCAGCTTCCCCTGCGACGGATTGCCGCCGATTTGCCCTGCCAATCTGTCCATTCCCCGACTATATAACGGCCCGAAGGCGCCCGCCATACGAAGGACGGCCAGATGAACGAAAGACCGCAAACCAGCAGTATCGACCCGGCCGAGGTCGCGAAATTCCAGGCTATGGCACAGGAATGGTGGGACCCGCATGGCAAGTTCAAGCCATTGCACATGCTCAACCCGACGCGGCTGGACTATGTCACGACCCAGATTGCGGCGCAGTTCGGGCGTGACCGCAATACGGAGCTTCCCTTCGAGGGACTGACGGTGCTGGATATCGGCTGCGGCGGGGGGCTGATGTCCGAACCGCTGGCGCGGCTGGGCGCGACGGTCACCGGTGCCGATGCGGCCGAGGGAAATATCGCGATCGCCGCGCTTCACGCCAAAGAGCAGGGTCTGGCGATCGATTACCGCGCCACCACGTCCGAGGCGCTGCTGGCCGAGGGCCAGAGCTACGATATCGTCATGGCTCTCGAGATCGTCGAGCATGTCGCCGAGCCTTCGGAGTTCATTGCATCCTGCCGCGACCTCGTGAGGCCGGGAGGGATGTTGATTCAGTCCACGCTGAACCGCACGATGCGCAGCTTTGGAGCGGCGATCATCGGTGCCGAATGGGTGATGCGCTGGCTGCCCAAGGGCACGCATGACTGGCATCGCTTCATCACCCCCGACGAGCTTGCCGCCATGACCGAGGCCACCGGCCTCAGGGTCGTCGACCGCTGCGGGATGGTCTTCAACCCGTTGGGATGGAGCTGGTCGCTGTCGCATCGCGACCTGTCGGTGAATTACGCTATGACGGCGCTGCGCGCCGAGTGAGCTACGCCTAGCGTTCTTCCTGCCGCAATGCCTCTTCAAGCTGGCGGCGCAGCAGGCGCAGCACAGGCAGGGCCGCCCGGACCCGGTCCGAGCCGATTTCGCGTACGACATCGCCGATTCGCGGCATGAATGCCGCCAGCGCGGCGTCTCTTGCCGCGCGACCTGCCGGGCTGATCGAGACGAACTTGCGCCGCGCATCGTCCCAGTCTGGCCTGATATGGATATGCCCCGCCCATTCCAAACGCGATAGCGTGTTGGTCATGGCTCCACGCGTGACATGAAATGCTTCGGCCAGTTCGGCCGGGCTGCGCTCGACGCCCAGATGCGCGAGCAGGTTCAGAACCGAGAAATGAGAAATCTGCATGCCCTTGGGCAGGGCCTTTCCGATCAGGTCGCGGGCGAGCTGGTCGGCGATGAAAACTTCGGAAAACAGGCTCGCGGCCAGCGAGTCGGCCGAAGCCTCGGTGCTGGTGGGAGGGTGTTCCACGGGCTTGCCAGGCATTTGTCTCTCATGGTCCCGAGTATACTCGGTCGTGCGTCAGGGATGGAATGCGGGACCGTGCCCCGACAACGGCGGCAGGGTCAAGCACAACTAGCGAAACGCCACGTTCGGTTCCAGCATCCGTGATGATCTTTCCCCAAGGGTCCACGGCAAGGGAATGGCCATGGCTGCGTCGCGGCTTGCGCTCGGGGGAAAGATGATTGCCATGCAGGCCGGTTTGCGCCGGGGCCAGCACGTAACAGCCGGTCTCGATCGCCCGCGCCCGCAGCAGCACTTCCCAATGAGCCGCCCCCGTCGTGTCGTTGAACGCGGCAGGGACGGTCAGCACCTGCGCACCCGCCTTGGCAAGGTCCCGGTAAAGATGGGGAAAGCGCAGATCGTAGCAGACCGTCATCCCCACGGGCCACGGCCCGTCGGCCAGGACCGCCCGCGCGCCGGGCCGAAAAGCCGAGGATTCGCGATAGGATTCGGTCTCTGATACGGTGACGTCGAACATGTGCAGCTTGTCGTAGCTCGCGCGGATTTCTCCGTCGGGGGCGATCATGAAGCTGCGATTGGCGAAGCGGTTGTCGCCGCCATCGCCGGTCTTGAGCGAAAGCGAGCCGATCAGCAGCCAGACGCCCAGTTCGCGCGCCTCGGCGCGCAGGGCCGCCAGGGTCGGGTCATTGTCCTGAGTGCAAAGGACCCGCTCCTGCGTCGCGCGGTCGGCATTGAGGATGTTCGTCGCCTCGGGCGTCAGGACGAAACTGGCGCCGCGCCCGGCGGCCTCGCGGATCAGCGCGCGGGTATCGTCGAGGTTGCGTTCGGGGTCATCCGAAACACAAAGCTGGACCAGTCCCGCCGTGATCGGCGCAAGGCTCATGCAGCAAGGCCAAGAAGCGCGTCGAGTTTTCCCTGACGGTCCAGCAGGTGAATATCGTCGCTGCCGCCCACATGCTGGCCGTCGATGAAGATCTGGGGAACGCTGCGGCGACCGCCAGCCCGCTGCGTCATCGCTACACGCAGGTCGGGATCACGGCTGACATCGGTTTCCTCGTAGGCGACGCCCTTGCCTTTCAGAAGCGTCTTCGCGGCAATGCAATAGGGGCAGGTGGGGGTGGTATAGATCTCGACCTTGGCCATTTCACAACTTTCGGAGTTTCGTGTTCAGCCCCTATCTAGGCATCCTTGACCGCTCGCGCCAGAACCACGACCGATATCGGACCGGAGCCGGCGGCGCGAAGCACATCTGCAGCGGTTGCAAGGGTCGCGCCCGAGGTCATCACGTCATCGACAAGCAGGATCGCGCGGCCTTCGATCTCGGACGAATACTTGCGTTCAAGTCCGAACGCGTCCTCGACATTGGCGAAGCGGTCCCGAACGCTGCCATGATCCTGCATCGGGGTGTGTCGCAGCCGCCTCAGCGCATAGGGCAGATGTTCAAGGCTGTGAACTCGCGCCACGCGGTCTGCAAGCAGCGCGGCCTGATTGTATTTTCTGCGCAGCAGGCGCCGGATGTGGACCGGAACCGGGATCACAAGCATATCGGGTCGGACAAGAGGCGCGGCGGCTCGGGCAACCCAGTCGCCCAGCGTCGGCACGATATCCAGCCGGTCGCCGTGCTTGAGCATGAGCGTGAGCTTCCGTCCGGTGCCTTCATAGACCATGGCAGCGCGACCGCGCACCCAGGGATGCGAAATGTGCAGGCATTCGTCGCAGACCAGTGGGCCGGATTCCTCTTCGTCGTCAACCCCATCCCCGGGAAGGGGAATGCCGCAACGCGAACAGGCCGAACCGCTGATGAAACTGGCCTCGTTCCAGCATGAAGGGCAAAGCCCGCCTTCCTCGGACACCGTCTCGCCGCAGCAGAGGCAGTGCGGGGGAAAGATCATCCGCAATCCGCCTTTCATCAGATCCAGAAGCCCCTTATTGTGCGCGACCATGACGATTGCTCGCAAAAACCCTGTAACTTCATTGATCGACCGAGCCGCGCTTCTGCGCAATCGCAGCCGTGCAGATCGTCTGGGACCTGTCGATTTTCTGCATCGCCTGGTTGCGGACGAAATCGAGGACAGGCTGGCCGAGGTGAACCGCTCATTTGGCGATGTGGCGATCGTCACCGGGATGCCTGCCTTCTGGGCCGATGCCTTTCCTGGCGCGAAGATCGTCGAAGACAGCCCCGAGCTTGACCTTGAACCCGGCGCGCATGATCTGGTGATCCATGCCATGGCCCTGCATTGGGCCGAGGACCCGGTTGGCCAGATCGCGCAATGCGCGCGCGCCCTGCGAGCCGATGGGCTGTTCATCGCCGCATGCCCGGGCGGGCGGACGCTTGGCGAATTGCGCGACGTCCTGACCCGCGCCGAAGCCGAGGTCGCCGCGGGCTTGTCGCCCCGGATACTGCCGATGGGTGAGATCAGGGACCTGGGCGCGCTTCTGAACCGCGGTGGGCTTTCCCTGCCGGTGGCCGACCAGATCACGCAGACGGTGAGCTATCGAAACCTGTTCCATCTGGCGAGCGACCTGCGCGGCATGGCAGAGGTCAACGCCCTCGCCGGCCGCATGCGTCGCCCGACGCGCCGAGACGTTCTGTTACGCGCCGCCCAGATCTATTCCGAAGATTATCCGGATCCTGATGATCCGCAGCGTATTCGCGCGACATTCGACCTGGTTTTTCTGACCGGATGGGCACCTGACGAAAGCCAGCAGAAGCCGCTTCGCCCCGGCTCGGCCAAGATGTCGCTGGCCGATGCGCTATCCAGCCTGAGAAAGAGCCACGAATGACCCTTGTTGAACATGCCCCGGCCAATCACCCGAAAGTTCCGACGCGCCGTATCGGCGTGTTGGTCGCCAATCTGGGAACGCCGGACGGGACGGATTACTGGTCGATGCGGCGCTATCTGAATGAGTTCCTGTCGGATAAGCGCGTCATCGATCTGCCGCGATGGAAATGGCAGCCTATCCTGCAGGGGATCGTTCTGACGAAGCGGCCCTTCAGCTCGGGGGCGAATTACAAGACGATCTGGAATGAAGAGGCCAATGAAAGCCCGCTCATGACGATCACGAAAGAGCAGGTCGCCGGCCTGCGCGAACGCGCGGCTGCCCTTTGGGGCGACCGGGTCATCGTTGATTACTGCATGCGCTACGGCAATCCCTCGACCGAGGCGGTGGTCGATCGGCTGGTCAAGGCAGGCTGCGACCGGATCCTGTTCTTCCCGCTCTATCCGCAATATGCCGGCGCGACCTCGGCGACGGCGAATGACCAGTTCTTCCGCGCGCTGATGAAGCAGACCTGGCAGCCCTCATCCAGGACAGTCGCGCCTTATTTCGACCGGCCCGACTATATCGAGGCACTCGCGGCCTCGGTGCAGCGCACGCTGGGCGGTCGGACCCCGCGCAAGCTCGTGGCCAGCTATCACGGCATGCCCAAACGCTACCTGATGCAGGGCGACCCCTACCATTGTCAGTGCCAGAAGACATCGCGCCTCCTGGGTGAGCGACTGGGCTGGGCGCCAGACGTCATCGACACGACCTTCCAGTCGGTCTTTGGCCGCGAAGAATGGCTGCGCCCCTATACGGTCGAGCATGTCGCCGAGCTTGCGAAGCGGGGGATCACCGAAATCGCCGTGATCTCGCCCGCCTTTTCGGCCGATTGCATCGAGACGCTCGAGGAAATCCAGGGCGAGATCCGCGAGGCGTTCATCCATGCCGGGGGCAAGGAGTTCACCTATGTTCCCTGCCTGAACGCCGAGCCCGATCATCTGAACGTTCTGACGACCATCATCACCGAAAATCTCAGCGGCTGGATCTGATCGGGGTTTTCAGGCGTGATAAAGGCCCCTGATGGGGCCTTTTTTGTCTTCGCGCGATAGGCCTTAGATCAGCAGCACCTGCGTGCCGACCGTGGTCAGGTCGTAAAGCTGCTGGATATGTTCGTTGTAAAGTCCGATGCAGCCATTGGACGACTTACGGCCGATCTTGCGCGTGTCGTGCGTGCCGTGGATACGGTAATATTGCCAGCTCAGCCACAGCGCATGCGTGCCGAGCGGGTTGTCGGGGCCGGCCGGCACAAAGTCGGGCCATTCGGGGTTGCGCTTCTTCATCTCGGGGGTCGGTGACCAGGTCGGGCCCTTCACCTTCTTGATGATCTCGGTCCGACCGGTGCGGGTCAGATCGGCGCTGACCGGGACCGAGGTCGGGAACAGCTTGTAGACCGATTGGTCTTCGGACCAGTAGTGAAGGGCGCGCGAGGTCAGGTCGACCAGGATCGCACCATTGGTCAGGTTGCTGAAATAGGGCTGCCAGTCCTGCATCCGGAAGCTTGAGATGTTGCGACGCGAATCCTGCGTGTTGTCAAATTGCACCATGCCCGCGTCCGGCGTGGCGCCGCCGCCCGTGCCTTGCAGCGCCTGGCCGGTATAGGGATCCATCGACTGGGCGAGGGCGGGTGCGGCCAATCCGGCTGCGCCGAGCGCCACCGAGCTGGACAGAAACCTCCGGCGCGAGACCGGATTCGTCTTGTTGATCATGTTTCGCTCCTGAACATTTCTTGGGCCACGCGAAGTGGCCGACACTGCCCGATTTGAGATGAGTTTTCCAACTGGCGGAATTACGCCTGCCGCGCCATTCTTGCAATTCAAACTCCTGTCATTGTCGCATCTGCGCCGCAGTCTGTTGCGCTCACGCAATCTTGGGTTTGAAGGGTGGGCCGGGCTTTTGTATGGCTGGCGCAAAATCTCTTGCGGGACAGAAAAGACATGCTGAAATTATCGACCCTTGCGCTGGTCTCGGTCCTGGCACTCACGGCCTGCCAGTCGCAGCAGCCGCAGCTCGGCCCCGATGGCCAGCCGCTGCCCGTCGCCTACAAGATCACGGCGCGCGAAGAGGCTGAAATTCCCGGCCGCGTCGCTGGCCAGGTCAACGCATTGCGCGCCAATGTCGGCGCCGCACCGTTGACCCAAAGCCCGATGCTGGACGTGGCAGCCAAGGCGCATTCCCGCGACATGGCCGCGCAGAACCGTGCCTGGCATTTCGGTTCGGACGGCTCGTCCCCGCTCGACCGGATCCGCCGTCAGGGCTACGTGGGCCATCTGATCGGTGAGAACATCTCGGAGACGTATGAGAACGAGATCACCACTCTGAACGCATGGATGCAGAATCGCGACACGCGCGACGTCATCATGGACCCGCGCGCCACCGAATTCGGTATCGGCTGGTATCAGGAGCCCTCGGGCAAAATCTGGTGGACCCTCCTGACCGGGTCGAACACGACCTACAGCCCGATGGCCGCAGGTGGCTTCAACGTGGCATCTGCGCCCGGCCTCTGATCCGGCGAAACGCAAAGAAAAGGCCCCGGAAGAAATTCCGGGGCTCTTGTCATTCTGCAGCCCGTACCGAAGCCTGATCGAGGCCGCAACAACCGGCAGATCAGGGATAGATGAAGATCGGAACGCCAGGACCAAGCATGGCGTAGATCTCCTCGATCTCTTCATCCGACACGGCGATGCAACCGGCAGTCCAATCCGGACGGTTCAGGGCACGCCCTTCCGGGCCGAGACCGTGGATCATGATGTCGCCACCCGGGCGCAGGCCCGCCATCGCGGCGCGTGCGACATCGGTGCTTGATGGATACGAGATCCCCAGCGACAGGTGGTATCGGCTGCGGGGGTTCTTCCGGTCGATGAAATAAAGTCCTTCTGGCGTACGACCGTCGCCTTCGTACTGCTTTGGACCCACGGGCTGGTTGCCAAGGTCGATCTCGTATGAACGCAGGACGGACTGCCCGCTGACAAGATACATCTTGCGATCGGCTTTCTTCACGACCACCTGCGTGACGGGTGGCCCCTGATAGGATTTGAACTTGCTGCTCGGAGGTTGACTGCTATCGCCCCCGCCGCAGCTGGCGACCAGCCACAACGTAACGATCGCGATCGATGCGCGAATTGACCGTATCATCACTGCCCTCAACGTGCCTCTGCACGATTTCGTTGGGCCGTCGATACCATACAGGGCGCAAGCGCGCTAGCGTCGGCGAATTTCTGCCACCGTTTCGACATGCGGGGACCATCTAAACTGGTCGACCACGAAAATACGGGAAATCATAAGGTTCGACTCGGCAAGAATCCGCGCGTCGCGGGCAAAAGTGACGGGATCGCAACTGACCCAAGCCAAACGATCGGCAGATGACTGCGCGATTTGCCGTGCCTGGGCTTCGGCTCCTGCTCGCGGGGGGTCGATCACGATCGCGTCATATGCCAACTCGTCGGGCAGCAGGGGGCGGCGGGCAAGATCGCGAACCTCGGTCGTGATTCGATGCAAGCCCTGGGCATGACGGGCCCCCGCCTCGAGTGCGGCGAGTGGCGCTGCGAGTCCTTCAACGGCATGCACCTCGGCCCTTTCGGCCATGGGAAGCGAGAAAGTCCCACATCCGGCGAACAGATCCAACACGCGGTCCGCGCCGCGAATGATGTCGCGGATGCTGGCCAAAAGCGCGGCCTCGCCCTCGGCGGTGGCCTGCAGGAAGCTGCCGGGTGGCGTGACCACCTGAGCGCGACCAAAGACCAGTGCAGGTGGACGGCGGGTGATCGATTGCTCGTCCCAAGTAAGCCGGCCCAGATCCGCGTCGGATGCGAGTGCCGCCAGTTGTTCGAACAGGGCGGGCTCAAGCGGCTTGCCGCCCGTCACGGCAACATCCAGCCCCGCCGTGGTTTCGGTCACGGTCAGAGACAGCTCGCCAGCGCGCGATCCTCCGGCGATCACGATCTTACGGAGCATCGGCAATGCCGATACGATCGCAGGCCGCAACACCTGGCATTGGGCAAGATCGACGATGACATCTGATGCGCGGGCGTGGAAACCCAAAAGCGCGCCCTTTTTCGTCCGCTTACCCGAAAGCACCGCGCGCCTGCGAGATTGCGGCGGAGAAACATGCACACCCGCGACGGGCGCGGACAATCCTTGCGCCCGCAGGGCTTCCTTGACGACGCCGACCTTCCAGGATTTCACGAAATCATCCGAGCCGTGCATCAGCGAACAGCCGCCGCAGGCGCGGTAATGCGGGCAGGCGGGTCGCACCCGGTCGGCCGAAGGGGACAGGATGCGCGGGGCGGTTATGCGTCCGTCCTGGGCGTCGCCCTCGATTTCCTCGCCCGGCAGCGTCAGCGCGGCAAGGGCACGTTGCCCAGATGCAATGGCCACACCATCGCCCTTGCGGCCCAGCCGCTCGACAGTCCAGATCGTCACTCGGCGGCCTCGGTCGTCTCGTCTTCGTCGGTTCCAAGGAACCCGCCCGACTGGCGATTCCAGTAGCGCGCATAGGTTCCACCCAGCGCCAGCAGCTCGGCATGGCTGCCTTGCTCGACAATCCGACCGGATTCAAGCACGACAATGCGATCCAGTTCGGCAATCGTCGAGAGCCGGTGCGCAATCGCCAGAACGGTCTTGCCCTGCATGGCGCGGTGGAGCGCGTCCTGAACCTGCGCCTCGACCTCGCTGTCAAGCGCACTGGTCGCCTCATCAAGGATCAGGATCGGCGCATCCTTGAGCAGGGCACGCGCCAGGGCGATACGCTGGCGCTGCCCGCCCGAGAGCTTTACCCCACGCTCACCCAGATGCGCCTCATATCCCTTGCGCCCGGCATGGTCGCGCAGCTTCAGGATGAAGTCATGCGCCTCGGCGGCCTTGGCGGCGGCCACGATTTCCTCTTCGCTCGCGTCCGGACGACCGTAAAGGATGTTCTCGCGCGCCGAGCGGTTGAACATCGCCGTTTCCTGCGTGACCATCGCGATATTGCTGCGCAGGCTTTCCTGGGTGACGGACCTCAGGTCGTGACCGTCGATCCTGAGCACGCCCGCTTCGACATCATAAAGACGCAAGAGCAGCGACACCATCGTCGACTTGCCCGCGCCCGAGGCCCCGACAATCCCCAGCTTTTCCCCCGGCCCGATCACAAGATTCATGTCGCGGATTCCACCATCGTCGTGGCCATAGGCGAAATCCACATGATCGAAGTCGATCCGTCCCTCGACGCGGCCAAGTTCTATGGCGTCGGGTGCATCCGTCAGGCTGTGTGGCGGCGACAGCGTCTTCATGCCGTCTTCGACCTCGCCGACACTGCCCCATACGCCCATCAGCGCCATGCTGACCCATCCGGTCATCTGGGCAAGACGCATCGCGATCGCGCCAGACGCGGCGATGTCACCCGCAGTCGCCATCCCTTCGCGCCAAAGCAGCATCGTGCCGCCCACCAGGATGACGGGAAGGGCTCCCGCAATGGTCATCAGCGAAAGGCGGAACCAGGTCGAGACGCGCCCGAAATCCAGCGCGCGTTCGCGAAACCCGGCCATGGCGCCAAGGGCGACGCGATCTTCGTGCTCGGCATGGGCAAAAAGCTTGACCGTCTTGATGTTTGTGATTGTGTCGACGACCTGCCCGGTGACCAGCGCCCGCGCCGAAGCGCGGCTGGCCGATCGTAAGCGTATCCGGGGCAGGAAGAAGCGGATCAGCAGGACATAGGCGCCGAGCCAGACGAGCAGCGCGAGCGCGCCCCATCCATCCACGGAAACCAGAAAGGCCGCCGAACCCAGCACCGAGGCAAGGGCAAAGGCCACCACATTGACCATTTCCGACGCGACATCGGTAACGGCGCGGGCGGTCTGCATCTGTTTCTGTGCGATCCGGCCGGCAAAATCATTGTCGAAGAAGGTAACCGAGTGGCCCATCGTCCAGCGATGCAGGCGCGAAAGTACCAGGGGCAGGACATTCGGGCCGATGATGACGCTGGAACTCGCCGTCGAGAGGCCGAAGATCGCGGGCCGGATCAGCAGGAAGAACGCGACGAAACCGAGGATCAGCCAGCCCTGCTGGCTCCAGAATTGATCGGCAGGGGTGGAAACGACGGCATCGACGACCGAGCCCAGAAGCACGGCGGACAGCACATCGGCGATGCCGCCCATGGCCGAGAAGACCGCAGCCAGCCCCAGGCCGGACCAGGCACCGGACAGGCACCAGCGGAAGAAGGCGATCAGCGTGCGCGGCGGCGGGCCTTCGGCGGGGCGGAAGGCATCTATCATCCGGGCGAAATAGTGGTGCATCCTGTTCACCCTTTCATCACATCCGAGCGCCCGAGCGCGATCAGTTTCAGCGCCTCGGGATCAAGCTTGAAGCCGCTGGCAAGGAAGGCTGCATCTGCACGTCTGAGCGCCTCGCCCAGTTCGGGTCCGGCAAGTTCGGGCATGAGATCCCCCGCGGCAATCGGCAGGCGAGCAGAAGCGGCTTGCGCGATATCGTCTTCCCATTCGGCCCGGGGGGTTGCGCCCCTGGCCATCGAGATGAGCGCGGCCGAACGGGCGATCTGGGCGCCGAACCGATAGGCGGCCTCGGGCAGGGGCAGCGCCAAGGAAGCCGTCAGGCGTTCATGAAAGCGGGCTTCATCGCGGGAAAGCCGCAGGGCGCAATCGGGGTCGGTCGCCCCCAGCAGGGCAAGTCTGCGCTGCCAATCCGCTGGCGCGCCAATAGCCTGTTCGACCGCGACCAGTGCGGCAAGATGGCCAGGATCGGCGCCGTGCAGGATATGGGCCAGAACCCCGGCATCGCGCATCAGGGTCACGGCCTCGGTCGGGTCGGGGGCCGAAAGCAGCTTGCGCGTTTCCGCCCCGATGCGTTCGCGGGAAATCCCGTCGAGTCCGCCCGCCAGTTCCGCGCAGGCCCCCAGCGCTTCGGCATCGGCTGCGCCTTTTGCACCGTACCAGGCATGGAAGCGGTAAAATCGCAGGATGCGCAGGAAATCCTCGCGGATGCGCTCGCGCGGGGCGCCCACGAACCGCAAGCGGCGGGCTGCAAGATCGGGCAGGCCGCCGACCGGGTCCAGGACCAGCCCCGAGGCATCGGCATAAAGCGCGTTCATGGTGAAATCGCGACGATGGGCGTCTTCGTCGATCCGGTCCGAATAGGCGACGATCGCGCGACGGCCATCTGTCTCGACGTCGCGGCGAAAGGTGGTCACTTCGAACCCCGTGCCGTCGACGACGACGGTGATGGTGCCGTGCTCGATGCCTGTCGGAACGGCGCGCAGCCCGGCTGCCTCGCACAGGCGACGGGTTTCGTCGGGGCGTGCGCTGGTCGCGATATCCACATCCGAGGTCGGCTGACCCAACAACGCGTTCCTGACCGCTCCGCCGACGACCAGCGCCTGATGGCCTGCGCCTGTGAGGGCGGAAAGCACCCGGCCCAGTGCCGGGTCATGCAGGAAAGGGGCGTCGATGCGGGTCGTCATGCCGTCATCCGCAATGCGAGCGAATGCAGGACGCGCGCCGTCGCGCCCCAGATGTAATAAGGTCCGTAGGGGGCGACATAGTAAGACCGCCAGCCGCCCCGCCAACGACGCCGTTCGATCCGGTAGCTGTCAGGGTCGGCGATATGGGCAAATGGCACCGAAAAGACTTCCTCGACCTCTTCGGCCTCCGGCTTGGCGCAGAAATCGCCCTGTATCAGCCCAAGAACGGCCGTCATCGCAAAGTTCGTCACGGTGCGATGCGGCGGCAGGGTGCCCAGGATATCGACCTGCGCAGGGTCAAGCCCGATCTCTTCATGCGCTTCGCGCAGCGCGGCCGCGATCTCGTTGGCATCGCCCGGATCGACCTTTCCGCCGGGCAGGGCGATCTGGCCGGGATGATGCCGAAGACTGCTCGCTCGCTTCGTCATGATCAGACGGCCGTGGCGGTCAAAGGCCGCCAGGACCCCTGCCGGCCGAAGCTCGACGGGGGTCGCATAGGCTGGGTTCAGATCATAATCGGAAGAGGGCACTGCCGGCACCGACAAGGCCCTCAGTAGACGTTCGCGCAGCAGATCTTGCGGCGCGCTCAGCATGTCACTGCGCCGCTTGCTGGGACGGTGGCAGCGGCTTGCCATTTTCGTCAATCGTGGCCTCGAAACCCAGGCTGCGCGGATCGAACTCGTAGCGGGCGCCGCAGAACTGGCAATCGGCGGTGACAAGACCCTCATCATTGGTCATGTGGCCGATATCCTTGGCCGAGTAGATCGAGAGTGTACCCCGCACCCGGTCAGGACTGCACGAACAGCCGAAATGCAAACCCTGCCGGTCGAAGACCATCGGCTGTTCCTCGTGGAACAAACGAGTGAGCAGGTTGGGCAGCGGCAGCGTCTCATCGACCAGTTCGATCGCCTCGACGGTGGACATCAGCATGATCGTGCGGTTCCAGTCTTCGGACTGCGCGCCCTGCAGGATGTCGGCGGCTTCGATCTCGGCACCGTCCGGTGAGGGAACCTGCGGCTGCGCGGGCAGCGTCTGGACCATGATACCCCCGGCGCGCCAATGCTCGTCGGATTGGCCGGGAAGCCGGGCGCGGCCCACCGTCAATTCGAACCGCGTCGGCAATTGCTCGGATTGTTGGAAGTAGTTCTGCGCGCAGGCGGCAAGCGAGCCGCCGGCCAGCGGGGTCAGGCCCTGATAGGGGGTCGTTCCCTCGCCCTGGTCGATCAGAACCGCGAAATAGCCTTCGCCAATCTGCGCAAAGCCGGGTCCCTCGGGCGCAAGCCTTTCGGCATCGAAACTGGCCCAGGCGCGAATACGGGCCGGGCCGCCCTCGGTCTCGGGCGCGTAATAGTCTGTGGCGATGGTGCGGATCGCACCATTGCCGCGCACCTGCAGCGACAGCTTCCAGCGCAGCTTGATCGTCGGGCCGATCAGGGCGGTCAGCGTAACCAGTTCGGCCACCATCGCACTGACGGCGACGGGATAGTCGTGACGCGACAGGATATGTTCCAGGATTGGACCCAGCCGGGTCAGGCGGCCGCGAACGCCCGAGATATCCAGCTGAAAGGGCAACACGCTGTCGTCCCAGGAAAGATCCTTCGTATGAGCCATGATTCGTCCTTCGGAATGATGGGCGCGACCTGCCTTCCAGGCGGCGCGCGTTGCCCCCAATATAAGGCCTGAGCGAAAAAGCCCAAGGGGGTTCGGGTTCCGCACTGGCCCGGGCGGCAGCTTCCTGCGGCATCGGCTCCGGTTGCGCCAGACCGCCATCCGAGATAACGGGACGCGCAAGACACGCGCGAGTCGCTTGAGTCCTCGCGCAGTCACAGCCCCAGCGCAGTTTCAGGAAGGACGTGCCATGAGCTTCGATCGCCGCATCAAGATCGCCCCTTCGATCCTCTCGGCCGATTTCGCGAATTTCGGCCAGGAAATCCAGGCAATCGAGTCGCAGGGTGCCGATTGGGTCCATGTCGACGTGATGGACGGGCATTTCGTGCCGAACATCACTTTCGGCCCGGCGACCTGCAAGGCCATTCGGCCCCACATCAAGGGCGTGATGGATGTCCACCTCATGATCTCGCCGGTAGACAGCTATATCGATGCCTTCGCCCAATCCGGCGCAGACTTCATCACCGCCCATCTCGAGGCGGGCCCGCATATCCACCGCACGCTGCAGGCGATCCGTGCAACGGGCGCGAAGGCCGGTCTTGCGCTGAACCCCGGCACCCCGGTCGAAGCGGCCAAGGGATTGCTTGACGACGTCGATCTGGTCTGCGTCATGACCGTGAACCCTGGATTTGGCGGCCAGAAATTCATCATGAGCCAGATTGAGAAGATCCGGTCGCTGCGCAGCATGATCGGCGACCGTCCGGTACATATCGAGATTGACGGCGGTGTCGATCCGAATACCGCGCCCCTGGTGGCCGAGGCGGGCGCCGATGTTCTGGTCGCCGGTTCCGCGGTCTTCAAGGGCGGGTCGGTGTCGAACAGCGCGCCCTATGGCGAGAACATCCGCGCGATCCGCGCCGCGGCCGAGGCCGTGCTGCGTTGATCCCGGTTCCGAGCGGGACTAGGCTTGGCTGGTCCTGACCGGAGAGACGAGTTTGACAATCAGCGCGGGAATCTGCCCTTGATCTGGCGTGGCGCAACGGCGCTTGCGGGATTGGCTCTTCGGGGCGGCTCGCTGCTTTCGGGCCCGGATCTGCGCGAAAGACTGGCGCTTTCCGGCCCGCCGATTACACCCGGGGGCATCTGGCTGCACGCCGCCAGCGTGGGCGAGCTTAACTCGGCCCGCGTCCTGGCAAAGGCCATGGCCGCCGAGCGCCCGCTGACCATCACGACGAACAGCACAACCGGACGCGCCTTGGCGGGCAAGCTGGGCTATCCGGCGACGCTGGCACCGCTTGACGTTCCCCAGGCAGTTGCACGTTTTCTGGCCCGGGTCGAACCTTCCGTGCTGGTCACGGTGGAAAACGAGCTGTGGCCGAACCGCTCTGCCATGGCTGGTGAGTTGGGCGTGGCGCAAGTGGTGGTTGGCGCGCGCATCTCTGAACGATCGGCCGCGCGCTGGGCGAAGGTGCCGTGGCTGATCGGGCCGATGCTGAAGCGTATCGACGTGCTTTCCGCCCAGGACGAGGCGAGCGAGGAGCGCCTGCTTCGACTCGGGCTTCCAAGTCGCGCGGTGGCAGGGCGGCTCAACCTGAAATTGCTGGGGCCTGCCAAGGTGACCCCGCCCGAGGACGGCCCGATGCGTGCGCGGACGGTTCTTGCGGCATCGACACATGAAGGCGAGGACGAGATCGTGCTCGATGCCTATCTCTCCGCACGGGCTGCGATCCCGGATCTGCGATTCATCCTTGCGCCGCGCCATCCCGAACGCGGCGGTGCCATTGCCGCGATGCTGGCGGCCCGGGGGCTGGAATTTGGGCGGCGCAGCAGGGGGGATGGAAGAGAAGCGCAGATCCTTCTGGCGGACACGCTGGGAGAGATGGCCGATTGGTATGCCGCCGCCGGCATCTGCATCACTTGCGGTTCCTTTACCGATCGGGGCGGCCACACCCCATGGGAGCCCGCGGCTTCGCGGTGCGCGATCCTTTACGGCCCGAACGTATCGAACCATGCCCCTGACTACCGTGACCTTGCCGGGGCGGGTGCTGCGATGCGCTGTGATCCGGGTGATCTGGCCCTGCGGCTTTCCGCCCTGGCCCAAGACGTGCCCGCGCAGCGTCGCATGGGGCAAGCGGCTCGTGCGCTACTGCTGGAACGCGCGGGTGATCCGTCCCCGCTGATATCGCGAATTCGCAGCTTCGCTCGCGGCAGTCTTGCATAAGGTCGTGACAGGACTGATATCGGGGGCGAAAGGGTGAAGAGATGATCCGATATGAGCTGCGTTGCGAAAATGGCCATGAGTTTGATGGCTGGTTCCGTTCTTCTGACGGTTTCGATGACCTGAAGAAGGCCGGACAGGTGTCCTGCGCGATCTGCGGCTCGGTGTCGGTTGAAAAGGCCCTGATGGCACCGCGCGTCGCCAATCCCGGCGCCGGGCCTGACCTTCAGTCTCCGCGCAACCCGGTCGAGCAGGCGATCGAGAAGCTGCGCGATCATGTCGAGGCGAATTCGCACTATGTCGGCATGTCCTTTGCCGCCGAGGCTCGGGCCATGCACGATGGCAAGGTGCCTGAACGCGCCATCCACGGTGAGGCGCGGCTGGAGGACGCAAAGAAGCTGATCGAGGATGGCATTCCCGTCGCTCCGTTGCCGTTCCGTGCGCGCCAGCGTGCCAACTGAAGATGGATGGGCGATGTTCGTTCGGTCCTTTCCCAAAGAACCGGGCGGTAACAATCGCGGCCTCAATCGTTTTTCGTTGAACGGTTCGGGGCAAGATGTCACCATTCCGTCATGATGAACGCGCCACTTGGGACAGGCTGGCAACAGGATCAGGTCACATTTGACCGGGTCGAGCTTGGTATCATCCTTTCGCTTTACGGCCGCATGGTGTCGGCCGGCGAATGGCGCGACTACGCGCTTTCTTTCCTGCGCGAGGTTGCGGTGTTCTCGGTCTTTCGCCGCGCGGCCGAGCATCCCCTTTACCGCATCGAAAAGCGGCCAAAGCTGCGGCAGGCCCAGGGGCAATACGCCGTGATCGGCATGGACGGACGCATCCTGAAGCGCGGCCAGGATCTCGCGATGGTGCTGCGTGTGTTGGAAAAGAAGCTGATCCGCTCGATCGACTGACCCAGACGGCGACGCGCCTTATCCCGCAGGCTTGATCTTGTCCGCGGTGCCGCGAGCGAAGGAATCGAGCCGCCCCTTGGCCGCATCCTGCGTGTTGACGATGCCGGCCACCATTGCCTCGGCATAGGCCGCGTCTAGCCCGGACATGTTCTGCATGTGAGAAATGGCGGAGCAGACCGCAAAGTTCGACAGCGGCGTATTCTGAGCCGCAATGCGGGCCAACTCGTATGCCTTGGCCTCGCTGTCCGCCACACGATACTGGGCCAGCCCGACCGAGACGGCCTCGTCGCCGGAATACAGCCGGCCGGTCAGCATCATGTCGACCATCCGCGCCTTGCCGATCAGCGCAGGAACGCGAATGGTGGCGCCGCCGCCCGTGAACAGCCCGCGCTGCCCCTCGGGCAGGCCGAAATACGTCGTCTCGTCCATCACCCGGATATGCACGGATGAGGCAAGCTCCAACCCGCCGCCCACAACCGCGCCCTTCAGCGCCGCGATCACGGGAAGCCCCGCATATTCGATCTTGTTGAACGCCTCGTGCCAGCGCAGGCAAATGCGCATGAATTCCGCGGGGCTGCGCTCGGCGCGACCATGTTCGACCAGATCCAGTCCGGCGCAGAAATGCGGCCCTTCGGCGCGCAGCACGACGGCACGCGCGCCCGAGGACGGAAGCGCGGTGAAGACCCCGATCAGTTCCTCGATGGTCTGGGCATCCAAGGCGTTGCGCTTGGCAGGGCGATTGAGCGTGACAGTCGCGATGCCCTCTTCATCCATGTCGAAGAGCAGGTTGGTCAGGCGAAGTTCCGAGATGCCAAGCATGGTCTAGCCTTTCGTGATCCAGTGAATGACAGCGGGCAAGGTCGCGATGCTCGCTGCCGTCGAAATGAGAATGGCGGTCGACACACGATGGGCCGCCACTCCGAAATGTTGAGCCAGGATATAGACGTTTCCGGCAACGGGCAGGCTGGCTGCGGCGATCATCACGCCAGCCGCAAAGGGCTCCACGCTGAACAGGAAGAGCGCCGCGATGGCCACCGCCAAGGGATGCAGGATCAGCTTGGCCGAGCTGAGCCAGATTGCCGGGCCCAGCCTTTCGGCGGATTTTCCGGCGAGGCTCGCGCCGATGGCGAAAAGCGCACCGGGTGTGGCAGCTGCCCCCAGCAGCGCGAGGAATTCGTCCAACGGCGCCGGCATCGGCAGATGCAGACGCGCCCAGAGCAACCCCGCGACCATCGAGACGATCATCGGGTTCGCGGCGATCCCGCGGGCCAGCGGACGGATCGCCGCGACGGTGATGCGTCCCTGCCGCGCCCCGGTGATCAGCAGGGTGACGAGCGTCGAGAAGACCACGAGGTCGATCGTCAGCACCATCAGGATCGGACCGATTGCCTGTTCACCCAAGAGCACGGCCAACATGGGAACGCCCAGAAACCCGGTATTCCCGATCATGGCGGTATGGGCCTCCATGGCGGCCTCGGCCAGCGGAAGACGGCGCCAGAACGCCACACCCAGTGCCAGCGCCCAGACCGCCAGAGAGCCGCAAAGATAGGCCAGCACGAAGGCCGGATCGAACAGGCTTTCCACATCCACGCTTGCGGCGAAACGGAAGAGCATGGCCGAGAGCGCGAAATAGAACACGAATTTCGTGAGCCATCCCGTCGCCTGTTCGGGAAAGAACCGCGTCCATCCGGCAAGCCAGCCGGTTCCAATCAGAAGAAAGAACGGTAAGGTTTTCAGGAAGATCTCAAGCATCCGGCCCGCGCTCGACAAGAAACTCGGTCGCGCCGCAGACAAGCGGCGTCATGGAAATCAGAAGATGCCCGGATTCGGCGCAGAAATGCGGCACGTCGACCAAGGCGGCGCGATCGGTTGCCACAAGCACGACACGCGTGCCCGGACTGGCCCCGATCAGACCTTTGCGCAGCCTGAGAACGGGAAGAGGGCAAAGCAGATCCCGCGCGTCGATCCGCTTGGTCATGCGGGACCGTCCATCTTGATCTTGCCCGTCTGGATCTTGCTGCGTGCCATACCAGTCCCCCTATGCGGCGTCAGAATATCCCTGGGCGGGGCGGGTGCAAGCGTGGTCCCCGCGAAAAGCCCGCGACCGGAACTCAGGGCATCTCCGCCAGCGGTCCGTAAAGGATCAGCGCAGGGTGCGCGCTCGGGCCTTCGGCTGCAAGCAATGCGGCCAGTCCCTTGACCGTCGTCCGGATCAGCCTCTGGTGAGGATGCCCAATGGCTTCGGCCAACAGGGCCGGGGTGTCCGGGGCCATGCCGTGTCGGATCAGCTCTTCGGCCATTTTCGGGAAGGTGCGCTGCCCCATGAAGACGACGGTGGTTGCATTCCCGTCAGCCAGCGCGGCCCAGTTCTGATCGCCCGGCAGCCCGCCGGTCACATCCGCACCCGTGACGAATTGCAACCGACGCGCCGTCAGGCGGCGGGTCAGAGGGATGCCCGCGACAGCGGCCGCCGCCATGGCCGAGGGCACGCCGGGCACGATCTCGAAGGGGATCTGATGGGCACGAAGCGCGGCTATTTCTTCCTCAAGCCGTCCAAAGATGCCCGAGTCGCCCGATTTCAGGCGGACGACCTTGCGTCCGGCGCTCGCGTGTTCGACCAGCAGCGCATTGACATGTTCCTGCTTGGCGGAAGGGCGGCCGGCGCGTTTGCCGACTGCAATGCGCTCGGCCTGAGATCCGGCGCGCTCCAGCACCGGCCCCGAGGCCAGATCGTCGTAAAGCACCACATCGGCCGCTTCGAGGCGCAGGATGGCGCGCATCGTCAGCAACTCGGGGTCACCGGGCCCCGAGGAAACGAAACTGACCATGCCCTTCGGATCACTCATGTTTCCGCGATGCGGCAAAATCCTCGGCATGGCAAGGGGGCATCAAGGTCATCGGGCGACAAGATAGGCGACTTGCCGCATCGTCCCGCATTTGCCATATAGCCCGCAACCGCGACCCTGGGGATTCAATCCATGTTCCGAGCCCGTCATCTTCTGGGGATCGAGCCTCTCGCCCCGGCCGAAATCACCACGCTCCTTGATCTTGCCGAAACCTATGTCGACCTGAACCGACGCACGGTGAAACATTCCGATGCCTTGGCAGGCATGACGCAGATCAACATGTTCTTCGAGAACTCGACGCGCACCCAGTCCAGCTTCGAGCTGGCGGGCAAGCGGCTTGGGGCCGACGTCATGAACATGTCGATGCAGACCAGTTCGGTGAAAAAGGGCGAGACGCTCATCGACACCGCGATGACGCTGAACGCCATGCATCCCGACCTGCTGGTGGTGCGCCACCCGCAATCGGGGGCGGTGGACCTGCTTGCGCAAAAGGTGAATTGCGCCGTCCTGAACGCGGGCGACGGCCGACACGAGCATCCGACCCAGGCACTGCTGGACGGTCTGACCATCCGCCGCGCCAAGGGGAGGCTGCACCGCCTGACCGTGGCGATCTGCGGCGACATCGCCCATAGCCGTGTCGCGCGTTCGAACCTGTTCCTGCTGGGCAAGATGGAGAACCGCCTGCGCCTTGTCGGCCCGGCGACCCTGATGCCCGCGGGGGCGCGCGACTGGGGTTGCGAAGTCTATGAGGACATGCGCGAGGGGCTCAAGGGCGCCGATGTCGTGATGATGCTGCGCCTGCAAAAGGAACGCATGGATGGGGGCTTCATCCCGTCCGAGCGCGAATATTACCATCGCTGGGGGCTCGACGCCGAAAAGCTGGCTCTTGCGGCAGATGATGCGATCGTCATGCATCCCGGCCCGATGAACCGGGGCGTCGAAATCGACGGTACCATCGCCGATGACATCAACCGATCCGTCATCCAGGACCAGGTGGAAATGGGCGTGGCCGTTCGCATGGCCGCGATGGACCTTCTGGCGCGCAACCTTCGTGCCGATCGCGGCGCGAAAGCCTCGGAGATGATGGCATGATCCTGCATTTCGAAAATGCCCGCCTGATTGATCCCGAGGCACAAGGCGTCGAAGAAACCACGATGACCGTGTGCGATGGGCGGATCGACGCGATCGGCGCCGAGGCTCCGGAAGGGGCCGAGCTGTTCGATTGCGCCGGCAAGCATCTGGCCCCCGGTCTTGTCGATTGGGGCGTGAAGATCGGTGAGCCGGGTGAACGCCACAAGGAAAGCTTCCGCAGCGCCGGTCTGGCGGCTGCGGCCGGAGGGGTCACGACCGTCATTGCGCGTCCCGACACGAACCCACCCATCGACACGCCGGAATCCCTTGAATTCGTGACTCGTCGTGCCGCGGATGCGCCGGTCAACATCCGCCACATGGCAGCGCTGACCCATGCCCGCGAGGGCCGCGAGATGGTCGAGATGTCCTTTCTGCAGGATGCCGGCGCGGTGGCCTTCACCGACGGTGTCCGCGTCGTTGCTGACACGCGGCTCATGTCGCGCTGCATGACCTATGCGCGCGGACTGAACGCGCTGATCGTGGGGCATCCGCAGGAGCCGGGCCTGTCCAAGGGGACGGCCGCCACTTCGGGCAAGTTCGCCTCGCTTTACGGCCTTCCTGCCGTCTCGCCCATGGCCGAGGTGATGGGGTTGGACCGCGATCTTGCATTGGTTGCCATGACCGGATCGCGCTACCACGCTGACCAGGTCACGGTCGCCGCCAGCCTGCCAGCGCTGCGCCGCGCGCGCGAAGCGGGTCATGACGTTTCGGCCGGAGTCTCGATCCATCACCTGACGCTGAACGAATTCGATGTGGGCGATTACCGCACCTTCTTCCGCTTCACCCCGCCCCTGCGATCCGAGGACGACCGGATGGCGCTGGTCGAGGCGGTGGCCGAAGGCGTAATCGACGTGATCGCCAGCTTCCACACGCCGCAGGACGAGGAATCAAAGCGCCTGCCCTTTGCCGAGGCGGCCCCCGGCGCGGTCGGGCTGCAGACGCTTCTGCCCGCAGCCTTGCGTCTTTACCATTCCGGCGGGCTGAGCCTGCCCCAGCTTTGGCGTGCCATGTCGCTGAACCCCGCAAGACGTCTGGGGCTGGAGGCCGGTCGGGTCTCGGTCGGCGCGCCTGCGGATCTGGTGCTGTTCGACCCGCATGCGCCCTTCGTGCTTGATCGGTTCACTTTGCTGTCGAAGTCCAAGAACACGCCATTTGACGGTGCGCGGATGCAGGGCAAGGTTCTTGGGACCTGGGTCGCCGGGAACAGGGTGTTCGGAGAGGCCGCATGAGCCTGATCCTCTGGATTATCATCGGCTATCTGCTGGGCGCGATCCCCTTCGGGATGGTGATTGCCCGCGCGCTTGGGCTGGGCGATCTGCGCCAGATCGGCTCGGGCAATATCGGTGCGACCAATGTGCTGCGGACCGGCAACAAGCCAGCGGCGCTAGCGACCCTTCTGCTGGATTCCGGCAAGGGCGCAATCGCCGTTCTGCTGGCGCGCTGGCTGGCCGGGCCGGAAGCCGCGATGCTTGCGGGCGCGGCGGCCTTCCTTGGCCATCTCTATCCGGTATGGCTGGGGTTCAAGGGCGGCAAGGGGGTCGCCACCTTTCTGGGCACCGTGATCGCGCTGGACTGGCGGCTTGGGCTTGCGGCCTGTGCGGTCTGGTTGGTCACGGCGCTGATCGGTCGCATCTCATCGCTCTCCGCGCTGGTTGCGGCGGCGGTTACGCCTGTGCTCGGGCTCTGGCTGGACGGCCCACGCATGGGGGCCGTAACGGGTTTCATGGTGGTGCTGATCTACATACGCCACCGTGCGAACATCCGCCGCATCATGTCGGGCACCGAACCGAAAATCGGCAAGAAAGGCTAGGCGTTCGAGCGGCTTGCGCCGCCCTCGCTTACCGGGTCGGAACCGGGGTTTCGCCCGAATAGTCGTAAAAGCCGCGACCGGTCTTGCGCCCAAGCCACCCGGCCTCGACGTATTTCACCAAAAGCGGGCAGGGCCGGTACTTGGTATCGGCCAATCCGTCATGCAGGACGTTCATGATGGCAAGGCAGGTGTCCAGGCCGATGAAATCGGCCAGCTCCAGCGGACCCATCGGGTGGTTCGCGCCCAATTTCATCGATTCGTCGATGGATTTGACCGAGCCCACCCCTTCGTAAAGCGTATAGACCGCCTCGTTGATCATCGGGATCAGGATGCGGTTCACGATGAAAGCCGGGAAGTCTTCGGCCCGCGTCGAGGTCTTGCCGATCTTTTCGACCACTTCGACGAGCTGGCTGAAGGTCTCCTCGCTGGTGGCAATGCCGCGGATCAGCTCGACCAGTTGCATGACCGGAACGGGGTTCATGAAATGAACGCCCATGAAACGCTCGGGCCGGTCGGTTCGGCTGGCCAGGCGGGTGATCGAAATCGACGAGGTATTCGAGGCAAGGATCGTCTCGGGCTTCAGATGCGGCACGAGATCCTCGAAGATCGCGTGCTTGACCGTCTCCCGTTCGGTCGCGGCCTCGATGACGAGATCGCATTGGCCCAGGTCCGCAAGCTGCAAGGTGGTCTTTATGCGCCCAAGCGCCGCGTCCTTGTCCGCGGCCGAGATCTTCTCGCGGCTGACCTGCCGGTCGAGGTTCTTGCCGATCAAGGCCACGGCCTTGTCCATCGCATCGCGCGAGATGTCGGTCATCAGCACGTCATATCCGGCCAGCGCGAAGACATGCGCGATGCCGTTGCCCATCTGACCGGCGCCAATAACGCCAACGGATTTTATCGCCATGTCTCGGCCCCCTGCAGCTTTCGCAGGGACGATAGGGGCAAGTCACGCGCCGGTTCAACGCAAAAACCGCCCGGGAGACCGGGCGGCTTTCGAATTGTCGACTGTCCGCACTGCGCCGGATCAGAGCTTTTCGGTCAGTTCCGGAACGGTGGTGAAAAGATCGCCGACCAGTCCGAAATCGGCGACTTGGAAGATCGGGGCCTCTTCGTCCTTGTTGATTGCGACGATGACCTTCGAATCCTTCATGCCGGCAAGGTGCTGGATCGCGCCCGAGATACCCACCGCGACGTAAAGATCCGGAGCCACGACCTTGCCGGTCTGGCCAACCTGCCAGTCGTTCGGGGCATATCCCGAATCGACTGCCGCGCGCGAGGCGCCGACGGCGGCACCGAGCTTGTCGGCGAGCTTCTCGATGATCTCGAAGCTTTCCTTGGAGCCCAGGCCACGGCCGCCCGAGACGACGCGCTTGGCCGAGGTCAGTTCGGGGCGGTCGCTTTCGGCGACCTCGTCGGCAAGCCAGGTCGACAGTGCCGGATCGGTGGCGGCTGCCGTCTCGGAAACGGCCGCTGCACCGCCTTCTCCGGCAGCGTCGAAGCTGGCCGTACGGATGGTGAAGACCTTCTTCGCATCCTTCGACTTTACGGTCTGGATGGCGTTTCCGGCATAGACCGGGCGCTCGAACGTATCGGCATCGATCACTGCCGAGACGTCCGAGATCACCATGGCGTCAAGCAGCGCCGCGACCCGGGGCATGACGTTCTTGGCATCGGTCGTCGCCGGAGCGGCGATATGCGAATAATCGCCCGCAAGGCTGACCAGCAGCGCGGCGGTCGGCTCGGCCAGGCGGTGGCCATAAAGAGCGTTTTCCGCGACCAGGACCTTGGCAACGCCGGCGATCTTGGCGGCCTCGGCGGCAGCGGCCTGTGCCGATGCACCAGCGCAAAGGACGGTCACGTCGCCCAGCGATTTCACGGCTCCGACCGCTTTCGAGGTCGCGTCGCGATTCAGTTCGCCATTGGTGACTTCACCCAGCAGAAGAACGGCCATCAGATCACCCCCGCTTCTTTCAGTTTCGAGACAAGCTCATCGACCGAGCCGACCTTGATGCCGGCCTTGCGGCCCTCGGGCTCGCGGGTCGAGACGATTTCCAGGCGCGGGCTGACATCGACGCCGAAATCGGCGGCGGTCTTTTCCTCCAGCGGCTTCTTTTTCGCCTTCATGATGTTCGGAAGCGACGCGTAACGCGGCTCGTTCAGGCGCAGGTCGGCAGTGACGACGGCAGGAAGCGCCACTTCGATCGTCTGCAGGCCGCCATCGACTTCGCGCGTGACCTTGGCCTTGCCGCCGGCGATCTCGAGCTTCGAGGCGAAGGTCGCCTGACCCCAGCCCAGCAGCGCGCCCAGCATCTGGCCCGTGGCGTTCATGTCGTTGTCGATCGCCTGCTTGCCGGCGATGACCAGCTCGGCGCCTTCGGCCTCGGCCACTTTCGCCAGGATCTTGGCGACGGCCAGCGGCTCGATGTCAGTCGCAACTTCTTCCGCGGCGACGACCAGGATCGCCCGGTCCGCGCCCATCGCGAGCGCCGTGCGCAGGGTTTCCTGCGCCTGCTTCACGCCGATCGAAACCGCGATCACTTCCGACGCGATGCTCTGTTCCTTCAGACGGATCGCTTCCTCGACGGCGATCTCGTCGAACGGGTTCATCGACATCTTGACGTTGGCAAGATCGACACCGGAACCGTCAGCCTTCACGCGGGCCTTAACGTTGTAGTCGATCACGCGTTTCACTGGCACGAGAACCTTCATTGGTCTCTCTCCCTTTTGGTTGCGTCACCTGTTCGGCGAATTTGTTAACGGGCTGGTCCGGGCAATGACAGGGTAAAAGCGACGCCGTTACGTCGCTTTGTCCTAATCATTGTTACGGTCTGGCTAGCGGCTGGCGCCCGGCACCCAGAGGATGTCCCGTTCGCCGTTGTCATTTGCGATCCGACCCGCCACGAAAAGCCAATCAGACAGGCGGTTCAGATACTTGATCGCCGCCGGGTTGGTGTCCCCGGTTGCCGCAAGGGCACATGCCGAACGCTCGGCGCGGCGCGCCACGGTGCGGCAGATGTGCAGATGTGCTGCCAGGGGCGTCCCGCCCGGCAGGATGAAGCTGCGCAAGGGGGCGAGATCGGCGTTCATCGCGTCGATTTCGCTTTCCAGCCGTGACACCTGCGAATCGATGATGCGCAGGACCGGATAGGGGGCCTCGGCGTCCTCATGCATGCGCGGGCGCGACAGGTCGGCGCCAAGATCAAAAAGGTCGTTCTGGATGGTGGCGATCTTTTCGGCCAGCTCGTCCTTGGCATGGAGGCGGGCGATACCCAAGGTCGCATTGAGTTCATCGACCGTGCCATAGGCTTCGACCCGCGCATCATGTTTCGGAACGCGTTCGCCATTCGACAGGGCTGTGTCGCCCTTGTCGCCGGTGCGGGTGTAGATCTTGCTCAGGACGACCATCAGTGGCCCCTCACCCAAAGGTAAAGCAGGAATACCGCTACGGCGATGGCCTGGGCGATGATGCGCCAGCGCATGAGCCGATTGCCGTTCTTGCGGTTGAATTCGCCGCCCTTGGCAAATCCCCCGATGCCGGTGGCTAGGATCGCCACGACGGCGAGGCAGCAGATGCCCAGCAGGATGAGAATGGTCTTGTCATGCATCGCGGTGCCTTTCGGTTGGAGCCTAGCTGCGACGTGCGAACCAGTCCAGAGCGCGTGTCGAAAGCAGGCGTCGCCCGATCCCCGACAGGTAGGTGGGGGTCGTGACATAGTAGCGCGGGCGCGGGTTCACATCTTCCAGAGCCATGGCGATTCGCGCGCTGACCGCAGCGGGGGGGAGTTCGAACCGGTCCTTTTTCGCGGCAGGCTCGTAGAGCCGCCTGAGCAGGGTGGCGCGATACTGTTCGGCCCTTGGGCTGGCCTGCCAGTCGATCCAGCGCTCGAAATGCGGGATAGAGTTCAGTCGGATCTTCGTTGCGATGGGCCCCGGCTCGATCAGCACGAACCTCACCCCGGTGTCGGCCATTTCGACGCGCAGGACATCCGTCAGTCCTTCCATTGCGAACTTGGTCGCGACATAGGCGCCGCGCCACGGGATGCCGACAAGACCCAGGACCGAGCTGATATTGACGACCCGCCCCCCATGCTGGCGGAAATGCGGCAGGAGCCGGACGGTCAGATCATGCGTGCCGAACAGATTGGCCTCGAAGATGGCGCGAAGCGCGCCGCGCGGCAGATCCTCGCTCGCGCCGGGAATGGCGAAGGCGGCGTTATTCACCAGCGCGTCGATCCGCCCCAGCGACAGGGCGGTTTGCGCGGCCCGGGCCACGCTGTCCTCATCGGCAAGTTCCAGCGGGACGACGTCGAATCCTTCTGCGCGACGGGCCTCGATGTCCTGCGGCTTGCGGCAAGTGGTGATGACGCGCCAGCCGCGTGCCCTCATGTGCCGTGCAGCATCCAGCCCGATGCCCGAGGAACAGCCGGTGATCAGAACGGTCTTCATCTATCGCCCCTTGTTGCGGCACGGTTCTGCGCGAAGCGGGGCGTTCGCGCAATACGCGCATTTCCGGCTGGACCGAAGGCGCGCGCGGGAATATTCAACCGGTCATGTCCGATGATCCGAACATTCCCGATCCCAACGCGGATCAGACCACGTCCGAACCGTTGTCGCGCGCCATTGGCGAGCGATACCTGACCTATGCGCTCAGCACGATCATGCACCGGGCGCTGCCCGATGCGCGGGACGGGCTGAAGCCGGTACATCGTCGCATCCTTTTCGCGATGCGCGAATTGCGGCTGTCGCCCAACGGGGCGTTCCGGAAATCCGCCAAGATCACCGGCGACGTGATGGGGAATTATCACCCGCATGGCGATACCGCGATCTATGACGCCATGGCGCGTCTCGCGCAGCCCTTTGCCATGCGTTACCCGCTGGTCGACGGGCAAGGAAACTTCGGCAATATCGACGGCGACAACCCTGCCGCCGCGCGCTACACCGAGGCGCGCCTGACAGCCGCATCAGACGCGCTGATGGAAGGACTGGCCGAGAACTCGGTCGATTTCCGTCCGAATTACGATGGCACTCTGGAAGAGCCGGTCGTCCTTCCGGCGGCCTTCCCGAACCTGCTGTGCAACGGTGCCTCGGGGATCGCGGTCGGCATGGCGACGAACATCCCTCCGCACAATCTGCACGAGGTGATCGACGCCTGCCTGCACCTGATCAAGGCACCGGACGCGCGGGACGACACACTGATTTCGATCATGCCCGGCCCTGATTTTCCGACTGGCGGCGTGCTGGTCGAAAGCCGCGAGACGATCGCCGAGGCCTATCGCACCGGGCGGGGCAGCCTTCGCCTGCGCGCGCGCTGGGAACGCGAGGATCTGGGGCGCGGCAACTACCAGATCGTCGTCACCGAGATCCCGTATCAGGTCCAGAAATCCAAGCTGATCGAACGTCTGGCCGAGCTGATCCAGACGAAGAAGATCCCGATCCTTGCGGATGTGCGCGACGAATCCGCCGAGGATGTCCGCATCGTGCTGGAACCTCGCGCCCGGACCGTCGATCCCGATCAACTCATGGCGGCGCTTTTCCGGGTTTCGGATCTTGAGATCCGCTTCGGACTGAACATGAACGTGCTGATCGACGGACGTGTGCCCAAGGTCTGTTCGCTCAAGGAGGTCCTGCGCGCCTTCCTCGATCACCGTCGCGAGGTGCTGTTGCGCCGTGCCAATCACCGGCTCGACAAGATCGCGGCGCGCCTCGAGGTGCTGGAAGGCTACATGATCGCCTTCCTGAACCTTGATCGCGTGATCGAGATCATCCGCTACGAGGATGATCCGAAATCGGTGATGATGGCCGAGTTCAAGCTTTCCGACGTTCAGGTCGAGGCGATCCTGAACATGCGCCTGCGTGCCTTGCGCAGGCTTGAAGAGATCGAATTGCGCGCCGAGCACGAGAACCTGACCAAGGAACGCGAAGGCCTGATGGCCATGCTTGCGGACGAAGGCGCGCAATGGTCGAAGATTGCCGAAGAGCTGCGCGAGACGCGGGGCAAGTTCGGCAAGTCCGCCCCCGGTGGCCTACGTCGGACCGAGATCGGTGAGGCGGGTGAAGCTGCCGTGATCGACATGGATTCGATGATCGAGCGCGAGCCGATCACCGTCATCCTGTCGAAGATGGGCTGGATACGCGCCATGAAAGGCCACCAGCCGCTGGATGCCGAGGTCAAGTTCAAGGATGGCGATGGCCCATTCATGGCCCTGCATGCCGAGACGACCGACAAGCTGATCGTCTATGGCGCGAATGGCCGTTTCTACACGCTGGCTGCCAACAATCTTCCGGGCGGGCGTGGCATGGGCGAGCCGCTTCGCCTGATGATCGACCTGCCGAATGACGTGGCGGTGATCGACATGTTCCCGTGGCGCGACGGGGTGCGATACCTGGTGGCCTCGAAAGCCGGGGACGGGTTCATCGTTGCCTCTGCCGATATCCTGGCCCAGACGCGTGCGGGCAAGCAGGTGCTGAACGGCGATGCGCTGCTGTGCCGCCCTGTCAGCGGGGACCATGTCGTCACTGTCGGCGAGAATCGCAAGTTGCTGGTCTTCCCCCTGGACGAATTGCCCGAGATGGGGCGCGGCAAGGGTGTCCGGTTGCAGAAGTTCAAGGATGGCGGTCTGTCCGACGCGATCTGCATCACTCTGGCGGATGGCCTGCGCTGGCAGGAAAGTGGCGGTCGGACGCGCACTGAACCTGACCTGACACAATGGTTGGGCAAAAGATCCGGCGCAGGTTACATGGCGCCGCGCGGCTTTCCACGCGACAACAAGTTCAACTGAATGCCAGCTGATTGAATAAGGGGCCGGTAGACCCGGCCCCGTTCGTTCAGCTGCTGGCCTTGGGCTTCAGGATGATCGTCGTTCCATCCTGGGGCGTGGTCGAGGCGGATTGGTCAGCCTTTGTCTTGCTGTAAGGGCAGGCCGCGAGCGGAAGGGCGGCCATCGACAAGACCAAGGCGGCGGCGGCGATGATTTTCGTCATGTCGTCGTGCTCCTTGGGATCGAGGCACGGTTGGCGAAAACAGACGTCACCCGTGCACGGTTCGCCTAGCAAGGCTGGCACGCGTTAACGATTCGATCAATTCCGCGACCTAGCGATCACGAACCTGTTTGCGACCCGTGAGCATGGGCCTGACCAGATCCTCGCGCTTCCAGAAGCGGTAGAAGAGGATCACGGCAACATGCACAAGCACCAGGACAAGGACCAGGTTCGCGCCAAACTCATGCCAGCCGACCGCCCTGGAGCGGGTGGCAGGTTCGACTAAACCCGCGAGCGGACCGACATTGATGAAATCATCGGGGTCCGAGATGAGCCCGGTCGTCACTTGCGCGGCCAGGGCCGCGAGCATCGCTATGACCGAAAGAGCCCCGAGCGGATTGTGGCCTGGCCAATAGCTGGGTTCGCGCATGAAGATCCCTCGCAGGTAACCCGCGATCGCGGCGGGGCCACGTAGAAAATGCGAGAAACGGGCAGGGGCCGGGCCGACGAAACCCCAGATCAGGCGAAAGATGAGAAGTCCGGTCACGACATAGCCACACCAGAAATGCAGCGTCATCTGGGCTGGGCCGAACTGGCCGAGACACCACGAGAGGATGACGAAGACCGCGAGCGACCAGTGAAAGCCGCGAAGGAAAGGGTCCCACAGGGTGACCTCGCGTGGCGCGCCGACTTTCTCGTCGCAACGGGCGGGGCGGGGCATCAGCTCTTTTCGCGATAGCTGTCATGGCAGGCCTTGCAGGCCGCGCCCAGCTTGCCGACAACGGGGCCGACCTGGTCCTGGCCGCCCTTCACCGCTTCTGCCGCACCCGCTGCGGCCTCGACCAGCCCGGCGAACTTGGCCTTGAAATCGTCCATGTCGGTCCAGATTTCCGCCTTTGCCGCGCTGCCCTCGACCTGGCCCGAGGCGCTGCCTTCGACGAAGAGGCCGGGAAGATCGTAATGGGTAAGGGCTTCGATATTCGCGGCCGCGCGACTGGCGGCTGCCTCGTCATAGGCAACATCGCCCTTGGCCATGCCAGCCAGGGTCGACATGTTCATCGACAGCATCGCGTAATAGCCATGCCGTGCCTCGACGGCTTGCTTGATGGCGTCATCCGCATTGGCGATCATTGGTTGAAGCAGCGGGAAAGTGGCAATGGCGGCGGCGGTCAGCATCTGGCGCATGTCGTCTGTCCTTTCTGGCGGCATTGGCAGGAAATCACATCCCGAGATTTGCACAGCGTTCTGCCGCTGCCAACGCGACTTGTGTTGCCATTGTCGTGATCGGATTACAGGGGCGGATGGGCCAACCCGGGGACAGGGTTTGCGCGGCCTGCTGCCGTGCTTGCGCTTTTTTCGGACAGTCCCACTTACCCACTGGCGCGGAAACAAGCAGTCGTGTTGTCGCTAACGGCTGGCTATGGTTTCAAGTTGAGAAGTTCTGCGATGCAGCGCAACCTGAAATGGACGGGGCCCGCATCCCCGCCACCCCGAGCCGCACGGGGTCTTCATGGCAGTGCCGCCGTTCTTGCTACGTCTCTCCTCCCTCCGCGTGGGCAAGAACGGCGGCCTCTTTCTCTCTAGGCGCGCCGCTCCAGAAGGCAGCAGTCGGCAATCCAGCCGTGCCTTTCATGGGCTTGCCTTCGCAGCCTGATGATTTCGGCTCCGACCGCGCCGAGTGGCCCCTGCCTCAGCATCTGTTCCGGCATGCCAAGATAGGCGCCCCACCAGATCTTGACGCCTTCAGGGTCGATTTCCTGCAACGCATTCTCATCATTCTGAATGACGATGATGCGGCTTACGGATTCGGGCCAGCCGTGTTCGCGCAACTGCCGACCGGTGACGATCTGGCCCGGCGTGTCCGAGACGCTGACTGGAATAAGATGGGCCGCGCAGAGCGCCTGAATCGCCGTTATCCCGGGAACGAGCCGCAGGTGGAGCGGCGTGCGCAAGGAAAGGGCCTGCGCGGCGGTCAGGGCATCTTCCTGCAGGGTGGGATCGCCCCAGACAAGAACGCAGGGACGCGTGGCGGCCGTGGCGCGCAGGATCGTTTCGAGCTGGGCCGCGATTGCGTCAGCTGCGCCGATTGCCGGGAATGGCGCGATCCGGGGCGGGCTGACCAGCACGCGATGACACAGCCCCTCGCGAATTGTTCCGGTATCCTCGCCCGGCGTGACGGGGATCAGGATGAGATCGGAATTCTCCATAGCGGCGATGGCCTCGCGAGTCAGGTGACCGGGGCTTCCCGTCCCGATGCCGATTAGGGTCAGATCAATCATCTTGCTCTCCGCTCGGGCATGAAACGATGACGGGTCGCGAAAATATCCGCAGGCCGAAGCCTCTAGCAGAAGCGCGAAGCGCTTGCCAATGGGCGAGCGGGCTCTATCGCGGCTACCAGTCGATTTCGACCCAGACCAAGCGATGAGCCGACGCTTCCTGCGCAACATCGGCAAGCTCGCCGCCTTCCGGCCAGAGCACGCCCGAGCCGATGACCCGCAGGCCTTTTTTCGGAAGAACGTAATCCACCCGCAGATTGCCCGGAGCCCTCGCGCCCGGCCAGTCAGCCGTGTCCAGTGCCGGGTCCCCCTTCTGCCCGGCATTCTTGGATGCGGCCCCTGCGACTTTTCCGCCGCGACTGCGCGGCTCGGTGTCCTGCACGAAATCCATGATCCGAGAAAGCGCTTCGGGCCGGCCATCGCCATCAACCGCGTCGATATTCAGCTTGCCGGCCAGCACGAAATCCGTGTCGGGGAGGTGGTCCAGCCAGAAGGCCAGTTCGTCGTGATTGCGCCGGCCATTGCGGTCCTCCGGCCCGTCGAAAACGGGGGGTGTCGCTGACATGGCGAGAAGGTGCAGGGGCCTGCCATCGACCATGATGCTGGCGTCCCAATGTGCGACCGACGACAGGCGCTGGATGGCCGCGACCTCGGCCGGGGTGTCGGGCATCAGGTTACCCGCAAGCTCCTGCCAGAGCAATTCACTGTAATTCGTGACCGCTCCGACAGGATGGCGCGAAAGGATCGCCATGCCCCCTTGTCCGCTGAACCTGCCGAAGCCCTGGCGGTCAGCCGGTCCGCCCAGACGACCGTCGCCGTTCAGGTCCAGCCCGGTCGGAATTCCGGCATTCGGTCGCGCCGCGAAGCTGTAAGGGTAATCGAGATCCGATCCGCCGAGACGCTTTTGAAAGGCAGCGAGCGCGAGTCCGTCGTGGTCCCAATCGAAACCGGTCAGAAGCAGGATATCGGGCCGCGCCTCCCCAATCACCCGGATCACTGCGGCGATCTGGGGATCGTCTCGTCCAAGGTCACGAAATAAAAGCCCCGGCCCGTCTCGCGACAGGTCGGGGCTGAAAGTGGCGATCCGCAGGGGATCGGCCTTTGCAGTCAGGCCGAAGGCGGCGACAATCGCCACCGCGGCAAGGGTTCTCAGACCCAAGGACGGCTCTGGGCCATCTGTGTCTCGAAAGCATCTATGGAAGAAGACTTCTCGAGCGTGAGGCCGATATCGTCGAGACCGTTCAGCAGGCAATGCTTGCGGAACGGGTCCATCTCGAACGCAAAGCTCTGACCATCCGAAGTCGTGACATTCTGGTTTTCAAGGTCCACCGTCATTCGCGCATTCGCACCCTTGCGCGCGTCGTCCATCAGCGCGTCGACGGCTTCTTTCGGCAGGACGATCGGCAGGATGCCGTTCTTGAAGCAGTTATTGTAGAAGATGTCGGCGAAGCTCGTCGAGATGACGCAGCGGATGCCGAAATCCAAAAGCGCCCAGGGCGCGTGTTCGCGCGACGAGCCACAGCCGAAGTTGTCGCCCGCGACGATGATCTGCGCGTCCCGATAGGCGGGCTGGTTCAATACGAAATCGGGGACTTCCTTGCCCTCGGCGTCATAGCGCATTTCGTCGAAAAGGTTCTTGCCCAGCCCCGAGCGGTGGATCGTCTTGAGGAACTGCTTGGGGATGATCATGTCGGTGTCGATGTTGACCAGGGGCATCGGCGCGGCGATTCCCGTCAACGTGGTGAATTTGTCCATTTGCTTCCTCGCAGAATTGACTGGCCGCGTAGGTGGCCGTTAGCTTTTGCGTGACGGATCAGTTGCGCCGCCACAAGGATGTTCAGATGTTCGGGTTCCCGAGTTTTGCCGCCCTCCGGTCCTGCGTGACCCAATCCTGGTCGCCCGAGATCGGAGATCCCGAGATCACCGGCTGGCTGACGGTGATCTTCTACCTTCTTTGTTTCTTCCTGGCGGTTCGGGTGCTGATGCTCCGTCCAAGGGGCGCGGCGATCGCGCTTTGGGCGGTGATTGCCCCCATCACGGGCTTTCTCGCGATCAACAAGCAGCTCGATCTGCAAAGCGCGCTGACCGCTACGGGCCGATGCGTTGCGCAGGCGCAGGGATGGTACGAATCCCGCGCGCTGGTTCAGGTCGCCTTCATCGCGATACTGATGCTGGCAGCGATCTGCTTCCTGATGATAGGATTGCGCATCCTGCGCGGTCACCTGCGAACGAATGGCGTGGCCCTCTTGGGGCTGGCCATCCTTTGCGGCTATGTGCTGGTGCGTGCGGTGGGTTTCCATCACATCGACTCTCTCATCAGCATGAATGTCGCCAAGATCAGGTTCAACTTCCTGTTCGAGAACCTCGGGCTTCTGCTGATCGACCTGAACGCCATCTTCCTGTTGAGGCGGGGCAGGGTCCTGCCCCGCCGCGCAGGTGTCAGACCGTCTCGGCCATGAATTCGCGAACGTCGGTCAGGTGTCCCTTGATGCCTGCCGCGGCAGCCATCACGGGCGACATCAGATGCGTGCGGCCACCGCGACCCATCCGGCCCTCGAAGTTGCGGTTCGAGGTTGCCGCGCAGCGCTCACCCGGCGCGAGCTGGTCCGGGTTCATGCCAAGGCACATCGAGCAGCCCGCAAGGCGCCATTCGAAACCCGCATCGGTGAAGATCTTGTCGAGCCCCTCTTCCTCGGCCTGAAGACGCACGAGCCCCGAGCCCGGAACGACCATGCCGCGAACGCCCTCGGCCAGCTTCTGGCCCTTGAGGATGCCTGCAGCGGCCCGCAGATCTTCGATCCGGCCATTGGTGCAAGAGCCGATGAAGACCGCGTCGATCTTGATTTCATCAAGCGGCGTGCCCGGTTTCAGGCCCATATAATCCAGCGAGCGGCGCGCGGCTTCGACCTTGCCGCCTTCGAAATCTTCCGGGGCAGGGACCTTGTCGGTGATCGCCAGAACATCTTCGGGCGATGTGCCCCAGGTCACGACCGGGGCGATGTCCTCGCCGCGAATGGTGATGACCTTGTCCCAATGCGCACCCTCATCGGTGAAAAGCGTCTTCCACCAGGTGACGGCGGCCTCCCAGGCGGCGCCTTTCGGCGCATGCGGCCGACCCTTGCAATATTCGAAGGTCTTTTCGTCCGGAGCGATCAGGCCGGCACGCGCGCCACCTTCGATCGCCATGTTGCAGACGGTCATGCGGCCTTCCATCGACAGGTCGCGGATTGCCTCGCCGCAATATTCGATGACATAGCCGGTGCCGCCGGCGGTGCCGGTCTTGCCGATGACCGCCAGCGTGATGTCCTTGGCCGTGACCCCCGGCAGAAGCTTGCCGGTGATCTCGACCTTCATGTTCCTGGATTTCTTCTGGATCAGCGTCTGCGTGGCCAGAACATGTTCGACCTCGGAGGTGCCGATGCCATGCGCAAGCGCGCCGAAAGCGCCGTGGGTCGCGGTGTGGCTGTCGCCGCAGACCACGGTCATGCCGGGCAGCGTCCAGCCCTGTTCCGGTCCGACGATATGGACGATGCCCTGCCGGACATCGGACATTGGGTAGTAGTTCAGCCCGAATTCCCGCGCGTTCTTGTCCAGTTCCGCGACCTGGATGCGGCCCTCGGGGTTCTCGATGCCCTGCACGCGATCGGCGGTGGTGGGCACGTTGTGATCCGGCACGGCGATGGTCTGGTCGGGGCGACGGACCTTGCGGCCGGTCATGCGCAGGCCCTCGAAGGCCTGGGGCGAGGTGACCTCGTGGACCAGGTGGCGGTCGATATAAAGGACGCAGGTGCCGTCCTCGGAACGGTCGACCACATGCGCGTCGAAGATCTTGTCATAAAGCGTGCGGGGTGCGCCCGCATTGGTATTGCCGGTCATGGCTGTCTCTTTCCGAAAGAGTAGCTGGGAAGTAGCGGGAATGGGTGCCGCGATCCGCGGCGAGGCGCAGGAAAAGCGCCGGCCACCGTCAAAGTCGCGCAGTGACGGAAAGGCTTTCGCCGTAGAACCGCCCCGGCAGGCGGGCGCGGTCATGGATATCGAAATAGACGAATCCTCGCATGGCAAGCCTTTTACGACGGTTTGCCGCTTCAGGCAATATCGGCGCACGAGGCTGTTAATTTCCTTTCCGCACGCAGCGTCTACGGTGGTCGAAAAAGCCTTGGAGGTTGAGGAATGATGATTCGCGTTGCCATGCGTGCCATGCCATTGCTGTTGGTCGCTTTTTTCGCCCTGAGCGTGCTTGTCCTGGACGGCGCGGATGATCGGTCGCGGGAAATGGCGCGCGTGAATGCGCATCGACTTGCCTGGGCCGAGCATCAGGTCAAGTGCCCGGAGGCTTGGGAAAATCTGCCCATTTCGGCCTGTACGCTGGGGAATGCTCCAATAAATCCGTCCCCGGCTCATTGAGCAGAACGCATTTCATGCTACATTATAAGTGCCCTGCGCCGGGGGTTGTCGGCGCGATGAC
Source organism: Paracoccus sp. MBLB3053 (assembly GCF_031822435.1). Classification (NCBI taxonomy): domain Bacteria; kingdom Pseudomonadati; phylum Pseudomonadota; class Alphaproteobacteria; order Rhodobacterales; family Paracoccaceae; genus Paracoccus; species Paracoccus aurantius. Next base: position 640,874 of record NZ_JAVQLW010000001.1, on the reverse strand, counting down.
CGGAGGATGAACCCCTGTCCAATACCGCTTCGCCGGCCTCTGTGCCGGCTGCGCCCACCGCGGGCTCTGAGTTGACCAGCGATCAGCTCCTTGACCGCATTCTGACTTCGCTTGACGATGACAAAGCCGAAGAGGTCGTGACCATCGACCTGCGCGGCCGTTCGGCCATGGCCGATCACATGGTGATCGCCTCGGGTCGTTCTTCCCGTCAGGTTGCCGCGATCGCCGAAAAGCTTGTCCAGCGTCTGAAGGAACAGACCGGTCGAAATGCCCGCATCGAGGGCAAGGATACCGGCGATTGGGTGCTGATCGACACGGATGACGTGATCGTGCATGTGTTCCGCCCCGAAGTGCGCGAGTTTTACCAGCTCGAAAAGATGTGGATGCCGGCGGATGCGTTGCGTTCGGCCACGCTTGAGCGCATGCGCGCGGATCACGCGGCCGAAGAGGCCCGCCGGAACCCGAACTGATCCGGGCCTGAAACATGCGTATGGTCATTGCCGCGGTCGGGCGGCTGCGGCAGGGACCCGAGGCGAAGCTGATCGCCGATTACCTTGACCGTCACGCCAAGGCTGGTCGTCCCTTGGGGTTGCCCCCCGTCACGATCACCGAAGTAGAGGACAAGCGTGGCGGCGGTATGGCTACCGAAGCGCCGCTGCTTGAGCGCGCGATCCCGGATGGGGCGGCGGTCGTCATCATGGATGAGCGTGGCCAGATGCTGTCATCGCCCGAGTTCTCCCAGAAAATTGCCGGATTTCGCGATCAGGCCCGGGACATCGCCTTCGTGATCGGAGGCGCGGACGGGATCGACCCCGCCTTGCGTGCCCGCGCCGATCTCGCGATCAGCTTCGGGCGCATGGTCTGGCCGCATATGCTGGTCCGCGTCATGTTGGCCGAACAGATCTACCGCGCAACCACCATCCTGGCCGGAAGCCCTTACCACCGGGTCTGAAGCCCTCAGGGGCAGGGTTCTTCCCAATTGTCGATGATCGCCACGGCTTCCTCGGCCGTCTCGACGAAGCTGACCAGGTCCAGATCCTCGGCGCTGATCGTGCCGGCATCCGCCAGGGCTTCCCAGTTGATGATCTTCTGCCAGAATTCGGTGCCGAACAGGATGAAGGGCACGCGCCGCATCCGCCCGGTCTGGATCAGGGTCAGGGCCTCGAACATCTCGTCGAGCGTGCCGAAGCCGCCGGGGAAGATCGTCACGGCTTTCGCGCGCATCAGGAAGTGCATCTTCCGAACCGCGAAATAGTGGAAATTGAAGCACAGGTCAGGCGTGACATATTCGTTCGGCGCCTGTTCGTGCGGCAGCACGATCGACAGGCCGATCGAGGTGCCGCCCGCTTCATGGGCCCCCAGGTTTCCGGCCTCCATCACGCCGGGGCCGCCCCCGGTGCAGATGACGTTTTCCGCGCCATAGCTTTCCAGGCTGCGCTCGGTCATCAGGCGAGCGAACTTCCGCGCTTCCTCGTAATAGCGCGACAACTCGGCCAGAACCGGCGTGCGGGCCGTTTCCCGCAGTTCGGGGGCGGGAATCCGCGCTCCGCCGAAAAGCACGATGGTCGAACGAATGCCGCGTGCATCCATGATCATCTGGGGCTTCAACAGTTCGAGCTGCAGGCGGACCGGGCGCAGTTCATCGCGCAGCAGGAATTCCTGATCGGTGAAGGCCAGACGGTAGGCGGGCGCGCGCGTCTGCGGCGTGTCGGGAAGGCGGCGGGCTGCCACGGCGTCTTGCTGGCTGTCGCGGATGGGGTGGTTGCGCTCGTCTTCTTCGATCATCGAAACCTCTGGGGCGGGGTTTGCGCGGATTGCGCCGCCGCACCCCCCCGGTCTATAGCCCTTGCAAACCAGTTACCACCCGAGTTCCAGCAAAAGAGAGACGCCATGTCGAACGCCCAGCTTGAAGCCGCCATCGAATCCGCCTGGGAAATCCGTGATCAGATCACCCCCGCGACGACCGGCGAATCCCGCGAAGCCGTCGAGGCCACGCTGGAGGCGCTGGACAAGGGCAACCTGCGCGTCGCCGAGAAGCGCGGCGCCGACTGGCATGTGAACCAATGGGCGAAAAAAGCCGTGCTGCTGGGCTTCCGCCTGAAGGACATGGAGATCCATGCCGGCGGCCCGCAGAACGGCGGCTGGTGGGACAAGGTCGACAGCAAGTTCGCCGGCTGGGGCGAGAACCGCTGGCGCGAGGCGGGCTTCCGCGCCGTGCCGAACGCCGTGGTGCGCAAATCGGCCTATATCGCCAAGGGCGTGGTCCTGATGCCGTCCTTCGTGAACCTCGGCGCCTATGTCGATGAGGGCACCATGGTCGATACCTGGGCCACCGTCGGCTCCTGCGCGCAGATCGGCAAGAACGTCCACCTCTCGGGCGGGGTCGGCATCGGCGGCGTGCTGGAGCCGATGCAGGCCGGCCCGACCATCATCGAGGACAATTGCTTCATCGGCGCGCGTTCCGAGGTCGTCGAGGGCTGCATCGTGCGCGAGGGCTCGGTTCTGGGCATGGGCGTCTTCATCGGCAAGTCGACCAAGATCGTCGATCGCGAGACCGGCGAGATCATGTATGGCGAGGTTCCGGCCGGTTCGGTCGTGGTCGCGGGGTCGCTGCCCTCGAAGAATGGCGTGAACCTTTACTGCGCGGTGATCGTCAAGCGCGTGGACGCCCAGACCCGCTCGAAAACTTCGATCAACGAGCTGCTGCGCGACTGATCCGAGCGTATGAACCTTGATGGGGGTGTCTGCGTTGAAGCCGCAGGCACCCTTTTCAAGGAGAGACGCATGGAAGGCTTGGGCTGGATCGCCGCCATCATCGTGGGCGGTTTCGCAGGCTGGATCGCCAGCAATATCATGAAGGCGGATACCGGGATTTTCCTGAACGTGATCCTGGGGATCGTAGGCGCGGTCGTGGGCAATGCGATCCTGGGTATCGTCGGGATGAATGCCGAGGCCGGTAGCTGGATCGCCCAGGGGCTTGTCGGTTTGCTCGGCGCGGTCATCCTGATCTGGCTATATCGCGCGGTTGCAGGCTAGGCATACGGGGGGCGGTTTCGCCCCCTTTTTTCATGCCGTGAAGTCGGCCGTCCTAGCCCCCGTGATCCGGATCAACTCGCCCGGAGCGATCGAGAACAGGTGTCTCGGCGTTCCGGCAGCGGCCCAGACCTTGTCGAATTGCGAGAGGCGAGGGTCGATATAGGCCTCGATCCCTTGCAGATGTCCGACCGGGGCAACGCCGCCGATCGCAAACCCGGTTTCGGCACGGATCAACGCCGCATCCGCCTTGCCCAGGGGCTGTCCAGCAACAGCGGCGGCTTTCCCCGCATCCACCCGGTTTCCGCCAGCCGTCAGGAACAGCACGGCATGGCCAGTCAATTCGCCACGAAAGATGATCGACTTGGCGATCTGGTCTACCTCGCATCCCACCACCTCGGCGGCACCCATGGCGGTGCGGGCACGGTCGTCGGTTTCGCGGATCTCGGTCGAGGCTCCGGCGGCTTCCAAAGCCGCCCGAACCCGTGCAAGGCTTTTGCTCATTGTCTCTCTCCGGTGTTTCGGGGATATGACCGCAAACCGGATCAAGGGGAAAGCCATGGCGCAGCAGGTCTATACACTTCTGGTCGAGGTTGGCCGGGCCCAGGATGACGGCCTGCCCGGCGATGCCACGGGCGCAGCGCTTGTCTGCTATGCATCCGGCAAGGATGAGGACGAGGCGGTGCGCGAAACCGTCGCCATTCTCAAGCAGGCCGGGCTAGCGCCGATCGAGGTGACGGGGCACGGCACGATCGAGGAACGCCTTGCCGAAGGCCACGAGATTGCGGGCGAAGAACGCGCGCTGATGGATCGCGCCCTTGCCGAGAACGCGGTGATCGTCGCCCAGATGGAACCGCTTTACGGTGACGAGGACGAAGCCGAAGACGGGGCCTGATCCAGCCCTATCCAGCCGTGCTTCGCTGGGCTAGACTTGTTGCAACCAGAACAAGAGCACGGAACGGACAGGCAGATGACAGGACGGTATTTCCGAATTGCGACCGCAACCATTCTGGTTTGCGCACTTGCAAGCTGCGGCGCAACGAGCCGTTCGCCCGGCGCATCAGGCGGCAATTTCAGCGGCTTGCCAACGTCGGGCGGGCAGGGCTCCGAAGCGGGCTTTCAGAACTGGGTCGCAAGTTTCCGGCCGCGCGCGATTTCGGCGGGTGTGTCGCCCCAGGTTTTCGACAGCGCGATGGCGGGGGCCCATTTCCAGCCCAGCATCGTCGCGTTGGATCGCCGCCAAAGCGAATTCAGCAAGCCGATCTGGGAATATCTCGACGGCGCCGTCGGGGGCAGCCGCATATCGACCGGTCGGCAAATGGCATCGCGCTATTCCGGCACGCTGTCCTCGATCGAGGCGCGCTATGGCGTCCCGCGCGAGATCGTCCTGGCGGTCTGGGGGATGGAATCGAATTACGGCGCGAACCGCGGCAGCACGCAGATCGTCCCCGCTTTGGCGACACTCGCCTATGATGGGCGAAGGGGCGAGTTCTTCGCGGGCGAGCTTGTAAGCGCGCTGCGCATCCTGCAGGCAGGCGATGTCGACAATTCCCACATGGTCGGAAGCTGGGCAGGCGCCATGGGACATACCCAGTTCATGCCGTCATCCTTCCTGAGCCATGCGGTCGATTTCAACCGCGACGGACGGCGCGATATCTGGTCGAACGACCCGACCGATGCGCTGGCCTCGACCGCCTCATATCTGCGCGAAAACGGCTGGCGTCCCGGACTTCCATGGGGGACCGAGGTTGTCTTGCCTCAGGGTTTCGATTTCAATCAGGTCGGAAAGTCTGTGGTCAAATCGGGCAGCCAATGGATGGCAATGGGCGTTCGCGCGATGAACGGCGGGAATGTTCCTTCGGGCGCGATCCTTGCCCCCGCAGGGGCGCGTGGGCCAGCCTTCCTGATCACGGAAAACTTCCGCGCGATCCTGAAATACAACGCCTCTGACAGCTACGCGCTGGCGGTTGCCTATCTGGGCGATGCGATCGCCGGCCGTTCCGGCATCCGGGGAAGTTGGCCGCGCGGCGACCGGACCCTTTCGAACAGTGAAAAGGCTGAAATTCAACGCCTTCTGATGGCGCGCGGCTTCGATACGGGCGGCGTTGACGGCAAGCTGGGCAGCAAGTCGGTCGAGGCGGTGAAAGCCTATCAGCGTTCGCGCGGGCTCGTACCCGACGGTTATGCTGACAGCAACCTCTTGAACATGCTGCGAAGCTGAATCAGACGCGCACGCCAGCGAGCGGGCGGTGATCATCGCCCGCCAATTTTCTAATTGCTCCACCATCGGGCGGCTCGCCCGAAAAAATGGCACATCCACAGGCAGGATGAAACGCGTCGTTTCGCAACTGCCCTTGATCTTGGCAAAACTACCGACTCGCTGACCTCATCGTTTCAGCCGCCATGCGGCATAACAACGAGAGGGGAAAACAGGGATGAAGTTCTACAGTAGCGCCATGGCCGCCATCCTGATGTCGGCAAGCCTTGCGGGTGGCGCCTGGGCTCAGGAAGACACGATCAAGATCGGCGTGCTGCATTCGTTGTCGGGCACCATGGCGATCTCGGAAACCACGCTCAAGGACACGGTCCTGATGATGGTCGAGCAGCAGAACGCCAAGGGTGGCGTCTTGGGCAAGAAGATCGAGGCCGTCGTCGTCGACCCCGCCTCCGACTGGCCGCTTTTCGCCGAAAAGGCGCGCGAGCTGATCTCGGTCAACGATGTCGATGCGATCTTCGGTTGCTGGACCTCGGTCAGCCGCAAGTCGGTCCTGCCGGTCATCGAGGAATTGAACGGCCTGCTTTTCTATCCGGTCCAGTATGAGGGCGAGGAAAGCTCGAAAAACGTGATCTATACCGGCGCTGCGCCGAACCAGCAGGCGATCCCGGCTGTCGACTACATGATGGACGAACTGGGCGTCGAGAAATGGGCGCTTCTGGGCACCGATTACGTCTATCCCCGCACGACGAACAACATACTTGATGCTTATCTCAAGGGCAAGGGCGTGGCAGAAGGCGATATCTTCGTGAACTACACGCCCTTCGGCCATTCGGATTGGTCGAAGATCGTGGCCGATGTCGTGGCGCTGGGCGCCGACGGCAAGAAGGTCGGCGTCGTCTCGACCATCAACGGCGACGCGAATATAGGCTTCTACAAGGAGCTTGCCGCTGCCGGCGTTTCGGCTGACGACATTCCGGTCATGGCGTTTTCTGTCGGGGAAGAGGAACTGGCCGGGCTTGATACGACCAACCTCGTCGGCCACCTGGCGGCCTGGAACTATTTCGAATCCGCAGACTCGGCCGAGAACAAGGCCTTCATCGAAGAATGGCACAAGTTCACCGAGAACGAAAAGCGCGTGACCAACGACCCGATGGAAGCCACCATGATCGGCTTCAATGCATGGGTCGCGGCGGTCGAAAAGGCCGGCAGCACCGACACGGATGCCGTTCTTGATGCGATCGTCGGCGTCAAGGTTCCGAACCTGACCGGCGGCACGGCCGAGGTTCTGCCGAACCACCACCTCACCAAGCCCGTGCTGATCGGCGAAATCCGCGCCGATGGCCAGTTCGATATCGTGAGCCAGACCGAAGAGGTTGCGGGTGATGCCTGGACCGATTTCCTGCCGGAAAGCGCCAAGCTGGATTCGGATTGGCCCGGCAAGGAATGCGGCATGTGGAATACCGAAACGAACGCCTGCGTCCAGATCAAGTCGAACTACTGAACTGAAGCTGACCGGGGCGGCATTCCCGCCGCCCCCTTCGGCCCTGAGGATTTCATGCGTCATCTTCTGCTTGCCCTGGCCTTCGTTGCCCTGATCCTGCCCTTGGCCGCCCAGGCTCAGTCACAGGATCTTGCTGCGGTCATCACCGAATATCGCGACCAGATAGAAAAGCCGTCGCGCCAGACGGTCGGCCCGGTGGTCGAGGCGATTGCCGCGACCGGTCCGCAAGGCGCCGCGCTGTTGCAGGCCTGGAGTGACCGGATGCTGGGCCTGCGCAAAAGCGATGGCCTGCTTGTCATTGCTGCGTCCAATGGCGATGGGTTGACGCTGACGGATGCCGTGACCGGTGCGGAGCTGGGAGCAGTGCCCGAGGATGAGGTTTCTCTCCTGCGTCCGAACTCGGGTGTGCGCGGCGTCATCTCGGCCGCGCTGGCCGGGAACGCGCTGAGCGATTCCGACCCTAGGCGCAGGGCCGAGGCGCTGGACAGCCTGTCGCGCCGCGCCGATGCTGGCCAGCTCGAGTTGCTGCGCGAGGCGCTGGACGATCCCGATCCGGTGCTCGCGGCGCGCAAGCTACGGCTCGAGCGGCTTCTGACCATTCAATATGATCCGGACCCGGCCGCACGAATCGCTGCGATAGCGGGTTTCGAAGGCGATACCGGGCTGGATTTCCGGGCCAGTCTGAACCCGATCCTGACGACCCGACGCGTCGCGCTGGAAACAGTGCCCGAAAATGCCAATATCGCCCGCGAACTCAGCCCCGGCGGTGCCATCAGCCGCGACGAGGCCTATGCCATGCTGGTTGCCGAGGGGCTTGCCCCGGCACGGCTGACGCCCGATGCGATGCGCGCAACCCTTGCCCAGCACATCGTCAACGGCTCGGTCGGCGGCATCCCCGTGGCGCAGCTCGGCGATCAGGCTTCGCGTGACCGGGCCTATACCGCGCTTGAACAGCAAGGTCTGGTGCAGCCCGCCGCCACCGAAGATGAAGTCGGCGCCATCCTCGACCGTTACCGGTTCCTGGACGTCTATGCCGAGCCGAATGCCGAAGTGACGGATGCCGCCCGCGCCGGTCTGCGCGGCACGCAGACGCGGATCGGAATGATGCAAGCCGCGGACCTGTCGCTGGACGCGCTGTCGCTGGCCTCGATCTATTTCCTGGCCGCGATCGGCCTTGCCGTCACCTTCGGGGTGATGGGGGTCATCAACATGGCCCATGGCGAGTTCATCATGATGGGCGCCTATACCGGCTATGTCGTGCAGCAGTTCATCACCAACAAGACCATGTCGCTGATCGTCGCGCTGCCCCTTGCCTTCATCGTGACCTTTGCGGCGGGCGTCGCGCTCGAGCGGCTGGTGATCCGTCATCTTTACAAGCGGCCTCTGGAAACGCTGCTCGCGACATTTGGCGTGTCGATCGCGCTGCAGCAGCTTGCCAAGAACATCTTCGGCACGCAGGCCCGCCCGCTGACCTCGCCGGGCTGGCTGGACGGGGCGCTGACCATCAACGATGTCGTGTCGATCAGCTATATCCGCATCGCGATCTTCGTGCTGGCGCTGGTGTTCCTGGGGCTTTACCTGTTCATCATGAACCGCACCCGGCTGGGGCTTGAGGTCCGCGCCGTGACGCAAAACCCGTCCATGGCGGCCAGCATGGGGATCAGCCCCGACCGCATCAACATGCTGACCTTCGGCCTTGGCTCGGGTATCGCGGGCATCGCCGGCGTGGCGATCGGCCTGTTTGCCAAGGTCACGTCCGAACTGGGTAGCGATTACATCGTGCAAAGCTTCATGACGGTCGTCGTCGGTGGCGTCGGCAATATCTGGGGCACGCTCGCGGGGGCCACGCTGATCGGCTTCCTCCAGAAAGGGATCGAGTGGTTCAACCCGGCCAATACGCTGGCCGCGCAGACCTACATGATCCTGTTCATCATCATCTTCATCCAGTTCCGGCCGCGCGGCATCATCGCTGCCAAGGGCCGGGCTGCGGGGGCCTGACATGCGCAAACCACTTGTCCTGCGTCACCCTTCGATCCTGGTCTTCCTCGCCGTGCTGGCGATCTTCACGGTGGTCGTCACCGCCTTGTCCGCCGGCTATGGATCGGGCGCGATCTCGACCAGCATGGTCAAGACATTGGGCAAGACCCTGTGCCTTGCGCTGGCGGCGGTCGCGATGGACCTGGTCTGGGGCTATGCGGGGATTCTGAGCCTTGGGCAGATGGCCTTTTTCGCCCTTGGCGGCTACATGATCGGCATGTGGCTGATGGTGGCCCGGACCGAGGGAATCGTCGCGGGATCGCTCGCGAACCTGCCCATCCCGCCCACCGAGGCCGAGATTTCGGCGGCCGTCGCCACGCAGATCTTCGGCGTGGTGGGTTCGGATCAGTTCCCGGCGATCTGGGCGGTGTCCGGCTCGCTCTGGGCGCAGCTCGCGCTTGTGGTGCTGGTGCCGGGGATGCTGGCGCTGGTCTTTGGCTGGCTTGCCTTCCGATCGCGCGTGAACGGCGTCTACCTGTCGATCCTCACTCAGGCGATGACGCTGGCCCTCGCGCTCTACCTCTTCCAGAACGATTCCGGGTTGCGCGGGAATAACGGGCTTTCGGGGCTGCAGAACATACCCGGCCTGTCGGACGTCTCGCAGGCCAAGCTGTCGATCTGGTTCCTATGGGCCTCGGCCCTGGCATTGGGACTGGGCTATCTGCTGATCGCCTGGGTCGCCTCGGGCAAGTTTGGCAGCGTCACCCGCGCCATCCGCGATGATGAGGCTCGGGTCCGCTTCCTTGGCTATTCGGTCGAAGGCTACAAGCTGGTGGTCTTTGTCCTCGCGGCGGTCGTGACGGCGATCGCGGGCGCGCTTTACTATCCACAGGCGGGCATCATCAACCCGGCCGAGCTTGCGCCCATCGCCTCGATCTATCTTGCGGTCTGGGTCGCCATCGGAGGGCGCGGGCGACTTTACGGCGCCGCAATCGGTGCTGTCTTTGTTTCCCTGCTGTCCAGCTGGTTCACCGGGGGGCGCGCGCCGGACGTGAACCTGGGCTTCTACACGATCAAGTGGGTCGACTGGTGGCAGGTGCTGCTGGGCCTCAGCTTCGTTCTTGTAACGCTGTTCGCGCCCAAGGGCATTGCCGGGCTGGTCGATCTGTTCGAGGGGCTGCGCACGCCCAAGCGCCGCGGCGCACCGCTGGGGCCTGACATGGGATCACTGCGCGAGAAGGAGGCCGTTGAATGACCGCGCTGCTGGAGGTCAGGGGAATTTCCGTCAGCTTCGACGGGTTTCGCGCGATCAACAACCTGTCCTTTGAAATCGGCGAACGCGAATTGCGCGCGATCATCGGGCCCAATGGCGCGGGCAAGACCACCTTCATGGATATCGTGACCGGAAAGACGCGGCCCGATGACGGGCAGGTCTTGTGGGGTGAACAATCCCGCAGCCTGCTGCGGATGAACGAATCGCAGATCGCCCGCGCGGGCATCGGTCGCAAGTTCCAGCGCCCGACGGTGTTCGAAGACCAAACCGTGGCCGAAAACCTCACCATGGCGCTGAGCGCGCCGCGCGGCCCGTTCAGCGTGCTGCGCTGGCGCCCGTCGTCGGAAAGTGACAGGCGGGTCGTGGAGCTGGCGGCCGAGGTCGGGCTTGCCGATCAACTGTCACGCAAGTCGGGTGAGCTGAGCCATGGCCAGAAGCAATGGCTGGAGATCGGCATGCTGCTGGCGCAGGACCCGCGTCTTTTGCTGGTCGACGAGCCCGCTGCCGGCATGACGCTGGCCGAACGCGAACAGACGACGACCCTGCTGCGTCGCCTGGCCGAAAAGCATGCCGTCGTGGTCGTCGAACATGACATGGAGTTCGTCCGTCGGCTTGAGTGTCGCGTGACGGTGCTGCACGAGGGGGCGGTTCTGGCGGAAGGCAGCCTCGACCATGTCACGGCCAATCCCGAAGTGATCGAAGTCTATCTGGGGCGTGGATAAATGCTGGAAGCGCGCGACATCACACTGCATTACGGCGGCAGCCAGATCCTTTATGGCATCGACCTGATTGCCGAGCCCGGGCAGGTCACCTGTGTCATGGGCAATAACGGCGTAGGCAAGACCAGCCTCTTGAAGGTGCTGTCGGGCAGCCATCCGCGTTCGGGCGGCAGCTTGCGCCTCAACGGCGAGGAACTGGGCCGAGTGAATGCCCAGACCATGGCGCAAAAGGGCGTGGGCTACGTCCCGCAAGGGCGAATGATCTTTCCCTTGCTGACCGTGCGCGAGAATCTCGAGACAGGGTTTTCTGTACTGCCGCGCTCGGATCACATGGTTCCCGAGGAGATCTTCGAGCACTTCCCGGTCCTTGCCGAGATGAGCCACAGGCGCGGGGGTGATCTTTCGGGTGGGCAGCAACAACAGCTGGCCATCGCGCGGGCGCTGATCATGCGGCCAAGGGTGCTGCTGCTGGACGAGCCGACCGAAGGCATCCAGCCCAATATCATCCAGCAGATCGGCAGGGTCATCAAAGGGCTGCGCGACAGGGGCGACATGGCGATCGTGCTGGTCGAACAGTTCTTCGATTTCGCCCATGATCTTGGCGACCGTTTCCTGATGCTGGAACGCGGGCGCCCCGTCATTTCAGGAACGCGTGCCGAGGTCCCGCGCGAGGAGTTGAAGGCGCGACTGGCCGGGTTGGGCGCGGCCGCCTGACCCTCTTTTCGTCGACGGGATTCCCACCCGGCGCGGCCTTCGTCAGTTGCCACCGCCGAGTTTCATCGCGACGATTCCGCTGATGATGAGAAGCGCGGCGATCAGGCGCAGCGGGGTGACTGCCTCGCCAAGAAAGGTGATCCCCAGCAGGAATGCACCGACTGCGCCGATCCCTGTCCAGATCGTGTAGGCCGTGCCCAGAGGAAGGCTGCGCATCGCAAGCGCGAGCAAAGCGAAACTGCCGAGCATCGTGACGAGGGTCACGATGCTGGGGACAAGAAGCGTGAAGCCGGCGGACTTCTTCATGGAATAGGCCCAGACGACCTCAAGAAGTCCTGCGATGATGAGAAAGAACCAAGCCATGCCTGATCTCCGTCGATAAGATCGGGCCGTCCCGCCTGGTCGCCGTGTGGGTGAGGTCGTCCTCGATCAAAGATATAGGGCGATGCGTGACGGGGGGCAAGTTATGCAAGCCCTGCTTAATGCCTGATGTCGAACGCATCTTGCCGCCTGACTGGCATTCGGCATCGCTTCGGGTGCCACAGAGCCGCGCGTTCGCAGAATGGTTTGACGCTTGGGCGAGAGTCGCGGCCTTTTGGTGGCAATCAGGGACATGATGGCGCTTGATAGCCTGGGCGCCCTGTTTTGGTAATGTGATGCCGGTCCCCATGGGCGTGAAACGAACGCCCGGTCTTTGCAGGTGGGAAAAGGAAACCTTGCCCGGCGCAAGGCATCAGCGTTGGTAAGGTTTGCTTTGGGCCTGCCTGGCCGCATACATCGCGGCGAGACGTCGCTTGTCCTGCTGCTTCTGGGTGGATTTCCGGCGGATGGTTCGTCTGCTGGGCACGTTTTGTCCTTGTAAATCTGAAGTGGATGAACCCCTCGGGCAACAAAATCACCCTCCGTGCGGGCAAACCGGCACGAATTGCGCGAAAACTGCCGCGCGTGGAGTATTTTGCGGGGGGGGGGCGTTGAAGGTGCGATCCGGCCATGCATAGGCCGGACCGCCAGGTCTGTACGTCAGGCGATAGCGAGATCGCGAGCGGACTCACGGCCGTCACGGCCGGATTCGATTTCGAAGGTCACGGCTTGGCCATCATTCAGGTGATTGATGCCAGCGCGCTCAAGCGCGGAGATGTGGACGAAGATGTCCTTGCCGCCGCTTTCCGGGGCGATGAAGCCGTAGCCTTTAGTTGCGTTGAACCATTTCACGGTGCCTTTGGCCATCGTGATGTCTCCTTGTGATAGATGTCGCCCACAATATGCGGCGACCTGGCTCAGTCAGATCGAAACGCAGACTGAAGCCGAACGGAGACAGGATGCTGAAAGAAATAACGTAGCCTCGGCAACATGGGCGCCGAGACCGGGGAAATCAAGGAGAGTCTGCCCGATCGAGCAAACGATCATGTCATCGCTGCAATGCAGCGACCCGGAAAGATCGGATTTCGTCGCACGCGGCGATCGCGAAAACGTCGCCTCCATCTGATCGGAATTCCTGCCCTGTCTCCTCTGCGCGGCCTGAGGATCCAAGGCGCCAGAACCTCGGCGACTAGGCCAGCAACTCTCTGAAATCAGTGAAGACCTGTTCATAGACCGAGCGTTTGAACGGGACGATGGACTGGAGCAGTTCGGCCGCCGGCATCCATTGCCAGCGGTCGAATTCGGGATGCTCCGTTTCGATCTTCACGTCGCTGTCCGAACCCAGAAAGCGCAGCGCGAGCCATTTTTGCTGCTGACCCCCGAAGCGCCCTTTCCAGACCTTTCCCAGCAGTTCGGCAGGCAGATCGTAGGTGACCCAGTCGGGGGATTCGGCCAGAACTTCGACCAGATTCGGCGGCACGCCGGTTTCCTCGACCAGTTCGCGCAGGGCGGCTTCGCGCGGGGATTCGCCCGCGTCTATCCCACCCTGCGGCATTTGCCAGGCATGTCCGGGATTGTCGATGCGCTGGCCGGCAAAGACGAGACCGTCGCCATTGATCAGCACGACCCCCGCACAAGGCCGGTAGGGCAGGCCGGACGGCCCCAGCAGCAGGTCGTTCATTGATTGACCGCGCCTTCGTCCGCTGCGTTTTCGCCCGTGACAGCGGGCTTCGCGCTTGCCGGCACGGCATCGGCGTGGAAGCTGACCGCTGACAGGCCCTTGAGGATGTCGACCGCATAGGCGAGCTGATAATCCTCGTCGCGCAGCTTGGCGGTGGCTTCGACCTGCTTGGCCTCTTCCTCGATCTGCTTGCGCTCTTCCTCGGTGATCGAATCGTTGTTCAACGCGCCGCGCAGATCAGCCTCCGAGTTCAGGAATTTGGATTCCGTCTTGGGCTCGTCGGTTTCGTCGGCGGGCTTCGGCGTGGGCTGCTGGACGATGATGTCGGGCTGGATGCCGAGCGACTGGATCGAGCGTCCGGACGGCGTGTAGTAACGCGCCGTGGTCAGGCGGATGGCGCTGTCTGCGGTGACCGGCATCACGGTCTGAACCGAGCCCTTGCCGAAGGATTTGGTGCCGACGACAATGGCACGGCGATGATCCTGAAGCGCGCCGGTGACGATTTCCGAAGCCGAGGCCGAGCCACCGTTGATCAGTACGACCATCGGCTTGCCTTCGGCAAGATCGCCCATCCGGGCATTCCAGCGTTCGCTTTCCTCGGGCTTGCGGCCGCGCGTCGACACGATCTCGCCCTTGTCGAGGAATGCATCCGAAACCTCGATCGCCTGGTTCAGCAAGCCGCCGGGATTGTTGCGCAGATCAAGGACGAATCCGGTGATCTTGTCCATGCCACCTGCATCCTTGATGGCCTTGGTCATCTCGGATTTCAGCGTATCCATGGTTTCGTCGTTGAAGGTCGAAACGCGCAGCACGACGGCATGGCCCTCGACGCGGGTCTTGACCACGGTCAGCTTGATCGTGTCGCGCACGATGGTCAGATCGAAGGGCTCCTGTTCACCCTCGCGCAGGATGGTGATCTTGATTTCGGACCCGACCGGGCCACGCATCTTCTCGACGGCCTCGTCAAGCGACATGCCCATCAGGGATTCGCCATTCACATGGGTGATGAAGTCGCCCGCCTTGACGCCTGCCTCGGCAGCCGGCGTATCGTCTATGGGCGAGATCACCTTGACGAGCCCGTCTTCCTGCCCGACCTCGATGCCCAGGCCGCCGAAGCTGCCGCGGGTCTGGGTCTGCATGTCCTCGTAATCCTTGGCCGACAGGAACGAACTGTGCGGATCGAGCGAGGTGAGCATGCCGTTGATGGCAGCTTCGATCAGTTCCTTGTCGTCGACCTGCTCGACGTAATCGGAACGGACGCGTTCGAAGACATTGCCGAACAGATCGAGCTGTTCGTAGATCGAAGCGTTCTTGCCGGTCTCCTGCGCGATGAGGGGACCTGCGAATTGCGTGACGACCGCTGCGCCCGCCAGAGTGCCGATCGCGCCGGCCAGAAGGTAGTTTTTCATTCGGTCGTTCCGTCCTGCCCGGTTGTGTTCTGGCCTATTGTGGTCTGGCTGGCCTCGCCCATGATGGGATTCATCACGAACCACTCCGCCGGGTCCAGAGTTTCCTTGCCCTTGCGGAGTTCAACATACAGTGTCTCGGTCTGTCCAGCGCCGCCTCCTATGGCTGCATTGGCAACGAATTCCGCGCCGAACTCTTCGGCCGAGGGTTCGCTTCCCCCCATCAGGCCAATCGGTTCGCCCGGGGCAACGACATCCCCGGTCTCTCCGAAGACCTGCCCCAACCCGGCAAATATCATCAGATAACCGCGCGCGGGTTCAACGATCATCACATTGCCGTAATCCAGCAAGGGCCCGCGATAGCGAATCGTCGCGGCCCAGGGTGAGGTGACAAGCGCGGCGGGCCCCGTGGCGATCACCAGGCCGGGACGCTCGACCCCAGCGGCGTCGGGCTCGTTATAGTGGCGCAGGACCTGACCCAGCACGGGTAGCCGCAGACTGCCCTGCGCGCCCTCGAAATCGGCCATCGGCGCGCCGACATCCTGCT
Source organism: Paracoccus sp. MBLB3053 (assembly GCF_031822435.1). Lineage (NCBI taxonomy): Bacteria > Pseudomonadati > Pseudomonadota > Alphaproteobacteria > Rhodobacterales > Paracoccaceae > Paracoccus > Paracoccus aurantius. The sequence goes on along the minus strand of NZ_JAVQLW010000001.1, from coordinate 625,445 downwards.
CCATGCCGACAATGCCCGAGGCAAAGGCATCAAGCGTGTCTGCCGATTGCACCAGCGCTGTCAGCTCGGCCGGGTCCTCCCCGAAGCGGATCGGCATCTGCGAGCGGTCGGTGACGGCGGAGGCCAGCAGGCGGCGCGCTTCCTGAACCTGGGCAAGTCCCTGAGCCAGCGTATTGGCGGCGTTCAGTTGCAGCGTGCGGACGGTGCGGATTTCCTCGAGCTGCTTTTGCATCTCGGCGGCTTCGGCCTGCAGGCCGGGCGCGACAGACGACAACACCATGCCGGCGCGGGCCGAAGCTTCGGGGCCGGCAGGATGCAGCAGAAGCATCGTCTCGGGCGAATGCTGCATCGCGGTCATCACGCCGATGACGCGGCCAAGCGTGTCGCGCCGGGCGTCGAACTCGGCATGGATTTCCTGTTCGCGGATGCCGGCGCGGCGCAACCCGTCGCGCAGCGCGGAAAGGCCCTGCTCATAGGCGCGAATCATCTGGGTGAGCGAGGCGACCTGGTCTTCCTTGCTCAGCGCGTCGTCCAATTGCCCGGTCGCGTCGCGCAGCATGTCGGCTGCTTCGGCTGCTTCCTGCGCGGCCTGGCTTAGCTGCGCATTCTGCTGGGCCGAACTTGCCGGCTGGGCCGGCGCAACCGTCGCAAGGCCGGCTGCCAGAACGGCGGGCAGGACGAAACGCAGTTTCATGAGCGCTCGATCAGCGATGTGCCGGTCATCTCGGCCGGCTGGTCAAGGCCCATCAGGTCCAGAACGGTCGGCGCGACATCGGCAAGCCGACCGTCGCGCAGCACCGCATCCGAGGGCCCGCCATAGACGATGACTGGGACCGGGTTGACGGTATGGGCGGTATGCGCCCCGCCGGTCACGGGATCGACCATGGTTTCGCAATTGCCATGATCGGCGATCACGACCGCTGCGCCCCCGGCCTTTTCCAGTGCGTCGAACATCATGCCCAGGCCCTTGTCGACGGCCTCGACGGCGCGCACCGCGGCGGGCAGGCTGCCGGTATGGCCGACCATGTCGGGGTTCGCGAAGTTCACCACGATCAGGTCATAACCTGCCTCGATCGCCTCGACGAGCCTGGCGCTGACCTCGGGCGCGGCCATTTCCGGCGCCAGATCATAGGTCGCGACCTTCGGACTTGCCGGCATGAAGCGGTCTTCGCCCGGCTCGGGCGTTTCCTTGCCGCCGTTCAGGAAGAAGGTGACATGTGGGTATTTCTCGGTTTCGGCCAGACGGAACTGCGTCAGGCCCTTGGCCGCGACCCATGCCCCCAGCGTGTTCGTCACCTGCCGCTTGGGATAGGCGGCCCGCATGTATTCGTCGTGCTTCGCCGAATAGTCGACCATGCCCAGAAGCGCGGCCCATTTCGGCCGCTCGCCCGCGTCAAAGGCTTCGAAACCGGGCTGGCCGATCGCGGCAAGGATCTCGCGCGCGCGGTCGGCGCGGAAATTCAGGCAGAAGAAGCCGTCGCCGTCGCGCGCGCCTGTGTAACCGGAGATCACCGTGGGCTGGATGAATTCGTCGCTTTCGTCGCGCTGGTAGGATGCCTCTACCGCTGCCGCGGCATCGGCGGCCGCCAACCCCTCGCCCCGGACCATCGCGGCATAGGCGCGGCTGACGCGTTCCCAGCGGTTGTCACGGTCCATCGCGTAATAGCGGCCGATAACGGTTGCGACCGAGGCGCCTTCGGGCAGGCCCGCCAGCAGGTCGGCGATGAAGCCATCAGCCGATTTCGGGGGCACGTCGCGCCCATCGGTGATCGCATGGATCACCACCGGCACATGCTTTTCGGTGATCGCGCGGGCTGCTGCAAGGACATGCTGGATATGGCCATGCACGCCGCCGTCGGACACGACGCCCATGAGATGGGCCGTGCCGCCGCTGGATTTGAGCCGGGCCGCGAAATCCTCGATCTCGGGATTGGAGAAGAAGCTGCCATCCTCGATCGCCAGGTCGATCTGGCCCAGATCCATCGCGACGACCCGGCCAGCACCGATATTGGTGTGCCCAACCTCGGAATTGCCCATCTGACCGCGCGGCAGGCCGACATCCGGGCCAAAGGTGATCAGCGTGCCATGCGGGCAGTCTTGCATCAGACGGTCGAAATTCGGTGTATTGGCCTGATCCGGCGCGCTCTGCTCGGGGCGGGTGGAAATGCCCCAACCATCAAGGATGCAAAGGACGACAGGCTTCGGATGCGTCATGTGGGCCTCATTCACGGTCCCGACGCTTCTACGACCCTGCGTCGCGCGGGGCAAGTTCGGGGTGGGAATTGGCGGTTTCCTGCGGCGACCCGCTGCTTGCGCAGCGGGCAGCCGAGATCACGGCTTTCTCTTTCCCCTGATCTGCGGCAGAAAAATCCCAGACCGAACGGGGGGATGATGAGCGGCGAGCAGAAGCTGGAACGACTGCTGCGAAGCCTTTCGGCGCGGCTGATGGAGGGCGTCTACGTCTTTGCCACCTTGCCCGATAATGCAATTCCGCCGGATCTGACGCCCCGCATGGTCTTTCGCGAGTCCGAGGGCACGACCCTGATCCTCTTGCGATCAGAGGCCGAAGCGCATGGCATCGCCCATGAGTACCCCTGCCGGATGATCACGCTTGATGTACATTCGTCGCTGGAGGCCGTGGGGTTCATGGCCCATGTGACAGCCGCACTGGCGCGGCACGGCATGGGCGTAAACCCGGTGGCCGGCTATTACCACGACCACCTGTTCGTGCCCGATGGGCGAGAAAAAGAGGCGATGCGCGTCTTGGAACTGGTTGCGGCAGGCGGGGCCTGACCGGATCAGGCCCCGGTTTCAGCCGCGATCTCGGCGCGGGACTTGCGACCGCGCTCGGTTGCAGATTTCAGCTGGCCACAGGCGGCCATGATGTCCTCGCCGCGCGGGGTGCGGATCGGCGAGGCGTAACCGGCCTTGTGGACGATATCCGCGAATGCCTCGATGCGTTCCCAGCTGGAGCGCTTGTAGGCGACACCGGGCCATTCGTTAAAGGGGATCAGGTTGATCTTGGCCGGGATGCCGCGGATCAGCTTGACAAGACGGCGGGCATCCGCATCGCTGTCGTTCACGCCGTCGAGCATGACATATTCGAAGGTGATCCGCTCGCTGTTCGACAGGCGCGGATATTCGCGCAGCGCGTTCAGAAGCGTCTCGATGTTCCATTTCTTGTTCACCGGCACCAGCTTGTCGCGCACCTCGTCGGTGGTGGCGTGGAAGCTGACGGCCAGAAGGCAGCCGATTTCCTCGGCGGTCTTGGCGATTTCGGGGACGATGCCCGAGGTCGACAGCGTGATGCGGCGGCGCGACAGGCTGATGCCTTCGCCATCCATGACCACCTTCATCGCGTTGCGCACGTTCTCGAAATTGTACAGCGGCTCGCCCATGCCCATCAGCACGACGTTCGAGACAAGGCGCGTCTCGTCCTTGGGTTCGCCCTGCTTCGGCCATTCGCCCAGATCGTCGCGGGCGACCATCACCTGCCCGACGATTTCCCCCGCGGTCAGGTTGCGCACCAGTTTCTGGGTCCCGGTGTGGCAGAAGGAACAGGTCAGCGTGCAGCCGACCTGACTGCTGATGCAAAGCGTGCCGCGGCTTTCCTCGGGAATGTAGACGGTTTCGACCTCATGCCCCCCGGCGATGCGCAGCAGGTATTTGCGCGTGCCATCCGCCGAAACCTGGCGGGTGACGATTTCCGGCAGCGAGATCTCGAAACGCTCGGCCAGAAAGGCGCGGTAGTCCTTGGCCAGGTTGGTCATCTGCGCGAAATCGCGCACGCCCCAGTGATAGACCCATTGCCAGATCTGACCCACGCGCATCTTGGCCTGCTTTTCGGGCGTGCCAGCTTCGATCAGCGCATCGCGCAGCTCATCGCGGGTCAGGCCGACGATGTTCTTCAGCGCCGCTTCGGGCAGCTTGCGCGGTATGGTCAACAAGTCCTGAGTGATCGGGGCGGTCATGGCTAGGGGATCCGGGCGACTGGGGGAAGGCAGCTATATAGGGTAAATGCGCCAAAAAGAAAACAGGGGCGCAGGCCCCTGTTTCACCGAATCTGACAGAATTGCCGCTCTGTCAGCTTATTTGCAGCTTTCCTGCGCCTTGTTCGTCATCGCGGTGATGCCCGAAAGGCTGAACGTGTCCTTGGTGACGGTGCCGCGGGCCGAACGGCCGGTGACGATGGCCGAAGAGCCCGCGCGCAGCGCCGAGACGATTTTCGTGTCTTCCGAAGGCGATGCTGCCCATGCGCTTTCGCCTTCGGTGAACAGCTTGAAGTTCTGGCCACCGATGTTCAGCTCGACCGCGGAATCCGGGGCAAAGGGATAGCCGCCGGTAAAGGACACTTCGCCCGACTGGCCCGGCCGATAGGCGACGTAAAGGCGGATGTCGCCGCGCGTCACTTCCTTGGCATTGCCGTTCGAGTCGGTATTGCGCGTCTCTTTCGGGGCGGAAACTGCCCAGCATTCCTTGGGGTTGTTTGCCGAAAATGCCGTCCAGTCACCTGCAGTCCCGATCGGGGAGTCCGTGCCCTGAGCGAGCGCGGCGCTGGATAGGGTAATTGCGAAAAGGGTGGCTGCCGCCGCCACGCGCGGCGCGGATTTCAACATGCTCTGGCCTCCTGCCATTGTCCGGTTTATCCGGGCTTGTTGCCGATGTCGGTGGTGCTTTCAACCCAACTGGCGACAGGATAATGCGAAAACCAGTTGCTAAAAAAGCCCCGTTTCAGGAAAATCGCGCGAATGTCAGGGAAAAAACATTCATGACCGCCGCCCATCTGATCGAGATCTGGCGCGGCGGGCTGCTGGAAAGCAAACATCGCGGCCATCTGGTCATTGCGGACGCAGATGGCATCGTCGAGGCATGGGGTGATCCCGCCAGCGTGATCTTTCCGCGCTCGTCCTGCAAGATGATCCAGTCCCTGCCTCTTGTCGAAAGCGGTGCGGCCGATGCGGCAGGGCTTGGCTCTGAACAACTTGCCTTGGCCTGCGCGAGCCACAATGGCGGGCAAATCCACACGAATCGCGTCGAGGCATGGCTCTCGGCGCTGGGGCTTTCCGAAGCCGACCTGCGCTGCGGCAGCCACATGCCGAGGGATCGCGACGAGAACAAGCGCCTGACCTGCTCCGAAACGTCGCCCTGCCAGTTGCACAACAACTGCTCGGGCAAGCATGCTGGCTTTCTCACGCTCAACCAGCATCTGGGCGGCAGCGCGGAATATGTCGAAATCGACCATCCGGTCCAGCAGGCCGTCCGCGCCGCTTTCGAAGAGGTGACGGGGGAAAGATCGGCCGGATGGGGCGTTGACGGATGCTCGGCCCCGAACTTCGCCTGTTCGGTCGAGGGGCTTGCGCGGGCGATGGCAGGTTTTGCCAATCCGGGTGCCGGCATCCGGGGCGAGGCGCAGAGGCGTCTGGTCGAGGCGATGATCGCCCATCCCGAACTGGTTGCGGGCGAGGGCCGTGCCTGCACCGAACTGATGCGCGCCACGGGTGGGCGGGCCGCGCTGAAGACCGGGGCAGAAGCCGTCTTCGTCGGCATCCTGCCCGATCTGGGCCTGGGCGTCGCGCTGAAGATCGAGGATGGCAGCACCCGCGGGGCCGAGGCCGCGATCGCGGCTGTGCTGATCCATCTGGGGCTTCTCGACGAATCCTCGCTTGCCGCGCGTCGCTTCCTGACCGGCCAGCAAAGCAATTGGCGCGGAAAGATCACCGGTGAGTTGCGGCGCGCAGAGGGTTTCCCGCGATAGGTGAGACCTCGACGAATCGTGTGCCGCCCATGCTGGGGCAAGCGCGGCCGGATTGCACGACTGCTGCGCAGCCATGCGGCGGCGTTTGGCGACATTGCGCGCAAAAGTAGATCAGTCCGGGTGAAATATCCGCCGAGCGGCGCGCAGGGCGCTTTCGCTGCGTCGCAGCAGCGTCATGTCTGTGGCATAAGTATGTTTACACCACGCTCGGTCTGAAATCCTGCAAGGAGTTCTGCAATGGCGACCCTGTCCTATCAGAAATACGCCGTGATCTACGCCAACATGCTCGCCGATATCGCCGATACGCTCGACGATCAGCTTGATCGGCTTGATTCCCTGGACGCCGAAGAAGGCACGATGGGCAATGACAGCCTTTACGGCACGAACAAGGACGATGCCCTGTTCGGCCTTGCCGGCAATGACGACATCTATGCCAAGAAAGGTTCGGATTTTGTCCTGGGGGGCACCGGGGACGACCAGGTCTGGGGCGGAGAGGGGGATGATTTCCTGTTCGGCGATGCGGGCAATGACAAGATCTGGGGCCAGGCCGGCAATGACTTCATCTATGGCGCCTCGGCCAATGACACGATCTTCGGTGGGACCGGCAATGACAGCCTGTTTGGCGGCGAGGGCAACGACCGCCTGCGCGGCGAGGATGGGCGCGATTCGATCCATGGCGATTACGGCAACGACTACCTCACCGGCGACGCTGGCAAGGATACGCTGCACGGCGATTATGGCGACGATACACTCAGCGGCGGGGCCGGGGATGACCGGCTCTTCGGGGGGTGGGGCCATGACGCCTTCGTCTTCGACGGCGGCAAGGACGCCATCCGCGATTTTGAAACCGGCCTGCGCGCCGATGGCAGCGAAACCGGGGCGCCTGCCGAATCCGTGACCATCAATATCGACGGCATCGACAATTACGCCGAGTTGATGGCCGTGGCGACACAGGACGGCAAGGACGTGATCTTCGATTTCGGTGATGGCGACCGGCTGGCGCTCAGGGGTGTGCCGATCGACCAGCTCGACTCCTCGATGTTCGATTTCGTCTAGGCCGGTCTCAGATCAGTTGCCAGATCAGCCGCAGCGCCAGCGCCGATGAGGTGATGACCAGCAGCGGCTTGATCACGCGTGACCCGACGCGGATGGCAAGCCGCGCGCCCAGTCGGGCGCCGGCGATCTGGGCGATCGCCATCGCTCCGCCAAGCAACCATAGCGGCTTTCCGACCATGGCGAAGGCAACGAGCCCGCCCAGGTTCGAGGCGAAGTTCAAAAGCTTGGTATGTGCCGTGGCCTTCAGCACGCCGTATCCCGCCAGCATCACGAAACCCAGCATGAAGAAGGCGCCCGTGCCGGGGCCGAGCAGCCCGTCGTAAAAACCGATGGCCGGAACGAATGTGGCCGTGAAGACCAACGGGGACATGCGCCGTTCGCGGTCGGTGTCGTTCAGGCCGGGCTTCAGCGCGAAGAAGATGGCGATGGCGATCAGCAGGACCGGCAGGCCATATTTCAGCACATCCGTCGGCAGGTAGCTGACCAACATTGCCCCGGTCAGCCCGGCTGCAAAAGCCACCAGGGCCGCGCCGGTCTGGGCGCGCAGATCGACAAGCCCGCTGCGGGCATAGGAAAGCGCGGCCGTTCCTGCGCCAAAGACACCCTGCACCTTGTTCGTCGCCAAGGCCTGCGCCGGCGGCAGGCCGGCAAGCAGCAGGGCCGGGATGGTGATCAGCCCGCCCCCGCCCGCGATCGAATCGATGAAGCCAGCCGCAAAGGCCGCCCCGACAAGGAAAATCACGAGATCAAGGGATAGGTCGAACATCCGGCCCTATTGCGACCGGGCAGGGGGAAAGTAAAGGCGTCAGCCGCGGGGATGCGCGGCGCGGTAGACGGCCAGCAGATGGGCGTCATCCACACCCGTATACACCTGAGTCGTCGAAAGGCTGGCATGGCCCAGCAATTCCTGGATGGTACGCAGGTCACCCCCGGCGGCAAGCAGGTGGGTGGCGAAGGAATGACGCAACGCGTGTGGCGTCGCGGTGGCGGGCAGGCCCAGCGATTGGCGCATCTGTCGCATCGCCCCGCCCAGCACCGTGGGGTTCAGCCTGCCGCCTCGGGCGCCGCGAAAAAGCGGCGCGTCGCTTTCAAGGGGAAAGGGACAGAGCCGCAAATATTCCGCGATGGCATCACGGGCGACCGGCAGAACGGGCACCTGCCGTTCCTTCTGGCCCTTGCCGCGGATGGTCAGCGCCTCGCGCAATGGCCAGTCCGCGCCATCAAGTTGCAGCGCCTCGGAAATCCGCAACCCGCAGCCGTAAAGCAGCGTCAGCACCGCCGCATCCCGTGCCGCGATCCATGGTTCTGGATGGGCATCCGCCGCGAGCTCCAGCAGCGCCTGCGCCTGGTCGGGCGCAAGCGGACGTGGCAGCGAGCGGGTGAATTTCGGCCCGCGCGAGGCAAGCGCCTTCGAGGCGTCGAAGCCGTGCCGGTCGGACATCCAGCGGATGAAGCTGCGCACCGCCGAAAGCCTGCGCGCCAGCGATCGGGCCGACAGGCCCCGCGCGCGTTCGGCGGCGGCAAAGGAACGCATTTCGGATTGGGTCAGGTTGCCCAATGTGGCGGGCAAGGCGGGGGCGCCGAAATGGCCGCCAAGGAAAGAAAGGAAGGCCAGCAGGTCGGCCTGATAGGCCCGGATCGTGTGGTCTGATCGGTCGCGCGCGGCGCGTTCGCTGTCGAGCCAGCGCGCAAGCTGGTCGGCCATCAGGGGGGCCAGTGCCAAGGGCTCGGCCCCGCCGCTCATTCGCGCAGCCAGGAAATCAGGACAAGCCGGAAGGTCTGGCCAAAGAAGCGCAGCAGGTCCGTGCCATGCGCGGGGCTGAACCGGGCGATATCTGCCGACCCCATCAGCAGCAGCGCCGGGAACCGACCCGGGCCCAGGTCGATGGGCAGCAGCGCCTCCGAGCGGATCGGTGCGCGCGCCTCGCCATGATGGGGCAGGGTCTGTTCGGCCACGCGGCGCAGGATGATGTCATCGCCACGCGGGGCGCGACGCCCGCCCGAGATCAGCTCGGCAACGGTGCCGCCGGGAACGATGCTGAGCGACCCGGCAACCTCGCGGGGTGGCTCGGTTGAACCGGATTCCATGATCAGGCGCAGGGTTTCGACCCGCAGGATGGGCGCGACGGAAGATTCGAGATTTTCAAGGAAAGCCTCGAAATCCATCGGCTCCAGCAGCGACAGAACCGCGCGGTGGATGGTGTTCATCCCCGACTGATTCTCGAAGGCGGTCGAGATCACCGTTTCGTGGGTGGCTTCCAGGCGGTCAAGGCGCGTTTCCAGCGCCTCCATCGCCCGGCCGCGGATGTCGACGACATTGTCGCCGAAATCCGCCTCGCGCGCGCCGATCAGCGCGCGCATCAGGTCGCGGTCCGAAAGGATCAGCTCGGGCCGGGCCAGCAGCCGGGCGCGCAGATCCTCGGGAAGGTCGACGGCCTGATCCTCGGACATCAGCCGATCTTCTGGCCGGTCTTGGCCCAGTCGGCGTCGAATTGCGCCAGGCCCTTGTCGGTCAGGACGTGATTCGCCATCGCCTTGATGACGGCGGGCGGCGCGGTGATGACATCGGCGCCGACGCGGGCGGCGTCGGTGATATGGTTCACCGAGCGGATCGAGGCCGCAAGGATCTCGGTCTTGAAGTCGAAATTGTCATAGATCTGGCGGATGTCCTCGATCAGCTGCATGCCGTCGAGGTTGATGTCGTCCAGACGGCCGATGAAGGGGCTGATGAAGGTCGCGCCGGCCTTGGCGGCGAGGATCGCCTGCGCTGCGCTGAAGCACAGCGTCACGTTGACCATGTGGCCTTCGGACGACAGCGCCTTGCAGGCCTTGAGCCCGTCCCAGGTCAGCGGAACCTTGACGGTGATGTTCGAGGCGATCTCGGCGAGGTGCTTGCCTTCGCGGATCATGTCCTCGGCGCCTTTCGCGACGACCTCGGCGCTGACCGGACCTTCGACGATGTCGCAGATCTCCTTGGTCACTTCGATGATGTCGCGGCCCGACTTCAGGATCAGCGAGGGGTTGGTGGTGACACCATCGACCATGCCCAGGTCGTTGAGTTCACGGATGGCGGCGGTGTCGGCGGTATCGACGAAGAATTTCATGGCAAATGCCCTTGTTCACGGGGTTTGGTTCGGGTTTAGCCGATAAACCCCGCCGGGTGAAGTCCGGGCGGGGCGGCTTGCGACCGACGGACGCCGCGTGCCACTATCCGGCCACGCTGCGCCGGAGAATGCCGTGACGACCCTGCCCATCAAGCCCGCCTCCGCCTGAGCGCATGGACCGGCCGCTTTTCTATCCCCATGGCGCGCGGATCGCGGTGCTGACGCAGGAAGTCGTCGGCATCCTCGACTATCTCGCGCCCGAAGGCGGCGTGCGGCTGGGCCAGCTTGTTGTCGTGCCCTTGGGGCCGCGTCGCGTCATGGGCGCGGTCTGGGGGCCGGGCATTGGCGATTTCGACATGGCAAAGCTGCGGCCCGTCGCGCGGCTGATCGATGCCCCGCCCCTGCAGCCCGAGATGATCGAGTTCCTGACCCGGATGGGCGAATATACCCTGACGCCCTTGCCCTCGATGCTGCGTATGGCGACGCGCGCACCGGATCTGGATCAGCCGCCCTCGGCCCGGCGCGTGATCCACCGCGCGGGTCCCGAGCCCGAGCGGATGACCGATGCCCGCGCCGCCGTGCTGCGCGTGATCGACGATCACGGCGGGGCCGGTTTCGCGCCCGGCGAACTGGCGCAGCTTGCGGGCGTCAGCTCCGGCGTGGTGCAGGGCCTCGTCAAGGCCGGCACGCTGGCCGAAACGCTTGCGCCGCGCGACACGCCCTATGCCAGGCTCGATCCCGATCTGCCCGGGAAGCCCCTTGCGCCGGATCAGGCCGATGCCGCGCAGCAATTGCGCGACGCGCTGGGCGGGCGGCGCTACGGCACGACCCTGCTGCGCGGCGTCACCGGCTCGGGCAAGACCGAGGTCTACCTGGAGGCCGTCGCGGAATGCCTGCGGCAGGGCCGGCAGGCGCTGGTCCTGCTGCCGGAAATCGCGCTGTCCTCGGAATTCCTGTCGCGGGTCGAGGCGCGGTTCGGTGCGCGCCCCGGCGAATGGCACAGCGGCATCACCCGGACGGAGCGCCGCCGGTTGTGGACCATGGCGGCGACGCACCATGTCGGCATGGTCGTGGGCGCGCGCTCGGCCTTGTTCCTGCCCTTTGCCGATCTGGGCCTTATCGTCGTCGATGAAGAACATGACAGCTCCTACAAGCAGGAGGATGTCGTCTTCTACAGCGCCCGCGACATGGCGGTGCTGCGCGCCTCGGTCGCGGGGGCGCAGGTGGTGCTGGCCTCGGCCACGCCCTCGCTGGAAAGCTGGGTGAATGCGGGGGCGGGGAAATATGCCCGCATCGACCTGCGCGCGCGCTATGGCACGGCGGAGCTGCCCGAGATGGGCGCGATCGACCTGCGCAAGCAGGAGATGGAGAAGGGCCGCTGGATCAGCCCGCGCCTCGCCGCCGAGATCCGCGCGCGCAAGGAGCGGGGCGAACAGTCGCTTCTGTTCCTGAACCGGCGCGGCTATGCGCCGATCACCGCATGCCGGGCCTGCGGCCAACAGGTCGGCTGCGATCAATGCGATGCACGCATGGTCGAGCACCGCTTCCAGAACCGGCTTGTCTGTCACCAATGCGGCGAGACGAAGCCGGTGCCTGTCGCCTGCCCAAGCTGCGGCGTCGAGGGCAGGATGACCGCCATCGGCCCCGGCGTCGAGCGTCTGGCCGAGGAGGTCGCCGAGCGCTTCCCCGAGGCGCGGTCGACGGTGCTCAGCTCCGACTTGTTCCATTCGGCCCGTGCCCTGAAGGCCGCCATTGCGGAAATCAGCGAGGGCGAGACGGATATCATCATCGGCACGCAGATCGTCGCCAAGGGCCACAATTTCCCGCGCCTGACGCTTGTGGGCGTGATCGACGCCGATCTCGGGCTGCAGGGCGCAGACATGCGCGCGGCCGAACGCAGCTTCCAGCTGATGCGCCAGGTCGCCGGGCGTGCGGGGCGCGAAGGCGGAGATGCGCGGGGGCTCGCGCTCTTGCAGACCCACCAGCCCGAGCATCCGGTGATCCGCGCGATTCTCTCGGGCGAGGATGAGGAGTTCTGGGATGCCGAGGCGATGCAGCGCCAGGGGGCGGGGATGCCGCCCTATGGCCGGCTAGCAGGGATCATCCTGTCCCATCCCGACCAGCCCGTGGTCGAAGACTACGCCCGCGAACTGGCCCGCCGCGCCGAGCCGCTGCGCGCCATCGGGGCCGAGCTTTGGGGGCCTGCTCCGGCTCCGATCGCGCGTGTCCGGGCCCGCTACAGGGTGCGCATGCTTATCCGCGCGTCACGTCAGGCCCCGGTGCAGCAGGCCATCTCGCAATGGCTGGCCCATGCGCCGAAAGCGCCTGCGAACCTGCGCCTTTCCGTCGATATCGACCCGCAAAGCTTCTTCTGACTTTGGGTCATGTCAAAAACAATCGCCCATGATCGCTGCCGATCATGGGCGGAAACTCGTTGAAAAATCGTTTCGGCCTTGCGGTCTTCGGACCCTGTCGCCCGGCCCACCACGGCTCAACATTCAACATCGCACAAGATAACATCGCGAGCGACAGGATCGCACACGATATAAAACGCGCGGGAAAGAATGTCAATGCTTGCGATAATATCGCGAACGATATAAATTCATCCCATGACACAGGACATGCCTTGCCCCCCGTCGCCCGAAGCCGAGATCCCGGGTCTGGATGACCAGCTTTGCTTCGCGACCTATTCGGCGGGGCTGGCCTTCAACCGGGTCTATCGCCACCAGCTCGACCGGCTCGGGCTGACCTTTCCGCAATATCTCGTCATGCTGGCGCTTTGGGACCGGGATGGGGTGACCATCGGCCAGCTTGGGGAAAAGCTGTTTCTGGAAACCAATACCCTGACGCCGATGCTCAAGCGGCTTGAATCGATGGGTCTCCTCAGTCGGCAGCGTGACAGCGCGGATGAACGAAGGGTGTTGATCAGCCTCACCGACAAAGGGCGCGACATGCATTCCGGCGTGGGCGAGATCATGCGCTGCGTGGCCGAGGCGGCGGGTTTTCCCCGCGACAAGTTGACCAGCCTGACGCGCGACATGCAGTTGCTGCGCCAGCACCTGAACGATTACGCGGCCAAGGCCTCGCGCTAAAGACCGTTGCGGTCCAGGATTCCGCCCAGCACCCCGGCCAGCCGGTCGGCCCACAGGATCTGTCCCGCCTCGTCCTCGATCAGATCGTTGCAGATCTCGATCAGCACGTTCGGGCGGCCATGCGCCAGGGCGTGACGGTCGATCGAATCGCCCTCCAGGTGGCCGGAATAGGGTTCGTTGTCGCCGGTGATCCAGCCTTCGTCGCGGCATTCGCGGATAAGCGCGGGGCCAAGTCTTTCATCGCGATGCGAATACAAGACGCCCACGGCCCAGGGCCTGCGCGGGCGCCCGCGCAATTGCCGGGTAAAGCTGTGAATGGCGCAGATCGCCCGGCGCGGATGGCGTGCCGCCAGCCCGGCATAGGCCTCGTGATAGGGCCGGTAAAGCAGGTTCAGCCGCCGATCGCGTTCGGCTTCATCCATGCGGCGATTGGCCGGAATGACGGTGCCGTCATAGATCCGCATCAGCAAGGTCGGATCGTCCTCGCCGCGATTGGGGTCGATCACCAGGCGCGAGAAATTCGACAGGATCGCCGGGGCATCCAGCCGCTCGGCCAACATCCGCGCCAGCCCCGCCGCCCCGATGTCAAAAGCGATGTGGCGGCCCATATCCTCGGGCGCGATTCCCAGATCGCTGCCATTGATCCAGTCGGGGACGCGATTCGTCGCATGGTCGCAGGTGATCAGCCAGCGCGAGGGCCGATCGCTTCCGAAAATCGTGTAAGCCGTTGCCGTCATGGTTCCTTCGCCTTGCATGGGGCAATCTTTAGTGCAAGCCCCGAGCCTTGCGCCAGTTGCCGCGAGGCCACGCTTGGGTCTATACAGCGTTCGCTAGCGCAAACACGACGGGAGAGACGGATGAGACGGCATCGCAAGGTCAAGATCGTGGCAACACTCGGCCCAGCCTCCAGCGACTTCGCCACCATCCGGGCGCTGTTCGAGGCCGGGGCGGACGTGTTCCGGCTGAACATGAGCCATGGCTCGCACGAAGAACAGCGCGCCCGCTACGACATCATTCGCCGGGTCGAGGCCGAATCGGGCCGCCCGATCGCGGTGCTCGCGGACCTTCAGGGGCCGAAGCTGCGGGTCGGCACCTTTGCCGAAGGGCCGCTTGACCTGCAGGACGGACAGAGCTTCCGCTTTGATCTGGACGAGAGGCCGGGCGATATCCACCGTGTCCAGCTGCCCCATCCCGAGATCTTCGCAGCGCTGGAAGCCGGTGCCGAGCTTCTGGTCAATGACGGCAAGATCCGCCTGACGGTCGAAAGCTGCGGCGCGGACTTCGCCGATTGCGTGGTGACGGCGGGCGGGCCGATCTCGAACCGCAAGGGCGTGAACGTGCCCGACGTGGTGCTGCCGCTGGCCGCGCTGTCCGAAAAGGACCGCGACGATCTGGAATTCGCCTGCGAGATGGGCGTGGACTGGCTTGCGCTCAGCTTCGTGCAGCGCCCGGAAGACGTGATCGAGGCGCGCAAGCTCGCAAAGGGCCGCGCCGCAATCATCTCGAAGATCGAGAAACCCGCCGCCGTGCGGGCCTTCTCGGAAATCCTCAAGGTCTCGGACGGGATCATGGTGGCGCGCGGCGATCTTGGCGTCGAACTGCCGGTCCATTCCGTGCCGCCGATCCAGAAGCGCCTGACCCGTGCCTGCCGCGCCGCGGCAAAGCCCGTGATCGTCGCGACCCAGATGCTGGAATCGATGATCGAAAGCCCGATGCCGACCCGCGCCGAGGTCTCGGACGTGGCCACCGCGATCTACGAGGGCGCCGACGCGATCATGCTTTCGGCCGAAAGCGCGGCCGGCGCCTATCCGGTCGAGGCCGTGGCGACCATGGACAATGTCGCCCGCTCGGTCGAATCCGATCCGACCTATCGCGAGGTCATCGAAAGCTCGCGTGCCGCCAAGCGCCAGACCGTGGCCGATGCGATCGTGGCCGCCGCGCGAGAGATCGCCGAGACGACGGACATTTCCGCGATCTGCGCCTTTACCGAATCGGGCACGACCGCGAGCCTCGTCGCGCGTGAAAAACCGCGCGTGCCGATCATCGCCATGTCTTCGGAGACGGCCACGCTGCGCCGGCTCTGCCTGACCTGGGGCACGCATTGCGTGCTGACCCCCTCGCTCGAACGCTTCAAGCAGGCCGTGGTCAATGCCGCCAAGGCGGCGCGGGATTTCGGTTTTGCCGACGAAACGAACCAGATCGTCGTCATGGCGGGCGTGCCGTTCAACCAATCGGGCACGACGAATATCTTGCGCATCGCGCCCTGTGACGAACGCTTGATCTATCGCACCGATCCGGAATAAGCCTTTGATCGCAATGAATCCGGGCGAGGGGGCCATTCGATGATCGACATCCTGCTGCTTGGCGGCGTGGCGCTTTGCGCGCTTTCGGTCCTGTTGGCGATCATCGCGGTCGCTCAGACTCGCGCGCCGCGTGGGGCAGCGGTCGCGCTGGTGCTGGGCCTTGTGGCGCTTTTTGCCGGAAGCCTGCTCGACAGCCGACCCCTTGGTCTCGACACGCTGGCGCAGTCCTGGCATCGGCTGCAAAGCGGCGAAAGCTTCTACGCGCCGATCCCCCCCGAAGCGCCGGCAGAAGCACCGGCAGAAGCTCCGTCAGAAGTTCCGGCAGAAGCACCGGCAGAAGCTCCGGCAGAAAGCTCTGCCGAGCCCCCCGCCGAAGCACCGGTCGAAGCCCCGGCCGAAACCCCGGCACCGGCCGAGGGCCAGACGGGTCAATAGGGCTTGCCTTTTCGTGCGCGTCCCCGTATAGGGCGCGCTTCCACCCGCGCGGCCGGCCGACATGGCATTGCCGAGTCGTGCGTTCACTCTGACCGCAAGGAGAGTAAAATGCCGAAGATGAAGACAAAAGCGGCCGCCAAAAAGCGGTTCTCGTTCACGGCCTCGGGCAAAGTGAAAGCTGGCCCGGCCGGCAAGCGCCACGGCATGATCAAGCGCTCGACGAAATTCATCCGCGACGTGACCGGGACGATGATCCTGTCCGATGCGGACGCGAAGATCGTCAAGAAATACATGCCGTACAACCGCTAAGGAGAACCAGACATGGCACGAGTCAAATCGGGTAAAGTCACCCACGCCCGCCACAAGAAGGTTCTTGACGCGGCGAAAGGCTATTACGGCAACCGTTCGCGCAACTTCCGCACCGCGACCCAGGCTGTCGACAAGGCCAACCAATACGCGACCCGCGACCGCAAGAACCGCAAGCGCAACTTCCGCGCCCTGTGGATCCAGCGCATCAACGCCGCCGTCCGCGCGGTCGATGCCGAAATGACCTATTCGCGTTTCATCGCTGCCCTGGCGAAAGCCGGCATCGAGGTGGATCGCAAGGTTCTGGCCGACCTGGCCGTGCACGAGCCGGAGGCTTTTGCCGCCGTCGTCGCACAAGCCAAGGCCGCTGCCTGATCCGGACCCGTTCCGGACCGCCGAAAAAAGGCGAAACGTGATGAAACCCGCACCCGAGGTGCGGGTTTTTTCGTGCATGGACGATCTCGCCGCACCCCACCAGACAAGCCGCAGATCACGTTATCCTGCCCGCGTGACGCTGGGCCGCAGGCCCCTGGGCGTGATCGGCTCGGCGCTCACGGCGCGGCGCAACGTCCTGGAGCTGATCCCGGAAATCGCGACGCGCCAGCCGATGGTGTCGGGGCGCACCGGCAAGCGCTGGCACATGGTGATGGACCCCGAAGCCCTGCGCATCGTGCTCAAGGACCGGGTCGAGGACTATCCCAAGTCGATCGTGACCAAGCTGCTGCTCGAGCCGGCGATCGGCCAGTCGCTTTTCGTGGCCGAGGGGGCGCATTGGCGCTGGCAGCGCCGCGCCGCGGCCCCCGCCTTCGCGCAGCGCCATGTCGAGGCGCTGGCACCGGTGATGACGGCCAGCGCCGAGGCCAGCGCGCGCCGCCTGGCCGCCGCCAGCGGCCCGGTCGACGTCTTTGCCGAAACCGTCGCGGCGACCTTCGAGGTGATCTCGGATGTCACCTTCTCGGGCAGCGAGGGTTTCGACCGCGATGCCGTCCACCAGGCGATCGACGCCTATATCGCCAGCTCGGCGCGGCTTTCGGTGCTGGACATCCTGGGCCTTCCGGGCTGGGTGCCAAGGCCGGGGCGGCTGTTTTCCGGCCGTGACCTGCGACGGATGAAGCGGGTGGCCGATGACGCGATCCGCGCGCGCGCGCGCTCGGGTCCGCGCGAGGTGCCCGATCTTCTGGACCTGCTCCGCGCCGGGCAGGACCCCGAAACCGGCCGCGCCATGGCCGAGGGCGAGCTGCGCGACAACCTGTTGACCTTCATCGTGGCCGGGCACGAGACGACGGCCCTGACGCTGGCCTGGGCGCTCTATCTCGTGGCCTTCGATCCCGGGGTGCAGGACCGCGCGGCCATCGAGGCCCGCGCGGTCCTGGGCGCACGCGCCGCCACCGCGGCCGATGTTGCGCGCCTGCCCTATACCCGCCAGATCGTCGACGAGACGCTGCGCCTTTATCCACCCGCGGCCTTCCTGTCGCGCACCTCGCGCATCCACGACCGGCTGGGCGGGCGCGAGGTCAGGCCGGGCGACACGATCATGCTGCCGATCTATGCGCTGCATCGCCATCACATGCTGTGGGATGATCCCGACCGCTTCGATCCCGATCGTTTCGCCGCCGATTGCGACCGCGATCGCTATGCCTTCCTGCCCTTCGGGGCCGGGCCGCGGATCTGCATCGGCGCAAGCTTCGCCATACAGGAGGCGGTGATCATCCTTTCGACGCTGCTTGCGCGGCTGCGTTTCGATCTGGCAGGAGCTGCCCCCGAACCGCGCATGATCCTGACACTTCGGCCACATGGCGGGGTAAGGCTGCGGGTCGAGGCGCGCTAATTCTTGCGGGCTTGCCTGCGTGACCGCACAATCACGGGCATGTAACAGGAGCAAGCCCATGACTGCGATCATCGACTTCCTGAACACCATCTTCTGGGGATATGTGCTGATCTACGGCCTGCTGGCGGTCGGGATCTTCTTCACCATCCGCCTCGGGTTCATCCAGATCCGGCATTTCGGCGAGATGTTCCGATGCGTGCTCGGCTCGCGCGCGGGGGACAAGGACGGGATCTCGCCGTTCCAGGCGCTGACCATCAGCCTCGCCTCGCGCGTCGGCACCGGAAATATCGCGGGTGTCGCGGTCGCGATCACGCTGGGGGGGCCGGGCGCGATCTTCTGGATGTGGATGGTCGCGCTGGTCGGCATGGCCACCGCCTATTCCGAATCGACCCTGGCCCAGCTTTACAAGGATCACGGGCCGGGCGGCATGTATCGCGGGGGGCCGGCCTATTACATCCAGAAAGGGCTGGGGCAGGGCTGGCTTGCGGCGATCTTCGCGGTCGCGCTGATCCTTGCCTTCGGGCTCATCTTCAACGCCGTGCAGTCGAATTCGATCGCCGAGGCGGTGTCGGGGGCCTTCGGGGTGAACAAGGCGATCGTCGGCATCGTCATCGCGGCGCTGACCGGGATCATCATCTTCGGCGGCATCCCGCAGATCGCGCGGGTCGCGGAATTCGTCGTGCCCTTCATGGCGGGGATCTACCTGCTCGCGGCGGCCTGGGTGCTCATCACCCATATCACGCAGGTGCCGGGCATCATCGGCCATATCATCGCCTCGGCCCTTGGCTGGCAGGAGGCGGCGGGCGGCGCCGCGGGCGGTTTCGCGGCGGCAATGCTGAACGGGGTGAAGCGCGGGCTCTTCTCGAACGAGGCCGGCATGGGCTCGGCCCCGAACATCGCGGCCGTGGCGGTGCCCGCGCCGCACCACCCGTCCAGCCAGGGCTTCGTCCAAGCGCTTGGCGTCTTCATCGACACGCTGCTGGTCTGCACGGCCACGGCGGTCATGATCCTGCTTTCGGGGGCGATCCCTTCGGCGGAACTGACCGGCGTCGCACTGACCCAGGCCGCGCTTGGCGAGCATTTCGGCAATTTCGGCCATTACTTCGTGGCGGTCGCGATCTTCTTCTTCGCCTTCACCTCGATCATCGGGAACTATGCCTATGCCGAGAACGCGATCATCTACCTTGGCCATGGCCATATGAGCGTGGTGACGGGCCTGCGCGTCGCGGTCATGGCGATGGTGATCTGGGGTGCGATCCAGACGGTGCAGACCGTCTTCGACTTCGCAGATGCCTCGATGGGGCTGATGGCGACGATCAACCTGATCGCGATCGTTGCGCTGTCGGGCACCATCGCCTATGTCACGCGCGATTACCTTCGCCAGCGCGCGGCGGGGCAGGAGCCGACCTTCCATGTCGCCGACCATCCCGAGATCGCGCCGGGCGTGAACCGCGAGATCTGGAAGTAAGACGTGATCACCATCTACCACAAGCCGACCTGCAGCACCTCGCGCAAGGTGCTGCAGATGATCCGCGATGCCGGGCACGAGCCCCGCATCGTCGACTATATCAAGCAGGGCTGGAACCGGGATGAGCTTGCTTCCCTGCTTGCCGCCGCGAACCTGACGCCCGCTGAGGCGCTGCGCGCCAAGGGCACGGATGCCGCCGAGCGTGGCCTCATCGGCGCGGATGATGACGTCATCCTCGACCACATGGTGGCGCATCCGATCCTGGTCGAGCGTCCGATCGTTGCCGGGCCACGCGCGACGCGCCTCTGCCGCCCGGTCGATCTGGTCGCCGAGACCTTCTAGGACCCCCCGCACTTTCGCATTCCGCCCGCGCGTGATAAGGCGCGCGGGAACCGCAAGGAAAGCCCGCCATGTCCGATCTGACCACCCTTCGCCAATCCTATCTCGACCGCATTTCCGGCGCTGCCGATACGGATGCGCTGGAACAGGTTCGCCTGGGCGCCCTTGGCAAGAAGGGCGAGATCAGCGGCATGATGAAGGAACTGGGGCGGATGACGCCCGAGGATCGCCAGACCCGCGGCGCAGACCTGAACCGCCTCAAGGACGAAATCGACGCAGCGCTCCGCGCCCGCAAGCAGGGGCTCGAGGACGCCGCGCTTGACGCCCGCCTGAAGGAAGAATGGCTTGACGTCACCCTGCCGGGCCGCCCGCGCGGGCAGGGCACGATCCACCCCGTCAGCCAGGTGACCGAAGAGGTCACCGCGATCTTCGCCGATATGGGCTTCCGCGTCGCCGAAGGCCCGCAGATCGAATCTGACTGGTTCAACTTCGACGCGCTGAACATCCCGCCCGAGCACCCCGCCCGGCAGGAACACGACACCTTCTTCATGGCGCGCGCGTCGGATGACCCGCGCCCGCCGCATGTCCTGCGCACCCATACATCGCCGGTGCAGATCCGCGCCATGCAGGCCTCGGGCGCGCCCATTCGCGTGATCGCGCCGGGCCGCGTCTATCGCATGGACATGGACCAGACCCATTCGCCGATGTTCCACCAGGTCGAGGGCCTCGCCATCGGCAAGGACATCTCGATGGCGAACCTGAAATGGACGCTCGAGGAATTCTGCCGCGCCTTCTTCGAGGTCGACAATGTCGAGCTGCGCTTCCGCGCCTCGCATTTCCCCTTCACCGAACCCTCGGCCGAAGTCGATATCCGCTGTTCATGGGAAGGCGGCAAGCTGACCATCGGGCAGGGCGAATCCTGGATGGAGATCCTCGGTTCCGGCATGGTCCACCCCAAGGTTCTGGCTGCCGCCGGGATCGACGCGAATGAATGGCAGGGCTTTGCCTTCGGCATGGGCATCGACCGCATCGCGATGCTGAAATACGGCATCCCCGACCTGCGCGCCTTCTTCGAGTCCGACCTGCGCTGGCTGCGCCATTACGGCTTTGCCGCAGGCGATGTGCCCAGCGTGGCGGGCGGGTTGAGCCGCTGACGCGGCTCAGGCTTCGAGTTCACGCTGGGTTGAGATTGCTCAAGCGACCGCCGCAGTCAGTGAGCGGCGCAGTTCCTCGCGACGTTCGTTGACCATCCCCGGAACCCGGAAGAGGTCGATAAATGACCAGATCATCAGAGGGATGATCAGGACAAGCCCGGCGAAGAAAAGCGGCATCGTCACGATGCCCAGGATGAACATGCCCAGCATGATTTTGGCCGACTTGGTCTTGCCCAGATAAAAGCGGTGAATCCCGGCCGAACCAAAGGCGAGCAGAAGAAAGTAAGCGAGCAGCATATTCTTGCCGTCATTGGCGAGGCGCTGCTCGATGAGAATCTGTTGTTGCGTGTCCAACGTCATTGGTCTGTTTCCAAAAGAAAATGTCACGACGGCAGGCTAGGGCACGAAAAGTTAACATCCGGTTAATGGACGTCGATTGTCCACAGCGTTCGCCTCAGCTCCCGCCGCCCGACCGAAATGTTTCAAGCAGCGCCTTCAGCGGCTCTGGCTGGATTGCCGCAGGCGGGTTGTAGGGGTTGGCAAAGGCAAAGATCATGAACATCACGATCCCCGTATAGGTGGCAAAGATCGTCATCAGCACGATGTTCTGCCGCTCGGGGGGGAAGATGTAATACCCGGCCGAAATCAGCACGACGCCCGAAATGGCGGCGAACCAGAACAGCGCGAAGGTCGGCAATGACCAGGACCGGTCGCGCTGGTTGCGGGAACGGGAAATGTCATGGATGCGGTTCAGCATGTTGTCGTGCAGCGCCTGTTGCCGGGGCGTCGTGGGAACAAGGTCAAGCAGCCGGCGATAGGCCCCGTCCCAGGCGACCCAGCCTTCCGCCGAAAGCTGGCCGCCCGGCCCGTTCTCGGGCCATTCCCGTGTCACGACCGCATCGACATAATGCAGCATCGCGGCCTTGACCGGCTCGGCCTCGGCGCTGTCATAGCGGATGGCATCGTTGTAGATATCGGCCACGGCATTGGCCTCGGCCGAAAGCACGCCTTCGAGCCGCTGATAGGATGCCATTTCCTGCGCGAAGACCAGTGCAAGGATCAGGCCCTGCAACGCGCCCAGACGGACGACGATCGAACTGGCCAGTTCCCTGTGGCGCTCGACCTCGCTGCCGGCCAGCAGCCGGCGGGCAAGGAAATAGGTCACAAGCGAAACAAGGATGGTGCCGCCCACGAAGGCGGTCCCAAGGGTCACATTCTGCCAGATCTCGAACATGCCCGCGATAGTCGGGCAAGACAGGCTGAAAAGTAAAGAGTCTGTCGAGACTTAGTCGATTGACGTCAGGTCCAGTACGAGCCCAGCCTGCGGCGCATCTCGTCCTTGTCCTCCTGGATCATGCCGGGGATCAGGAACAGGTCGATCACCGCCCAAAGCGCGACCAGCCCGACCAGCGGCCAGCCGATCAGGATCGGTGTCATCAGCCAGCCAAGGCCCCACAGGACCAGCATGACGATGCCGCTCATCCAGCGGCCCAGATACATGCGGTGCGCGCCGAAGCCCCAAAGCAGGATCGCCAGCAGATAGGCCACCAGCGGTGATTTCGCGTCATTCGCGACCCTCTGTTCGATCAGCATTTCCCTTTGGCTGTCCATCGGTCCTCTGTCCTTGATGTTTACAGGATTAACATAGGATCTCCTGGCCGCGGTGCAAGGGGCCAGGCAAGGGCCCGGGCAAGGGCGGTGTACAGGCTGTGTACGCGCGGTGTACGGGCTGTGTACGCCCGGAACAGGCCGAAACCCAGCAAATGCAGGGAAATCGTCGCCTTGGCCCGGACCCGCAGTGTACCACCCTACCAATCCGCCCCGCCATGCGGTAAGGGACGCCAAACCCGACGGAGCCACGCCATGAAATTCACCCTCTCCTGGCTCAAGGAGCATCTCGACACCACCGCCTCGCTCGATGAGATCACCGAGGCGCTGACCGATCTCGGCCTCGAGGTCGAGGGCGTGACCGACCCGGCCTCGAAACTCAGGGGCTTCACCCTCGCGAAGGTCGTCGAGGCCGTCCAGCACCCCGATGCCGACCGCCTGCGGGTCTGCAAGGTGATGACGGATGAAGGCGAAAAGCAGATCGTCTGCGGCGCCCCGAATGCCCGCGAAGGCATCACCGTCGTGCTGGCGAAACCCGGCGATTACGTGCCCGGAATCGACGTCACGCTCAGCGTGGGCAAGATCCGCGGCGTCGAAAGCCACGGCATGATGGCCTCCGAGCGCGAGCTTGAGCTTTCCGACGAACATAATGGAATCATTGAGCTTCCTTCGGGTGAAGTCGGTGACAGCTTCGTCGACTGGCTGGCCGCGAACCGGCCCGAGACGGTCGATCCGATCATTGAAATCAAGATCACGCCGAACCGTCCCGACGCGCTTGGCGTCCATGGCGTCGCGCGCGATCTCGCGGCGCGTGGCCTCGGCACGCTGAAGCCGGTCAAGGACGCCACCGTCACCGGCAGTTTCGCTTCGCCGGTCAAGGTCGTCATCGCGCCCGAGGTGGCGGACAAGGCCCCGTTCTTCTCGGGCCGGGTGATCCGCGGCGTCAAGAACGGCCCCTCGCCGGACTGGCTGCAAAAGCGCCTGACCGCGATCGGGTTGCGCCCGATCAACACGCTGGTCGATATCACCAATCTCTTCACCTTCGATCTGAACCGTCCGCTGCATGTCTTCGACGCGGACAAGGTCAAGGGCGACCTGACCGTGCGCGGATCGCGCGAGGGCGAAGAATTGCTGGCGCTGGACGGCAAGACCTACGCCTTCGCCCCTGGCACCATGATCATCGCCGACGAGAACGGCCCCGAAAGCATCGCCGGCATCATGGGCGGCGAGGTCTCGGGCTGCTCGGAAGACACCGTCAACGTCTTCCTTGAAAGCGCCTTCTGGGACCCGATCGCGATCGCGACCGCGGGCCGCGCGCTCAAGATCAACTCGGACGCGCGCTACCGTTTCGAGCGCGGCGTGGACCCGGCCTTTACCCAACCCGGGCTGGAATTGGCGACGCGGCTGATCCTGGATCTCTGCGGCGGTGAGGCGTCGGAAGTGGTCACCGCCGGCGCCGTCCCCGACACCACCCGCAGCTACAAGCTTGAGCCGGCCCGCGTCGTCAGCCTTGTCGGCATGGAGATCCCCGAGGCCGAACAGCGTGCCACGCTCGCGGCTCTTGGTTTCCGGCTGGAAGGCGATCAGGCCTTCGTGCCATCTTGGCGCCCGGACGTTCTGGGCAGCGCCGATCTGGTCGAGGAAGTCGCCCGTATCGCCTCGCTGACCAGGCTGCAAGGCCAGCCGCTGCCGCGTCCGCAGGCGGGTGTTCCCTTGCCGGTCCTGACGCCGCTTCAGAATCGCGAAAAGGCCGCGCGTCGTCTGGCCGCGAGCCTCGGCTACAATGAATGCGTGACCTACAGCTTCATCGACGGCGCGGCGGCTGAACTGTTCGGCGGTGGCAGCGACGCGGTGCGCATCGAGAACCCGATCAGCAGCGAGATGACGCATATGCGCCCCGACCTGCTGCCGGGCCTGCTGGCCGCCGCGGCGCGCAACCAGGCGCGCGGCTTCATGGATCTCGCGCTCTTCGAATGCGGCCCGGTCTTCTCGGGCGGCGAGCCGGGGGATCAGGATCTGCATCTGTCGGGCATCCTTGTCGGTGCGACGGCAGCGCGCGATCCCTTTGCCTCGCGTCGCAAGGTCGACATCTACGACGCCAAGGCCGATGCCGAGGCGATCCTGCAAGTGATCGGCGCGCCGGCCAAGGCACAGATCAACCGCAAGCTGACGGCCTGGTGGCATCCCGGCCGTTCGGGCAATGTCGCGCTGGGTCCGAACACGCTCGCGACCTTCGGGGAAATCCACCCGAAAATCTTGCGCCATTTCGGGATCAAGGGCACGGTCGTGGCCTTCACCGTACGCATCGCTGCCGTGCCCCTTCCCAAGGTGAAGACGCCGTCGCGTCCGGCTCTGGTTCTTTCGGACCTGCAGGCGGTCGAACGCGATTTCGCCTTTGTCGTGGAAGCCCGGGTCGAGGCGCTGACGCTGGTCAATGCGGCAGCCGGTGCGGACAAGGCGCTGATCGAGAAGGTCTCTGTCTTCGACCAGTTCACCGGGCTAGAAGGCGGCAAGAAATCCATCGCGATCACCGCCCGCTTGCAGCCGAAGGACAAGACCCTGACCGATGCCGAGATCGAGGCGGTCAGCGCCAGGATCGTCGAGAAGGTGGTCAAGGCGACCGGCGGCGTGCTGCGCGGCTGAGACATCTGTCCGGGTCGGTTTCCGGCCCGGACATTCACCGAGGCGGCGCAGGGGGATCGTCGTCGATCGACAGGGGGAAGCGGCCATGGCGTCTGACGGATTGAAACCAGCAGGCCCCTTTTCCGACGCCGAGCGCGAAGCGATTTACCGCGCGATCCACGAGCGGCGCGACGTGCGCGGCCAATTCCTGCCCGACACGATCGACGAAGACGTGCTGCAGCGCCTGCTTCAGGCGGCCCATGCGGCGCCGTCAGTCGGGCTGTCGCAGCCCTGGAATTTCATCCTCGTTCGAAGCCCTGGCCTAAGACAGGACATCCGCGCGGCGTTCGAGGTTGCGAATGACGAAGCAAGAGCCATGTTTTCGGGCGAGAAGCGCGAGCTTTATTCGCAGCTGAAGCTTGCCGGGATAACCGAAGCACCCGTGAACCTGTGCGTCACATGTGACAGGACACGGGGGGGCAGGGTGGTTCTGGGGCGCACCCACAACCGGGATACGGATCTTTATTCGACGGTCTGCGCGGTGCAGAATCTTTGGCTGGCTGCGCGGGCCGAGGGCATCGGCGTGGGCTGGGTCAGCATCTTCCGCGATGCCGATCTGCGGCGCATCCTGGGCATTCCCGACCATGTCGTCCCCGTCGCCTATCTTTGCCTCGGGCATGTGCGTGAGCTTTACGATATCCCCGAGCTTGAAGCGCGCGGCTGGGGTGACAGGAACGAACTGGCGAACCTGATCTTCGAGGAAAGATGGGGCGTCAGATAAGCCGTCCCGACGGCCGCGGGTGATCCAGCGACCGCCTTCCGATCGCAGGGCTCAGGCCCCGACGGTGATGCCCTTCTGCACTGCCGGGCGTTCGAGGAAACGGTCGAGATAGGCCACGACATTTGCATAGCCGGTCATTCCTGTTTCCTCCTCTGCCTCGTAGTTCACCCGCACCGTTCGCAGCCAGGGCCCGACGGCCATGTCGGCGATCGAATATTCGCCCATGATCCAGTCCTTGCCATCAAGGTGCTTGTCCAGCACGCCCATCAAGCGCTTCGCTTCGTTGTAATAGCGAGTGCGGGGGCGGGGATCCTCGATCTCCTTTCCCTTGTAGCGATGGAAAAAGCCGACCTGGCCGAACATCGGACCGACGCCCCCCATCTGCCACATCAGCCACTGGATGGTGTGATAGCGCGCGGCTCCGTCGCGGGGCAGGAACTTGCCGGTCTTGTCGCCCAGATAGATCAGCATCGCGCCGGTTTCGAACAGGCCTATCGGTTCTCCATCCGGCCCGTTCGGGTCGATCATGGCGGGGATCTTGTTGTTCGGGTTCAGCGAAAGGAATTCGGGCGTGTGCTGCTCTTCTGGGTCGCTGATGCTGACGCGGTGTGCGTCGTAATCCAGTCCGCATTCTTCGAGCATCACCGAAGTCTTGATGCCATTCGGGGTGTTCAGCGTGTAAAGCTGGATGACATCCGGGCGCAGGGGCGGCCAGCGACGGGTGATCGGAAAATCGGAAAGTGCAGACATTTTGGATAGATCCTGAACAATCTTTCGGGAATGCTTGCCCCGTGGCGGGAATGGGCCCCCACGACGGCACGACAGGTCTGGGAGACGTTAAGCACATGCTCAAGGAATTCAAGGAATTCATCGCCCGCGGGAACGTCATCGATCTGGCGGTAGGCATCATCATCGGTGCCGCTTTCACTGCGATCGTGAATTCTCTCGTTACGGATCTCATCAACCCGATCATCGGTCTTCTGACCGGTGGCACGGATTTCAGCGGCCATTATTTCGTGCTCAAGGGCGATGTCCCGGACGGCGCAAGCCTGCAGACCGCGCGCGACAGCGGGGCATCGGTCTTTGCCTACGGAGCCTTTCTTTCGGCGATCATCAATTTCCTGATCATCGCTTGGGCCGTGTTTCTGCTGGTCAAGGCGGTGAATCGCATCCAGCGCAGCGTGTCGCAGAAGCGCGAGGCCGAGCAACAGGCCGCGCCCGCAGGTCCATCCCAGGAAGAGTTGCTGGTCCAGATCCGGGACGAGTTGAGAGCAAGCAGGGCCTGACGAAAAGGCTCGATGCGATCGGCGTGCCAGTGGCGCGCCGTTTTCTTTTGCGCGACGCCCCGCTAGGCTGACGAAAAATTCGCCGGAACGGCAAATACTGCGCAGGGAAGTCATCAATGATCGAAATCGACGCAACGGACCGCCGGATTCTGAGCGTGCTGCAGCGGAATGGGCGCATTACCAATGCCGAACTCGCGGCCGAGGTCAGCCTGTCCGCCAGCGCCTGCCATCGTCGGGTCCAACGGCTGGAAGAAACCGGGCTGATCCGGGGATATGTCGCGCTGCTGGATGCCCGAAAGCTGGAGCGTCCGACCACGGTCTTTGTCGAGATCACCCTGTCGGGGCAGGCGGATGAGTTGCTTGACGCCTTCGAGAAGGCCGTCCGCACGATCCCCGACGTGCTGGAATGCCACCTGATGGCGGGATCGGCCGACTACCTGCTCAAGGTCGTGGCCCAGGACACGGATGATTTTGCCCGCATCCATCGCCAGCGGCTGGCAAAGCTGCCCGGCGTCGCGCAGATGCATTCATCCTTTTCGCTGAAGACGGTGGCCTTCACGACGGCGCTGCCAGTCTGAGAAAAAATGAAACCCCCGAGGCAGAGCCACGGGGGTAACAATAAACGCGTGTCGCTTGTCTTACAGCGCGCCTTCGCGTTGCGCTTTTTTGCGCGCCAGCTTGCGGGCGCGGCGGACGGCCTCAGCCTTTTCACGGGCCTTTTTGACCGAGGGCTTCTCGAAATGCTGCTTGAGCTTCATTTCACGGAACACCCCTTCGCGCTGAAGTTTTTTCTTCAGAGCACGAAGCGCCTGTTCGACGTTATTGTCGCGAACACTTACCTGCATGTGGTTGTCACCACCTTCCTAAGTTAGAGTTGAGCGAATTGCAGGAAGCGGCCTCATAACAGGGCGAATCGCTTTTGTCCAGAATTTACCGGTTGATCCGCAGGAGGAGACCATGACCAACGAGCGGGACAGGCTAATCGACGCCGCACTTGAGCACGTCATATTTGACGGGATGTCCGACAAGGCCATTGCTGCGGGCGCGCGCGACATCGGCATGTCAGCAGGGCTGGTGCGCGTGCATCTTCCTCGTGGGGGGGCGGATCTTGCGGCCGCCTATCATCGCCGCGGGGATGCCGCATTGCGCGAATGGCTGGCCACGACGCCCTTGCAGGGCCGCTTTCCCGATCGGATCACCGATGCGGTCATGCACCGGCTGATGCTGAGCAACCGTGAAATGGCGCGCTCGGGGGCCGTGGTGATGGCGCTGCCGCAGAATGCCGCCTTGGGTGCGCGCCTGATCTGGGAAACCGCGGATGCGATCTGGGACGGGCTTGGTGACACCTCCGATGATGTGAACTGGTATTCCAAGCGGGCCACGCTTTCGACAGTGTTCGGCGCGACGGTTCTTTACTGGCTGGGCGACGACTCCCCGGAACTGGAAGAAACGCGATCCTTTCTCGATCGTCGAATCGACGGGGTCATGCGCTTCGAAAAGATCAAGGGAAGGCTGGCCAATCTGCCGGGGCTTGGTGCCTTGGCCAGTGCTGCGACAAGCTGGATTCATCGCCCCAAAGCTCATCCGGCGCCGGGCCGCATGCGTGACGGGCTGCGCCCGGCGTCCGAACAGGGTGATGCATGATCCCGGACATGATGCGAGCGGTCGAGATTTCCGAGCCGGGCGGGCCTGATGTCCTGAAACCGGTTTCCCGCCCGGTGCCGGTCGCGGGGCATGGCCAGATCCTGATCCGCGTCCAATGGGCAGGGGTCAATCGTCCGGACGCATTGCAACGGGCCGGGCTCTATGCGCCTCCGTCCGGAGCATCGGACCTGCCGGGGCTTGAATGCGCGGGCACCGTTGTGGGCGTCGGCACAGGCGTCACGCGCTGGAAAACCGGAGATCGCGTCTGCGCCCTGCTTCCCGGTGGGGGTTATGCCGAATATGTGACCTGCCCCGCTGAACATGCCCTCGTTGTTCCTGTCGGGCTTTCGCTGCGCGAGGCGGCGGCGCTTCCCGAAACCGCCTATACGGTCTGGTCAAATGTCGTGGACCGAGGCGCTTTGCGGGCAGGAGAGCGCTTTCTGGTCCATGGCGGCTCCTCCGGCATAGGAACAATGGCTATCCAGATCGCCAATGCTCTGGGAGCAAGGGTCTGGGCGACGGCGGGATCCGCCGAGAAGTGCGCGGCCTGCACCAAGCTTGGCGCTGTTGCGATCAACTATCGCGATGAAGATTTCGTCAAGGTTCTTGGCAAGTCGGGCGGGGCCGATCTCATTCTCGACATGGTTGGGGGCAGTTACATCGCGCGAAATCTGAAGTCGCTTGCCGATGATGGGCGCCTCGTGATGATCGCCTTTCTTGGCGGGGCCAAGGCCGATCTCAATTTCGCGCAGATCATGATGCGCCGCCTGCATGTCACCGGCTCCACCTTGCGCCCGCAGTCCGAAGCCGCCAAGGCGCGCATTGCGAATGACTTGCGCTGCGAGCTGTGGCCGCTTGTCGAGGCGGGCGCGGTCCGCCCGGTGATCGACAGCACATTCCCCCTGGCCGACGCGGCCGAGGCGCATCGCCGGATGGAAAGCAGCGAGCATATCGGAAAGATCCTGCTGCAGGTCGCCGACGAAGGGTGATGGCTGGGTCGGAAGGGCAGCGCACACCCGCCCGACGGAGCACGGGCCGGGTGTGGCTTTCGAGTTGGCGCCCTGCCTTTGCGCCTGTCCCGCAATCCCAGCCTCGGCCCAAATCATTGCGATTCGGTTAACAGCCGTCCGGGCCGATGCTGCGTCCGCCTAGCGCGGCGCGGGCATCAGAAAACTACCCTGGCAGTCGCGACGGCTGTCGGGGGCGCAATCGCGCGGCTCAAGATCCTTGGTCAGGCAGATCCGCACTTCCTGCAAAGAGCGGCTCCGGCAGGTGACCGTGATCCCGTCGCGGCGCATTTCCGGATTGGATTCCAGAAAGGCATCTTCGATCACGCGAGATGGCAGGTTGACGTCCTTGCTCAGGCGTTCAAGAACTTTCGGCAAGTTCACGCTGTCCGAGGCGCGACGGATCAGCGTGAAATAGTCTCGAGACGAAAGCCCCGAGCAGCGGCCGTGCTTTTTCCATTGATACCAAGCCAGTCCGGCCGACCCCATCACATCGGCCATCTCGCGGGTTTCGAGACGTGAAGGATCCCGGGCGTTCGTCCGACAGTCTGATGGCCACCCTTTTTCGTATTGTGGCCATAGCCCATGGACCGTGAAGCCCAGCCTGCGACCGGCATCGCATTGATCCGATCCTTCCTCGCGGCCTTCGATGGCGCACCAGCTTGGGGACCAACTCAGCGAAAGGACATAATAGTCGAACTGACCCGCCCGGTCCCGGGCGTCGGCAATGCTTGCGGAAAGGACAAGCGCGGCAAGGGCGAGTATCGTCTTCATTTCCGGAACCTAGCTGCAGCCATGCCCGCGCGCCACGAAATTCAGGCTTTATTCCGGTTCCATGAAAGCATATATAAACGGCAATCCCCCCTCCCCGAAAATGGAATGGCGCCCGCCAGAAGCCGTTTTCCCGGCCGAAGAAGATATTGTTAAGGAGAAGGTCATGAACAAGCCGCTGATGGCCAAGGCCACCGCCGTCTGGCTGGTCGACAATACGACGCTCAGCTTCAAGCAGATCGGCGACTTCTGTGGCATGCATGAGCTCGAAGTTCAGGGCATTGCCGACGGCGACGTGGCGGTTGGTGTCAAAGGCTTCGATCCCGTTGCCTCGAACCAGCTCGAACCGATCGAGATCGAAAAAGGTCAGAAGGACCCGCGCTACAAGCTGCGCCTGAAGCACAACCCCGCCGCCGAGGGCGAGGAAAAGCGTCGTGGTCCGCGCTACACCCCGCTTTCGAAGCGTCAGGACCGCCCGGCGGCGATCCTCTGGCTGGTCAAGTTCCACCCGGAACTGGCAGATGCACAGATTGCGAAGCTTGTCGGCACCACCAAGCCGACGATCGCCTCGATCCGCGAACGGACACATTGGAACATCCAGAACATCCAGCCGATCGACCCGGTCGCGCTGGGTCTTTGCCGCCAGTCGGAGCTTGACTCGGCCGTGCAGAAGGCCGCGAAACGCCGCACCGCCGAAGGTGCCATGATGACCGACGACGAGCGTCGCAAGCTGCTTTCCACGGAAACCTCGCTGGCCATGCCGGAAGAACCCCGCATGCCGAGCTCGATCGCCGGGCTCGAGAACTTCAGCCTTGGCAGTGCCGACGAGAAGCCTGCCAAGGAAGAGCCGCTGGACGCAGACAGCTTCTTCAACCTCCCGGCGTCCGACGAGGAAGACGAAGACGAGGATCGCTGATCCCAGTCCCGATTTTTCAAGGCCCCGGAGCGGCGCTCCGGGGCCTTTTCCTTACTGCCGTCAGATCGAAAGGCAGATGTATTTCATTTCGAGGTAGTCCTCGATCCCGTGCCGCGAGCCTTCGCGGCCCAGCCCGGACTGCTTGACCCCGCCGAAAGGCGCGACCTCGGTCGAGATGATCCCGGTATTCACACCGACGATGCCGTATTCAAGCGCCTCCTGCACGCGGGTCACGCGGCCGATATCGCGGGCATAGAAATAGGCGGCAAGACCAAAGATCGTGTCATTGGCATGGGCCACGGCCTCCTCCTCGGTCTCGAAGCGAAAGAGCGGCGCAAGTGGCCCGAAAGTTTCTTCGGTCGCGACCTTCATCGATTGGGTGATCCCGGTAACGACCGTAGGTTCGAAGAACAGCCCCTCCATCGCCTTGCCCCCGGTCAGAACCTGCGCGCCACCGTCCAGCGCGTCCCGGATGTGGTCCTGAACCTTCTCGACCGCCTTTTCGCTGATCAGCGGCCCGGTCGTGACCCCTTCGGCAAGACCGTCGCCGACCTTCAGCTTTTCGACCGCAGCCGCAAGCTTTTCGGCAAAGGCATCATAGACCCCTGACTGGACATAGATCCGGTTCGCGCAGACGCAGGTCTGGCCATTGTTGCGGAATTTCGAAGCCATGGCGCCTTCGACTGCGGTATCGAGATCGGCGTCATCGAAGACGATGAAGGGCGCATTGCCCCCAAGTTCCATCGAGCATTTCAATACCTGATCGGCCGCCTGCCGCAGCAGGATGCGACCTGTCTGGGTCGAGCCGGTGAAGGTGAGCTTGCGGATCAGTGGGTTCTCGCAGAACTCCTTGCCGATATCGGATGCCTTGCCCGAGGGGACGATGCTGAAAATACCCTTGGGCAATCCCGCGCGCTCGGCCAGCACGGCCATGGCCAGCGCCGAAAGCGGCGTCTCCGAAGCGGGCCGGCCCACGAAACCACACCCTGCCGCAAGGGCAGGCGCGCATTTCCGCGTGATCATCGCATTTGGAAAATTCCACGGCGTGATCGATGCGACCACTCCGATGGGCTGCCGGATGACGGTCAGGCGCTTGTCAGGGAGGTGTCCGGGAATGGTCTCACCGTAGATGCGCTTGGCCTCTTCGCCGAACCATTCGATGAAGCTTGCGCCATAGGCGATTTCTCCCTTGGCCTCTGCCAGAGGTTTTCCCATTTCGGCGGTCAGAATCTTGGCCAGGTCTTCCTGGTTCTCCATCATCAGGTCGAACCATTTCCGCATGATCTGCGCGCGTTCCTTCGCCGTGCGGGCGGACCAGCCCTTCATCGCCTCGGCTGCGGCGGCGATTGCGCGGGCCACTTCCGCGCGGCCCAGATCAGTCACCTGGGCAATCACGTCGCCACGGGCGGGATTCACGACATCGAATGTGGCCTTGTCATCCGCCTCGACCCACTCGCCTGCGACATAGGCACGGGTTTCGAGCAGGGACGGGTCCTTGAGGAGCATCTTGAGATCGGTCGCGTGCTTGTTCATGTCGAGGACTCCTTGGCGCGGGGTGTGCGCAAAAGGCTTGCGCTTTTGACGTTTCGACGCAAGGCCGAAGGCAAAAAACGTGGAAGAGGCAAAAAGTTTTGAACTCAAAGGCTTTTCGGACGTTCAGCGGCTAGCGTCGGGTTTCCCTCTTGGCGTGTTCAGACTGGGGACGGCGGCTCTCTCTCCCGTCGTCCCCTTTTTACTGGCGATTCCAGCAGGGCTGCAGGTCGCCGGGACGGGGGGTGGCCGCGTGCACCCCGCGCGCGATCGCCCGGGCCAGAACACAGGCCGCCGCGTGACCCAGATGGAACGGCGTCAGAACCGGATCTGGCAATTGGCGATCTCCGGTCGAGACCGCAAAGACCAGATCACCGTCATAAGGCGTATGGCTGGGCACGATGGCACGGGCCATTCCGTCCTGGGCGGCTGTCGCAAGACGGGTCAGAGCAGCCTTGTCCAGCGCAGCGTCGGTCGCGACGATCGCAATCGTCGTGGCCTCTCCCATACGTTTGGTCATGATAGGCTCATCGGCCGCGACGAAGGTACCCGGTAGCCCCAGGTTGCCGAACTCGCCGCCCAGTTCCCAGGGGGCAGCCCAGAACTGTCGTGTTTCCCCCACGGTGACGGAGCCCAGGGCATTGACGGCGACCAGGGCGCCCAGGGTGATGCCGTTGTCCAATACCGCAGATGCAGATCCCAGCCCGCCCTTCCAGCGATGCGTCATTGCCCCGGTGCCGGCGCCCTCGCTCCCCAAGCCGAAAACTCGGCCGGCCGCGTCGAGCGCAGCGCGGCCGAGTTTGGGATAGGGGTTTCCGGTCCAGTCCTTGTCGCCACCGTTCAGCAGATCGAAGATGATCGCCCCGGGAACGATCGGAACGCGCACCGGGCCGATCTCGAAGCCCCGACCCATGGCGCGCAGGCCCTCCGAAACGCCGTCGCAGGCAGCCAATCCGAAAGCCGAGCCGCCGGAAAGCACCAGCGCGTCGACCCCTTGGACGGTCTTGTCGGGGGCGAGAAGTTCGGTCTCACGCGTACCGGGCGCTCCGCCCATCACGCTGAAGCCGCAACAAAGCGGCTTGTCAGCCACAAGAACGCTTACGCCCGATCGCAGATTGTCATCCCTCGCATTGCCGACCCGCAGGCCCGAGACGTCGGTGACCAGGTTCATGGGGCCGGTGCGCATGGCGTCCTTTCCGCAGTTCGGGGCCGCCGGTCGAACCCGGCGCGGCATTGCAGCGTTGCACGAAGGTATGGCCGCGCTTAAATCGACGGCAAGAGTTTTGAAAGGATGCGCCAATGACCGCTCCCCTCCATCGCATTTTCGGTCGTCCTCTGGATGCACCGGCTCCCAAGGGTTTTGACCAGGCCATCTTCGGCATGGGCTGCTATTGGGGTGTCGAACGGCTGTTCTGGAAACAGGACGGCGTCTGGCTGACCGAGGTCGGCTTTGCCGGTGGCACAGTCGAGAACCCGACCTACAAGCAGGTCTGCAACGGCGATACCGGACATGCCGAAGTCGTGCGGGTTGTTTTCGACAGTTCGCGTATCAGCTATGAGCGCCTGTTGCAGATCTTCTGGGAAAACCACAATCCAACGCAGGGCAACCGTCAGGGCAATGACGTGGGCACGCAATATCGTTCGCTGATCATGTATTACACCGGCAGCCAGAAAGCCGCCGCCGAGCTGAGCAAGGCCGATTTCAATAATCGGCTTGCTGTCGAGGGGTTCCCGAAGATCACGACCGAGATCCTGCCCGCCGCGCCGTTCTTCCCGGCGCACGAGGATCACCAGCAATATCTGGACCGCTACCCGGACGGCTATTGCGGCTTGCGCGGCACGGGCGTATGCGCCCCTTTGACCGATATCCCCGAGGAAACCTGATGCCAACCTGGACCGCGCTGACCCAGACCGCAGGACGCGAGGCCGCCGAGGCGCTTGCCGAAATGGGCGAAGAACTGACCCCAGAACCCGTCGGAAGCGGCGTCTTCGAGATCGAGGATGGCAGCAATCGATGGGAGGTGGGGCTCTATTTCACCGAGGCGCCTGACGAAGTCGCGCTCGCGCTTTTGGCTGCCGCCTTCAACGCGGATCCATTTGTCATCTCGGAGCTTCCCGAGGTGGATTGGGTCGCCCATGTCAAGCGCGAGCTGGCGCCTGTCGAGGCTGGTCGATTTTTTGTCCATGGCAGCCACGATGCCGACAGGATACCCGAGGGCGCCGAATCCCTGCTGATCGAAGCCGCGATGGCTTTCGGTACGGGGCATCACGCGACGACCAAGGGTTGTCTTCTTGCTTTGGATCGGCTGATCGAGGCGGGCGCCAGGCCCGAGCGGATCGTAGACGTGGGGTGCGGAACCGCCGTTCTTGCCATGGCCGCGGCGCGCGCTTTTCCGGTGGTGGTGCTGGCAGGCGATATCGACCCGGTCGCGGTGGATGTCGCGCGCGCCAACGTGATCGCGAACGGTCTGATCGGCCGCGTCGAATGTGTCGAGGCCGTCGGGTTCGATCATCCACTGATCGAGACCGCGGCCCCGTTCGATCTGGTTTTCGCGAATATCCTGAAGCAGCCACTGATCGACCTCGTCCCCGACATGGCGCGACATATCGCGCCGGGCGGCAAGGCTATCCTGTCAGGGATACTCACGACCCAGGCGGATGAAGTCATAGCGGCCTATGAGGCGGGCGGCCTGCCGCTTGAGCGCCGTGACGATTACGGAGAATGGTCCACGTTGGTCGTGTCGCGGAAGTAAACGAAAACTCGTCTCGTGGCGGGTTTGTTCACGATGCTCGTGCCGAGCATGAAAAAGGCCCCGCGGGATCGCTCCCTGGGGCCTATTTGCAATGCCGATCCGGTAAGGATCAGCGGGCGCGCGCGACCCGTTCGATATCGCCGCGGCACAGACCGATATCGTCCAGCTCGCGGTCCGAAAGGCGGCTAAGCTCATTGCGCGTCACGCGCGCGTCGTTCCAGGCAGCCATTGCCGCCAGAAATTTCGAGCCAAAACCGAAAGAGCGCATCCCGCCATGGACGCGGTTCGTGTCAATCGCAGACATGATGTCACCTGTGTTTGGAAGTGCCCTGAATTCGGGCGTTCAATCTGATGCCAAGCATATAAGGCGAGCAGATTGGGAAAACTACGCTCAGGGCGGCATTCCAGCTATGCGCCGCACGCATAAGGCGCCGTTTTTATTAAGTTTTTGTGTAAACCCCTTCGGAGAAGGTGTTTTGTGCAATAAATCTTCGAAAAAGTTGTTAACGTCGCTAGAAAGTTGCTCGAAATAGAAGCCGGGGGCTACTGCCAGTCGCCAAGGGCCGATTGCCACAATGCGAGTGACGCGACGGCAGCTGTATCGGCCCGCAAAATCCGGGGGCCCAATGATATGCGGGTGACACAATCCGTTGCTATCAGCCTTGCCCGCTCAGCCTCAGACCAGCCCCCCTCGGGACCGATCAGAATCGCCCAAGGTCCCCGTTCAAGGCCGCCGGCCAGCGTTTCGGCCGGTCCGGCAAGGGCTTCATCTGCCCACAAGATGCGCCTCGTGCCGTTCCAGCCATCCAGCAGCCGTCCAAGCGAAACAAGGTCGTGGACCTGCGGCACGAAAGTGCCGCCGCATTGTTCGGCTGCTTCCACGGCATGGGCTTGAAGTCGGTCCTGG
Organism: Paracoccus sp. MBLB3053; assembly: GCF_031822435.1. NCBI lineage: Bacteria > Pseudomonadati > Pseudomonadota > Alphaproteobacteria > Rhodobacterales > Paracoccaceae > Paracoccus > Paracoccus aurantius. The sequence goes on along the minus strand of NZ_JAVQLW010000001.1, from coordinate 588,780 downwards.
CGGATCCGCTCGGAATTCGTGTGGTCCGTGTGCACGGGAAGAATTTTTGCCGCGCCCATCTCGGCCGCTTTTTCGACAATGAAATCGGTGCGAGCCTTCTTGATCGGGGCAAAGATCAGCCAAAGGTCAGGCGGGTTCATTTGTGGCGCGGTCTGTCGAACCGGGACCACGTCGCCATTGCGCTTTGCCAGCCTTTCGATCCGCAGCAGCCATTCACCGTCGCGCCCATTGAAGGCAAGGATTTCGTCGCCGGGGCCCTGGCGCATGACCGAGGAAAGGTAATGCGCCTGGTCGGCATTCAGTGCGATGCCTTGTCCCTGGGCCAACGGGTGATCTATGAACAGCCTGATTTTCGCCATGATGGGGCGCAGACTAATGCATACCGACCGCCAGACGCCAGAGGCCCAACGCAGCGTTGCGGATGCTCCGCCCGACAACTGGGTGGATCGTCACGCGCCCGAAAGCTGGAGACCCTGGCTTCGGCTCTCTCGTGCTGACCGGCCGATCGGCACCTGGTTGCTGCTGCTGCCATGCTGGTGGGGCATCGGGCTTGCGATGATTGCCGACCGGCCGACCTGGCGCGACCTGTGGATCGCGGTTGCCTGTGCATTGGGGGCCATCCTGATGCGCGGCGCGGGATGCACCTGGAACGATATCTCCGACCGAGACTTCGACGCCCAAGTCAGCCGGACGCGCTCGCGCCCGATCCCTTCGGGACAAGTGTCTGTTCTGGGGGCCTATCTTTGGCTTGTCGCGCAATGCCTGCTGGGCTTCGTCATCCTGCTGACGCTGGGAAGTGCCGCAATCTGGCTGGGTGTGGCCTCGCTGGCCCTGGTTGCGATCTATCCCTTTGCCAAGCGCTTCACCTGGTGGCCGCAGGTCTTTCTGGGCCTCGCCTTCAACTGGGGCGTCCTGCTTGCCTGGGCGGCGCATTTGGGGGGCATCGCACTGGCACCCGTTCTTGCTTACCTGGCGGGGATCGCCTGGACGATTTTCTACGACACGATCTATGCCCATCAGGACGCCGAGGACGACGCGCTCATCGGGGTCAAGTCGACCGCGCGCTTGTTCGGAGCCGATTCGAAGCGCTGGCTCGCCCGTTTCGGGGGGGCTGCCGTAGTTCTCCTGGCGCTTTCGCTGCTGGCTGCGGGTGCACAGGGGATTGCACTCTGGCTGGGGCTCGCCGGTATCGCAGGTTTTGCCTTGCACTTGCTGTGGCAACTCAGCCGCTTCGACATGAATGACAGCGCGGGATGCCTGCGGCTGTTCCGTGCGAATCGCAATTCAGGGCTGATCGTTGCGCTGTTTCTTGCCTTGGCCGGGCTCGTCTGATTGCGAATTCCGGCCTGCGGCATTAAATGCGGCGGGTCGGAAACAGCCCGAAGGTCCACCGGATGGCCAAGACCAGATCACGCAGCGGTCCCGCATTCGTCGCCACGCTCATCGCCATGACCGCCGCTGGCGGTCTGTCTTTTTATGGCGCCGAGGTCGCGGCAGACTACATAGAGACCCGCTCGGCTGCGGATGTGGCCGAGGCGTTGCGCCTTGGCGGATATGATTGGGCACATGTGCGCGCGGATGGCCTTCAGATCCATCTGAGCGGCACCGCCCCTGACGAGGTTCAGCGCTTTCGCGCGCGATCGCGGGCCGAAACCGTCGTAGAACAGGCGCGGGTGGTCGACGGGATGCAGGTCGCCGCGCGAGCGAGCCTCGCGACCCCCGAATTCGAGGTCGAGCTTCTCAGGAACGATCAAGGCATCTCGATCGTCGGCTTGGTGCCTGCCTCGCTTGATCGAGCCGCCCTGATCGCGGCCCTGCGCAAGGATACCGGTGCCGCCCGGATTTCTGACCTTGTCGAGACCGCTGATTACCCCGAGCCGGATGGCTGGGACGCGGCATACGTATACGGCCTAAGGGCGGCGCAGCTGGCCAAGCGCGCGAAGATCTCGATTTCGGCCGGCTCGGTCGAGGTCAGGGCAATCACCGACAGCCTTCGCGAAAAGGCCGAGCTTGAAACCGCTCTTGAACGTGCGCGACCGGCGGGCGTCACGCTGACGGCAGATGTCACCGCTCCACGTCCGATCATTTCGCCTTTCTCGATGCGCTTCGTGAAAGAGCAGAGCGGCGCCAGGTTCGATGCTTGTGCCGCTGATAGTGAAGCGGCGCAGGACAGAATCATCGCGGCCGGTCAGAAGGCCGGGATACCCGGAAAGCCACAATGCACGCTCGCGCTCGGCGCGCCGACAGGTCAATGGGCCGACGCGGCAGTTCTAGCCATCGACGCAGTCAGTGCCATGGGCGTGGGCTCGGTGACCATTTCGGGGACGGATGTTGCACTTTTCGCGCCCGCATCGGTCGACTCTGCAACCTTCGATGCGGCGGTCGGCCGGCTGGAAGGCGCGTTGCCTGCATTGTTCACCCTGACCTCCGAACAGGAAAAGAAGGTCGAGGCGGCTACCGGCCCGGTCGAGTTCTCGGCTGCCAGGGTCGACGATGGTGTCCAGCTGCGCGGTAGGATCGCGGACGAGCGCATGCGGGATGCAGTCGACAGTCTTGCGCGCGCACGGTTCGGACAAGTCGACGACGCCTTGCGGGTCGATGGAATGGTGCCACAGGGATGGACGCTGCGCACCATTGCGGCGCTGGAGGCGCTGTCCGGCCTGGAAGACGGCAATGTCACCGTGACCCCGGATCTGATCCGCCTGTCGGGAGTTTCGGGAAGCCGAACTGCCTCGGATATCGCTGTCGCCCGTCTTTCAGAACGGCTGGGGGCTGGGGCGCGATACGAGCTGTCGATCCGCTACGACAGCCAGTTTGATCCGACCGTTTCGGTCCCGTCAGGGATAGATTGTGTCGACCGGTTGAACGCGGCAATGAACGAGTCCGAAATCGGTTTCGAGCCGGGCAAATCCGTCATTGCCGGCGACCCAGAGGCGACGCTGCAGCGCATCGCCGAAATTCTCGAACCTTGCGCGGATTTTCGTATCGAGGTCGGGGGGCATACCGACTCGCAAGGTTCAGAGGAAATGAACCGCGAGCTGTCGCAAAGCCGAGCCGAAGCGGTGCTGAACGCCATTCGCGACCATGGCGTCGAGGCGAGCCACATGACCGCGAAGGGATATGGTGAAAGCCAGCCCATCGCCGACAACGACACGGAAGCGGGCCGCGAGGCCAATCGGCGCACCGAATTTACCCTGCTTTCCGAACGACCGGTGACGCAGGCCGAGATCGAACCACCGAAAAAGACCTCTGGGGTGACCGACCCGGCTGAAGTGACCGCAGCGAAAACCGCGGAAGCCGCGCGGCAGGCCGCAACCGAACCTCTGAGCCAGTTGCTGACCAAGGACAGCGCCGCGGACGAGGTCCAGGCGGGCTCTTCGGAAGGCAACGATGGGGTCGACCTATCTGGCGCGGCACTAAGCGAGGAGTCGCTGACCAAGGTGATTGAGGCGCTGACGGTTCCCGCGCTTGAGGCGGCATTCCCTGACAATCGCGAAAACGTGGTCGAGGAAAGCGAGGCCGATTCTGCCGGGGCCGACCTGGCCCAGGAAAACCTGCCCGAAATCGAACCGATGTCGCCGCCCGATTTTGAACAGGCTGTTTCTCCCGAGAATGTGGAATAATCCGGCGACGCGGGTGCGCCACATGACTACTTTTACTGCTGAAGGCCGTTCATGAACCGAAACGAATTCATCATTGCGACTGCGGTCATTCTCTTTGCGGCATTCCTTCTCGGCTGGTTTGCCAGGTCGCTGATCCATCGTCTCGGTCGGGTGACCCGTGCCGAAATAGGCGAGCTTGAATCAATGGCTCAGGAACTGCATCGGGCGGAAGAGGAACGCGACAAGGCGGTCGAACTCCTGGAAACGCGCGAAGTCGAATGGACCTCCCGGCTGGGTGCCGCCGATACCGAGATACGCCAGTCGAAGGCGCAGTTGCTGGAATGCAGGACCGAGATCGAGGAGTTGCGCGACTTCATCGACAGCAAGCTGGGCCGCAAGAACTGAACGGCAAAGCCCTGACCTTTGGAGCCAAAAAGAGCATCCAACTGATCCGTATCAAGCAGCGCCAAGTCCCTGCTGCGGCCCTCGGGTAGGTTGGACCTGACGCCGGCCTGGCTCAGGGTGACGATCCAGACAGCAGCATATCTTGGCACCATTTCGCGTCTTGACGAGAGACCATCCCTAGAGGCTTCGGCTTGATGGCGGTCCGTGACGCATCATCTCGATATGCGAAATCAAATGCCTGCCGCGATGAACGCGACAGGCTTTTTGCTTCGAGCTGCTGCCACATTGATGGCGTCATCTGGTGCGAGGGCCTTTCCATCGGCCCTGCCTTGCTGCGGGGGTCAGACGCCAGCTTCGATGATCGCGCGGGCGAGGATCGGAACCGTGGTGTCGTTCAGCCCGGCGATGTTCAGGCGCGAATCGCCCACCATGTAGATGGCGAATTCTTCCTTCATCTTGGCGACCTGCTCGGGCGAGGCGCCGATGCGCGAGAACATGCCGCGATGCTCGGCGACGAAGTCGAAGCGGTCCGAGCCCGACAGATCGCGCAGCTCGTTGGCGAGCTGGGTGCGCAGGCGCAGCATGCCGCCGCGGACTTCCTCGAGTTCCGCCATCCAGTCGGCGCGCAGGCCTGCGTCGTTCAGGATCGTCGAGACGATCTTCGCGCCGTGGAAGGGCGGGAAGGAATAGGTCTGGCGGTTCAGGAAGGCCATCGCGCCCTGCGCCAGGTCCTTGGTCGCCTTGTCGGTGCACAGCGCCAAGAGGCAGCCGGTGCGCTCGCGATAGATGCCGAAGTTTTTGCTGCACGAGGCGGCGATCAGCACTTCGGGGATGCGCGAGGCGATCAGGCGGGTGCCGGCGGCGTCCTCTTCCAGGCCGTCACCGAAGCCTTGGTAGGCGAGATCGATCAGCGGCGTCGCGCCGGTGGTCTCGAGGATCGCGGCGACCTCGGCCCACTGCTCGATGGACAGGTTGGCGCCGGTCGGGTTGTGGCAGCAGCCATGCAGCAGGACCACGTCGCCTTTCTTGGCGGCCGAGATGTCCTCTTTCATCGCCTCGAAATTGACCGAGCGGGTCGCATTGTCGAAATAGCGGTAGCTGACGACCGGCAGGCCCATGAAATTCATGATCGAGATGTGGTTTGGCCAGGTTGGGTCCGAGACGAACACGCGCAGGTCGGGATTGGCCATGCGGGCCAGTTCCAGCGCCTGGCGGATCGCGCCGGTGCCGCCGACGGTCGCCAGCGCCGCGGTCGTCTCGGGCTTGTAGCCATCGGCCAGGATCAGCTCGGCCATCGCCTTCTGGAAGTCCGGCTCGCCGGACAGACCGGCATAGGTCTTGGTGGTCTCGGTTTCCAGCATGCGCTTCTCGGCTTCCAGCACGGCGCGCATGATCGGGGTATGGCCGGTCGCGTCCTTGTAGACACCCACGCCGAGGTCGATCTTGCCCTGGCGGGGATCGGCCTTGAACTCGCCCATCAGGGCCAGAATTTTATCGGGGGCCTGCGGTTTCAGATTGCCCAGCATCACGCGTCTCCGGTTGCAATTTTAAGGTCCGGGAAGCTGCCCCATTCGGCCCAGCTTCCGTCGTAAAGGGAATGGTCTTGATGCCCGATGCGTTCGAGCGCAAGGAACAAGACAGCTGCAGTCACTCCCGATCCGCAGGTTGTGATCGCAGGTCTTGCAAGGTCTATGCCCGCGGCTTCGAATTCCGCCCGCAGCACGGCGGGGGCCTTCATCGTGCCGTCCTTTTCGAAAAGTCGACCGAAAGGAAGGTTCTTGGAGCCGGGAATGCGTCCCGAGCGCAGCCCGGCGCGCGGCTCGGGGGCCTCGCCGCGGAAACGCTCGGCAGAGCGGGCGTCTATGATTTCGTGCGTGCCAAGCTTGCTGGCTGCTGCAACCTTCGTCACGTCGCGGACGAGATCGGGGCAGGGCTGAACGTTCAGATGCCTGTCGCGGAAGACCTGCTCGCCGCTTTCGACGGGCCGTCCCTCGGCCAGCCACTTGCCCAGGCCGCCGTCAAGCACCGCGACATCCTGCTTGCCCATCAGGCGGAAGGTCCACCAGGCCCGAGCGGCCGAACGCACCGGAGAATTGTCATAGACGACAATCTGCTGGCCGTCCGCAATGCCGATAGCGCGCATCCTGCTGATGAACATTTCGGGTGGCGGGGCCATATGGGGTAGGTCGCTGCGTGGGTCCGAAACCTCGTCGAGATCGAAGAAACGCGCGCGCGGTATATGCGCCGCCCGGTATTCCGCCTGTGCGTCGCGCCCCGGTTCCAGAAACCAGCTTGCATCGATCACGCGCAACTCGGGATCGTTCAGACGCGCCGCCAGCCACTCGGTCGACACGAGCGTTTTCGGATCGTCCAGATCGGTCGGCATCATCCTTCCTCCGGGCAGACGCAAAAGCGTCCCCCGTCTAACCGCACCGGGCAGGCCGTGCAATGGCTGGTGGCGCTAGCCCTGCTTCAGCAAACGTTGTTTCTGGCGGTTCCAGTCGCGCTTGGCGGCGGTCTCGCGCTTGTCCGCGACCTTCTTGCCCTTGGCGACACCGATCTTCAGCTTCACCTTGCCGCGATCGTTGAAATACATGACCAGCGGCACCAGCGTCATGCCCTCGCGGCCGATCGCCTGCCAAAGTCGCGCCAGTTCCTTGCGGGAGACGAGAAGCTTGCGCTTGCGCCGTTCCTCATGGCCAAAGACGCCGGCCTGCTTGTAGGCGGCGATATAGCCATTGATCAGCCACAACTCGCCATCTTCGACCGAAGCATAGCTCTCGGCGATATTCGACTGGCCTGTGCGCAGGCTTTTCACTTCGGAACCGGTCAGGACGATGCCGACCTCAAGATCGCTCTCGATGAAATAGTCGAAACGCGCCCGGCGGTTCTCGGCGATGACTTTGTAATTGGGATCTGACTTGGCTACCATGATCGGGCAGAGATAGGGTTCCCATCCGTCAAAGTAAAGATTTGGCTCAAGTTTGGGCCCGCAGCAGATGCAAGACACCTTGCGCTCCGGCCGTCACATCGCGCCAGGTCGCGGCAAAGCCCGCCGCACCGCCGAAATAGGGGTCGGCGACGGATTCGCCTGCCCGGCCCGGAACGTGATCCAGAAGCAGCGACAGGTGTGCCCGCCCATCGAACGGTGCGATCTGCCGCAAGCTGGCAAGGTTCTCACTGTCCATGGCGATGATATGATCAAACTCGCGAAAGTCCGCGGGGCCGACCTGGCGGGCACGCATGTGGGATATGTCTATGCCATGCTGCTGGGCCACGGCTAGGGCCCGGCGATCGGGAGGGTGGCCGACATGCCAGTCTCCGGTCCCGGCGGAATCGACGCGGATGGCAAAACCCGTTTCCGACGCCGTGGCCCGCGTCGCTGCTTCGGCCAGCGGAGAGCGGCAGATATTGCCAAGGCAGACGAAAAGAACTGATGGTGTCCGCATGAGATGTCTCGCGCCTCGGGTCTTGCTTCGCGATCCGCAGACGCAGGCTATCGCGTTGTAAGGATAAGACAAGGGAACAGTCGATGCGGCATGGCGGGCAGATTTTGGTAGACGGGCTGAAGGCAAATGGCGTGTCTCGGGTTTTCTCGGTGCCGGGCGAAAGCTTCCTTGCAGTCCTGGACGGGCTTTATGCCTCGGACATTCGCAACATCGTCTGTCGGCATGAAGGCGGTGCGGCGATGATGGCCGAGGCACATGGAAAGCTGACAGGACGGCCGGGAATTGCCTTCGTCACTCGCGGACCGGGAGCCACGAACGCCAGTGCCGGAGTGCATGTGGCGCGGCAGGATTCGACGCCCATGATCCTCTTCGTGGGCCAGATTGCCCGCGCCGATCGAGACCGCGAGGCCTTTCAGGAAGTCGACTACCGCGCGATGTTCGGACCCTTGGCCAAATGGGTCGCACAGATTGACCAATCCGAGCGCATCCCCGAATATCTGGCCCGCGCCTTCCATGTCGCCATGTCCGGCCGGCCGGGGCCGGTGGTGCTGGCGCTGCCCGAGGATGTGCTTTCGGCCCGCGCCGAAGTGCCCGATCTAGCCCCTTATGTGCCGCCGCTTTCGGCGGTCGCCCCGTCTTCGGTCGCGGCAATCGCCGAGGCGGTTGCCCAGGCCGAGCGGCCCTTGGTCGTGGCCGGCGGCACGATCTGGTCGCAAGAGGCATCCGACGACCTTGCGCGTTTCGCCGGGAATTGGGGGCTTCCCGTGGCCGTCGCCTTTCGGCGGCAGGGGCATATCGACAATGTCCATCCCGCCTATGTCGGTGATCTGGGGGTCGGCATGAACCCGGCGCTCGGGCATGCTTTGGAGCAGGCCGATTGCATCCTCTCACTGGGCTCGCGTTTGGGCGATACCCTGACCCGCGGCTTCGAGCTGATGGACCCGGTTCGCCCCCATGCCAGGGTGATCCATGTCCATCCCTCGCCGGAAGAGCTTGGCCATCTCTGGCGGGCGGACCCGGGGCTTGTTGCCGATCCGCGCGAGGTTCTGGCGGGATTGGCTCTGCTGCCCGCACGGCGACGTTGGGATGAATGGAGCGAACAACTCAGAAAGGTCTACGAGCGGTGGAGCATTCCGAAAGCCACGCCCGGGGACGTGCGCATGGAAGCGGTCATCCGCTGGATGTCCGACAATCTGGCGCCAGATGCCGTCATCACGAATGGCGCCGGAAATTACGCGACCTTCATTCACCGCTATTTCCGGTTTCGGAAATGGAACAGCCAGATTGCGCCGACTTCGGGGTCGATGGGTTACGGGCTTCCCGCCGCGATCGCCGCAAAGCTGGAACATCCCGAGCGTACGGTTGTCTGCGTCGCTGGCGATGGGTGTATCCAGATGACCATGAACGAGCTTTCGACCGCCGCCCAGTATGGCGCGGCAGTCATCGTGCTTGTCGCGAATAACGGCCGTTACGGCACGATCCGCATGCACCAGGAACGAAGCTATCCCGGACGGGTCTCCGGCACCGATCTTGCAAGCCCGGATTTTGCCGCGCTGGCCCGCGCATATGGGGGGCATGGCGAAATCGTGACCCACCAGGATCAGTTCGCGCCCGCGTTCCGCCGCGCCGAGATGGCAGGCAGCCTTGCCGTCATCGACCTTAAGCTCGACCCCGAAGCGCTGACGGCGGGGGCGACACTTGCCGAAACCCGGGCGGCGGGCGAGGCAATGCAGCGCCGCGCTTAAAGCCCCAGCAACTTGGCCAGGGCAGCCGCCAGCGCGGCGTTCACCGGAACGGTGACGATCCAGGCCCCAAGAATCGTGCGCACATGCGACCGGCGCACGAGGTGGCGTCGGCGTTGTTCCTCGACGGGCATGGGTGCGCGTTCCTTGGCCTTTTGCTGATCGCGCCATTCGCGATAGAAGCCCACGCCAAAGACGCCTCCGACCGAGATATGGGTCGTCGATACCGGCATGCCAGCGACGGAAAAACCCAGGACCGTCAGCGCCGTCGCCAGCGAGATGCACAGCGCACGCGAAGGGTTCAGGCGGGTGATGCGGCTGCCCACCATGGTCACCAGTCGCCCGCCGAACAGCAGGATGCCGACCGCGACCCCCATCCCGGAAAGCAGCAAGACGACCGTCAGGTCGATCTCTTGCTCGTTCGGGCCGGCGATGTGCTCAAGGATGATCGTGAGGGGGGCCGCGATGTTCGAGGTGCTGTTCGATCCATGGGCAAACCCCATGACCAAAGCCGCGGCGGTCAGCGGCATGCCCAGCAGCCTTTTCAGTCCGATCTTTTCCCCCACCGCCCCTTCGATCTGCCGGGCCAGCATCAGATGTGCATAGAGAGCGCCCAGGCCTGCCCCGCCGATGGCCAGAAGCGCCACGATCCATCCACCCAGATCGCGAAAGGCAATGGCCGCCATCGCGACCAGCAGACCTGTCGTGATCGAGACCAGCCCGGTCAGCCAGATCCGGCCCGCGGGAATGGGGTCTTCCTTGTCCAGAACATGGCGATGCATACTCGACAGGATCAGGGCCGCCAACAGGCCCGAGACAATGGGTGAGATCACCCAGCCGATTGCAATCATTGCGAGCCCAGCCCAGTTCACCGATGCAAGGCCGAACGTCGCGATACCAGCCCCAGCGATCGCACCGACGACCGTATGCGTGGTACTGACCGGAGCGTTCATGCGGGTCGCGAGGGTGATCCAGCTTGCTGCACCCAGCAAGGCGGCAAGCATCATTCGTGCTGTCGGCTGGCCATGCCCCATTGCTTCGCCGATCAGCCCTTCGGTCAGCGTGTTCGTCACTGCGCCCCCGGCCAGGACCGCGCCCAGAATCTCCATCACCGCGACCAGCACTAGCCCGGTCGTCAGCGCGATTGCCCCGGCGCCGACGGCGGGGCCCAATGCGTTCGACACGTCGTTCGCACCGATCGAAAGGGCAAGATAGACGGCGACCGCGATCGAAGCTGCCATGATGCCCCATGCCGGATGCCCGGCGAGCATGATCGCCGCGAATTCCGCGGCCACGGCAATGAAGACCAATGCGATTCCGATTCGAAGCAAAGGCCGCGACGAGGCCGCGGCCGCATGCTCGGCCTTGGTAATCCGCCCGAGATCCTTGTCCAGAACCCGGTATTCGCGCCAGCTTCGCGCCATGTCAGGCCTTCTGTTCCCGCTTTGAGGGAAGGGCGCGCAGCATTTCCTTCAGCCCGCTTTCGGCCACGAGTTCCGCGGCGCGCTCGGGTTTGTACCAGCGGCGCTTGCGCTCCTTCACCTCAAGGAAATCATCGGCGAGCGATTTCACATCGACCTGATAGACATGAACCTCGATCGGGATGGAAAATCCGCGATCCTGTTCCTTGTCGTATTTGTATCTGCCGATGGAATTCTGATTAACCTTGCCACGAACGCCTGCTTCTTCCCAGGCTTCCTGCAGGGCGGCATCGGCAAGGCTGATCCCGGGCATCGGCCAACCTTTGGGCACGATCCATCGACCGGTTCCCCGGCTGGTCACCAACAGGACCTTGCCATTGCTGCTATCCAGACAAAGCGCGGCCACCTGTATTTCCGGCGGCTTGCGACCCATGAGCCGACCAAGTCTTTCGCGAAAGTTGCCCTTCATTCGCCTCCCTCGGATTCGCGGATCCTGCCGCGCAGGGACTTGACCGTCCCTCTTTGTGTCTTTGCCGCGAGCCTGCGCTTCTGGCTGCCCAATGTCGGTCGGGTGGCGATCCGCTTGCGCGGCGCGATGAGCGCCTGCCGGATCATCTCGACCAGCCGTTCGCGCGCGATTTCGCGGTTTCTGGCCTGACTTCGCGTCTCCTCCGCTCGGATCAGGATAGCACCATCCTGTGTCCAGCGTCTTCCCGCAATTCGGCGCAGCCGGGTCTTGACGGCCGGGCTGAGACCGGGCGAGCGTTCAGCCTCGAAGCGCAGTTCGACAGCGGTCTCAACCTTGTTCACGTTCTGACCGCCCGGTCCCTGGGACCGGCTGAACTGTTCTGACAGTTCCCATTCGTGAATCGTGATTTGGTCGTCAACATGCAGCATGGGGCGAATATGTCGCAAAAGCGGCCAATGAAAAGCCTTAGAGGATCAACGCAACGTTAATTCGTGTTGTTCCGCCTTCACCGTTGCCGTGGCCGAGTTCCCATCCGCATCGATGACCGTGAAATGGGCAAAGCCCGGCCCGGGTCCGGAAATCAGGCTCTCCGGTCGGTGCGAAGCGATGGTGGCTGGCCGACCGTTTACAAGGAATGTCCAGGGCCCGCGGCCGCCCCTGGCCTTGACGATGATCGGTCCCCGACCGTCGATAATCGCGCCATCCGGAGGAAAGGCGAGCGTCAGCCGATCAGGCGCAGAAGGTCCGGCGGCAACCCGACTGACCTGTCCCGAAGCGGCAAAACGGCGAAGCGGCAATGGCAAGGCGCTGTTGGGCAGCGTCAGAGTCTCGCCGGGCGGCGGAGGTAGCGGGACCGGGGATATCATGTCGAACAGGTCAAAGAGGACGGGCGCAGCGAGATCGCCCCCGAATGCCCCGGGAACCGCCGTTCCGTCCGGTCGCCCTAGCCAGACCGCGCCGACATGGGCGCCATCGAAGCCGACCGACAGCGCGTCACGATGACCGTAAGATGTGCCCGTTTTGTAAGCAAACTGCCTTTGCCTCGCCCCATGCGGTGCCGGATTTCCGGCGAGGATGTCGCTTACCTGCCAGGCTGCGACTGCGCTGAAAACCGCATCGGTCAGGGGGTGGGCTCTGCCAGGCAGTGCAGAAAGAGCAACTCCTCGCCCACCCCTTGCGATCGTCGCATAGCCGGTCGCGAGCCCTTCCAGCGTCACGCCCGCGCCGCCCAGCACCAATGCCAGCCCGGCGGTCTCTGCGGGCAGTCGCAGCGCGATCCCGGCGCGATCCAGCCCTTGGGCCAGGCGGTTCGGGCCGATCGCCTCGGCCAGTTTCACGACGGGAATGTTCAGCGACCAGATCAGCGCCTGCCGCAAGCTGACCGTGCCGCGAAACTGGTGATCGAAATTCTGCGGTTGCCACCGGCCGAAGGTGCTCGGACGGTCCTCGATCAGGGTCTCGGGATGGGCAAGCCCGGCATCGAAGGCCAAGGCATAGGCAAAGGGCTTCAGCGTCGAACCGGGCGAACGCCATGCCCGGGTCATGTCCACGAAACCGGCCGAGCCTTGATCCGTCCAGTCGGCCGCGCCTACTTCGGCGAGTATCTCGCCCGAACGATGGTCGGCGAGCAGGATCGCGGCCGAGAGCCTTCGGCCAGCCCCTTGCACCGCGCGCGAGGCAAGCGCTTCGGCTCTGCGTTGAAGCCGGGCGTCAATCGTCGTTTCGATCCGTCCCGCGCCAGGGTTCTCGCGGATAAGCCTGGCCGCCAGCAGCGGGGCCAGTGCCGGGAAGCTGCGCCGGGCCGTCGGGACGGGTTCGGTCATTGCCGCCATGGCCTCGGCGCCGGAGATCAGCCCCTGTTTCGCCGCGCGCGCAAGCACACGGTCGCGTGCGCGCCGGGCAGCACCTGGAAAGCGATCGGGCCGCCTTGTCTCGGGCGATTGCGGCAGGGCCACAAGCAACGCGGCCTGCGCCGGCGTCAGCCGACGCGGTTCCTTGCCGAACCATTGCAGGCTCGCTGCGCGGATGCCTTCGACATTCGCGCCGTAAGGGGCGAGCCGCAGATAGAGATCGAGTATCGCGGCTTTCGGCAGCTTGCGTTCAAGGGCCAGCGCCAGTCGCACCTGCCGCAACTTTCCGTCCCATCTGCCGGTTGGCCCGTCTTCGAGCAACCGGGCGACCTGCATCGTCAGCGTCGAGCCGCCCGACACGATGCGGCCATGCCGCATCGCCTGCCAGCCCGCGCGGAGGATCGCTGCCGGGTCGATGCCGCGATGCGAAGCGAAGCGCCGATCCTCCCAAAGGGTCAGCATGTCCAGAAACGAGGGGTCGACCGATCCGGGTTCCAGTCGCCAACGACCGTCGCCCACCTGAAAGGCACGCAGCAGAGATCCATCGCGCGCCAGAACCTCGACCCCAACCGGCACATCGAGCCGGGGAAGATCGGTCGCCGCCACCCAGTCGTCAAACCGGTCCCGCATTCCGGCGCCGATACCAAGCACCAGGACAATGGCAAGCAGGAGTGATGCGAAGCGGCGCGAGCTCATGCCCAATCATAGATGAACAAAGAGCCTTTTCGACGGAAAAAGACCCAGCCACACGGCGCGCAGTCACTTGGGTTCGTCATCTCCGAAAAGGCCTTTCAGGCCGCGCGCGATCAGGTTTCCAACTTTCGGCACGGGCTGCTGGACAAAGGGAAGCGGCCGGCAGACCTCCATGGCGGCGATGCCGACGCGGGCGGTGAGCGCCCCGTTGACCACGCCCTCGCCAAAGCGTTTGGACACGCGCGCGAGAATGCCGCCACCAGCGACAGTGTGGATCAGGTCGTCCCCAGCCGCGACGGCCCCCGTCGCAACGAGATGTGTCATGACCGTCCGGGCCAGGCGCCAGCCCCCGACCGCACCGGCGCGGCCGCCATAGATTTCAGCCATGCGGCGGATCATCCGCAGGTTCGCGGCCAATGCCGCCACCACATCAGCGAGGGCAAGCGGAATGAGCGCCGTCGCGGCGGCAACCGTGCGTGCCGCCGCCTCGATCTCGCGCCGCGCCTGTTGGTCCAGGGGGGCAAGCAGTTCGGTTTCGGCCATCGCGATCAGGGTGGTCGCGTCATAGGCTTCAGCCCTGTGCTCGGCCAGGCGCTTGCGGCCCCAGTCAAGCTCGTCGCGCCCGCGGTAGAGATGCTCGAGCTTGCTGACCACCGTCTGCGCCGCCTTCACGTCACCCGCGGCCATGGCCGCGCCCGCCGCCCGGTTGATCCCGTCAATCGCGGCAAAGCGCGACCAGGCGCGGTATTCCCTCCAGGCCATGCCAAGTGCGGCGATGCAGAACATGACCATCAGCAGGATGCCGATCCAGCCCAGCAACGGGTAGCTGTTCAAGAGCTCGCCGAGATAGCGCAGCGCGGCCACGGACAGCAGAAAGCTGAATAGTGCGACGCCGGTATTGATGAAGAAGCGGGTCAGCTTCGACGGCCCGCCGCCGACTAGCCGGGTGACAAGCTGCATGGTGCGCGGCTGGGGCAGGGCCGATGGCCTGCCATCATCAATCATCGGGGCGTCTGCGGGTGAGGGAAGGGTTTCGCCATCGCGCGGTTCGGCACGCGGGGCGCGCCGATCGCGCCGATCATCACCCGTGCCTGTATCATTCTCCAAGCGGGTCACCGGCTCTGGGCCGCTGGGCGCTGCCGTGGCCTTGCCGCGGATCGAACCATCAGGCTCGCCCATTTCGATCAGGACTGGTCCGCGGCGCTTTGGAGGTTCAGCCATGGTCCTTCCTTTTCAGATCTGGTCGCCAATCAGGAATTCGGCAGCCCGGTCCAGGCGGATATGGGGCGGGCCGTCGCCGGGTCGCATCGTGTTGGGTGCGGGCGCGAAATCCATGATCGCATAATCCCCGTCAAGCCAGTTATCTGCGCCCTGACGGGCGTGAACCAGCAGTTCCGCCGGGTTGGCCGGCAGTTCGCCCGGATAGAACGCGGCTTGGCGGCCGTCCATCAACGTGCCTCGCACGGCGGGCAGTTCCTCGCCATCCTGCTTGATCGTTTCCTCGGTCGTGCTGCGCAGGCTGGCGATGGACATGGCCTCGGTGCGCGCACCTGAGAAATCGGCGCGGTCGCGGGCCTCGCGCAGCATGGCCCCGGTGATCGCGGTCAGTCGCGGATGCTGGATATGGTGCAGATGGTCGGCCTTGGTCGCGGCGAACAGGATGCGTCCCACCCGCCTTGTGCCCAGAAGCTGCGCAAGCCACCCCGCGCGACCGGGGCGAAAAGCCGTCAGGATATCGGCCATGGCGCGCCGCATGTCCTCGACCGCCTGGGGGCCTGCATGGATCGCGCCCAGCACGTCCATCAACACGACCTGGCGGTCGATCCGGGCAAAGTGATCGCGAAAGAACGGCTTCACCACGCGGGATTTGTATGAGCCGAACCGGCGCGCGAATTCACGCCAGACCGGGGTGTCTCGAAACTCGGCGGGCAGGGGCGTGAAGGTCAGGGCGGGTGAACCTTCCAGCTCGCCGGGCATCAGGAACCGGCCGGGGGTGCAATCCGACCAGCCCGCATCGCGCGATTGGTGCAGGTGCAGGGTATAGGCGGCCGCGAGCTTTTGCGCAGCGGTTTCGTCGAACTGTTCGCGACTGCTGGCGGCAAGCGCATCATGGAACGCCTGGGCTCCGGGGCGGCCCTTGGCGCGTTCGAGCACCTCGCTCGACCAGGCGTCGAAATCCTTGTCCATCAACCTCAGGTCCAGCAGCCATTCGCCTGGATAGTCCACAATGTCGAGATGGACGACCTGCTGACCGCGCCAGCCGGAAAGTAAGCCTCGGCGCTGCAACCGCAGCGACAGGCGCAACTGGCTGACATGACGCGTCCCCTCGGGCCAATGGGGGTCGGGGCCGGTCATCGCGGCAAGATGGCGTTCAAAGTCGAAGCGCGGCACCGTATCGTCGGGTTGCGGTTGCAACCATGCCGATTTCAGCGATCCGTCCGCAGCCGCCCGAAGGGCGGTCATCCGGCCCCGGTCCAGCAGGTTCGCAACCAGCGAAGTGATAAAGACGGTCTTGCCCGCCCGTGAAAGCCCGGTCACGCCCAGCCGGATCACCGGGTCCGAGATCCCCAGCCCCTGCATCAGATCGTCCGCGATGCCCATCCTGTCCCCGGTCTTATTTCGTATCGCTCAAGATATGCAGAAGGCGGGCTGATTTGTAGAGGGCGGCGCCGTCAGAAGTTGGGCGAGGGGCATTGGCCCGTTCGGCATCGGGCGCGGCGGTGTGCATCCCTCGCGCGGAAGCCCGCAAGAATTGGATCCGGTGGAGCAAGGCTTTTCGCCATGTGCTGCCTTTGGCATAAGCCCTGAATGACCCTGCCCATCGAATCCGTCCTTCCCGAACTGACTGCCGCGCTGGTCGCGCAGGGCCGTGCCGTTCTGATGGCGCCGCCCGGCGCGGGCAAGACGACGCGCGTTCCGCTGGCCCTTCTGCCGGTGATCAAGGGGCGGATCGTCATGCTTGAACCGCGCCGCCTTGCCGCCCGCGCGAGTGCCGAGCGCATGGCCGAAACTCTGGGCGAAGCTGTCGGCGAGACCGTGGGCTATCGCATTCGTGGCGAAGCTGTTCCAGGCCGACGGATCGAGGTCGTGACCGAGGGCATCCTGACCCGCATGCTGCAGTCCGATCCCGAGCTTCCCGGCATCGGTTGCGTGATCTTCGACGAATTCCACGAACGCAGCCTGAACGCGGACCTGGGGCTGGCGCTGACATGGGAATCACGGGCGGCGCTGCGGCCGGATCTTGTGGTGCTGGTGATGTCCGCGACGCTTGATGCCGAGCCGGTCGCGGCATTGCTCGATGCGGCCCCGGTGATCCGATCCGAGGGGCGGGCGTTTCCTGTAGAAACCCGCTGGCTGGATCGGCCGCTGCCTGCCGGAGCGCGACTGATCCCCGAGGCCGCGCGGCTGGTTCGCGAGGCCGAGGCCGCGACGCGCGAGACGGGGGGAACCATCCTGACATTCCTGCCGGGAGAGGGCGAGATCCGACGCGTTGCCGCCATGATCGACGTGGATGCCGAGATCGTGCCGCTGTTCGGGGCGATGGATTTCAAGGCGCAGCGCGCGGCCATGCAGCCTGCTCGGGGGCGGCGGCGGATCGTGCTTGCGACCTCGATTGCCGAAACCTCTCTGACGATCCCCGATGTGAAGGTGGTCGTGGATGCTGGCAGGGCGCGGCGTGCGCGCTTTGATCCCGGCTCTGGCATGTCCCGCCTGGTGACGGAACGCGTGAGCCGGGCCGAGGCCGAACAGCGGCGCGGTCGCGCCGGACGGGTTGCGCCGGGTATCTGCTACCGGATGTGGGCCAAGGCCGAAGAAGGTGCATTGCCCGCTTTCGCCCCGCCCGAAATCGCCGTGGCAGATCTGGCCGGGCTGGCGCTGGAACTGGCGAACTGGGGCTCGGACGGCAGCGAGCTTGCCTTTCTGACCCCGCCGCCCGAATCCGCCCTGTGCGAGGCGCGGAGTTTGCTGCGGGATCTGGGCGCGCTTGACCGCGATGAACGTATCACGCCTCATGGCCGGGCTTTGGCCGGCCTGCCCTTGCATCCGCGTCTGGCGCATATGCTCGTCGTCGCGGGCCGGGATGCGGCCGAGCTTGCGGCGCTGATGGGCGAGCGCGATCCCCTGACTGGCGCTCCGGCGGATATCACTCCGCGACTGCGTGCCATCCGCGACCTCAAAGGATATGAGGCGCGCCATCCATGGCCGGTGAATGCAGGTGCGTTGCACCGCATCCGGGACGAGGCGAAGCGCCTTCGTCGCATGGCGCCCGAGGGAAAGGGGCTGTCGGTGGGGGCAGCCGCTGCGCTTGCCTATCCCGACCGGATCGGCGCGCGTCGAAGGGGCGATCAGCCGCGCTATGTCCTGTCAGGAGGCAAGGGAGCCATACTGCGCGACGGCGATCCGCTTGCGAATGCCCGCTTCATCGTTGCGACGGATCTTGACGGCGATGCCCGCGAAGCCTGCATCCGCATGGCGTCGGCAATCGATGAGACCGAGATCCGCAGCCTGTTCGGTGACATGATCGAAACGGTTGAAGTGGTCGAATGGTCACGCCGCGACAACCGCGTCATCGCACGCTGTCAGGAACGGCTGGGTTCGGTGCTGCTGTCGGACCGGGCGCTTGACGATCCCGACCCCGAGGCGATGGCGCGCGCCGCTTTCGACGGGCTCAGGGCGCTGGGTCTCTACTGGACGGCGGGGGCTGCACGGCTGCGGGCGCGGATCGCCCTGATCGCCGAGCTTGGCCCGGTCGACGACGAAAGCCTGCTTGCCGATCCAGAATGGCTGCTGCCCTATCTGCTCGGGGTGCGAACGGCGGCCGACCTGAGGGGGCTCGATCTGTCCGAGGCGCTCAAGGCGAAGATCGGCTGGTCTGGGCAGCAGCGTCTTGATCAGGCTGCGCCCGCCCATTTCGTCACGCCGCTCGGCCGAAAGGTGCCAATCGACTATGACCACGAAACGCCGTCGATCGAACTCAAGCTGCAGGAGTTGTTCGGTCTTGCCCGCCACCCGGTTGTCGGGGGACGGGCCTTGCGGATCTCGATGCTGTCGCCCGGGGGAAAGCCGATTGCCGTGACGACCGATCTGCCGGGGTTCTGGACCGGGGGCTATGCGGAAGTGCGAAAGGACATGCGCGGCCGCTACCCGCGTCACCCCTGGCCCGAGAACCCCCTTGAGGCTGATCCGACGACCCGGGCCAAGCCGCGCGGCACCTAGGCGTCCTTGATCTTTCGCAGGCGGAACGCAAGGACGATGAGCGTCACCCCGATGAGGATGGCGAATGTCCCGATGAGCCAGGCAAGGCTCAGGAGCCCCGCCGCCGGCAGCATCGCCATCAGCACGCCCCACAAGACCAAAAGCAGCCCGCTGAGCCCCAGCGCCCATTCGCCCTCGATTTCATTGCGCAGCCGGATCGCGGCGACGATGCGGAAGACACCGGCAATGACACCCCAGATTGCCATCCAGATGATGAAGGCAAGGGCCGTCGCCTCGGTCCAGAACAGCGCCATCACGCCAATTGCGATCGACAGGCCGCCATCAAGCGCCCAGGCCCACCAGCGTTCATCCGTCTTGCGCCGCTGAAACGCCGTGAACAGCGCCAGAATGCCGTCGAATATCGCGAATGCGCCAAAGAAGATCAGCAGCACATAGACCGTGAGTCCCGGCCAGATCAGCGCGAGGAGCCCGAACAGGATCGCCGCGATCCCGCGCAACAGCAGCACCCACCAATTCGCCGCCATGACCCGTATCATTTCGTCCATCGCATTGCCTCCACTGCGACTTCAGCCAGGCAGGATGCTATCATGCAAAGGCCCGGTCCACGCGATCGAGTTGAAACGCGGCCGGGCAATGTGATGAAAATGCTGCAATGACGGCGGCTTAGTCGAGCCTTTCCGGAAGAGTCAGGCCGCGCAGGATCTCGGTCGCCTGCATGGAGCGCTTGCCCTGCCGCTGTGCTTCGAGAACCTCGATCGCGCCATCGCCGCAGGCAATGGTGAAACCTTCCAGCACCTGGCCCGCCTGGCCTGCGCCGGTTGCCATCCGCGAACGCAGAAGCTTGATCCTTTCATCGCCGACCATGCACCAGGCCCCGGGAAAGGGGGAAAGGGCGCGGATCTGCCGGTCGATTTCTGCGGCGGGGCGGGACCAGTCGATCCGGGCCTCGGCCTTGTCGATCTTGTTTGCATAGGTCACGCCTGCGGCCGGCTGCGGAATGGCGGCTAGCGGAAGTCGATCGAGCGTCTCGACGATCAATTCTGCCCCCATCTCGGCCAGTCGATCATGCAGGTCAGACGTCGTGTCCAGCGCATCGATCGGGGTGCGGGTTTCGGCCAGCACCGGGCCTGTGTCCAGGCCGGCTTCCATCTGCATGATCGCCACCCCGGTCTCGGCGTCCCCTGACATGATGGCGCGATGAATCGGTGCCGCGCCCCGCCAGCGCGGCAAAAGCGAGGCGTGGATATTCAGGCAGCCCAATCGGGGCGCATCCAGGACGGATTGTGGCAGGATCAGCCCATAAGCCACCACCACCGCGACATCTGCGCCAAGCGAGGCAAAATCCGCCTGGTCCTCGGGCGATTTCAGGCGTTCTGGCGTGCGGACCGAAAGTCCGAGCTCCTCGGCAGCCTGATGGACGGGCGAAGGGCGGGGCTTCTGCCCCCGGCCCGCGGCCCGGGGCGGCTGGGAATAGACGGCCACGACCTCGTGTCGCGCCGCGATGGCCCGCAACGCCGGCACCGAAAAATCCGGGGTTCCCATGAAGATGACGCGCATGTGCCTGACCCTTGTTCCTGTCGGGGTCCTCATAGCGCGGATCAATGGGCAGATGCAAAATCCTGCAGGAAATCCTCCACCAGACCCGTCGCCTTGCTGCGGGCAGCCGGGTCGAACTCAAGCGAGGACAGCGCCGATCGCTCGCTTTGATCGAAGCCGTGATTGGTGCCGGGCAGGGTGACCATGTGCAGATCGGCGGCCTTTCCGACCAGCTTGTCGGCCATGCTGCGGCACGCAGTGGGATCGGTGATGCTGTCATTCTGGGCAAGGATCATCAGCCCGCTCACATGCTGTGGCCAGCGCGCTTCGTCGCCATGGCTGAGCATCCCGCAATAGGGATAAAGCAGGACCAGCGGGCCGATCTGGGCGGCGAGTTCCGCGGGTGGCCGGGGCCATGCCGAAAGTCCGGGTGGCGGCATAGGTTCGTTCAGTTCGGACATCAGTTCCATCGCGGTCCAGCCGCCATGCGACGCGCCAAGCACAAGCGTCTCGGATGGGTCCACCCCGGGCATGCGGTGCAGGGCGTCGAGGGCAACGGCAAGGTCGCCCGCGCGTTCCGAGCCAGGCAGCACCTGTCCCGCGCAGACCGCCCGCCACGCCTGAACGCGATCGAGACGCCGCGGAATGTGGCTGTCCAGGACCATGACCATCCGGTTCCGGTCGAGCATGATCCCGGCCCAGTAATCCATGTTGTCATGAACTCCGTCGCATCCCGAAAGCAGGATCGCCGCTTTGTGGGGGCCAGGGGTGTTCGGATGCATGATGCGCCATGAACCCGCAAGCATTGCCTCACGCTGGGCGGGGGTATGGGTGATTGGTTGCCATCCGGCGGCGTTCCGGGCCGTGTTCAACCCCAGCACGGTCAGAATGATCGCGATACCTGCTGCCCCCATGATGATCACCCGTTTCTGCATCCGATCAGACCGTCCTTGCCGCATCTGGCCTTGAGCCGCGCGGTATCATTGTCCGTCCATCCGCTGGGCACCGAGATGGCCGCCCAGCCGTCGATATATTCCTCGGCATCGTAGATATGGCCGAAGCCCGGCGGCGTCGAGGTCGAGACGAGCATATCGACCGCAAGCTGTAACTGCGTCACGATCGGCGTGAAGCTGAGGCGTGGAGACACGTCGGGGGCGGCGGGTTCGCGCATCCATTCCGGCGCACGCCAGAGCGAGGCGGGACTGTAGAACACGATCGGATCGCTCGCATGCTGCAGAAACAGGATACGCAGCCTTCCCCAGGGTCGGCTCAGCCGATCAGCAGGTGCGAACTGGCTGGCGTAGCGGATGACCTCGCCCTCATCGACTTCCGGCAGGATGAACAGGCTGTCGGGTTGGCGGGCGCTGTTGGCCTGGCGCCACAGTTCGGAGGGGAAGGGCGGTCCGGCCCAGAACGCGCCTGAGACCGGCTCGTTCATCATCTGGAAGGGATTGAAGGAATACATGGACGACCACGCCCCAAGCGAAATCCCGTGAAGGTATAACCTTGGACGCGCGGTGGCAGGAAGCTGGCGCCAATGGTCATAGACGGCGCGCATGGTGGCAGTTGCCTGGTCCAGACCGGAATCTGTCTCGAAGATCAGGGCAAGCGGACTCTGCAAATAGGAATATTGCACGGCCACCGTCGCCACGTCGCCGTCATGCATGTATTCCAGCGCATCATAACTGGCCGGGTCCATCCAACCCGTCCCGGTGGGGCTCGCCACCACAAGGACCTTGCGGTCGAAGGCGCCGACCCGGATCATTTCCTCAAGTGCGATCTGGGCCCTGCGTTCGGGCAGCGTATCCTGCGCAAGGCCGACATAGATGCGCAGCGGCTCTTTCGCCTGTCGGCCCGAGAAATCCGCGATTGCCGCGGCGCGGGGTCCTCCGCTTACGAAGTCCCGGCCCGGCTTGCCCATAAGATCCCAGTCGATGACCGAGCCGGGACCGCCCGATCGCCATGCCTCTTCGGGGGCGGCGGCGCTGGGATCGGTCAGATGCTGGGCTGCCGCGTAGGAACGGTCGGCGACGCGAAGCGCCCAGTTCACGACGCCGTCGCGCGTGATCGTCACCACAATCAGCGCCGCCAGAAGCAGCCCCACCACATTCGCGCTGGCGGCAGGGATGTAACGGGCAAGGCGCCTGCGCAACAGGTTGAACAGCGCCAGCATGCCATGTCCCAGCACGAAGAACGCAACGAAGACCGCGGCGGCCAGGAGGATCATCTTGGTGGTGCTGGCGGCTTCCAGCACGGGCATGTTCATGCGCAGGCGGATACTGTTTTGCCAATCGTCGCTGAGAGCGACGCAGCGCACCAGGATTGCGAGGACAGGAATGGCCAGGATGGCATGAGCGAGGTTGGCCCAGCGGCGCGGCAGCACCGGGATCTGAAGCGCGCGCCATAGTGCGAGCACGAAAAGCGTGACGAGATAACCCGCTGCCATGGAAATGCCGGCAAGCGCACCCTGCATGAGCCAGTCCCTCGGGATCAGCGATGGGGTAAGCGAAGCGGCTGCCAAGAGCAGACCGGAAAGCAAAGGAAGAACCGAGAACATGCGGCCGACGGTCCCTTCTGCAGGATCGAGCCCGCGAAATGAGCGGGCCGCGGCCGAGGTTAGTCGCGGCCGACGGGAAAGGGAAGCGGCTGGCTCAGCGGCGGGCCTGCTTGGCCGATTTCGCGACCAGCATCTTGCGGCGCAGGGGCGTCAGGTGATCGACATAGACCTTGCCGTTGAGATGGTCGATCTGGTGCTGGACCGAGGTTGCCCAGAGACCGACAAAATCGCGCTCTTCGATCTCGCCCTGGTCGTTCAGGAAGCGCACGGTGACGGCACGCGGACGCTCGATCCGGGCGTAGACGCCGGGCAGGTTTGGACTTGCCTCGTCATGCGCGCGCATCTGGACCGAGGCGTGCAGCACCTCGGGGTTGGCCATGCGGACGGCCTGGCCTCGTTTGTCCGATGCGTCGACCACGGCAAGGCGCTGCATGATGCCGATCTGCGGGGCGGCCAGACCCACGCCGGGCATGGCATCCATCGTGTCGACCATGTCATCCCAGATCATCCGCACGGTTTCGGTGACCTCGGCAACCGGCTCGGCAGGAATATGCAGGCGGCGATCGTTATAGGGAATGAACGGGCGAACGGTCATGGGCGGCGCCTCTTGCGGGAAGCTTCAATCGGGGGCGGAGTCAGGCGCGGGCGCGGTCGCGTTTCATCTTGACCATCTTGCGCGTGATCATCTGGCGTTTCATCGGGCTGAGATAGTCGATGAACAGCTTGCCATCCAGATGGTCCAGCTCGTGCTGGGCGCAGGTCGCCCAAAGCCCGTCGAATTCCCGCTCGTGCAGCTTTCCGTCAAGGCCCAGCCATTGCATCCGCACCTCGGCCGGGCGGGTGACTTCGGCATATTGATCGGGGATCGAAAGGCAGCCTTCCTCGTAGGTGTTCAGCCCTTCCGAGCTCCAGGTGATCTCGGGGTTGACCATGACGATCGGGTTCTGCGGCGCCTCGGGGTCCTTTTCGCAATCCATCACGAAAAGGCGCGACAGCACGCCAACCTGCGGGGCGGCAAGGCCGACGCCCGGTGCGTCATACATCGTGGCCAGCATGTCTGCGGCCAGCGTCTCGATCTCGGGCGTGATGCGGGCCACGGGGTCGCACGGCTTTTTCAGCCGCGGATCGGGGTGAATAAGAATGCTGCGCAATGTCATGCCTGTGATCTAGGGCAACCCTTGGCCTTGCGCAACAAGCCGCTATGTTTGGGCCGGAATGAATCCGAGGGACAGCATGACCAAACCCGATTTCGACGAGATCATCGACCGTATCGGCACCCATTGCAGCAAATGGGACGATATGGACTCGGCCTATGGCATTTCGCCACAGGACGGGATTGCCATGTGGGTCGCCGACATGGACTTTCGTCCACCGGCATCTGTCCAGCGCGCGGTCGAGGCGATGGCTGCCCATGGTGTCTACGGCTATCCCGGCGCAAATCGCCCATATCTCGACGCGATCTGCTGGTGGATGGAAAACCGCCACGGCTGGCAGATCGAACCCGAATGGATTCTGACCGCGCATGGTCTGGTCAATGCGACCGCCATCTGCGTCGATGCCCTGACCGAGCCGGGAGACGCGGTGGTGCTTATGACCCCGGTCTATCACGGATTTGCCCGCGTCATCCGTGCCGCGGGGCGCTCGATCACCGAGTTTCCGCTGACGCTCCGGGATGGCCTTTACAGCATGGACTGGGACGATTGGGCCACCCGGCTGACCGGGCGCGAAAAGGTGATGGTCCTGTGTTCGCCGCATAATCCGGGCGGCCGGGTCTGGACCCGTGCCGAATTGGCCGAGGTTGCCGCGTTCTGCGAAAAGCACGATCTGGTCCTAATTTCCGACGAGGTCCATCACGATCTGGTCATGCCCGGCGCAGCCGCCCATGTGCAAACGGCCCTTGCTACGCCCGAACTGGCGTCGCGCCTGATCACCCTGACCGCGGCGACCAAGACGTTCAATATCGCCGGCGCACATATCGGCAACATCATCATCTCGGACGAGGCTCTGCGCGATCGGATCAAGCAACGCATGATGGCGCTGGGTATTTCGCCCGGCCTCTTCGGCCTGGGAATGGTTGCGGCAGCCTATTCGCCCGAGGGTGCGGAATGGGTCGACCAGCTCGTCCCCTATCTCGCAGGCAACCGACAGATCTTCGATGAGGGTGTGAACGCCATTCCGGGCCTGCGCTCGATGCCGCTTCAGGCCACCTACCTGGCCTGGGTCGATTTCTCGGGAACGGGCATGACCGCGGATGAATTCACCGCGCGGGTGAAGCAGAGCGCCCGGATCGCCGCGAACGAGGGCGCGACCTTCGGCACAGGTGGCGAAAGCTTCCTGCGCTTCAACCTTGCCACGCCTCGCGCACGCGTCATCGAGGCTGTCGATCGGTTGCAGCGGGCCTTCGGCGACCTGCAATGAAACGGCTGGGGGCGCTGTTCTCGGCCCTTTGCGTGGCGGCCCTGCTCTGGAGCCTCTGGCTAATCTGGGCGCCGCATCGCCAAAGCGTTCCCACCGTTCCCCACCGACCATCCCAAGGCTGGCACATTCCCGGCCTTCCGAAATTCCAGCTGCCCCATTTCAACCTGCCGGACCTTCGGCTGCCAGACCTGAAGCTTCCCCGGCCGCCAGCACGACCCGAAGCGCCCATCGCCTCGCCAGTCGAACGCATCCTGATCGAGAAGTCCTCTCGGCGGATGACCGTCTGGCAACGCGATGGCGCGCCGAGAACCTTTCGTATCGCACTTGGCTTTGCCCCCGATGGGGACAAGTCGCGAGAGGGGGACGGCCGGACACCCGAGGGCATCTTCAAGGTAGACCGTCTGAACCGACAGAGCGCCTACCATCTCTCGCTCGGTCTCGATTACCCGCAACGGCAGCACCGCGAAGCGGCACGAAAAGGCGGTTACGATCCCGGCGGCGACATCATGATCCACGGCCAGCCGAATGAGGTGCCCGACGGCTACAAGGTCAAGGGAGACTGGACGGCCGGCTGCATCGCTGTCACGAATGCCGAGATCGAGGAAATCTTCGCCCATGCGGATATCGGAACCGAAGTCGAAATTCGGCCTTGAGCCTTTCATTTGACCATCTTGCCTCGGCAATTGCCTGAGGATAAGGCAAAGCCATGACCCTCGACCGTTACGCCCCGCATCTGCGCGCGACACTCGCGCTCGGCCTGCCGCTTGTCGGCAGCCATCTTGCGCGCATGGCGATCGGTGTCGCCGACACGGTCATGGTGGGCTGGTACGGTGTCGAGGAACTGGCGGCACTGGTCATCGCGACCTCATTCTTTCACATCCTGTTCTTCCTGGGCATGGGATTTGGCATCGGTGTGATGGGCCTGATCGCGACCGCGATCGCCCGTCAGGACGAAACCGAGGTGAGACGCGCAGCCCGCATGGCGCTTTGGCTGTCGATCATGCATGCCGTTGTGGTGATGCCGATCATGTGGAACTCCGAGCCGATCCTGTTGGCCATCGGGCAGGAGCCGATCGTGGCATCTCTGGCGCAGGACTATCTGCGCATTGCCGGGTTCGGGATGCTGCCGGTGCTGTGCGGATTGACGCTGAACAGCTACCTTGCCGCGATGGAGCGCACACAAGTCGTGCTCTGGATCACCGTAGCAGGGCTTCCGGTGAACATCCTGCTGAACTGGGTCCTGATCTTTGGTCATTTCGGCGCGCCGGAGCTGGGCGTGCGGGGTGCGGCGATCGCTTCGGTTTCGGTCCAGACCCTGCAGTTGTTCCTGCTCGTCGGCTATGCGGCATGGTTGCCGGCAGCGCGCAAGTTCCAACTGTTCCGGCGCTTCTGGCGGCCGGACTGGGCCGATATGCGCAAGGTCTTCGCCCTTGGATGGCCGATCGGCCTCACCATGGTTGCGGAAGGTGGCCTTTTCGTCGGCTCGAACGTGATGATGGGGTGGATCGGAACCCGCGAACTGGCTGCGCATGGCATTGCGCTGCAGCTGGGCGCGATCACCTTCATGCTGCATCTGGGCATGTCAAATGCGGCAACAGTCCGCGTGGGGCAGGCCAAGGGTCGCAACGACACGCAGGGGATGCATGACGCAGCTGTGACCGTCACGGCCATTTCGGTCATCGTCGCGATGCTTGCCGTCGCGTTGTTCGTCACGCTTCCCCGGACGCTGGTCGGGCTCTATCTCGACGCCAGCAATCCCGAAACCCCGGCGCTTCTGGAAATCGGCGCGAACCTCATGTTCTACGCCGCGCTCTTCCAGTTGACCGACGCCTTGCAGGTGATCGGGTTGGGGCTGCTGCGCGGCGTTCAGGATACGCGTGTGCCGATGATCATCGCCGCGATCAGCTACTGGTTGGTCGGGATGCCCGTCGCCTACGGCCTTGCCTTCATCCTCGGTGTCGGGCCGGCCGGATTGTGGCTGGGGCTGGTCGCCGGCCTGACGGTCGCGGCGGTGCTTTTGATGCGCCGCTTCTGGCGCGGACATGCGCGCGGGGACTGGACCGCGGAACCGGCTGCGGTCTAGGTTGACCGCGATCAGGTCAGGAGGATCGCCATGCGCCCGGTATTCGTTCAGTTCCGTTGCACGCCCGGCAAGACCTACGAGGTTGCCGATGCGATCTATGACCGCGAAATCGTCAGCGAGCTTTATTCGACTTCGGGTGATTACGACCTCATGGCCAAGATCTACATCCCCGAGGATCAGGATGTCGGCCGCTACCTCTCCGAAAACCTGTTCGACATTCCGGATATTTGCCGGACGCTGACCACAATGACCTTCAAGGCGTTCTGAACAGGGGCAGGGTGGTCGCAGCCCCCTTGCGCGTGGGTGGAATTTGGGTTTCTGGTTCGGCCATGACACGCCTTCGCTTCGCACCGATCCCCGCCGGCCTGCCCGCCACGGTTCCCTTTACCGGTCCCGAAACCCTTGAACGTCGTCGCGGCGCCGCCTTTCGTGCGCGGCTTGGCGCGAACGAGAACGGCTTCGGTCCGTCTCCTCGGGCAATAGAGGCAATGGCACGAGCCAGCGCCGAGGTCTGGAAATACGGCGATCCCGACAGCCACGATCTGCGCGAGGCCCTGGCATCGCATCACGGCGTCGCGCCGGGTCAGATCACGCTGGGCGAAGGCATCGACGGCCTGCTTGGGCTGCTGGTGCGGCTGACGCTCACGCCGGGCGATACGGTCGTGACCTCTGAAGGCGCCTATCCGACCTTCAACTACCATGTCGCAGGCTTTGGTGGGCAGCTTCACAAGGTCGCTTACCGCGATGATGCGGAAGACCCCGAGGCGCTTATCGGCGCGGCGCGCAAGACCGATGCGCGGCTTGTCTACCTTGCCAATCCCGACAATCCGATGGGCAGTTGGCACCCCGGCAAGCGGATCGAACGGGCACTCGATGACCTGCCCGAGGCCACGTTGCTGCTGCTGGACGAAGCCTATGCGGAATTCGCGCCCGATGATGCGATCCCGCGGATCGATCCCGAGGATGACCGTGTCATCCGCTTCCGCACCTTCTCGAAAGCCTATGGCATGGCCGGCGCGCGCATCGGCTATGCCATCGGGCCGGCCGAGCTGATCGCGGGCTTTGATCGCATCCGCAACCATTTCGGTATCAACCGGACGGCGCAGATCGGGGCTTTGGCTGCACTTGAAGACAAGGCATGGCTGGATGAAACGCGCCGCAATGTCTCGGACGCACGCGACAGGATCGCCGCGATCGCCAGCGAGAATGGCCTTTCGGCT
The DNA here is from genome assembly GCF_031822435.1 of Paracoccus sp. MBLB3053. Taxonomy (NCBI): domain Bacteria; kingdom Pseudomonadati; phylum Pseudomonadota; class Alphaproteobacteria; order Rhodobacterales; family Paracoccaceae; genus Paracoccus; species Paracoccus aurantius. The sequence continues at coordinate 560,118 of NZ_JAVQLW010000001.1, read as the reverse complement.
TTGTCCTCGGCCACGAATTTCGTGGCGGTTGATTGCGGGGCGGATGGTGACTTCGCCCGCAAGGTTCTATCCGCGCTGACCGAACAGGGCGTCTTTGTCCGCATGCCTGGCGTCGCGCCGATGGATCGGTGCATCCGCATCTCTTGCGGCCCGGCGGCTGAACTGGACATTCTGGCGGAAGCTCTTCCGATCGCGCTTTCGCAGGCGCGCGCATCCTGATCCACAAATGATAAAGCTCGGCGCTAGTCGAGCGGCAGCGCCGTGGTCGCCTTCAGCTCCTCCATCGAGAGAAGCGCAGTGACATTGTGGATCTTCACCTCTGAGATCAGCGCCTGGTAGAAACGGTCATAGGCGCGGGCATTCCGCACCCGGACCTTGAGAATGTAGTCGATATCGCCCGCCAGCCGGTGCGCCTCGATCACTTCGGGACGGGCGCGTACGGCCGACAGGAATTTGAGCGCCCATTCGGGATCGTGTTCGCTGGTGCGGATCAGGACGAAGAAACAGGCGTCCAGCCCAAGGGAATCGGGATCGAGCAAGGCGACCTGTCCGCGGATCACCCCGGCCTCGCGCAGCTTGCGAATCCGGTTCCAGACCGGCGTCTTTGAAGCCCCTACGCGCGCCGCGATGTCATCAAGCGACAGCGTGGCGTCCTCCTGCAGCAGGGACAGTATTTTGCGATCCGTGTCATCCAGCCGGGCCGGCGTTTGTCTGTCTTCGCTCATCGGAAAATCTTGTCCTAATAGCCTGCCTTATCGGCGGGACTTGTTTCTTATTTTTCTGCCCCACTCGTCAATATGCGGAAGAATTTTCTATATATGACAGACCCAACCCGAAAGGCAAAAGGCCATGTCCAAGACCTTCACCCCCTCGATCGCAACCCCCGCCGTCATTACCGCCAATGACCTGCGCATGGGCCATTGCGTCTGGATGCGTGACGGTGGCTGGACCGCCGACCCGCGCGAGGCGCAGCTTTTCGAGGATGAGGCGATCGCCGAGATCGCGATGCTTGATGCGATCGGCCAGGCAAACCTGGTTGTCGGCCCCTATCTGGCCGAGGCCAGGCGCGGCCCCGACGGCCGCCCCGAGCCCACGCATTTCCGCGAGGCTTTCCGCCGCCGCGGCCCGTCCAACTATTTCCATGGCATCCAAGCCGAACTCGAGGCCAGCAATGTTTGACGCCCGCCCCCAGCATAACGAATACCTGCGCCACCGCGCGCAGCAGTTCCGCAGCCAGGTCGCCCGCCGCCTCGACGGCAGTCTGACCGAGGACGAGTTCAAGCCGCTGCGCCTGATGAACGGCGTCTACCTGCAGCTGCATGCCTATATGCTGCGGGTCGCCATTCCCTATGGTACGATCAGCCCCGACCAGATGCGCACCCTCGCGCTGTTGGCCGAGAAATGGGACAAGGGCTACGGCCATTGGACCACGCGCCAGAACATCCAGTACAACTGGCCCAAGCTGGTGGACATTCCGGACATGCTGGACGCGCTGGCCGATGTCGGCCTGCACGCGATCCAGACCTCGGGCAACACGATCCGCAACGTGACGACCGACGCCTATGCCGGCGCCGCCGCCGACGAGGTCGTGGATCCGCGCCCCTATGCCGAGCTGCTGCGCGCCTGGTCGACCGACCATGCCGAGTTCCAGTTCCTGCCGCGCAAGTTCAAGATCGCCATTTCCGGCGGCGAGAAGGACCGCGCCGTCATCGCCGCCCATGACATCGGGTTGCGCCTGCGCCGCAACGAGGCGGGCGAGCTGGGCTTCCAGGTCTGGATCGGCGGCGGTCTTGGCCGCACCCCGATCCTCGGCCAGGTCGTCCGCGAATTCCTGCCCGAGGCCGATCTGCTGCCTTACGTCGAGGCGATCATCTCGGCCTATAACCTCGCCGGCCGCCGCGACAACAAGTACAAGGCCCGGATCAAGATCACCGTCGCCGAGCGCGGCCTCGACGTCATGCGCGACGAGATCGAGGCCGAGTTCCTGAACCGCCGCGCGGTCTTCACCGGCGTCGATCAGGACATGGTCGCCGAATTCCGGGCGGTCTACGCTGCCCCCGCCTTCCGCAACGAGACGGATGGCGATTACGAGGAACGCCGCGCCGCCAGCGTCGGCTTCCGCAGCTGGACCGACACCAATCTCTCGACCCACAAGGCGCCGGGCTATGCCAGCGTCATGGTGACCTTCAAGGCGCCGGGCCAGACCCCGGGCGACGCCTCGGCCGATCAGATGCGCCTTCTGGCGGATCTCGCCGAGCGTTATGGCCACGCCGACCTGCGGATCAGCCACGACCAGAACGTGGTGCTGCCCCATGTCCACAAATCGGATCTGTTCGCGCTTTACTCTGAACTGAAGGCGGCGGGCCTCGCGACCGCCAATGCCGGGCTGGTCAGCGACATCGTCGCCTGCCCGGGCATGGATTACTGCGCTTTGGCCACCGCCCGCTCGATCCCGATCGCGCAGGAGATCGCCGATCACTTCCGCGCCCGCGACATCGAGGACGAGATCGGCAAGATCGACATCCGCATCTCGGGTTGCATCAACGCCTGCGGCCATCACCATCTGGGCCATATCGGCATCCTCGGCCTCGACCGGGCGGGCGTCGAGAACTACCAGATCACGCTTGGCGGCGACGGCTATGACATCCCGGCCATCGGCCAGCGCCCCGGCGCGGGCTTCCCGGCCGAAGAGGTCGTGCCCGCCATCGACCGCATCATCAACACCTATCTGGACCTGCGCGACTCGGCCGAGGAACGCTTCATCGACGCATATCGTCGCGTAGGGGCGGCTCCGTTCAAGGCGGCGCTGTATCCGGTCAATGCTTGATGGGAGCCTTGACGATCGCGCCGCGCTTCTGAATGAGCGCTACAAGCATCACGCCGCGACCGAGGTGTTGCGGCGCGCCCTGAACGATCCCGACCTCGGCCGGGTTACCCTGGTGTCCAGCTTCGGCTCGGAATCGGTCGTGCTCTTGCACATGGTCTCGGTCGTGGCGCCCGGCACGCCGGTCCTGTTCATCGACACGCAGATGCTGTTCCCCGAAACACTGGCCTACCAGCTTGAGGTTACGGAAAAGCTGAAGTTGACCGATGTGCGCGTGATCCGCGCGGCCGAGCGCGAGGTCGCATTGAATGATCCGGACGGCACGCTGCACCAGTTCAGCACCGACGCCTGCTGCGATCTGCGCAAGACCATCCCTCTGGAGCGAGAGCTGTCGCAATTCGACGCCTGGATCACCGGCCGCAAGCGGTTCCAGGGCGGCGAGCGCAAGCAGCTTGAGTTCTTCGAGGCCGAGCCGCCAGCCCGGCTGCGCATCAACCCGCTGGCGCACTGGCGCACCGAGGATGTTCAGGACTACATGGCCGAGAACAACCTGCCGCGCCACCCGCTGGTCGCCAAGGGCTTTGCCTCGATCGGCTGCGCGCCATGCACCTCGCCCGTGAAGCCGGGCGAAGACCCCCGCGCCGGTCGCTGGCGGGGCAGCCAGAAAACCGAATGCGGCATCCATTTCATCGGCGGCAAGATGGTCCGCGCAGGAGCAAATTCATGAGCGATTTCTATCTGGTCCGGGATGACGGTTTCCATCCCCATGACGGGGCCGAGTCGATTGTTCTGGCTCCGGATGTTGATCCGGCCAGCCTGGTTGACTATCTGGACCATGACCTCATCGCCATCGACTTTCCTTCCTTCAGCGACGGGCGCGGCTTCACGCTGGCGCGGCTTCTTCGCGAAAAGGGGTTCAAGGGGCGCCTGCGTGCCGTCGGTGGGCTGATCTCGGATCAATATGCCATGGCGCGTCGCGTCGGCTTCGACGAGGTCAGGATTTCCGCTGCGCTCGCCGCCCGCCAGCCGCAGGAACAATGGCTCGACCGAGCCGACTGGCAACAGTGGGACCATCGGTCGCGCCTCGCCGGATGATGCCGGGGTTTTCCCCTGCGCCCTTGTGAACTAGATAGACCGGGACCCTGACATGACACTGGATCTCTCCGTGGCCGATGCTGCCGTGAAACCCGCCAAGACCCTGCCCGACGCGCAGACCGTGACCGCGGTCACGCATTGGAGCGATACGCTGTTTTCCTTCCGCGTGACGCGCCCTGCGTCGCTGCGCTTCCGTTCGGGCGAATTCGTGATGATCGGGCTGCCCGGCGAGAACGGCAAGCCGATCCTGCGCGCCTATTCCATCGCCTCCCCCAATTGGGACGACGAGCTGGAATTCTACTCGATCAAGGTGCCGGACGGGCCGCTGACCTCGAAGCTGCAATTGATCCAGCCGGGCGACGAGATCATCCTGCGCCCGAAGCCCGTCGGCACGCTGGTCCTGGACGCGCTGCTTCCGGGTAAGCGGATGTGGTTCCTGGCCACCGGAACGGGCCTTGCGCCCTTCGCCTCGCTGATGCGCGACCCGGAAACCTACGAGCGCTACGAGCAGGTCATCATGATGCATACCTGCCGCACCGCCGAGGAACTGAACTACGGGCGCGAGCTGGTCGAGAACCTGCGGCACGATCCGCTGCTGGGCGAGATCTATGGCGAGGATTTCGCCAAGCGGCTGCTGTATTACCCGACCACAACCCGCGAAGAGAGCCCGTTCATGGGCCGGATTACCGACAACCTGACCTCGGGCAAGGTGTTCGAGGATCTCGGCCTTCCGCCCATGAATACCGAAAATGACCGCGCCATGGTTTGCGGCAGCCTTGCCTTCAACGTGGATGTGAAGGCGGTTCTGGAAGGCTTCGGACTTCGCGAGGGCGCCAACAGCGATCCCAAGGAATTCGTGGTGGAAAAGGCCTTTGTGGGCGAAGGCGTGTGATTTCAGCGGGGGCGTTTCGCCCCCGTTTTTCGCTTTTTTCGGCCCGTGCGTAGCTCGCGCGGGCCGATTCATCTTATAGCTGAATTTGGGATCATCAGCAGGCCGGCGTTGACAGTTCGTCACCTGACGCCCATTTTCCCGGCCCGAATCATCTCGAGGGATTTTGCATGCCTGTCGTCGTCGTCGAATCTCCGGCCAAGGCCAAGACGATCAACAAATACCTTGGTGACGACTATACGGTTCTGGCCTCGTTCGGGCATGTCCGGGACCTGCCGCCCAAGGATGGCAGCGTCGATCCTGACGCCGATTTTGCCATGAAATGGGAAGTTGCCTCGGATTCGAAGAAGCACGTCAAGGCGATCAAGGATGCCCTGGCGTCCGATCCGAACCTGATCCTCGCCACCGACCCGGATCGCGAGGGCGAGGCGATTTCGTGGCATCTGCTCGAAGCCCTTTCGCCTGCGCTCAAGAAGGGCGCGCAGGTCAGCCGCGTGACCTTCAACGCCATCACCAAGAATGCCGTGACCGAAGCGATGGCGGCCCCGCGCCAGATCGATCAGCCCTTGGTCGACGCCTATCTGGCGCGTCGCGCGCTGGACTATCTGGTTGGCTTCAACCTGTCGCCGGTGCTGTGGCGCAAGCTGCCGGGCGCGAAATCGGCGGGCCGGGTGCAATCGGTCGCGCTGCGCGTCATCGTCGATCGCGAGATGGAGATCGAGGCCTTCAAGGCCCGCGAATATTGGTCGGTGCACGCCAAGCTCGCGACCCCGCGCGGCGACCAGTTCGACGCGAACCTGACCGTTTATGGCGGCAAGAAACTGGATCGCTTTGACCTCGCGACCGAAAAGGACGCGATGCTGGCCGTCTCGGCGATCGCTTCGCGCGACCTGAAGGTCATGAGCGTCGCCGCGAAACCCGCGAGCCGGAACCCATGGCCGCCTTTCATGACCTCGACCCTGCAGCAGGAGGCCAGCCGCAAGCTGGGCCTCGGCGCGCGGGCCTGCATGTCGGCGGCGCAGCGGCTCTATGAGGCGGGTTACATCACATACATGCGGACCGACGGCATCGACATGGCCCCCGAGGCGGTGATGTCGGCCCGCGACGCGATCAAGAAGCGCTTCGGCGAGGAATACCTCCCCTCCAGCCCGCGCATGTACAAGAACAAGGCCAAGAACGCGCAGGAGGCCCATGAATGCATCCGGCCGACCGACATGTTCGTGTCGCCCGAGAAGCTGCCCGTTTCGGACAAGGACCAGAAGGCGCTTTACGACCTGATCTGGAAGCGCACGATTTCCAGCCAGATGGAATCGGCCCGGATGGAGCGCACGACGGTCGAGATCGGCTCGGACGACGCCCAGATCGGACTGCGCGCGACCGGGCAGGTGATGATGTTCGACGGCTTCCTGAAGGTCTACGACCAGGGCCGCGACGACGAGGAAGACGAGGACAGCCGCCGCCTGCCGCCGATCAAGGAAGGCGAAAAGGCTGAGAAGCGCGGGATCAATCCCGAGCAGCACTTTACCCAGGCGCCGCCGCGCTACACCGAGGCGACACTGGTCAAGCGCATGGAAGAGCTCGGCATCGGCCGGCCTTCGACCTATGCCTCGATCGTCACGACGATCCAGGACCGCGACTATGTCCGCAAGGAACAGAACCGCCTGATCCCCGAGGACAAGGGCCGGCTGGTTACCATCTTCCTGCTGAAGTATTTCCCCCGCTATGTCAGCTACGATTTCACCTCGAGCCTCGAAGGTGAGCTGGATGACATCTCCTCGGGCGAGCGCGCCTATCGCGAGGTGCTGCGCCGCTTCTGGAAGGATTTCACCGCGGCACTGGAAGGCACGAGCGAGCTTCGCATCAGCGAGGTTCTGGAGGCGATCGACGAGGCACTGGCCCCGCATCTCTATCCGCCGCGCGCCGACGGAACCGATCCACGCGAATGCCCGCTGTGTCACAAGGGTCGGCTGAATCTGAAGACCGCGCGTTCGGGAGGCGCCTTCATCGGCTGCACCAACTACCCCGAGTGCCGTTTCACGCGGCCGATCAGCAGCCCGGAAGGCGAGGTTGTGGGCGACACTGTGCTCGGCACCGACAATGGCGACGAAATCAGCCTGAAGAACGGCCGCTTCGGCCCCTATGTCCAGCGCGGCGAGGCGACGGAAGAAGTGCCGAAGCCACCGCGCGCCTCGGTGCCGAAAAGCTGGGATCTCGCTTCCGTTGATCTGGGACGTGCGCTGGCCCTGCTCGCGCTTCCGCGCGAGATCGGGCCGCATCCCGAGGATGGCGTCCCGGTCGAGGCTGGGATCGGGCGCTATGGTCCCTATGTGAAACACGCCTCGAAATATGTGAACCTGCCGGATGTCGATGAGGTCTTCACCATCGGAATGAATCGCGCGGTCGAGGTTCTGGCCTCGAAAACCACGCGCGGCAGGGCTGCGCCGGCGGCACCGCTTGCCGAACTGGGCGAGCATCCCGAGGGTGGTCCAGTGCAGGTGCTGAACGGTCGCTATGGCCCCTATGTCAAATGGGGCAAGGTCAATGCGACGCTTCCGCGCGATCTTGAACCGGGTTCGGTCACGTTGGAACGTGCGCTGGAACTGATCGCGGAAAAGGCCGCGAAATCGGGCAAGAAGCCCGCCAAGAAGGCTGCTGCCAAGACTGCCGAAAAGAAGCCCGCCGCGAAAAAGGCAACGGCCAAGAAGTCCGCCGCCAAGAAGCCTGCCGCTAAAACCAAGACGGCCGAGGAATAGGCCCCTCATCTTTCAGAGATCCTGTAGCGATCCTGTAGTGCCCGGCGTGATCAGACGCCGGGCAGTCTTGTTTACGCGGCGGTGCAGCGCGTTGACTCTGCCCGGCAAGCCCGCCACAAATTTCTGACCTGAGGCGGAGGAATTGATGAAGAAGCTTTATGGCAGCGCGAGCGAGGCGCTGGAGGGTGTCCTGCGGGACGGAATGCTGATCGCGGCCGGTGGCTTCGGGCTGTGCGGTATTCCGGAATTGCTGATCGACGCGATCCACAAGGCCGGGGCCAAGGATCTGACGATCGCCAGCAACAATTGCGGGGTGGACGGCTTTGGTCTGGGCATCCTGCTGGATTCGCGCCAGATCAGGAAGATGATCTCGTCCTATGTCGGTGAGAACGCCGAGTTCATGCGGCAGTATCTCTCGGGCGAGCTTGAGCTGGAATTCAACCCGCAAGGCACGCTGGCCGAGCGCATGCGCGCAGGCGGCGCGGGTATCCCCGGCTTCTACACCAAGACCGGCGTCGGCACGGTGATCGCCGAGGGCAAGGAGCACAAGGATTTCGACGGCGAGACCTATATCCTCGAGCGCGGGATCGTCGCCGACCTCGCCATCGTCAAGGGCTGGAAGGCCGATGAATCGGGCAACGTCGTCTTCCGCAAGACGGCGCGGAACTTCAACGTGCCGGCGGCGAAATGCGGCCGCGTCTGTATCGTCGAGGTCGAAGAGATCGTGCCGACGGGCAGCCTTGATCCCGATGCGATCCACCTGCCGGGCATCTATGTCCACCGCCTGATCCAGGGCGCGCATGAAAAGCGCATCGAGCAGCGCACGACGCGTTCGCGCGTCTCCGACACGACCCACAAGAAGGAGGCCGTCTGATGCCTTGGGATCGGAACCAGATGGCCGCTCGGGCGGCGCAGGAACTGCAGGACGGCTGGTATGTGAACCTCGGGATCGGCATTCCGACCCTGGTCGCGAACTACATCCCCGAAGGCGTCCACGTCACGCTGCAATCGGAAAACGGCATGCTTGGCATCGGTCCCTTCCCCATTGAAGGCGAAGAGGATGCAGACCTGATCAACGCAGGCAAGCAGACGGTCACCGCCCTGCCGCAGACCGCGTTCTTCGACAGTGCCGAAAGCTTTGCGATGATCCGCGGCGGCAAGATCGCGATGGCGATCCTGGGCGCGATGGAGGTCGCCGAGAACGGCGATCTGGCGAACTGGATGATCCCCGGAAAGCTCGTGAAGGGCATGGGCGGCGCGATGGACCTCGTCGCGGGCGTAAAGCGCGTGGTCGTGGTCATGGACCATACGAACAAGGCCGGCGAATCGAAGGTGCTGAAGACGTGCACCCTGCCGCTGACCGGGCAAGCGGTCGTGAACCGGATCATCACCAATTTTGGCGTGCTCGACGTGGTCGAGGGCGGGTTGAAGATCGTCGAGTTGGCGGAGGGCGTTTCTGAAGAGGCGCTTCGTGCCGCGACCGAGGCCACCATCGTCGACTGAACTGCTGGTCAAAATGCGCCGAGGCGGCTATCTGCCCCTCGGCGGCTCGTACCGCGAGACAGTCCCGAGGATGTGGGTGCATGACGAAAACCGCCGCGGACGGCTTTGGCCCTGACCAGATCGCAGCCCTGTTCACCCGGGATGGGCGCTATCTTTGCGCGCGCTGGGGCAGACCGGTCGCACCGGTGATCTTCGGGCTTTCGGACGAGACGCTTGAAATCTTCCGCGACGTCACGCGGGCCGCCCTGGCCCATACCGGCCACCCCATCGCCGAAACCGATCCCGAAATGGGCGCGAACCTGATGTGCTTCTTCGTGCGCGATTGGGACGAGCTTGCAGAGCTTCCGGATCTGGCGGCACTGACCGGGCAGGAGGACCTGCCGCAGCGGCTGACAGGTTCGGCCGCGGACCAGTACCGCATCTTCCGTTTCGATGTGGATGGCGGCATCCGCGCCTGCATGACCTTCGTCAAGATGGGTGGGCGACTTGCCGACATTCATCCCGCCGAACTGGCCGAAGCGATGGTCATGCGCGCGCTGCTGACATTTGCGCAGGATGTCACGCCGTCGCGCGAATTGGCCGAACTGATCCGCGCCGCCTATGACCCCGTGCTGCCCGTTGCGGCCTCGGACCCCTCGCATGCGCTGCGTCTGGCGGCGCGTCTGCCGCGTCTATGACCCGCCCAGAAGGAGCCGCCATGCACCAGTTTCCAGTGCGCGTCTATTACGAGGATACCGACCTTGCCGGCATCGTCTATTACGCGAATTACCTCAAGTTCATCGAACGCGCCCGCAGCGAATGGCTGCGCGACCTGGGAATCGATCAGGTCGCCATGAAGGCTGCCGGGCTTGTTTTCGTGGTCCGCCGGATCGAGGCCGACTACCTGTCTCCGGCGCGCTTTGACGATGCCCTGATCGTCGAATCCCGTCTGCATGAGATGGGCTCGGCCCGGATCATCATGTGCCAGAAGGTCCATCGCGAAGGAAAACCCCTTTTCTCGGCCGTGGTGACGCTTGTCTGCGTGAACGATGCAGGACGGCCGGTCAGACTGCCCGAGACGCTGGCACAAAGCTTTCCCCGGCCGATCGCGGTCTGCTCCTGACGCAGAATTGACGCATGCGGGCTTTGTATGGCCCGACCATTCTGGTAATTCGCCCTGCAGAAGCCGCTGCAGCGGCCAAAACGCACAGGCCTGATTCATGGAACAACTCGCCGGAGCCGGCCAGACGGTCGACTTTTCCTTGCTCGCCCTTTTTGCACGGGCGTCACTGACCGTTCAGATCGTGATGGTGATGCTGGTCTTTGCCTCGTTCTGGGCCTGGGCAATCATCATCCAGAAGTTCATCTCCTTCGGAGCAGCCAAGCGCGAGGCGGATCGTTTCGACAGGGCCTTCTGGTCGGGCCAGCCGCTTGATGATCTGTTCGACAGGGTCGGCGAAAGCCCTTCGGGTGCCGCCGAACGCATCTTCTCGGCGGGCATGACCGAATGGCGGCGCAGTCACCGCGACGATGGCGGCCTGATCGCCGGAGCCACGGCGCGGATCGACCGTGCCATGAACGTGGCCATCAACCGCGAGAATGACCGCCTGACCCGCGGATTGCCCTTCCTTGCCACCGTCGGTTCGACCGCACCGTTCATCGGGCTGTTCGGTACCGTCTGGGGCATCAAGACCGCATTCGAAGAAATCGCGATCTCGCAGAACACGTCACTTGCCGTCGTGGCCCCCGGCATTGCCGAGGCCCTTGTGGCGACCGCACTGGGCCTGCTCGCGGCCATTCCGGCGGTGATCTTCTACAACAAGCTCAGCGCGGATTCGGACCGGATCGTGGGCGGCTACGAATCCTTCTCGGATGAGTTCTCGACCATCCTGTCGCGCCAGTTGGAAGACGACTGATGGGGGCGGGGGTCGTCAAGAACAACCGCCGGGGCAGGGGGCGCGCCAAGTCCCAGCCGATGGCGGAAATCAACGTCACGCCCTTTGTGGACGTGATGCTGGTGCTGCTGATCATCTTCATGGTGGCGGCCCCGCTGCTGACCGTTGGTGTCCCGCTTGAATTGCCCAAGACGGCCGCGCAATCGGTGCCGGCGGAACCCGAAGAGCCGCTTTCCGTCTCGGTCACGCCCGAGGGACCGATCCTGGTCATGACGACCGAGGTGCCCGAGGATGAGCTGATCGCCCGCCTGCGTGCTGTTGCCGCCGAACGGCAGAGCGACAAGATCTACCTGCGCGCCGACGGATCGATCCCCTATGCCCGGATCATGGAGGTCATGGGGGCTTTGAACGCGGCAGGCTTCAACAATATCGTGTTGGTCACGGATTCGGGCGGCCCCCGGATGGATGGCCAGGCCTCTGAAGGCTAGGGCGATGGATCGTTCCGACCGCATTGGTTACTGGGTCTCGGGTGTCGCGCACGCCGGGCTGCTCGGCTTTGCGGTCGTGGGTGGGGCGCTGTTCCGACCGCAGCCGCTGGAGGCGATCCGCATGGCCGAAGTTTCGACCATGTCCGAGGCCGAATTCCAGGCCCTTGCATCCGCTGCCGCGGGTCGCGGCCCGGTCGATAGTACCGCCGAGACGATCCCCGCACAGCCGCGTCCGCCCGCTGACGAGGTCGTGCTCGGGGCGCCCGAGTCGCAGAGCCCGCCCGGTCCTGCCGCGAATGCCGCCGAGCTCAGCCGACCTTCCGCCCAGCCCGAGGAACGGCCGGATCTTTCCGATTTCGAGGATCAGCCTGCCCCGGTGGTAGTTGCGACGATCGCGCCGCAGCCGAACCAGCCCGACCCGGCCGAAGAGCAGGCGTCGCTGCCTGCGAATGCCTCGCGTCCCAATCCCGCGCGCGAGGCAGTCCAGCCGCAAGCCCCCGCGCCGGTTCCGCAGCGCTCGGAACTTGCGCCGATCGAATCCGCGCGTCCTCAAGGCCGTCCGGAAGGTCTGGCCGAGGCAGTTCAGGCCCGTCGCGAGGCTGCCGAGGCGGCGAAGCTGCGCGAAATAGCTCTGGCCCGCGCCGCGGAAGAAGCGGCTGCAGAAGAGGCCGCGACTAGGCGTCGTGAGGAGCAGTCGGCCAAGCGCGCCGCCGAGGAGCGCGCGCGCGAAGAGCGTCGCGAGGCTCAACGTCAGGAAGAGGCCGAAGCCGCTGCCCGCGAGGCTGCCGAAGCAAAGGAACGCGCCCGCCGCCTGGCCGCGGCAGAAGCCGCGGAATCTGCCGAGCGCGAGGCCGCGAGGGCCGCCGAAGAAAAACGCGCCGCCGAGAAGAAGGCAGCTGCCGAGAAAGCCGCGGCGGAGAAGGCAGCCGCAGAAAAGGCGGCAGCGGAAAAAGCTGCAGCCGAGAAGCGTGCCGCCGAAGCCAAGGCCAAGAAGGAGGCCGAGGAAAAGGCCGCCGCCGAGAAGAGAGCCGCCGAAGAAAAACGCGCCGCCGAGAAGAAGGCGGCAGAAAAAGCTGCCGCCGAAGCCAAGGCCAAGGAAAAGGCCGAGGCCGAGCGCAAGGCTGCGAACGAGGCGGCAAAGAAGGCTGCCCTGGCCGAAGCGATGAAGCAGGAAGAAGGCTCCGGCGGTTCGGGCGGCGGTGGCGCCGCAGCCAGCGGTCCGCCGCTGAGCCAAGGTGAAAAGGACGGCTTCCGCGTGGCGGTCGAGGCCTGCTGGAACCGGGGTTCGCTATCGACCGAGGCGAGCCGGACCAAGGTTTCCGTCCGCTTCTCGATGTCGCCGGACGGCATGCCCGAATCGGGTTCGCTGCGGATGATCGACCATAACGGACCTTCTGACGCTGTGGCGAAGCAGGCATATGAGGCCGCGCGGCGTGCGATCCTGATGTGTGCGGCGCGCAGCGGTGGCTACAAGCTTCCAGCGGAAAAATACAATCGCTGGAAGGATATCGTCATCGACTTCAACCCCAGCGGAAACGCGACGATCAAGTAGCGGCATGGCATACCTGATCGCGACAGCCTATCCTGCAACCAGACCTCACGAGGGCGATTCATGTTGCGTAAACTTTTTCTGACTTCTGCCCTGGCCCTTGCCGGTCTTGGCCTCGCTGCTCCGGTTTTGGCGCAGGACGGACCCCTTCGCATCGAGATCACCGATGGCGTGATCGAGCCGATGCCCTTTGCCATCTCCACCTTCCATGACGAGGGTGGGGCGGGTGAGCTTCTGTCACAGGTCCAGAGCCTGATCGCGGCGGACCTGACCGGGACGGGCCTTTTTCGCGAGATTCCGGCCAGCGCGCATATCGCGCGACCGGCCAGCTTTGAAACGCCGGTTACTTATGAGGACTGGAAGGCGATCAACGCCCAGGCGCTGATCACCGGTTCGGTCCGGGTCGAAGGCGGCAAGGTGATCGTCAAGTTCCGCCTGTTCGACGTCTTCGCCGGTCAACCACTGGGCGACGGAATGCAGTTCGATGCCGGGACCGGAAACTGGCGTCGCGCCGCCCATAAGGCGGCCGACCAGGTTTATGCCCGCCTGACGGGCGAAGGCCCCTATTTCGACAGCCGCGTCGCATTCGTGCAAGAGAGCGGCCCGAAGGACGCGCGCCGCAAGCGGATCGGCGTGATGGATTACGACGGCGCGAACGTGAAGTTCCTGACCGACGATTCCGCGCTGGTGCTGGCGCCGCGCTTTTCGCCGGATGGATCGCGTATCCTTTACACCTCATTCGCTTCGGGCTTCCCGACCGTCATGATGCTTGACGTGAATTCGCTGGCGACGCGTCCCTTGGGCGGCGAGCAGGGCACGATGAGCTTTTCGCCGCGCTTTTCCCCCGATGGTCGCTGGATCGTCTATTCGCTGGAGAAGAACGGCAATACCGACATCTTCCAGATGGATGCGGCCTCGGGAGCGCAACGCCCGCTGACCAATGCCCCATCGATCGAGACTTCGCCCAGCTTCAGCCCGGATGGCCGGCAGATCGTGTTCGAAAGCGACCGCTCGGGCCAGCCGCAGCTTTACATCATGTCCGCGAGCGGGGGTGAGCCCAAGCGGATCAGCTTTGGCGAAGGGCGCTATGGCACGCCGGTCTGGTCGCCTCGCGGGGACATGATCGCATTCACGCGGCAGGTCGGGGGCAAATTCCACATCGGCGTCATGCGCACCGATGGTTCGGAAGAAAAAATGCTGACCGAATCGTTCCTTGACGAAGGCCCGACTTGGGCCCCCAATGGGCGGGTCGTGATGTTCACCCGTGTGACGCCGGGCGGTGACGGCGAACCGCGCCTGCATTCGGTGGACATCACTGGACGCAACATGCGTCCGGTCAAGTTGAATGGCGCGGCCTCGGACCCTGATTGGGGTCCCTTGCTGCCGTAACCGCGGGGACTGGACAGGATAATGAAGACTTTCGTGAAATTCGCGGCGATCGGGGCGCTGCTGACCATTGCGGCTTGTTCGCGCCCGGCCCAGCAGGGGCCGCTGGTCAACGACCCCTACGCCAATATGGGTGCGGGCAGTGTCGGCGCCAGCGCGCTTCCGGGAACGGCCGAGCATTTCAAGGCGACTGCAGGTGATACGGTTCTGTTTCCCGTGGATCAGTCGACGCTGACCCCGGAGGCCCGGACAACGCTGGCCAATCAGGCGGGCTGGCTGAACCAGAACCAGGCGTTCTCGGCACGGATCGAGGGGCATGCGGACGAACAGGGCACGCGGGAATACAACCTTGCCCTGGGTGCACGCCGCGCAAGCTCGGTGCAGGAATACCTGATCTCGCAAGGTGTCGCGGCCGGACGGCTGCGCACGGTAAGCTATGGCAAGGAACGCCCGCTTGAAATCTGCTCGACCGAGGAGTGCTATACCAAGAACCGCCGCGCGGTGACCGTGGTCAGCCCCGGGGCAGGCATGTGATGCGCGCGCTCAAAAGCATGATCCTTGCGGCCGGGCTTGCGTTCTGCGCGCTGCCCGCTGCGGCTCAGGACCAGCAGACGCTGGCCGATATCCGGTCCGAACTGGCCCAGTTGTCGGCCGATCTGCAAAATCTGCGCGCCGAACTGGTCGCGACGGGCCCGGCCGGATATGCGGCGGCGGGTGGCGACAGTGCGATCGACCGGATGAACGCGATGGAGGCTCGGCTGCAGCAGCTGACCGGCCAGAGCGAGCGCTTGCAGAACCGCATCGACCGAATCGTGAAGGATGGAACAACCCGGATCGGGGATATCGAATTCCGCCTGTGCGAGATGGAAGAGGGATGCGACCTTGGCAGCCTGACCACGCCGACACTGGGCGACCAGGGCGGCGGCGCCTCGGCACTGCCCTTGTCGGACCAGCAAGGTTCGGTGACCAGCCCTCAGACCACCCCTTCGGCCGGGGTCGCCACTGCGGCGGAACAGGCCGATTTCGACCGGGCCCGGGAGGTGCTCGGTCAAGGTGACTTTCGTCGTGCTGCGGACCTCTTTGCGGCCGTCGCCCAGACCCATGCTGGCGGCCCGCTGACCGCAGAGGCGCTTTACCTGCGTGGGGCGGCGCTGGACGCGGCTGGCGATCTGACCGGCGCGGGCATCGCCTGGCTGGAAAGCTTCGCCGCCAATCCCAACGGCCCGCAGGCGGCGGATTCGCTGCTTGGCCTTTCGCGTGCGATGAGCGTCGCCGGTGGGCCCGAAGATGGCTGCTACTACCTGCAAGAGATCCTTGCACGTTTTCCCGATGCGCCCCAGGCCGTCGAGGCCGAGAAACGGATGGGCGATGCCGCTTGTGCGAGCGCCTTCGAGGCTGATGGCGAGGGCGATCCCGCTATGATGGACCCGGAGGCCGCGGCGGATCTGGCCGATGACCAGTGATCCAGATGCCTGGTGACCCGGATGGTTGCCCCAAGGCCGATCCGGTGGTCGATCAGGTGGGCGCGAATCTGACGCGGCTTGCAGGCGACCTGTCGCGAATCGGGATTGCGCTGTCCGGCGGAGGCGATTCCACCGCGCTCATGCATCTTGCGCATCGCTGGGCGGGGGGACGGCAGCTTTTTGCGGCTACGGTCGATCACGGCTTGCGGCCGGAAGCCGCGCAGGAAGCGCATGAGGCGCATCAGGCTGCATCCCGACTGGGCATTCCCCATGCAACATTGCTTTGGCGGCGCGACACCAAGGCGGGAAACCTGATGGCGGCGGCAAGGGATGCCCGTCTGCGATTGCTGTCGGGCTGGGCGCGCAGGAATGATCTTGAAGCGGTTCTTCTGGGCCATACGATCGACGATCAGGCCGAAACGATCCTGATGCGGCTGGCTCGGGGCTCCGGCGTGGACGGGATGGCCGGCATGGCCGAAATCCGTGGCGCGTTCGGAATGCGCTGGGTAAGGCCGATGCTCGGGGTGTCACGATCAGAGCTTCGCGATTGGCTCATGGGGCAGGGAATCGGCTGGATCGAGGACCCCTCGAACGAGAATGACGATTACGACCGCGTTCGCATCCGCAAGGCCATCGGGCTTCTGGACCTGCCCGCACGGCAACTGGCGCAATCGGCCGCGAATATGGCCATGGCCCGTGATGCGCTCCAGGATTTCGCGGCCCAGATCGCCAAGGGCGCAAACGCAGCCTTGGGCTCGCTCCAGCTTTCGCTGACGTCATTTCGGCGCGCCCCGCTCGAGATCAGGCGGCGACTTCTTGTCGCAGGGCTGCGATTTGTGAGCGGGGCCGATTACCCGCCCCGCCGCGAGGCGATCCTGCACGCGCTGGTGGCGTTGAACACCGCTCCGCGCATCACGTTGGACGGGGTGATCGTCGAGCCGCGTGGAGACCTGCTTCGCTTCATCCGTGAACCGGCGGCGGCCGCCCGTGCGGACGAGGCGCTGCCGGACGAGGCCGGAGCGGCTATATGGGACGAGCGCTGGCGGGTATCCGGCCTGCTGCCGGGCCAGGTCGTGCGCGCCCTTGGCCATGGTCCCCTGCCCGAACTGAACTGGCGTGCTTCGGGCCTTGGCCGGGACGAGGCCGCCGCCACCCCCGGCATCTGGCGGGGCGACAGCCTTGTCGCCGCACCGCTGCTGAAGGCGCATCGCCAGATCGGCGTCACCCCGCTTCGAGAACTGCCAGAGTTCACTGCTTTGCTCTATACTCATTGAACCTGCCGCCGGAATCCCTATTTTCAGGCCAAAGCCTGTCTACCCTTGGAGGATCTGCCTTTGGGCAACGCGCGCAATATCGCCTTCTGGGTGGTTCTGTTCTTGATGATTCTGGCGCTGTTCAATTTGTTCAGCGACGGCTCGTCGCAAATGAACAGCCGCCAGATCAGCTATTCGGACTTCATCCAGCGGGTCGATCAGGATCAGATCTCGTCGGTCAATATCGACGGTGAGATCATCGGCATCACTGGCAAGGACGGAAAGCAATATTCCACGGTCCGCCCGCAGGGTGAGGAAATCGCCGACCGGCTGATCGGCCAAGGCGTGGAAGTCCGTGTCGAACGTCAACAGCAATCTGGCTTCATGTCCCTGCTGGGCGTCTGGCTGCCCTTCCTGCTGCTGATCGGCGTCTGGATCTTCTTCATGAACCGTATGCAGGGCGGCGGTAAGGGCGGCGCGATGGGCTTCGGCAAGTCGCGCGCGAAACTGCTCACGGAAAAGCATGGCCGCGTGACCTTCGATGACGTCGCGGGCATCGACGAGGCCAAGGAAGAACTGGAAGAAATCGTCGAGTTCCTGCGCAACCCGCAGAAATTCAGCCGCCTCGGCGGCAAGATCCCGAAAGGCGCATTGCTGGTCGGTCCGCCCGGCACCGGTAAAACGCTTCTCGCCCGCGCCATTGCGGGCGAGGCGGGCGTGCCCTTCTTCACCATCTCGGGGTCCGACTTCGTCGAAATGTTTGTCGGCGTCGGTGCATCCCGCGTCCGCGACATGTTCGAGCAGGCCAAGAAATCCGCACCCTGCATCGTCTTCATCGACGAAATCGACGCCGTGGGCCGCGCCCGTGGCGTGGGCATCGGCGGCGGCAACGACGAGCGCGAGCAGACGCTGAACCAGCTGCTGGTCGAGATGGACGGCTTCGACGCCAACGAAGGCGTCATCATCATCGCCGCGACGAACCGCAAGGACGTGCTGGACCCGGCTCTGCTGCGTCCGGGTCGCTTTGACCGCCAGATCTATGTCCCCAATCCCGATATCAAGGGCCGCGAGAAGATCCTTGGCGTGCACAGCCGCAAGGTTCCCGTCGGACCGGATGTCGACCTTCGGATCATTGCGCGCGGCACACCGGGTTTCTCTGGCGCCGACCTCATGAACCTCGTGAACGAGGCCGCGCTGATGGCAGCGCGCCTGGGGCGGCGGTTCGTCTCGATGGAAGATTTCGAGAATGCCAAGGACAAGGTCATGCTGGGGGTCGAACGCCGCAGCATGGTCCTCACCCCCGAGCAGAAGGAAAAGACCGCCTATCACGAGGCCGGGCACGCCATCGTCGGCCTGAGTCTTCCGAAATGCGACCCGGTCTACAAGGCGACGATCATCCCGCGCGGTGGCGCGCTTGGCATGGTGGTTTCCTTGCCCGAAATGGACCGTCTCAACTTCCATAAGGACGAGGCCAAGCAGAAGCTTGCGATGACCATGGCCGGCAAGGCGGCCGAGATCATCAAATACGGTGAAGAAGGCGTCTCGAACGGGCCGGCCGGCGACATTCAGCAGGCAAGCCAGCTTGCGCGCGCCATGGTGATGCGCTGGGGGATGTCCGACAAGGTCGGCAACATCGACTATGCCGAAGCGCATGAGGGATATTCCGGCAATACCGGCGGTTTCTCTGTCTCGGCAGCGACGAAGGAGCTGATCGAGCAAGAGGTCCACGATCTCATCGAGCAAGGTTACCAGGATGCCTACCGTATCCTGACCGAGAAGAACGAAGAGTTCGAGCGGATGGCCAAGGGCCTGCTGGAATATGAGACGCTGACCGGAGAGGATATCGGCAAGATCATCCGCGGTGAGACGCTGGGTGGCGATGATGACACGCCAGGTTCGTCGATCCCGTCGGTGACCTCGATCCCGCGCGCAGGATCGAGCGGCGCCGCGGTCGAACCGGCGCCTCAACCTCAGGGGTGATCCAGAAATGAGCAACCCCCGGCCGCGCGGCCGGGGGTTGTCTATCTGGGTTGGGGTCCGGTCGATCAGAGCAACAGCAGCGCCACCGCTCCCATTGCGAGACCAAAGCCGAAACCGATGCTTATGACTGCGCTTGCTGCCTTCATATCTTCACCTTTCGCCAGATTGGAGCGGGCAGGCGCCCTGGCTCCCGTTGTCAGCAAAACCTCCAGACAGGGCGTTGGGTTCCCTTTTGGGCGAAACTTCGCCTATGCCGAGTGGCGTATCGGCAACATGCCGCCCAGAAGGGCGTTTCCGCCCAATCTTCCATCGCTGAAATGGACCACATGACCAGTTTCGAGCCCGTTCTTCCTGCGAATTCCGACATGCCGGCGCTGCGCGCCAAGATCGATGCGCTGGACGCGCGACTGGTGGTACTGCTCGCTGAGCGCTCTGCGTTGATCGACGAGGCCGCACGCATCAAGGCGCGCGAGCACCTGCCAGCACGGATCGACAGCCGGGTCGAGGAGGTCGCCGCGAATGCGCGACGGCTGGCCGCCGATCATGGGCTCGATCCAGCCCTGGCGGATCAGCTTTGGCGACTGATGATGGAGCATTTCATCGCTCAGGAGGATCGCGCGCTGTCAGGTCGCGCGACCTAGACCGGGATCATGGTGCCCTGGAGGATGGCGACGTGCTTGCGCTTGTCGGCGGTCACGGACCAGACATCTGCCGCAACGACCATGATGCGCCGGCCCGGACGGATCACGCGGCCCTCGGCAATCAGGTGATCCCCGACGGCGGGAGCCATCAGGTTGATCTTCATCTCGACGGTCATGACCTCGGCACCCTCGGGCATGAGGCTGAGCGCCGAGTAGCCCGCGGCAGAATCGCCGATGCTGAAGGCCAGGCCCGCGTGGCCCGCGCCATGTTGCTGCAATGACCCTGCAAGGATGGGGGCAAGGATCGTCACGCGGCCGGCATCAATCTTCGCAAGCTCGGCTCCTAGCGTCTGCATCATCGTCTGACGGCCGAAGCTTTCGCGAATACGCGCCTCGAATTCATTCATCGAACAGGCTTTCCTGCATGCGGGGGGCATCGAGCCCAAGATGCCGCCAGCCCAGCCGCGCCAGCATCCGACCGCGCGGCGTTCGGCTGACCAATCCCTGCTGCATCAGATAGGGCTCGATCACTTCCTCGATCGCGTCGCGACTTTCCGAAAGCGCCGCCGACAAGGTTTCGACGCCGACCGGGCCGCCCCCGTAATGCTCGGCCATCAGGGTCAGGTAGCGCCGGTCCGCCGTGTCGAGGCCGATATGGTCCACCCCGAGCCGAGTAAGCGCGATATCCGCGATCTCTCGGGTCAGGCGGCCGTCGCCCTCGACCAATGCGAAATCGATCACCCGCCGCAAGAGCCGCCCGGCGATACGGGGTGTGCCACGGGCGCGTTTCGCGATCTCTCTTGTGCCGGCGGGTTCGGAGGTGATGCCCATCAGTCGCGCGCCGCGTGTCACGATCAGGTCCAGTTCGTCGATCGTGTAGAACTGCAGCCGGGTCGGGATGCCGAAGCGGTCGCGCAACGGTGTCGTGAGCAAGCCCAGGCGCGTTGTCGCGCCAACCAGCGTGAACGGCTGTAACTCGATCCGGACGGTGCGGGCGGCGGGGCCTTCGCCGATGACCAGATCCAGCTCGAAATCCTCCATCGCGGGGTAAAGCACCTCTTCGACGGCCGGGTTCATGCGGTGGATCTCGTCGATGAAAAGGACGTCGCGGGCCTCGAGGTTGGTCAGGATCGCGGCAAGATCGCCCGCGCGGGCCAGCACGGGGCCCGAAGTCATCTTGAAGTTCACCCCCAGTTCACGGGCCATGATCTGCGCGAGCGTCGTCTTGCCCAGTCCGGGCGGGCCGTGAAACAGGGTGTGATCCATGGCCTTGCCGCGCATCCGGGCACTTTCGATGAAGACGCGCAAATTGGCGCGGGCTTCGGCCTGGCCCACGAAATCCTCAAGCATCTGCGGACGAAGGGCGCGATCCTCGCTGTCCGATTCGATCGGTTCGGGGCGCAGCATGGGGTCGGGCTGGCTCATCGGTTGTTCCACGGTCCGGCCTCGGATCGGCCCGTGGTCGGAATGCGCGAAGCTCCGAAGCCAGTGCCGCCACTTCCGGACATTGCCTGCAAACGGGCGATCCGATCTTCGGTCGCGGGATGGGTCGCGAACAGCCGGTCCATGCGCAAGGCGTGAAGCGGGTTGATGATGAACATCGAGGCGGATGCCGGGTTTCGCTCGGCCGGAATGTTCACGGTCTGCCCGGCCGCGCGCGAGATCTTCGCCAGGGCGGATGCAAGTGACATGGGCTTGCCGCAGATCTCGGCACCGATCCTGTCGGCCTCGTATTCCCGCGTGCGCGAGATCGCCATCTGCACGAGGCCGGCGGCCATCGGAGCGAAGATCATCGCGAGGATCGCGCCCAGCCCACCGCCGCGATTGTCGTCGCGCCCGCCGAACATGCTTGAGAACATCATCATGTTGCCCAGCATGGCAATCGCGCCCGCCATGGTTGCGGTCACGGTCATGATCAGCGTGTCACGGTGCTGAATATGCGCGAGCTCATGCGCGATCACGCCCGCGAGTTCGTCGCGGTCAAGGACGCCCATGATCCCCTGCGTCACCGCCACGGCGGCGTTTTCCGGGTTTCGACCCGTCGCGAAGGCGTTGGGCTGCTCGGTCGCGAGGATATACACCTTGGGCATGGGCAAGTTCGCGCGCTGCGCGAGATCGGCCACCATGTCCACGAGTTCGGGGGCCTGCTGGCGGGTCACGAGCATCGCGCCCTGCTGGCGCAAGACGGCCTTGTCGCTGTTCCACCAGGCCCATAGATTTCCTGCGCCCGCGAAGATCAGCGCCAGGACGGCGCCACCCTGTCCGCCGATCAGATATCCCATCGCCATGACCAGCGCGGTCATGGCCGCCATCAAGACGAAGGTGCGCAGGTTTCCGGTCATTCTCGCCTCACTCTTTCGGAGCCAGCAGCCTGAGCGCTGCGCGGATCAACGCGGTGGTCGACGCGCCCGGTTCCTGGCCAGATGCCTCGGCCACGGCACTCGCGGCTTCCGAGGGAGCATAGCCCAGATTGGAAAGCGCCGACAGCGCGTCCGCAGTTGCCTGCGCATTGGTGTCGATGCGGGGCGTGGGGGCAGATTTCTTGGGCACGGAGGTTTCGACGACCGATTCTGCGTCGGGCAGGGGGCCGGTGTCGACGGTCAGGCTGCCGCCAAGCGCCATGATCGCGGGCGCCTTGTCCTTGAGTTCCATCGTGATGCGCTGCGCGAGCTTTGGTCCCACGCCCGGAGCCTTGCGAAGGGCTGACCAGTCGCCAAGTGCCAGCGCACGCGACAGCCCGTCGGCCGAAAGCGTGCCCAGAATGGCAAGCGAAACCTTGGCGCCAACCCCTTGGACCGAGGTGAGAAGCCGATGCCATTCCTTTTCCAGCAGGGTGGGAAAGCCGAAAAGCTGCAACAGGTCCTCGCGCACCAGAAATTCCGTATAAAGCGCGGTGGCCTGACCCGCCGGCGGCAGGCCCGCGGCGGTTCGCTCGCTCACATGGACGATATAGCCCACACCTCGCACGTCGATCAGCACATGATCTTGCGCCCGGTGAAGGATTGTCCCCGCGATACGTCCGATCATTCGCTGTTCCTCATGCCTTGATCTTGATGCGCAGGGAGCGGCCCTGCAGGTGATGTGCGTGGCAGATGGCCACGGCAAGGGCATCTGCCGCGTCGGGGCCCTCGAAGGCCACGCCGGGCAGCATGAAACGCACCATGTGCTGGATCTGCTCCTTGGCGGCATGGCCGACGCCGACCACGCTTTTCTTGACCGCGTTCGGGGCATATTCGCCGATCTCAATTCCGACGCTGGCCGGGGCAAGCAGGGCAATGCCCCGCGCCTGACCCAGCTTGAGCGTGCCGACGGCGTCCTTGTTCACGAAAGTCTGTTCGACGGCTGCAGCCACGGGGGCGTGTTCGGCGATCACGTCGCACAATCCCCGATAAAGTGTGGCAAGTCGCGGGCCCAATTCGCTTCCCTCGGAATGAACGATGCCATTCGCGACGTGGCGCAAGCGGGGTCCGTCGACCGCGATCACGCCCCAGCCCATGTTCCTCAAGCCCGGGTCTATCCCGATGATCTTCATGCCTGCCCCGTTTTTTTCCAGTTCGTTAGCACGAAAGGAGAACATCTCCTAGCGTCAAGTTTCCCGGTGCCCGGATCGGGTTGACATTCAGGGGCCGTCTTTGGAGATAGAAGCGCCATCGGAAGGAGGATCCATGTCGCCCGCACTCATTGCCGCCCTTCCATTCATCGGCGCTTTGCTGCCGGGGCTATTGATCCGATCCGGGCGGGATGTGGCGGCCATGTCCTGCGGGGCAGCGACATTCGTGGCATTGCTGGGCCTGTGCCTGCATATCCCGGCCGTCATGGCGGGCGAGGTGATCACGACGCGCATCGATTGGCTGCCATCGCTTGGGCTCAACGCCAATTTCCGCATCGACGGGCTGGGGTTGCTGTTCGGCATCCTGATCCTTGGAATCGGTCTTCTGATCATCACCTATGCTCGTTTCTACCTGTCGCGGCATGATCCGGTCGGCGTGTTCTACACCTATCTGATGCTGTTCCAGGGCGCGATGATGGGAATCGTGCTGTCAGATAACATCCTGCTTCTGCTGGTGTTCTGGGAGCTGACTTCGCTGTCTTCGTTCCTTCTCATCGGCTATTGGAAGCATTTGCCGGAAGGCAGGCAGGGCGCGCGGATGGCGCTCACGGTGACCGGGATGGGCGGCCTTGCGATGATCGCGGGCATGCTGATCCTGGGCAATATTGCTGGCAGCTATGAAATTTCGGACATCCTGAATGCGCGCGAAGCGATCCAGGCGAGCCCGCTCTACCTGCCCGCGCTGCTGTTGATCCTGTTGGGCGCCTTCACCAAGTCGGCGCAGTTCCCGTTCCATTTCTGGTTGCCCCACGCCATGGCGGCGCCCACGCCCGTTTCGGCCTATCTGCATTCGGCCACCATGGTCAAAGCGGGACTGTTTCTGATGGCCCGGCTTTGGCCGGTCCTGTCGGGCACGCCCGAATGGTTCTATATCGTGGCGACGACCGGCCTGATCACGATGGTGATCGGCGCCTGGATCGCGCTTTTCCGCGATGACCTGAAGTCGCTGCTGGCCTTTTCGACGGTGTCCCATCTTGGCCTGATCACGATGCTGCTGGGGTTTGGAACCGAGGCGGCGGCCGTGGCGGCGGTTTTCCACATCATCAACCACGCCACCTTCAAGGCGGCGCTGTTCATGACCGCGGGCATCATCGACCACGAGGCAGGGACGCGATCGATTGCGCGCCTGGGCGGGTTGCGCAAGCTGATGCCGATTACCTTTGCGATCGGCACGATCTCGGCGCTTTCGATGGCCGGCGTCGCCCCTCTCAACGGCTTCCTGTCCAAGGAACTGATGCTGGAAGAGGCGACGCATACGGTCTGGCAGGGCAATCCCAGCCTGGTCTACGTCATGGCGACGATTGGTGCGCTGTTCTCGGTCGGCTATTCGCTGCGCTTCATCTGGCATGTCTTCTTCGGTGCCGAGCGTGACGATTATCCGCATAAGCCGCATGATCCGGGACTTGGGCTCTGGATCGGTCCGGCGATCCTGACCGTGCTTGTCGTGCTGATCGGTCTTTTCCCGAATGTCCTGGCCGCCTGGCTTGTCGAGGCGTCGGCCGCGGCGGTGACTGGCGGGCATCCGCATCCGCATTTTGCCCTGTGGCATGGCGTCACGCTTGCGCTGAAGCTGTCGATCATCGCAGTCGTGGGAGGTGCAATCCTGCTGGCATTGCACCCGCGGCTGCAGGCGCTCCACGCTGCGGTGCCCAGGCCGAATGCGAAAGCCATGTTCGACCGGGTCACGCTGGCCGTTCTTCATATGTCCCATCGGGTGACCGACCGCTTCACGAATGGCTCGATGGCGCGCGCCTTTGCCGCCTTCTGCCTGACGGTGCTGGCCTGCGGCTTCTGGGCGTTCTCGACCGGCGGCTACAGCGGCGCGGTCCGCCCGATGCTTCCGATAGAACCGGTCCCGCTGATCGGCTGGATCCTTCTGATGATCGCCACCGCCTGCATGGTGGCCTTCCACCGTATCCGCCTGCTTGCGCTGGTGCTCGTCGCCATTATCGGGCTGATCGTGTCGGGCTATTTCGTCTATCTCTCGGCCCCGGATCTCGCCCTGACGCAGATCTCGGTCGAGGTGGTGACGGTGATCCTGCTGCTGCTGGCGCTGAATTTCCTGCCCAAGCGCACGATCCTTGAAAGTCGAGATGGCAAGAGAGGCTTTGATGCCTTCATCGCGGCGCTGACGGGGATCGGTTTCGCGGGCCTGTCCTATGTGGTGATGCGCAGCGATTTCGCCATGGCCCCGATTTCGGAGTACATGCTGGCCAACAGCTACAAGCTGGGCGGTGGGCATAACGTCGTGAACGTCATCCTGGTCGACTTCCGCGGCTATGATACCTTCGGCGAGATCACCGTTCTTGGCATTGCCGCGCTTGCGATCTTTGCCCTGACCGAGACCTTGCTTGCCGGGGCAAGCGGTCGGCGCCTGCGCAACTGGGTCTATGACACCCGTCGGGCGGGCTCGCGCCACCCGCTGCTTGTCGTGGTCATCACGCGGCTTATCCTGCCGATCTCGCTGGTGGTGGGCATCTATATCTTCCTGCGCGGACACAACCTGCCGGGCGGCGGCTTTATCGCGGGACTTGTCGTGGCGATTGCGCTGGTATCGCAGTACATGGCCTCGGGCTTCGGCTGGGCGCAGGCGCGCAACAAGGTGCCCTATCACGCCATGATCGGCGCGGGCGTTATCGCGGCTGGCGTTACCGGTCTGGGGGCCTGGTTTGCCGGTTATCCGTTCCTCACCTCGACCTATGGCTACGTGAAGTTGCCCGGGATCGAGGAGTTCGAACTGGCGTCGGCCATGGGTTTCGACCTCGGCGTATTCCTTTGCGTGGTGGGCGCGGTGATGCTGGCGCTCAATTCGCTGTCGCGTATCGCGCGGCAGGCGGGCGAGACGGTGAATGTCAATCCGATGGATATCGACCCAAGTCTGAACGAGGGAGGCCGCTGATGGAACTTCTGCTATCAAGCGCGATAGGGATGCTGACTGCGGCCGGGGTGTACCTGATTCTGCGCCGCCGCAGTTTCGCGGTGGTGCTGGGCACCACGATGCTGAGCTACGCGATCAACATGTTCCTGTTCGCGACGGGAAGGCTGGTCGTGGATCAGCCGCCGATCATCCAGAAGGGCGTGACAAGCTATACCGATCCGTTGCCTCAGGCGCTTGTTCTGACGGCGATCGTGATCTCGTTCGGGATGACCGCGGTCACCGTGATGATGGCGCTCGGGGCATTTCTCGAAGGGGGCGATGATCGCGTGGACATGCCGCGTTCGGATCGCGAGCCCGAAGTCAGCCGCATCGATGCCGGGGAAGGGCGCGCATGAACCACATTCTGATTGCTCCCGTCATCCTTCCGGCGGTGATGGGCGCGCTCATCATCCTGTGGATGCGCGCGGATCTTCTGTTGCAGCGGGTTTTCTCGATCGCGGGCACGGCGCTTCTGCTGGGTGTCGCGATCTATCTCAACTGGCTCGCGAGTTCGGGCGAGGTCCTGGTCTATCGTCTGGGCAACTGGGCCGCGCCTTTCGGCATCGTGCTGATGCTCGACCGGCTTTCCGCGCTGATGGTGGCATTGACCGCGACACTCGCGCTGGCGGTGCAGCTTTACGCCTTCGGCTCGGGCTGGGATCGCAAGGGCTGGCACTTCCACGCGCTATGGCAATTCCAGATGATGGGCGTCTGCGGCGCCTTTCTGACAGGGGATGCCTTCAATCTCTTCGTCTTCTTCGAGGTTCTGCTGATCGCGAGCTACGGGTTGATGACCCATGGCGGCGGCCCGATGCGGCTACGCGCCGGGGTTCAGTATATCGCTTATAACCTTGCCGGTTCGACCCTGTTCCTCGCGGCGCTCGGTGTGCTTTATGCGGTGACCGGCACGCTCAACATGGCCGACATGGCCGCCCGCGTCGCGGTCATGCCGGCCGAAGATACAGCGCTGCTGCGCACGGGGGCCGTTCTCCTGATGCTGGTCTTCGCGATCAAGGCGTCGCTGGTCCCGCTGCATTTCTGGCTGCCGTCGACTTATGCGAACGCACCGGGGCCGGTCGCCGCGCTTTTCGCCGTCATGACCAAGGTCGGGGTCTATGCGATCATCCGCTTCTACACGCTCGTCTTCCCGCAGGATACGGTGATTGAACGCGTGGTCATGGACCTGCTGCTGCCAGCGGCGCTGTTCACACTGGCCATCGGCCAGATCGGCGTTCTCGGAACGCGGAACCTGGGCAGGCTTGCGGCCTTTGCCGCTGTCGGCTCGGTCGGGACGCTGATGATCGCGGTGTCGCAATTCACGCCGCAGGCCACGACGGCGGCAATCTACTATCTCATTCACTCGACCCTCGCGAGCGCTGCGCTTTTCCTTGTGGTCGACATGGTGGGCGCCCGGCGGGGTGATCTGTGGCTACGGCTCGACAGCGTGATGCCGGGCAATGGTATCGTGTCCGCCCTGTTTTTTGGCACCGCTATCGCCGTTGTCGGGATGCCGCCGTTTTCGGGCTTCATCGGCAAGTTGCTCGTTCTCGATGCGACGCGCGAGACGGTCGCCGCTCCGTGGATCTGGAGCACGGTCATCGTCACCTCGCTCATTGCCATCTATGGCATGGCGCGGGCGGGTTCGCTGGTCTTCTGGAAAGCTTATGAATTCCAGGACGTGCCGATGGCCGCTGCCGCGCCAGTACCGCCGAGCGTCGGCCCGATCCCGGCCAAGCTGGAACCAGACGAGCATATCCAGGACCTTGAGGATGCCGCCTCGCCTGCGCTCGCGGCCGCTTCTGTCGGCTTGCTGCTGGCAGGGATCGTCGCGCTTACCATCTTTGCCGGTCCGGTCACCCGCTTTGCACAGGACACGGCCGAGCAATTGCACAATCCGTCGATCTATCTCGGGGCCGTGCTCGAGGACCAGGAGGGCACGAAATGATCCGCCGCCTGCTGCCGCATCCCTATCTGTCGCTGGTCCTGATCGCCGTCTGGATGCTTCTCGTCAATCGCTGGGCCGTCGGCTCGCTGGTCTTTGCGGTCATGCTGGGGATCATCATCCCGATCATGACGGCGCCCTATTGGCCCGACACGGCCCGGTTGAAATCGCCGGCCAAGGTCCCGGCCTATTTGCTTCTGGTGATGTTGGATATCGTGAGGGCGAATTTCGCCGTCGCAAGTATCGTCCTGTTCAAGCGCCGTCGCGATCTCAAACCGGCATGGATCGTGGTTCCGCTGGAGTTGCGTCAACCCGAGGCGATCACGGCGCTTGCCTCGACGATCACGCTGACGCCCGGAACACTGACTTGCGATCTGTCCGAGGATGGCCATGCGCTGCTTGTCCATTGCCTGCATGCTCCCGACCCGACCGAGGTCGTAGACGAGATCAAGACCCGATATGAGGCGCGGCTGAAGGAGATCTTCGAATGATCGGTATGGCCCTTGGATTTGCCTATATGTGCTTCGGGCTCGCGATGCTTTTCTGCCTGTATCGGGTCGTCTTCGCGCCCGGTATCGCGGACCGGGTCTTGGCGCTGGATACGATGACGATCAATGCCATCGCGCTGCTCGCGCTGTTCGGCATCGACAAGGGCACCGGCATGTATTTCGAGGCCTCGCTGCTGTTTGCGATGGTCGGCTTCATTTCGACCGTCGCCTACGGGAAATTCATCCTGCGCGGCGACATCATCGAATAGGAGATGGGTATGGAACTGATCGGGGAAATCATCGTCTCGGTCCTGCTGGTGGTGGGGGGCTTCTTTGGGTTCGTCGGGTCCTACGGCCTGGTGAAGCTTCCCGATCAGATGACCCGGCTGCACGCGCCCACCAAATCCGCGACGCTGGGCGTGGGGGCGGTGCTGATCGCCTCGCTGGTCTGGTTTCCGCTCGAACATGGGCAACTGACGTGGCATGAGTTGCTGATCACGCTGTTCCTGTTCCTGACCGCTCCGGTCACGGGGAATATCGTCGCCAAGGCGAACCTGCACATGAATTGGCACCCCGATGACATCCCCGCACCTGAACCCGGCAAAACCTGGTCAACCTTTGGAGACCCCGCGCATGAGAACCTGCCGCGGCAGTGATCGCCTGGCTCTGCACAAGGAAGGCTCGCTGTAGCGCCGAAATTGCAATCTATGGTTGAATTTTATCGCGCCCAACCTATCTTGGCGCGATATCAGCAACATGTTGTCAGAATGCGCCATATCCTTGTTCTTGCCGCCCTTGCCTCATTGGTTTCGTGCGGCGCGCCTCAAACTGCTTCGATCCAGGAAGCCTCCGTCTCGACCAATCCGGCCACGCCCCGCGGTATCGTCCGCACGGACGGGCACGAAGCTGTGAGTGTTGCCTTTGCCAGCAGTGCAAGATGCGAGGCTCTGAATTCGTCCGAAGCCGCTCGTGCACTCGACCGGACGAATGCCGTTCGCGCTGCGGAAGGGCTGCCGATGCTTCGCGTCAATTCCAAGTTGCAGAAAGCGGCTGAACAGCAAGCCTGCGACATGGCGGGACGCGGAGTGATGGATCATCGCGGCGTGGCCTCGACCGGCCCGGGAATGCGGGTCAAGCAGCTTGGCTACAGACCGCGTATCACGGCCGAGAACATTGCTGCCGGGTCAGCCTCGCTGTTCGATCTTGAGGGGGTGCTGCATGAATGGGCGACCTCTGCACGGCACCGCGAGAATATGGTGATCCCCCAGATGAGGGAAATGGGGATTGGCCGCGCCTATTCGGCCGATGGGCGTCATGCCTATTGGTCCGTGGTTTATTCGGCACCGAAGTAAGGCATGGAAAAGCCGCGACCGGTGCCTGGTCGCGGCTCAAAGCTCCTGCGAAGATCGCCTCAGATCAGGCCGGCATGTGCCATGGCCTTGTCGATCGCGGCCATTGTCGGGGCCGTCAGGCCGACCAGCGGCAGGCGCACGCGCTCCGAGCAGAGACCCAGTTTCGACATGGCGTATTTGGCGCCCGCGACGCCGGGTTCAAGGAAGATGGCGACATGCAGCGGCATCAGCTTGTCCTGGAATTCCAGCGCCTTTGCGTAATCGCCGGCCAAGGTGGCTTCCTGGAACTGCGCACAGAGCTTCGGCGCGACATTCGCCGTGACCGAGATGCAGCCCACGCCGCCATGGGCGTTGAAGCCAAGCGCAGTCGCATCCTCGCCCGAAAGCTGGACGAAATCGGCGCCGCAGGTCGCGCGCTGCATCGAGACGCGCTCAAGCTTGCCGGTCGCGTCCTTGACCCCGATGATGCGTGAAAGCTTCGCCAGTTCGCCCATGGTTTCGGGCGACATGTCGATGACCGAGCGGCCTGGGATGTTGTAGATGATGATCGGCAGGTCCGAGGCATCGTGCAGCGCGGCATAATGCGCGATCAGCCCTGCCTGCGTTGGCTTGTTGTAATAGGGGGTGACGACCAGCGCGGCATCGGCGCCGGCTTCCTGGGCATGCTGGATCAGCCCGATCCCTTCGCGGGTCGAGTTCGAACCCGCGCCCGCGATGACCGGGATGCGACCGGCGACGAGGCGGACGACCTCTTCCACGACCTTGCGATGTTCGTCATGGCTCAGGGTGGGGCTTTCGCCGGTGGTGCCGACGGGAACTAGCCCGTGGCTGCCTTCCGAGATATGCCACTCGACCAGCTTCTCGAGCGCAGGGAGATCCAGCTCCCCGTCGGGGGTGAATGGCGTAACCAGCGCGGGCAGAGAGCCTTTGAACATGACGGTATCCTGAGTTTGATTTCCGCTTGGCCTTACATCCGGGCGCGTCGATTGCCAAGGATGTGAGTTGCGCGCGCGCGCGCGAGCCCGCAGAAAGGAACCCATGATGTATCCTTTGCGCGACAGGATTCTGCGCTGGTCGCTGGCTGCGTGCCTGGCGGCCTTTCCGTTGTCGGCTGCGGCCGAGGACGCGGCTGCGATTGCGCGCGCCCTTGCCGCCGTTGGTGCGCGCGATTGGGTCGATGCCGCGGATCATGCAGAAAGCTCGGGTCCGATGGCCTCGGCCCTGGTGGATTGGCACCGATTGCGTGCCGGGCAAGGACGCTGGCCGGAGTATCTGGAGTTTGCGCGCAAGCACCGGGACTGGCCGGGGATGGCGCTGCTTTACCGCCGGGGCGATGCGCTGCTGCGCACGGACCTGCCTGCCGCCGAGATCATCGACTGGTTCGGCGAGCGGCGGCCGGATACGCTGATCGGGGCCAAGGCGCTGATCACTGCGCTGGCCAGTACCGACCCTGCAGCGGCCAAGGCCGAAATGGCGCGCTTCTGGACGAACCAGGCGCTGTCCGAAGATGACAGCGCGAATTTTGTCGCCATTTACGGCGCCGACCTCATCGACATTCACGACGCACGTCTGGCCAAGCTGCTGGATCTGGGTGAATGGCAATCGGCCAAGGCTGTCCTGCCGCTTGCGAGCGATGACGCACAGGGCGTCGGACGCGCGCGGATCGCCCTTCAGTCGCGCCAGGAGGGAGTGGACGCACTGATCCTCGCCCTGCCGGAAGCTCTTCGAAACGATGCCGGGCTGGCGATGGATCGCTTTCTGTGGCGCATCGCGGCG
The DNA here is from genome assembly GCF_031822435.1 of Paracoccus sp. MBLB3053. Taxonomy (NCBI): domain Bacteria; kingdom Pseudomonadati; phylum Pseudomonadota; class Alphaproteobacteria; order Rhodobacterales; family Paracoccaceae; genus Paracoccus; species Paracoccus aurantius. The sequence continues at coordinate 528,335 of NZ_JAVQLW010000001.1, read as the reverse complement.
AAGCTGCCTGAACCGGCCCGCGACCTGATGCTTGAGCGTTCCACCAGCGCCGAGGCGCTGCGCGACCCGGCGATCTGGGCCGACAAGCGCGCCGACTTTGCCCGTGCCGCGATGCGCGAGGGCGACTGGCCCTTGGCCGAGAAGCTGGCGGCAGGCAATTTCCTGCACGAAGGCGGCGAGGATTTCATCGATCTGGAATGGCTTGCGGGCTATGCCGCCTTGAAACAAGGGGCGAGCGATCGCGCGCTGATCCATTTCCAGCGTCTCGAGGCCGGTGTCAGCAGTCCGATTTCCCTGTCACGGGCCCTGTACTGGCAGGGTCGTGCGCATGAGGTCGCGGGGGAAACGGAGGCCGCAGGAAAGGCCTTTCGGCATTCCGCAACCTGGCAGACGGCCTATTATGGACAGCTTTCCGCCGAGAAGCTGCGTCAGCCCATGCAACCCGATCTGGCGGTTGCCGGGCGCGCCGAAGAGACCCTCCCGGAATGGCGAGGCAGTGCCCTGCGGTATAATCAGGTGTGGCAGGCAGGGGCCTGGCTTCTTGCGGCAGGAGACGCCGATCTGGCGGCCCGCTTCTTCCTTCACTTGGCCGAAACTGCAGAACCCGAAGATATCGGGAGAATGGCGCGGTTGATGCTCGAAGTCGGGCGGCCTTGGAACGCGCTGCGCCTTGCCAAGGCCGCGGCGGCCAAGGGCGTCATCTACCCCGCCGCCTATTTTCCGCTGACGGGTCTCGAGACCAAGCCTTTGGGGCTGCCTTCCGAGCTCGTGATGTCGATCGCCCGACGGGAAAGCGAATTCAACCATGGCGTTTCGTCCCATGCCGGGGCGCTGGGGCTGATGCAGGTCATGCCCGGCACGGCAAGGGACATGGCGCGAAAGATCGGCGAGCCCTATGATCAGCCGCGGCTGACGCAGGATGCGACCTATAATGCACGCCTGGGCGCGGCCTATCTGCAGGGCCTGCGCGATCGGTTCGGGCCCTCGATCGCGCTGGTCAGCGCGGGCTACAATGCCGGCCCCGGACGATCGGCCCGCTGGCTTCAGGATTTCGGCGACCTGCGCAAGACGGCCGACCCCGTGGACTGGGTCGAACTGATCCCCTTCGACGAGACGCGCAATTACGTCATGCGAGTGACCGAGGCGCTGCCCGTCTACCGCGCGCGCATCATGGGGCACCCGGCGCCGATCGTGCCGACCTATGATCTCACGGGTGGTGGGATGATGCCCTTGCCGCCGCAGCCGCCGATCAGGCTGGCCTTCTCCAGCCGTCCGCCGATGTCCGCTCGGGCGCTCGTCCATTATGCGGCAGGTGGGGTGCTGGCCGAGGTGGTCGGCGCGCCGCCGCCTATCGAAGAGGCGAACGCGGGCACCGACATCCAGCGTGGCGCTACGACCGGGCCAGGGCAGCCTTCTCTCGCTGGCGAGACCGCCACCAGGTAAACAGACCGGCTCCGACGACGATGAGGCCGCCGATTGCGACATTGGGCGCCAATGTCTCGCCAAAGATCAGCACGCCGAAGATGCTGACCCATACGAGTTGGGTGTAGGAAAAGGGCTGAAGGGCCGAAGCCTCGGCCATCTCATAGGCCTTGATGAGCATGAAATGCGCGGTCGCCGCGCAGGCGCACAGCGTGAGCAGCCAGGGAATGTCCGCCTTGGCAATCGGTTCCCAGCTGCGAATGCCGATGATGGTCATGGTGATGGCGCCGATCACCGAGGTCCAGAAGAAGCTGACGATGGCAGTGTCGTCACGCGCGACCATGCGCGTCATCAAGCCGTATACCGCGAACATGACGGCCCCCAGGAACGGCAGGGCCGCATTTGCCGAAAACACTCCACTGCCTGGCTTGAGCACGATCAGGATGCCGCAGAAACCGACAGCGACAGCCAGCCAGCGGCGCCAGCCGACCTTTTCACCCAGCACGGGGCCGGACAGGATCGATATCAACAGCGGGTAGCAGGCGAAGATCGCATGGGTATTGATCAGCCCCAGGCGCACGAACGCCTCGATGGTGACGACGATTTCCAGGGCAAGGATCACGCCCCGTGCGATTTGCAGCCAGGGTCGCTTGCTGCGCATCGCCATGCGAAGCCCGTTCGGCTGGCGCAGGCAGATCGCGACCACGAACAGCGTGAAGAACCAGTATCGCACCATCGTGATGAAGACAGGCGAATAGGTCGCGCCGAGGTGGCGCGAAATCCCGTCTTGTGTCGCGAAGATGAAGGACGCGCCACAGATCAGCATGATCGCGCTGCCCTGTCGGTCGACAAGGGGTTCTGCCTGGGGTGGCGGAACCGCAGGAGGTTGTGCTGGCGGGGCCATCAGTGGCCCCGTCTGGCTGTTATCGGTCATGACGGGCTTTCCTCTGGTATGGAAGCCTTGCTCCCGCCCCGAGGAAAGGTCAACGGCTCTTAGTCGCGGCTACGGATGATTTCCGCGAAGGGCTCGAAGAGCTGCGCATTGCCCGCGATGATCGAGCCCGATTCGACCGGATTTTCTTCGGAGCGAATCGATTCGACGAACCCGCCTGCCTCTTTCACCAGCAGGATGCCGGCCGCGACATCCCACGAATTGATCCCGCGTTCCCAGTAGCCATCGAATCGGCCCGATGCGACATAGGCCAGATCGAGAGAGGCGGCGCCCCAGCGACGCACGCCCGCAGTCACCGGCATCAGCCGGCTCAGGTCGCGGATCGTGGCGGGCAAGGTGCCACGGCCGCCGAACGGGACGCCGGTCGCGAAGATCGATTCGATCATCTGGCGGCGGCCCGAGACGCGGATGCGGCGGTCGTTCAGGAAGGCTCCGTCGCCCTTTTCGGCGGTATACATCTCGTCCTTGGCAGCATCGTAGACTACGGCCGCAACGATTTCGCCCTTGTGTTCCAGCGCGATGCTGATCGCCCAATGGGGCAGGCCGTGCAGGAAGTTCGTGGTGCCGTCAAGCGGGTCCACGATCCAGCGACGGGTCGGGTCCTCGCCGGCTTCCTCGCCGGTTTCCTCGCCGATCCAGCCGTAATTCGGGCGGGCGCCGCGCAGTTCTTCCTTGATGATGCGCTCTGCCTCGCGGTCGGCGCGGCTGACGAAATCGCCCGCGCCCTTGACGCTGACCTGAAGGTTCTCGACTTCGCGGAAGTCCTTGACGAGGCTGCGGCCCGCCTTGCGCGCGGCCTTGATCATGATGTTGAGATTGGCGCTGGCCATGGCTTTACCTTTTATGGGATTGGCAAGCCTATTAGACAAACGCCTGCAAAAAGTGAAGCCGGACTAGGGAATGGCCCTCATGCAGTAGCCGGGATGAAACGCAAGGCGAACCGAGGTGATCGCGCCCTGATCGTTCCATGTCGTCCGTTGCAGGATCAGCAAAGCCGTTCCCTGTCGCGTTTCCAGCAGCCGGGCATCGCGCGCATTGGCATTTTCGGCGGAAAAGGCGATGTCTCCCCGCGACCAGGGAAAGTTGCGCACGAGCCACTCATTCGGATTGATGCGCTGGAAATCCACGTCCTCCGCGCCCGGAGCGGCGATCGGGTTGATCCAGCGATCCTCGACCTGAAATGGCTTTTCGTCCCCGTAATGGACGGTGCGCAGATGGATCATCATCTGGTCCCGTGCAAGGTCCATCCGAGCGGCGATATCGGCGGGGGCGGCGCTGCGGTTCTGGGCAATGATGCGGTGGCTATAGGCCATGCCGGCACCCTCGATCTGTTCGCGCACGATCGGGATGGTCAGCGTGGCCTTGCGTGCCGGGTTCACCGTCACATGGGTTCCCGCTCTGCGCTTGCGTTCCAGAAGCCCTTCTTCGGCGAGCAATTGCAGGGCCTTGTTCACCGTCGCGCGGGCCACGCCGAACTCGATCGCGAGTTCGGCCTCGTCCGGAATGCGGTCGCCCTGCCGCCACTCGCGGTCCACGATTCGGCGGCGTACCTCGGTGACGATGGATTGGGCCTTGCTGGCGGATCTTTCGGTCACATGCGCTCCTGCACGCGGGAAATTGTCGCGAGGTAATCCGCAATGATCCGGTCCCCCGCGACATGACGGCCTTCACGAACGACATGGCGACCCGCCGACCAGACATCGCGGACCAGTCCGTCATGCCCGGCAAAGATCAGGCTGTCGAGCATCCGGTCACCGTCACGTCCGAACATCACCGGGTTCTGCAGGTCCACCGCGCAAAGGTCGGCCCATAGCCCCGATGCAATCGCCCCGGTTTCGCGCCCCGCCGCGCTTGCGCCGCCCTCCAGCCCTGCCTCGTAGATCACGCGGCCCGTCGAACGCGCGGGCTCGGCCAGGATCGCCCGACCCCGGTCGCGCAGGCGCTGGCTGTATTCCAGCGTGCGCAACTCTTCGACCAGCGAGATGCGCACGTTGCTGTCCGAGCCGAAGCCCAGGCGTCCGCCCGCCTCGGCCCAGATCGTGCCGTTGAAGATGCCGTCGCCAAGGGACGATTCGGTGATCGGGCAAAGGCCTGCGACGGTGCCTGTGGCGGCGAGGCGACGGGTCTCGTCTTCGGTCATGTGGGTCAGGTGGATCAGCGTCCAGCGACTGTCCGGCGCGAAATTGTCGAGCAGCCATTCGACCGGTCGGCGGCCATAGGCGGCGCTGATTTCCTCGATTTCCGGGATCTGCTCGGCCAGGTGCATGTGCAGTGGCCGCGTTGGGCGAAGGTCAACGCACATCTGCAAACCCTCGGGCGAGACGGCGCGCAGCGAGTGAGGGGCGATGCCGATACCGCTATCGCCGTCCAGGTGTGCCAGCGTGCCCTCGGCCGCTTCCAGCAGCTTCTGGAACTCCTCGGGCGTGGTGCCGAAGCGGTCCTGCCCGCGGATCAACGCGCGACGGTCAGTGCCGCCGAACTGGTAATGCACGGGCAGCAGGGTCAGGCCGATGCCAGTGTGGCTGGCTGCCGCCGCGATGCGCTCGGCCATCTCGGCGATATTGTCGTAATGCCCGCCGCCGATGCGGTGATGCAGGTAGTGGAACTCGACATTGGTGGCGTAGCCCGCCTCGAGCATCTCCATTTGCACCAGGGCGGCGATGGATTCGATGTCCTCGGGGGTCAGGTGGTCGAGAAAGCGGTACATGATCTGCCGCCAGGTCCAGAAGGTGTCGCGGGGCTCGGGACCTTTTGCCTCGCTCAGGCCCGCCATCGCACGTTGAAATGCGTGGCTGTGCAGGTTCGCCATGGCCGGGAGCAAAAGTCCGACCCGCTGCCCGGCGGCGGAGGCACCGGGTTCGACCGATTGGATGCGGCCCTGGTCCAGCGTGACCAATACATTTTCCGCCCAGCCTTCGGGCAACAAGGCCCGCTCTGCCCAGATCTGAACCATTCGGCTGCCCTTCTTTCCGTCAAAATAAGTTTAGACATAGAGTTCGATTAAGTTTAGACATAGAACGACAAGGAAATCAATCGGGGGCATCGGCGATGCTGCTTCTTACCCAGGGAAAATTCTCCAGAATGGATGCGCAATCAGGTGGTTATGGCCTGATCGAGCAAGGTGCTCTGGTTGTCGAGGGTGACCGAATCGTTTGGGTCGGGGAAGAGGAGCAGCTGCCAGAACGTTATGCCGATCTGCCGCGTCATGATCTGGGCGGAAGGCTGGTCACGCCAGGCCTGATCGACTGCCACACCCATGTCGTCTTCGGCGGCGACCGAGCCCGCGAATTCGAGATGCGCCTTGAAGGCGCCAGCTACGAAGAGATCGCCCTTGCCGGCGGCGGCATCCTGTCCTCGGTCCGTGCCACCCGCGAGGCGGATGAGGCCGCGCTGCTCGCCTCGGCGCTGCGCCGCGTCGACACGCTGCTCGCCGAGGGCGTCACCACGCTGGAAATCAAGTCGGGCTATGGCCTCGACCTCGAAAGCGAGCTCAAGATGCTGCGCGTTGCGCGTCGCATCGGAGCGATCCGTCCCGTCACGATCCGCACCACATGGCTCGCCGCCCATGCCCTGCCGCCGGAATACAAGGAGGACCGCGCGGGCTATATCCGCGACGTCGTCATCGCGGGGATGGAGGCAGGCCATGCCGAAGGCCTGATCGACGCCGTCGACGGCTTCTGCGAGGGCATCGCCTTCTCGCGCGAGGAAATGGCGCAGATCTTCGAACATGCCGCGCGCTTCGGCCTGCCGGTCAAGCTGCATGCCGAGCAGCTCTCGGACCTGCATGGCGCGGAAATGGCGGCGCAGCATGGCGCGATGTCGGTCGATCACCTCGAATGGCTGGGCCAGGACGGGATCGACGCGATGGCGGCATCGGGGACCGTGGCGGTCCTGCTGCCCGGAGCCTTCTACACCCTGCGCGAGACGAAATACCCGCCGGTCCAGGCGCTGCGCGATGCCGGCGTGCCGATCGCGCTGGCCACGGACTGCAATCCCGGAACCTCGCCGCTGACCTCGATCCTGCTCACCATGAACATGGGGGCGACGCTGTTTCGGATGACGCCTGCGGAATGCCTGACCGGCGTGACCCGCCATGCCGCGACGGCCTTGGGTCTGGCGGATCGCGGCCAGATCGCCCCCGGAATGCGCGCCGACCTGGCCGTCTGGGACATCGAGCATCCTGCCGAGCTGACCTATCGCATCGGCTTCAACCCCCTTCATGCCCGCTTTGTCGGAGGCGAACTTGTCTGAACTTATCCTTATTCCCGGTGAAACCACGCTCGCGCAGCTTGAAAGCGTCTGGCGCGAGGGTCATGCGGTGCGCCTTGCCGACAGCGCGCGGCCCGGCATTGCCGCCTCGGCCGCCCGCATCGCCGCCGCCGCAAGCGGCGACGTCCCGGTCTATGGCGTGAATACCGGCTTCGGGAAGCTCGCCTCGATCAAGATCAAGTCCGAGGACACCGCGACCCTGCAGCGCAACCTGATCCTGTCGCATTGCTGCGGCGTGGGCGAGCCGGTCGAGCCGGAAACCACCCGCTTGCTGATGGTGCTGAAGCTTCTGTCGCTGGGCCGCGGCGCCTCGGGCGTGCGCCCCGAGGTCATCGCGCTGATCGAGGACATGCTGGCCAAGGGCGTGCTGCCGGTGATCCCGTCGCAGGGCTCGGTCGGTGCTTCGGGCGATCTTGCGCCGCTCGCCCATATGGCCGCCGCCATGCTGGGCGAGGGCCGCGCGACCTTTGAGGGCCGCGAGATGTCGGGCGCCGAGGCGCTGGCCGCCGCCGGCTTGACCCCGGTTGTCCTGGCCGCGAAAGAGGGTCTCGCGCTCATCAACGGCACGCAGGCCTCGACCGCCTTCGCGCTGGCGGGCCTTTTCGACGCCTTTGCCGCGGCCCGCGCCGCGCTTGTCACCTCGTCGCTCTCGACCGATGCGATCATGGGCTCGACCGCGCCCTTCTTCGAAGAGATCCACACGCTGCGGGGCCATCGCGGCCAGATCCTGTCGGCTCGCGTCATCCGCGGGTTGATGGACGGCTCGGAGATCCGCGAAAGCCACCGCGAGGGCGACACCCGCGTCCAGGATCCCTATTGCATCCGCTGCCAGCCGCAGGTGACCGGCGCCTGCATCGACCTGCTCTGGCAGGCCGCCCGCACGCTGGAAATCGAATCCAACGCCGCGACCGACAACCCCCTGGTGCTGGTCGGTGCGGATCAGATCGTCTCGGGCGGGAATTTTCATGCCGAGCCGGTGGCCTTCGCCGCCGACCAGATCGCGCTGGCGATTTCCGAGATCGGCGCGATCTCGCAGCGCCGCATCGCGCTGATGGTGGACCCGACACTCAGCCATGACCTGCCACCCTTCCTGACCCCCGATCCGGGCCTGAATTCTGGCCTGATGATCGCCGAGGTCACCAGTGCCGCGCTGATGAGCGAAAACAAGCATCTGGCGAATCCCTGTTCGACCGACTCGACGCCGACCAGCGCCAATCAGGAAGACCATGTGTCGATGGCCGCGCATGGCGCGCGCCGGTTGAAGCGCATGAACGAGAACCTCGCGCATATCATCGGGATCGAGGCGCTCTGCGCCAGCGCCGGCGTCGAGTTCCGCGCGCCGCTGAAGACCTCGGCCGCGCTGCAATCGGTGATCGCGACGCTGCGCCAAACCATTCCGGCGCTGGCGCAGGACCGCTACATGGCCCCCGACCTGAGCGAATCCGCCCGCCTCGTCCGCGAGGGCGTGCTGACCGGCGCGGTCGCGCCCGAGCTGCTGGCCGAGGTGCGTCCGTGACCCCGGTCGAGATCGTCCGGGGCGACAGCCCGGTCATCCTGGGCCTGCCCCATACCGGGACCTGGCTGCCCGACAAGATCCGCGCGCGGCTGAACCCGCGCGGGCAGGTTCTGGCCGATACCGACTGGCATATCGAGCGCCTTTACGACGGCTTGCTGCCCGGCGCGACGACGGTGCGGGCGACGTTTCACCGCTATGTCATCGACGCCAATCGCGGCCCGGATGACGCAAGCCTTTATCCCGGCCAGAACACCACCGGCCTTGTGCCACTGACCGATTTCGACGGTGAGCCGATCTGGACCGAGGAACCGACCGAGGCCGAGATCGCCGACCGCAAGGCGCGCTTCCACGCGCCCTATCACGCGGCTTTGGCCGCGGAAATCGAGCGGGTGCGGGCGAAACATGGCGTGGCGATCCTGTATGACTGCCACTCGATCCGCAGCCATATCCCGTTCCTGTTCGAAGGCACGCTTCCCGATTTCAACATTGGCACGAATAGCGGGCGCTCCTGCGCGCCGGCCATCGAGGCCGCCACGCATGAGGTCGCAGCCGCGACGGGCCGGACCTATGTGCTGAACGGGCGCTTCAAGGGCGGCTGGACCACCCGCCATTACGGCGAGCCCGGCGCGGGCGTCCACGCCATCCAGATGGAGTTGGCGCAATCGACCCATCTTTCGACCGAAACCCCGCCCTTCGCCTATGACGAGGCCAAGGCGGAGGCGCTGCGCGTCACCCTGAAAGACATTCTGAGCAAACTTGCGGCGCTGGCCGCCGAACTGAAGGCATGAAGCAGATGGACAATCCCCGTCACAACACCCGCGACATCTTTCCCGCCACCGGCACCGAGATCACCGCGAAAAGCTGGCTGACCGAGGCGCCGATGCGGATGCTGATGAACAACCTGCATCCCGATGTCGCCGAGAACCCGCATGAGCTGGTGGTCTATGGCGGCATCGGCCGCGCCGCCCGCACCTGGAAGGATTTCGACCTTATCGTCGAGTCGCTGCGCAATCTGGAGGATGACGAGACTCTGATGGTGCAGTCGGGCAAGCCGGTCGGCGTCTTCAAGACCCACAAGGACGCGCCGCGCGTGCTGATCGCCAACTCGAACCTGGTGCCGCATTGGGCGAACTGGGACCATTTCAACGAGCTGGATAAGAAGGGCCTGGCCATGTACGGCCAGATGACCGCGGGCTCGTGGATCTATATCGGCACGCAGGGCATCGTTCAGGGCACCTATGAAACCTTCGTCGAGGCGGGTCGCCAGCATTACGGCGGCAACCTCAAGGGCAAATGGGTCCTGACCGGCGGCCTTGGCGGCATGGGCGGCGCTCAGCCTTTGGCGGCCGTCATGGCGGGCGCTTGCTGTCTGGCGGTCGAATGCGACGAGACCCGCGCCGATTTCCGCCTGCGCACCCGCTATGTCGATGAAAAGACCCATGACCTCGACGAGGCGCTCGAGATGATCGACCGCTGGACCAAGGCCGGCGAGGCGAAATCCGTGGCGCTCATCGGCAACGCCGCCGAGGTCTTCCCGGAACTGGTCAAGCGGGGCGTCCGCCCGGATATCGTCACCGACCAGACCTCGGCGCATGACCCGGTCCATGGCTACCTGCCGATCGGCTGGACCGTCGCGGAATGGCGCGCCAAGCAGGAAAGCGACCCGAAAGCGGTCGAGAAAGCCGCCCGCGCCTCGATGCGCGTGCAGGTCGAGGCGATGGTGGCCTTTGCCGATGCCGGCATCCCGACCGTCGATTACGGCAACAATATCCGCCAGATGGCACTGGAAGAGGGGTTCGAGCGCGCCTTCGCCTTCCCGGGCTTCGTGCCGGCCTATATCCGCCCGCTCTTCTGCAAGGGTATCGGGCCGTTCCGCTGGGCCGCGCTTTCGGGCGATCCGGAGGACATCCGCAAGACCGATGCCAAGGTCAAGGAACTGATCGACGACCCGCATCTGCATAACTGGCTGGACATGGCGCAGGAACGCATCGCCTTCCAGGGCCTGCCTGCGCGGATCTGCTGGGTCGGTCTGGGCCTGCGTCACAAGCTGGGCCTCGCCTTCAACGAGATGGTGCGAAATGGCGAGCTGAAGGCCCCTATCGTGATCGGCCGCGACCACCTCGATTCGGGCTCGGTCGCCTCGCCCAACCGCGAGACCGAGGCGATGATGGACGGCTCGGACGCCGTTTCCGACTGGCCGCTGCTGAACGCGCTGCTGAACACCGCCTCGGGCGCGACCTGGGTGTCGCTGCATCACGGCGGCGGCGTGGGCATGGGCTTCAGCCAGCATTCGGGCATGGTGATCTGCTGCGACGGCACGGAAGATGCCGATCGGCGGATCGCACGCGTGCTGTGGAATGACCCGGCGACCGGCGTGATGCGTCATGCGGATGCAGGTTACGAGATCGCAAAGGACTGCGCGCGCGAGCATGGCTTGAACTTGCCCGGCATTCTCTGATCCAAGGGGGCGACGACGCAACGTATCGCCGTCGCCCTCATCATCTGTCCAACAAGGAGAAAGACATGAGCTTCAACATGAGCCTCAAGGCTGCGCTCGTCAGCCTGATCGCGCTGGGCGCGGGGTCCGCCGCCTCGGCCGACCAACTGGCCGACATCAAGGCTGCGGGCAAGATCGTCACTGCGACGGACATGCACTACGCCCCCTTCGACATGCTGAACAACGGCACCTATGAGGGCATGACCAAGGACCTGTTCGATGAGGTCAGCAAAGAAATCGGCGCGGAACCCGTCTATCAGGATATCCCCTGGCCGGCCGAACTGCCGGGCCTTGAGGTCAAGAAGTTCGACATCATCATCGCCCCGGTGACGATCACCCCCGAGCGTCTCGAGCGCTACACCTTCACCCTGCCGATCGCCGATGCCACCGTCGCGCTGGTCAAGGCCGCCGGCAGCGAGCTGAAGGCCCCGGAAGACATCAAGGGCAAGACCGTCGGCGTCCAGCAGGGCACCGCGCAGTTCAAGCAGCTGGAAGCCTATGGCGAGAAGCTGGGCGGCATCACCATCAAGGAATACGGCACCACCGACGAGGCCTATGCCGACCTTGCCGCCGGTCGCCTCGACGCCGTCGCGGGCTCTCTGCCGAACCTGACCTATCTGGTGAAGAACCGCCCCGAAACGTTCGCCCTGTTCGAGCCGGCGAAATTCGGTGAGCCGAAATACTTTGCCTGGGCGCTTCGCAAGGAAGCCGATACCGAAACCTTCGCCGCCGCGATCAATGACGCGCTGCTGAAGATGACGGATGACGGCCGCGTCAAGGCGATCCAGGAAAAGTGGCTGGGCACCTATACCGAACTGCCGCGCGAAGTTCCTGCGAACTAAGCCTTTCGACGGGCGGGGAAGGCTGTTCCCCGCCCGTTTTCTTCAGGCCAAGACGAGACCTGCATGTTTTCCATTCCGGTTTTCCTTGAAAGTTTCGAGCCGCTCATCTGGGCGGCGCGATACACGCTGCTGATTTCGCTTCTGGGCATTGGACTGGGCCTGGTGATCGGTGCGCTGATCTGTGCAGCGCGGCTTTCACCCTATGTTGCGCTGCGTCGTTTCGCAGCGGTCTGGGTCAGCTTCCTGCGGGGCGTGCCGCTGCTCGTGCAGCTTCTGGTCTTTTACTACACCCTGCCGGTGATCGGGCTGGATGTACCGCCGCTGTTTGCGGCCGTCGTGACGGTGGGGATCTGTGCCAGCGCCTATATTTCGGAAATCTGGCGCGGTGCGATCGCCGCCCTGCCGAAGGGCCAGACCGAGGCCGCGGTTGCGATCGGGATGAACCCGCGCGACGTCTGGACCCGTGTGGTCCTGCCTCAGGCGGTCACCATGTCGCTGCCCGCGCTGATCAATGAGCTGATCCTGCTGGTCAAGGCATCATCGCTCGTCTCGGTTGTCGGCATCCTGGAAATCACCCGTGCGAGCCAGGCACAGGCCGCTACGACCTTCCGCCCGCTCGAGGTCTATATCGCTGCCGCCTGCATCTATCTGGCGATCAATCTCTGCCTCGCGGCCCTTGGGCGCTGGCTTGAAAACAGGACGGCGGTCTGATGGATTTCGGTATCTTCCAACAATATGGTCCGGCCCTGCTGAGGGGATTTGCAAACACCATCCTGTGCTGGGCGCTGGGAACCGTTTTCGGGATGGCGCTGGGGCTGCTGATCGCGCTGATCCAACGCTATGCGCCGCGCTGGGTGCGCTGGATCGTCCAGGCCTATATCGAAATCATTCGCGGCACGCCGTTTCTGGTGCAGCTTTTCGTCCTTTACTACGGTGGTCCGCTGGTCGGTCTGCGGCTGGACGCGGTGCCGGCCGGGCTTCTGGGTCTGACGATCTATGGCAGCCCCTACTTCGCCGAGATCTTCCGCTCGGGCTTCCGTGCCGTGCCGCATGGCCAGATCGAGGCTGCGCGCGCCATCGGCATGACCGAGCTTGCCATCGTGCGCCGCATCCTGCTGCCCCTGGGGCTGGTTTCATCGCTGCCCGCGCTGATCAATTTCTCGATCATCCTGACCAAGGAAACGGTGATCCTGTCCATCATCACCGTGCCCGAACTGATGTACCAGGTGAATCGCATGTCCACCGAGACCTTCCGCTTCCTTGAAGCGAACCTGGTCCTTGCGCTGTTCTTCTGGCTGCTGGTCGAAACCATCTCGCGCATTGGCCGCAGGCTTGAGGCGCGCGTCACGAAACACCTGATCGAAAGGACCTGACGATGCAGGCCTCATCCGTCGAGATCCGCAAGGTCGACAAGTTTTATGGCCCGTTTCAGGCATTGAAGGCCGTCGACCTCTCCATTCCGCCGGGCAAGGTGACCTGTCTGATCGGCCCGTCCGGTTCGGGCAAGTCCACGCTTTTGCGGTGCATCAACTTTCTCGAGGAATACGACTCGGGCGAGATCCGCATCGACGGCAAGCTGATCGGCTATGACGCGCCCGGCAAGAAAGCGCCTGGCCGAAAGCTGCGCGAGATGCGCCGTTCGATCGGCATGGTCTTCCAGCAGTTCAACCTATGGCCCCATATGACTGCCAAGGAAAACGTGGCCGAGGGTCTGATGCGCGTGCGTGGGATGTCCAAGGTCGAGGCCGGACGACGTGCCGCCGAGGCGCTGACCAAGGTCGGCCTGGCAGACAAGATGGAAAACCATCCTTCGCGGCTTTCGGGCGGTCAGCAGCAGCGCGTCGCCATTGCCCGCGCCATCGCGATGGAACCGAACCTGATGCTGTTTGACGAGCCGACTTCGGCGCTTGATCCCGAACTCGTGGGCGAGGTGCTGAACGTAATGAAGACGCTCGCCGCCGAGGGCATGACCATGGTCGTCGTGACCCACGAGATGGGCTTTGCCGCCCATGTCGCGGACCAGGTCGCCTTCATGGAAAAGGGCGAGCTTGTCGGGGTCGATACGCCGGACAAGATCCTGCATCAGCCCGAGGACCCGCGCATCCAGTCCTTCCTACGCACCTATCACGAACGCAACAGTTTCTGACCGCCCCTTGCGGCGGGGCCTTCTCGGGTTAAGTTTTCCGCGAAACACCAGCAGGAGGCCCCATGCCCCAATCCAAGCTGTTCGAGCCGATCACCATCGGTGGCTCGACCATCGCCAATCGCATCGTCATCGCGCCCATGTGCCAGTATTCGGCCGTCGACGGGAAGATGACCGACTGGCATCTGATGCATCTGGGAACGCTGGCGCAATCGGGCGCCGGGATCCTGACGATCGAGGCGACCGGCGTGGTTCCCGAAGGCCGTATCACCTATGCCGATGTCGGTCTTTGGGACGATGAAACCGAAGCGGCGATGGCACGCGTGCTCAAGGGGCTGCGCGACTGGTCCGATATGCCGATCGCGATCCAGCTTGCCCATGCCGGGCGCAAGGCGTCCTGCGCAAAGCCGTGGGATGGCGGGGGGCAGATCGCACCCGAGGATGGGAATGGCTGGCAGACCGTCTCGGCGTCGAACCTGCCCTTTGCCGCGACCGACAACCCGCCTGAGGCGCTTGATCGCGCAGGCCTCGACAGGGTTCGGGACGCCTTTGCCGAGGCGGCGCGGCGCTCGGTTCGGCTGGGAATAGACGCGATCCAGATCCATGCCGCGCATGGCTACTTGCTGCATCAGTTCCTGTCGCCCATCTCGAACAATCGCAGCGACGAATATGGCGGCAGCCTTGAAAACCGCATGCGCTTCCTGCTCGAGGTCTTCGAGGCCGTCAGGGCGGCGGTCCCAAACGGGTATCCGGTGACGGTTCGCGTCTCGGGGACGGACTGGGTCGAGGGCGGCTGGACCATCGAGGAAACCGTCGCCCTTGCCAAGGCGCTCGAGGCGCGGGGCTGCGATGCCATCCATATCTCGAGCGGCGGGCTTGATGCGGGACAGAAGATCCCGGTCGGACCGAACTATCAGGTTCCGCTGGCCCGCGCGGTCAAGCAGGCCGTGTCGATGCCCGTCGTCGCAGTCGGGCTGATCACCGAGGCGCAGCAGGCCGAAGCGATCATCGCGACGGGGGATGCCGACATGATCGCGGTGGCCCGGACCGTGCTCTACGATCCGCGCTGGCCGTGGCATGTCGCTGCCGAACTGGGGGCGAGCGTTGCCGTTGCGCCGCAATACCTTCGCTGCCAGCCATCGACCCACAAGGACCTGTTCAAGTCCGCCTGAGTCTTCATCGTGACGGCGCGCCGGGCATCCGGGGCGCCGATCACGGTTTTGGCAACGCGCTACCGTGATCGGCGGTTGTTCTTGCGCGCATATCCGGTAGATTGTGTCATCCCATCCACGGATAAGCAGCCGCCGACCCTTCGATGATCGACGACAAATCCGAAGACAGTCCCGAGCCTCCGCGAAGATGCGGGCCGGGAGGTGTCGATGACTTCACCCCCGTTTGCGGGGATGAACCTTCGCCGGATCCCGGCCCCAATCCGAACAGGCCGCGCCAAAGCCTTTCGCAGCGGCTGGCCGAACTGGCGCAGGATGATGCCCGCGAGCGCGTCGCGATGAGCGATTTGCTGGACCTGTTGCCGGGGCGGGCCCTGGCCGCGCTTATCCTGATCTTCGCCGCGCCGAACGTCGTGCCCGCTCCTCCGGGGCTTTCGGCCATACTGGGCTGGCCGCTCATCTATCTCAGCTGGCAGCAATTGACCGGGCAGCGTCCATGGCTGCCGCCGGTGATCGCGCGGCGCTCGATCTCGCATGATGTCTTCGCAGGGCTGGTCCGCCGGGTCGCCCCCGTTCTCGCCTGGCTCGAACGGCTGCTCCGTCCGCGCGTCGAGCGACTGGTCAGCCCGGCGGCCGAGAAGGTGGTCGGAGGCATCTGCCTTGTCCTTTCGGTCGTACTGCTCTTGCCGGTCCCGCTTGGAAACATGCTACCGGCATTTGCCATCAGCGTAATGATGCTGGGCCTGCTTGAGCGAGACGGATTGTGGGTCGGCATCGGGATCGCTCTGGGCATTTCATCTTTCGTGGTCGCGGTGGGGGTCGTCTATGCGATGATCAAGGCCGTGATCTTTGTCCTGTCGCGTTCTTTCGTCTGATGCGCGCCAATCCCTTCCTGAACTGAGCCCGTTACATGTGGATCGAAATCGCCATCGTTGTTCTTCTGACCCTGCTCAACGGGTTGCTTGCCATGTCCGAACTGGCAATTGTTTCGTCCCGCCCGGCGCGGTTGAAGGTTCTTGCCGATCGCGGAAATCGTGGGGCGGCAACCGCGATCGAACTGGCCGAACAACCGGGACGCTTTCTTTCCTCGGTCCAGATCGGAATTACCCTTGTCGGCGTGCTTTCGGGTGCTTTTTCTGGCGCGACGCTTGGCGCCCGGCTTGCGGCGGCGCTGCCGGGTTGGGGTGTGCCGACCTCGCTGGCCCAACCGCTGGGCATGGGGGGCGTCGTTGTCGCGATCACCTACCTGTCGCTGATCCTCGGTGAGCTGGTCCCCAAGCAGATCGCGCTGCGCTCGCCCGAAACGGTGGCCGCGCGGGTCGCGCCCCTGATGCGGGGCATATCGCGCGCTGCGGCGCCTCTGGTCTGGCTTCTCGATCGTTCCGGCAAGCTCGTGCTCGCCCTGTTGCGCCAGACCGGTGACGACAATCGAGGCATCTCGGATGAGGAAATCCGGTTGGTGATCGCCGAGGCCGAGAATGCGGGTGTCATTCATCGTGCCGAGACCGAGATGATCGCGGGGGTGATGCGGATCGCGGACCGAAGCGCACGCGGGCTGATGACCCCCCGGCGCGACATTCCGGCCATCGATCTAGGGGACGGACATGACGAGATCGCCCGCAAGTTCAAGGAAAGCCATCGGACCCGGCTTCCGGTGAGCGACGGCGATGAGGACAACCTGATCGGCGTCGTCGCCAGCGCCGATCTGATCGGGGTGAACGACCAATCCTTCGACCTGCGCGAGGCGATGAAGCCTGCGCCCATCATCCCCGAGACGATGGACGCGCCCGAAGTGATTTCCCGGCTGAGGGCTTCGCCCGGACAGATGTTGCTCGTCTATGATGAATATGGACATTTCGAAGGTGTCGTCACGCCGATGGACGTGCTCGAGGCAATCACCGGGGAGTTCTCGGGCATGGATGACGACGAACCCAAGCTGGTGCTGCGAGACGATGGCAGCCTGCTGGTCGCAGGCTGGATGCCGGTCGATGAATTCGCAGACCGACTTGCGGTGCCGCTGGACGATGACCGGGATTACTCCACCGTTGCCGGTCTGGTGCTGGACCTTGCCGGAGCGATCCCGCAGGTTGGGGACCGAGTCGAATGGGACGGCTGGCGCATCGAGGTTGTCGATCTCGACGGACGCCGCATCGACAAGCTTCTGGTGTCCCGTCCGACGCGCGGATAATAAATGAGACTTCTCATTTTTTCCGCATGTGATAATTCTGATTTATGAACTTCACGCTTCGCCAGATCACCTATTTCCTTGCGGTGGCAAGGCTTCGCAACTTTGGCCGGGCGGCAGAGGTGTCCAATGTTTCCCAGCCCGGTCTTTCCAGTCAGATTGCGCAGCTCGAGGCGCGCCTTGGCGGCGCGCTGTTCGAGCGCGGTGCAGGCGCGGGCCCGGTCCGTCTGACTGGGCTTGGGGAACGGCTTCTGCCTGTCGCACAGGAGTTGATCGACACGGCCCAACGATTGCAGGCCATAGCACGCGCCGGGCGAACCGCGCTGACAGGGAAGCTGCGACTGGCCATAATTCCGACCGTGGCTCCGTATCTCATTCCGAAGCTGATTGCCGCTCTCCGCCAGAACCACCCCATGCTGGATCTGGAACTGCACGAAGTGGCGACCGACGATCTGCTGAACGGAATCGGCAGCCATCGCTACGATGCCGGCCTGATGGCACTGCCGGTCGGAGAAGATGGGATCGTTGCCGAGCCGGTGTTGCGAGATGGCTTCCTGATCGCCCTTTCGGAAGACGACGATACGTTCCTGTCCGGCCCGGCCAAGCCCGAAAGCATCGCCGCCGAGCGGCTGTTGCTGCTGGCCGACGGGCACTGCCTGAGGGATCAGGCACTTGAGGTCTGCGGCATGCGCAGCCCGAGGCGCAAGGTCAATCTCGAGGCGGCTTCGATGGCCACATTGATGCGGATGGTATCAAGCGGGCTTGGCATGACACTGATCCCGAAGCTCGCGCTTTCGGATGAAGGTCGGGTGCAGCGTTTGCGCATCGTGCCCTTCGCACCGCCAGAACCGTCGCGGGATCTGGCAGTGGTGTGGCGCCGTAACTCCGATGCCGCAACCGATGCACGCGCCTTGGCCGAAGTGATCCGTGGACTAGCGTCCGAACTTGGCGTCGAGGCGATCAGCGCCGGATCGTCACCGGCAGCGTGACCGGTATGGCCCGTCCCGAGGGGTGGGCGGGCATGCGGGGCAGGCTGGACGCCTGCCGGGCAAGGGCCGCATCGGTTTGCGGATCTCCGGTCGATCCGGTCAACCTGCCGCGCGAAACCTGGCCATTGGCATTGATCGTGAAGGCAATGGTCACGCTGACGCCCCCGCGTTTCAGACGCGCACGCTGCATGTGCCGGTTGACGGTGGACTGCACCTTGGATTGCCAGGTCGCAACCTGACGTGCCGAGGGCTGACCGGTCTGCGCCTGGGGCGCGGCGCTGCGTTCGGCCTGCGGCGCGCGCGCCGTGGTCGTCGCCTGACGCGCCGGCTGTTCGCGCTCGGCACGCTCTTTTTTCTTTTCGACCTGCTTCGGTTCGGGCTGTTTCTCGACGCGTCTGGGCTCTGGCTCGGGTTCTCGGGGTTCGGGGCGCTGCTTCGGGCGGGCCGAGCTTTGCAACACCACCGCATCGGGTGGCGGTGGGAAAAGCGAGTTCATGTCGGGCAGCGGCTCGAGCTCGGGCAGGGGCTGGTCCATGACAAAATCCGGCGCGGGCTCGGGTTCCGGATCTGGCTCGGGTTCCGGCTCGGGTTCCGGCTCCGGCTCCGGTGCCGCCTCGGCCAGTTCGGGCGTGTCGGTCTCTTCGGGCGGGGTCGCGGCCTCGGGCAGCGGTGCCAGCTCGATGAAGATCGGATCGGGCAGGCCCGGCGGGGCTGCGGCCTGGGCGTGGTGCAAAAGCAGCAGGGCTCCGCCGAGATGCGCGCCAAGCACCAGGATCGCGGCGGATCCCCAAAGCGCGGCCGTGCGCAATCCGCCGCGCTCGTTCATGGTTGGGACGTCCCGCTTGACGCGGACGCCTCTGGCGCGGGGGCCGCGCCGCCTGCCGCGGTTGTTTCAAGGCCGACAAGTGCGATCTTCAGATAGCCGGTCTCGCGCAGGGTGTTCATCACCCCCATGAGATCGCCATAGGTCACAGCCTTGTCGGCGCGCAGGAATATCCGCTTTTCGTGGTCATTGCCGGTTGCCGCGGCCAAGGCGCTGGCAAGCCCGCCGTCCGGGATGTCGTCATTGCCGAGCGCAAGGGTCAGGTCCGGCTTGACCGTGACCCAGACAGGCTGGTCGGGACGCTGCGCCGGTGTGGCATTCGACACCGGCAGATCGACATTGACGTCCACGGTCGCAAGCGGGGCCGCGACCATGAAGATGATCAGCAAGACCAGCATGACGTCAATGAAGGGGGTGACGTTGATTTCATGGTTCTCGACCAGATCGTCGCCCTGCGTTTTGCGGATGCCGCCTGCCATGGATCAGGCCTCTCTGCTGGGGATGGCGCTGCGGAAATCGAGATCGCGGCTGACCAGCCGCCTCACTCCGGCCGAGGCATTGGCGAGCCGCAGTCGGTAGCCCGTGATGGCGCGCGCGAAGACGTTGTAGATGACCACGGCGGGGATCGCCGCGACGAGGCCGATCGCGGTTGCAAGCAAGGCTTCGGCAATGCCCGGGGCCACGACTGCAAGGTTCGTGGTCTGGGCCTCGGAAATGCCGATGAAGCTGTTCATGATGCCCCAGACCGTTCCGAAAAGCCCGACGAAGGGTGCGGTCGAACCGATTGTGGCCAGCACCCCGGTGCCACGTCCCATGCTGCGACCGGCCACGGCCTCGATGCGATCGAGATGGGATTCGACGCGTTCCTTGAGGCCGCTGTCGCCCGCGACGTCCAGGGCCGGGGCCGAGCGGTCATATTCGCTGGCTGCCGCACGGATCATCCGCGATACCGGATCGCGTCGCTTTCCGATGGCGGAAAGCGCCGCGGGCAGGCTGGAGGCCGTCTCGATCCGCCGGATACCGTTCCTGACCCGGTTCATGGCGCCGGCGAGTTCCAGGAACTTGGCGACCAGGACGGTCCAGGTGACGATCGATGCGAAGGCGAGACCCAGCATGACGCCCTTGACCACGAGGTCTGCGGCCCAGAACATGCCCATCGGCGACAGATCGTGCGGCAGGGTCGGGTCGCGTTCCTGAGGCGCAAGCGGTTCCAGTGCCTGCTGGATGATATCAGGGAAGAAGCTGTCTTCGGTGCGAGATGCCGGTTCGGCCGGAGCGGCCGGCACCGGACCAGCGCCCGGTTGCGGCTGGGCCATCTGGGTTGCGCCGGTGGCATCCGGTTCCACGGCCTGTGCGGCGTCGCTCGGGGCTGCCGGCGCTTCGGGTGCTTCGGGCGTGCCTGCAGAGGGCGCGGGTGTTGCCATGGTTTGGCTCGTCGCGTCAGGCGCTGCCGGCGCGGCGGTGTCCGTTTCCTCTGGTGCTGATGTGGCCGTGGGTTGCCCGGCACCTGACTGGGCCGGGCTGGGCTCGATCACCGTCGCCGGAGGCGCGCTGCCTGCGTCCTGTGCCCAAAGCGGTGCGGCGGTCAGCAGGACGGCAAGCGAAAGGGCAATCCCCGCGCAAAGGCGCGGCTGCGACGGTAGGCTCATGGTGATCCTTCGTATCTTCGGCATCGATCCGCAGATGCTGAGGGAGCGTCGAATCCAAAGCGCCCCGGGCCGCGGTTTTGCCGAGGTTTTAGTCATCAGGGTAAAATTGTCAACTATTCGGCCGAAGCGGGGTCCGCCGAAGGTCGGCTCCAATAAGCCGAAAGATGCGTCAGATGCGGGTCGTGTTCCGGATCTTGCAGTAAAATCCGGCGGATCGCTGCAATGCTGCCCTTCTCGGCTGCCATCCAAAGGAACGCGTCGGCCGGCGGCGGTGCCGAGGCGAGGATCGCCGGCAGCGCATCGGCGCCCTCGGGCAGATGGAAGATTTCCAGGTTTGGCGCCGATGGCATGGGATAGTCGTTTCTCCGGCCCATCAGCCAGACCGTGCCCTGCGCCTGCGGGCGCGCCTCGATGATCCGTGCGATTGCGGGGTATCCGGATTCGTCCGCGGCCAGGACCAGCTTCGCGGTCCGGGGAATTCCGCCACCACTGGGGCCGATCAGCCCGACTTCGAAGGGTCCGGCGCCATGCAAGACCCATTGGGTGACTCGGCCGCCGGAGTGAAGATAGATGTCGGTGTCCAGCCATCCTTCTGCCGCATTGATCTTGCGTATGGTGTAGACCGGGCGATGCAGCGCTTTCGCCCCGGCTGGCCAGTTGGTCTGACCATTCGCGCCGACCCGAGGCCATTCGGGGCGGCCGTCGCCCGGCGCAGGCAGCAAAAGGCGGAAATGGATCGAATCTTCGGATGCAAGCCGGGTCAGGTCTGGGGAATGAAGCCGCAATCGGACGAAATCCTCAGATATTCGCCGCGCCTGTCCCGCACGGGCAAGGCTGAAATTGGCGGGCGGTTTGCCGATGTCGGCCAAGGACGACCAGCGCATCGTCAAGGCGCGACCGGGCATGGCCGCCATGACATGATCGGTGATTGTTTCCTTCATCGCCGCCAACCACTCGGGGCGGTGCGCACGGGCGAATATCAGAACGTCCCCGCCGCGTTTCTTGGCGCCGAATTCGCCCCATTCGGTCTGGCACCATGTCGAGCGGCCATGACCGTCATGCAGATCTAGCCCATGTTCCCGCGCCTCGCTGCGCAGAAGACGGTCGAGCATGGCGAAGTCCGTATCGCGGAGGAGGACTTCGGAGTGGAATTCGGGTGGTTTGGTCCGACGCATCGCGCTTTCCCGGTTCTGCCCGCAAGGATTGCGCCGCCAGCGCGGCAGCGCAACAAGGTTCTGCCTGACGGTTTCAGGCGGTTTGAGCGATCAGGCGCGCAGCAGCCTCGACGCCGCCGGGCCCATGAGGAATGCCGATTGCATCCATCCCCGCCTCGATCACGGCAAGCGTGCCCAGCAGTTGATGCGCGCTGACATGGCCCATATGCGCGATGCGCAGTCCGGCGTCGGGATCGGCCGCGCCCAGTCCGACACCCAGGGTCAGCCCGGCTTTTTCCTGCGTCCAGCGGCGCAGTTCGGTCGCCTTCGGGATGGTCGCGGCCGTTACCGATCGTGCCCGTCCCGCGGGATAGGCGATCACGGCCGAGATGCCCGTTCCCGTCGCGCCCCACGCCTCGAGCGCGGCCCAAGTCGCGCGGGCCAGCGCTTCGTGGCGGGCCCACGCGACCGGCAGCGTCTCTTCCTCCAGAAGCAGGGTCAGCGCCTCGTTCAATCCGTAGATGTGCTGGACGGGGGGTGTGCCGCCCCAGAATTGCCAAAGCTCCTGCGCTTCTGCGCGCGGCGTCCAATCCCAATAGGGCGTGGCAAGGTCGGTGCGCGCCTGCCCCTTGAGACGCTCCGAAAGCCAGATCAGCGCGACGCCCGGCGGCACCATCAAGCCTTTCTGGCTGGCCGAAACAAGCAGGTCGACGCCCCATTCGTCCATCTGCATCGGCTCGCAACCAAGCGAGGCAATCGCATCGACGGCCAGAAGCGCGGGATGGTCACGCATGGCCGCGCGGATGGCCGGAATGTCGGCCCGGGCAGAGCTTGCCGTGTCGACCTGACAGACCAGCACCGCCTTGATCTCTTGGCGCCGGTCCCGGGCAAGACGGTCGGCAAGGCGCTGTGGATCGGGCGGGGCAAGGCCGAAATCCAGCTCCTCGACCGCGATCCCGAGCATGCGCGCGCTTTGCGCCCAGCTGCGGCCGAAATGTCCCGAGGTGAGGACGAGCGCGGTCTCGCCCCGGTTGAACAGGTTGACATTCGCGGCTTCCCAGCCGGCATGGCCGTTTCCGATATAGGGGGCGCAATGGGCGGTCGTGCCGGCGAGGCGCTTCAGCCGCTCGACCATAGCATGGTTTTCCTGCGCAAGCTCGGCTCCGTAAATATCGGGCGAGGGGCGATGCATCGCGCGCAGGACGCGATCCGGGACAGGCGAGGGACCGGGGATGGCGATGACCGGACGCCCAAGGGCAAAGCTCATGTCGTGAAGCCTTTCAGAAGGATCCGCAATCGGTAGGCCCGAGCCGCGACAAGGTCAACGGGCACCCCGCCACTTGCCCTGAAGGGCCTTGCACCTTATCCCTTGCGCAATCTCAGGCGGGGCGACGATGGCGGAAAAGCTACAGAAAACAGCCAATCTCTTCTCGCGCATGTGGGGAGACTATCTGCGGCCCTATTGGGCACGCATCCTGTTTGCCCTGTTCTTCCTGGTGCTGGAAGGATCGACGCTGGGTTTGCTCAGCTGGATGCTGAAACCTCTTTTCGATCGGGTCTTCGTCGGCGGCGATAGCGACGCGATCTGGGGGGTCGGGGGTGCGATCTTCGGGCTGTTCCTGTTGCGGGCTGCGACGTTCGTCATCAACCGAAGCCTGATGACATCGGTTTCGCTCGCGGTTTCGACGAGAATGCAGACCGACATGCTGCGTCATATCATGACGCTGGACGGCAGCTTCTTCCAGAAGAACCCGCCCGGCGCGATGATCGAGCGCGTCCAGGGCGATTCGATCGCGGTGCAGGGGGTGTGGTCCACCTTCATCTCGGGCGCGGGCCGGGACATGGTTTCGCTGATCTCGCTGTTCGGTGTGGCAATCGCCGTCGATCCGGAATGGACGCTGGCCGCGCTGATCGGCGCGCCGCTTCTGATCCTGCCGATGGTCATGGTCCAGCGCTACATTCGCCGCAAGATGCGCCAGAACCGCCAGAATGCCAGCCAGCGCGCGACGCGCCTGGACGAGGTTCTGCATGGCATCAACGCGGTAAAGCTGAACCGCATGGAGGAATACCAGACCAACCGCTTCAGCCAGATCGTTGACCGCATCCGCACCGGACAGATCAAGATGTCGGCCATCGGCGCGACCGTCCCTGCGCTGGTCGATGTCGTGACGGGGCTGGGCTTCATGGGCGTTTTGTGGCTGGGCGGCGCGGAAGTCATGTCGGGCGAGCGCACCGTGGGGGATTTCATGTCCTTCTTCACCGCGATGGCGCTGGCCTTTCAACCCCTGCGCCGGCTGGGCAGCCTGGCGGGCACCTGGCAGACGGCCGCCGCGAGCCTGGAGCGGATATACGAAATTCTGGACATGCGCCCGACGATCCGTTCGGGGTCCCGGCACGAGCCGCCGTCCGACACGACGATCCGGCTGGAGAATGTCCATCTTTGCTATGACAACCACCCGGTTCTGAATGGCTTGACCTTCACTGCCGAGGCTGGGCGGACGACCGCGCTTGTCGGACCTTCCGGGGCGGGGAAGTCTACGGTCTTCAACCTGCTCACGCGCATGGTCGACCCGGCCTCGGGAACGATCACGCTGGGCGGCGTGCCGCTGGACGAATTCGACCTTGCGACGCTGCGCGACCAGTTTTCGACCGTCAGCCAGGACGCCGCGCTGTTCGACGAGACGCTGCGCGAGAACATCCTGCTGGGCCATCCCGAGGACGAATCCCGCCTGCGCGCCGCGATCGAGGCCGCCCATGTCGCAGATTTCGTCGATCCGCTGCCGCAGGGCCTGGATACGCCCGCCGGGCCACGCGGCTCGGCCCTTTCGGGCGGGCAGCGGCAGCGTGTCGCGATCGCCCGCGCCGTCCTGCGAAACGCTCCGGTCCTGTTGCTGGACGAAGCGACAAGCGCATTGGACGCGCAAAGCGAAAGGCTTGTGCAGCAGGCGCTGGACGATCTGTCCGTCGGACGCACCACCCTTGTCATCGCCCACCGCCTTTCGACCATCCGGCAGGCCGACAAGATCGTGGTTCTGGACGCCGGCCGGGTTGTCGAGGAAGGCAATCATGACCAATTGATGGCAAAGGGCGGAGCCTATTCCGCCTTGGTCAAACTGCAATTCGGAGACGAGTGATGCGGCGCATTCTGGCGGTTTCGGGGCCTGACCGGGTCGAATTCCTGCAGGGCCTGGTGACGAACAAGGTGGGCGAGGTGCCCTGCTGGGCCGCGCTGCTCACTCCTCAGGGGAAATATCTGGCCGATTTTCTGGTCATCCCGGAACACGAACGTCTGCTGATCGACGTCGATGAACGGCTGGCCGGCGATCTGGAACGGCGGCTGTCGATGTACAAGCTGCGATCGGACGTCACGATCGAGCCGACGGACCTGACGGTTTCACGTGGAATTGGCGACATGCCCGACGCCGCCATCGCTGATCCGCGGCATGACGCATTGGGCTGGCGGCTTTACGGCGGGGCAGGGGACGACGGCACCGATTTCGACGCGATCCGGGTCGAGCATTGCATTCCCGAAACCCTGGCCGAGCTGATCCCAAACGAGACCTTCATTCTTGAGGCCGGGTTCGAGCGGCTGCACGGCGTCGATTTTCGCAAGGGCTGCTATGTCGGGCAGGAGGTCACGGCGCGCATGAAACACAAGACCGATTTGCGCAAGGGTCTTGTCACCGTGGCCGTCGAAGGAGAAGCCCCCGTCGGCACGCCGATCCTGATGGCCGATGGACGCGAGGCGGGAACGCTTTTCACCCAATCCGGCGGCAGGGCAATCGCCCATATGCGTTTCGACCGCATGGGTGAGGGGCTGACGGCGGGGGACGCCCGCATCGCGGCGTGACCGAGGGCGGCGAGCGCATCCGCCGCATCGTCCATGTGGACATGGACGCGTTTTTCGCGTCCGTCGAGCAGCGCGACAATCCCGATTTGCGCGGCAGGCCGGTAGCTGTTGGCGGCATCCAGCGAGGCGTCGTCGCCGCTGCAAGCTATGAGGCGCGACGCTTCGGTGTTCGCTCGGCCATGCCTTCGATGCGGGCGAAGCGGCTTTGTCCCGATCTGATCTTCGTGAAGCCACGTTTCGAGGTTTACAAGGCGGTAAGCCAGCAGATCCGCGAGATATTTGCCGATTACACCCCCCTTATCGAGCCGCTTTCGCTCGATGAGGCCTACCTGGACCTGACCGACCAGCTCGAAGGGCGGACCGCGACCCGTATCGCGCAGGAAATTCGCGCCCGCATCCTGCAGGCGACCGGGCTTACTGCCTCGGCGGGGGTCAGCTACAACAAGTTCCTGGCAAAGCTGGCCTCGGACCAGCGCAAACCCGACGGGCTTTTCGTTATCCCGCCAGAAGCGGGGGCCGAGTTCGTGCAGTCGCTTCCTATCGGACGATTTCACGGTGTGGGCCCGGCGACAGCCGCGCGGATGGAGGCGCATGGCATTTTGACAGGCGCCGATCTGGCGAGGCAGAGCCTCGAATTCCTGACAGCGCGGTTCGGCAAGTCGGGGACCTACTACTGGAACATCGCGCGGGGCATCGACATGCGCGAGGTCAAGCCTGACCGCATCCGCAAGTCGATCGGGGCCGAGAACACATTTTTCGATGATCTGCGTGATCTTGACGCGGCTATTCTCGAACTGGGCCCATTGGCGGACAAGGTCTGGCGCCACGCCGAGCGGGCGCGCAAATCGGGGCGGACGGTGACGCTCAAGGTCAAGTACGGCGACTTTCGGCAGATCACCCGCGCAAAGTCACTGCCGCGCCCGGTGGAAAGCCGGGACGAAATGCTGGGGATCGCCTGTGATCTGCTTGGTCCCGTCTTCGCCGATCCGCACGGTGTCCGGCTGCTGGGGATCACGCTTTCGGGCCTCGATGAGGCGGGGGCAGGGGATGCCCCGCGCCAGCTGGGCCTGTTCGATCAGGCGTAAAGATTGGTGGCGCCGACCTTTTCGTGAATGCCGTTGACGGTGGCCTTGTCGAGCCCCAAAGCCGTGGCGAAGGAATGCAGGTATTCCGCCTCTTGCCGACTGTCGAAGTCGATCGCCATCAGGGACATCAGGTAAATTTGCGGCCCGAGCCCCTGCGGCACCTCGCGCGCCAAGGCCTCGGCATCGACCGGCGCGGCCATCTGGGCGCGGATGAACTGGCGTTCTTCTTCATCGAGTTCGCCGAACTCCTTCATCAACCGTGACTGCTCGGCCTCGTCGATCTTGCCGTCCGACTTGGCGGCCTGGATCATCGCCCGCAGGATCAGGCCCGCCAGAGCATTCTGCTCGGGCGTCGGCTTGGTGTCGGGTTCGCCGCCATTCACCAATGCCTCGTTCAGGACTTCTCCGAAACTTGCATCGTTATTGGGCTGCGAATCCTTCTGGGCAAGCCCACCACCGCCGCCACTGGGTGTCGGGTTGGCGCGGGCCTGCGGACCGCCAAGAAGGTCGCCGAGCACCCCGCCCAGCCCCCCCGCCGCACCGCCAGCAAGGATCTGTCCAAGACTTCCGCCCAGACCGCCGCTGCTGGCCGTCGTCGAGCCTGTCCGCCCGGCGGTCAGTTGATCGAGGAGCCCGCCGAGCCCGCCCCCCGAGGTGCCGGGGGAATGGCTGCCGCCATAGGGCGCGCCCCCGCCGGCGCCAGGGGGGCGACCGCCGAGGATCTGTCCGAGTATGTCCCCAAGACCGCCCGATCCGTGCTGAGCAGATGCGGACTGATCCGATGCCGGCCGTCCCGAGCTTTTGCCCACGAGATCGTCCAGGATGCCCCCCGAGGGCTGGTGACCGGTCTGGGCGCCGCCTCCGGTCGAGCTTCGCCCTTGCTGGGCGTTCTTCATCATCGTGCCGATACCCTTTGCCAGCATGATACCGGCCGCAACGCGGGCAAGTGATTTCATCAGGCTCATCTCGTCCTCCGACGTGAAAAGGCACCCGTCTGCGCGACGGTTCGCCAGTTGCAGACTAAGCCCGAAGGTCGGAGGTTGGTTCCGCCAAGAATGGCCGAGGTCCGCCAGGACACGCTGTTTGCCAGCACTGCTTGGTCGCCCTTGATTTTTCCCCGGCGCAATTATAAGTCGCGGCGGATGTTTCACGATGGGGGTCGTCGCGCGGGTGGCCCTCTCCGATAGGAGGCCATGATGGCAAAGGCAAAGTTTGAACGTACGAAACCGCACGTCAACATCGGGACCATTGGTCACGTTGACCACGGCAAGACGACGCTGACGGCTGCGATCACCAAGTATTTTGGTGACTTCAAGGCCTATGACCAGATCGACGGCGCCCCGGAAGAGCGCGCCCGCGGCATCACGATCTCGACCGCGCACGTTGAGTATGAGTCGGAAAGCCGTCACTACGCCCACGTCGACTGCCCCGGCCACGCCGACTACGTGAAGAACATGATCACGGGTGCTGCGCAGATGGACGGCGCGATCCTGGTGGTGAACGCTGCCGACGGCCCGATGCCGCAGACGCGCGAGCACATCCTGCTGGGCCGCCAGGTCGGCATTCCCTACATGGTCGTCTACCTGAACAAGGTCGACCAGGTGGATGACGAAGAGCTTCTGGAACTGGTCGAGATGGAAGTGCGCGAGCTTCTGTCCTCCTACGACTATCCCGGCGATGACATTCCGATCATCAAGGGCTCGGCTCTGGCCGCTCTGGAAGGCCGCGACGCCGAGATCGGCGAGAACTCGATCCGCGCGCTGATCGCCGCTGTCGACGAATACATCCCGACGCCCGAGCGCGCTGTCGACCAGCCGTTCCTGCTGCCGATCGAAGACGTGTTCTCGATCTCGGGCCGCGGCACGGTTGTGACCGGCCGCGTCGAGCGTGGCGCCGTCAACGTCGGTGACGAGCTTGAGATCGTGGGCATCCGCGACACCAAGAAAACCACCTGCACCGGCGTCGAGATGTTCCGCAAGCTGCTGGATCGCGGTGAGGCTGGCGACAATGTCGGCGTTCTGCTGCGCGGCATCGACCGTGATGGCGTCGAGCGTGGCCAGGTCCTGGTGAAGCCGAAATCGGTGACGCCGCACACGACCTTCGAAGCCGAAGCCTACATCCTGACCAAGGAAGAGGGTGGCCGTCACACGCCGTTCTTCGCGAACTACCGTCCGCAGTTCTACTTCCGCACGACGGACGTGACCGGCACCGTGAAGCTGCCGGAAGGCACCGAGATGGTGATGCCGGGCGACAACCTGAAGTTCGAAGTCGAACTGATCGCCCCGATCGCGATGGAAGAGAAGCTGCGCTTCGCCATCCGTGAAGGCGGCCGCACCGTCGGCGC
Source organism: Paracoccus sp. MBLB3053 (assembly GCF_031822435.1). NCBI lineage: Bacteria > Pseudomonadati > Pseudomonadota > Alphaproteobacteria > Rhodobacterales > Paracoccaceae > Paracoccus > Paracoccus aurantius. The sequence continues at coordinate 499,446 of NZ_JAVQLW010000001.1, read as the reverse complement.
AGGCGTCGTCTCGAAAATCCTGAAGTAATTCGGGAAAGAAGATCATCGGGTGATCCCCTCGGGGATATCGCGATGAAAGGGCCGCTCCCTCGGGGGCGGCCTTCTTGCATTTTCTGCTCACGACTTTTCGAACCGGGAAGCGGCACATGCGTGTTAGTCTGTGGCACAGCCAAGGGAGGGCAGGCGATGACCGAACGCAGGAAGGCTTCTGATTTCCACCCCCGGATTCTCGAGATATTCGATGGCTATGTGCATGGCCGGATCAGCAAGCGCGATTTCATGACGCAGGCCGCGCAGTTCGCGACTGCCGGCATGACGGCCGCTGCGATCTTCGAGTCGTTGCGACCTGATTATGCGTTGGCCATGCAGGTGCAGCCCGATGACCCGGCGATCGTGACCGAGACCGCAAGCTATGACAGCCCCGACGGGAATGGCCGGATATCGGGTCTGATGGCCCGTCCGGCCGACGTTCAGGGCAAGCTGCCTTCAGTGCTGGTCGTGCACGAGAATCGCGGGCTGAACCCCTATATCGAGGACGTTGTCCGCCGGCTAGGAAAGGCCGGGTATCTCGCCTTCGGCCCGGATGGGCTGAGTTCCATCGGCGGCTATCCCGGGACCGACGAAGAGGGTCGCGAAATGCAGTCGAGTCTCGATCCGGCGAAACTAATGGAGGATTTCTTTGCCGGATACGAATTCCTACGTGACCATCCCGATTCGACCGGGAAGGTGGGCTGCGTGGGCTTTTGTTACGGCGGAGGGGTCTGCAATGCGTTGGCGGTCGCCTATCCGGACCTGTCGGCCTCGGTCCCCTTCTATGGTCGTCAGCCCCGTGACGAGGAGGTTTCCCAGATCAAGGCGCCGCTGATGCTGCATTACGCCGAGAACGACGAAAGGGTGAATGCCGGATGGCCCGCCTATGAGGCCGCGCTGAAAGCCAATGGCATCGAATACCAGGCCTTCTTCTATGAGGGCACACAGCACGGCTTCCACAACGACACGACTCCCCGATACGACGAGGCCGCCGCGAAGCTTGCATGGGAGCGGACGACCGAATTCTTCGCCGAGAAGTTGGGCAGCTGACAGCTTTTGTCAGCATCGCGCGCGCAATGTGACTGTGGCCTGCTAGGGGCTGTCACATTGGGGGCGAGCAATGAAGACCTATCACGGATCCTGTTTCTGCGGCGCCATCCGTTTCGAGGCGGTTGGCGATCTGGCAGAGGGGACGATGCGCTGCAATTGCAGCTTCTGCCGCAAGATGCGCTACTGGGAAATGAAACTGCCCGAAGCCAGCGGGCTGCGCGTCCTTTCGGGTCGCGACCTTCTGGCCGAGACTCCGCGACGTCAGGGCGACGGAGTCGACATGCACCACCGTTTCTGTTCACGCTGCGGCACGAGATTGTGGACCGATGGAAACGTGGACGAACTGGGCGGGGCCTTTGTCATGGTCTGCGTCGGTGCCATCGACAATGCTACGGAAGCTGAACTGGCTGCGGCCCCGGTCTTTTTCGCCGATGGGGCGCATGACGCGTGGTGGAATCCCGCGCTGGAAACGCGACACCTCTAGGCCCCTTGCAGACCGCCGCGGCAGATGACACCGTTGGCCGCCATCGGGTCTGCGGAACCCCATCCACGAGGTCAAACATGTTCAGCTGGTTCGAAAGCCGGCTCGATCCCTATCCTGCGGATGCGCCTCTGATGCCGCCCAATGGGCTATGGCGATTCATTCTGCATTTCTCGCGCGGGGCATGGGGCTACATGCTTGCCATGTCGGCCTGTTCGGGGCTGATCGCGGTCTTCGAGGTCATTCTTTTCGGCTATCTCGGCGACCTCGTCGACCGTCTTTCAGGGACCAGCAGGTCGGAGTTCTGGCAGGTCGAGGGCGGCCGGCTGATGTTCATGGCCGCCATTCTGGTGATCGGCATCCCGCTATTGCAGATCATCTTTTCATTGCTCATGCACCAGACGCTGATGGGCAACCTGCCGCAGCGGATCCGTTGGCAGGCGCATCGCTATCTGCTGCGTCAGTCGATGAGCTATTTCCAGGACGAATTCGCCGGACGAATCGCCGCCAAGCTGATGCAGACGGCATTGGCGGTGCGCGAAGTGGCGATGAAGTTTCTGGATGTTCTTGTCTATGTCGGCGTCTATTTTCTGGGTGCCCTCGTGCTGGCCGCCTCGACCGACGGCTGGCTTGCCGTTCCGTTCTTCTTCTGGGGGCTGTCCTATGGATTGCTGCTGTGGTGGGTCGTGCCCCGCATCGGCCGTGTCAGCCAGGCCCAGGCGGATGCGCGTGCGGTCATGACGGGCAGGGTGGTCGACAGCTACACCAATATCTCGACGGTGAAGCTATTCTCGCACAGTTCGCGCGAAGAGGCCTATGTGCGCGAAAGCATGGACGGGTTTCTTGCGACCGTGCACGCCCAGATGCGCCTGTCCTCGATCCAGAACATCTTGCTTTCCAGTCTGAATTCGGGCCTGACCTTTGCGGTGACGGCGCTGGGGATCTGGCTTTGGATGCAGGGCCGTGTCGAAGTCGGGGCAGTGGCTGTCGCCGTTCCGCTGGCCCTGCGGCTGGGCAGCATGTCGCATTGGATCATGTGGGAATTCGCAGGTCTTTTCGAGAATATCGGCACGGTGCGCGACGGTATCGGATCGCTTTCGCTACCCCGCATGGTGACGGACCGACCGGACGCGGTGGCGCTGCAGGTTCCCAACGGAGCGGTCGAGTTCCGCCATGTGACGTTTCGCTATTCCGGGGCGATCGAGGGTCGCGGCGTCGCGGTGCTGGACGATCTGAGCCTGAGCATCGCACCGGGGGAACGCATCGGCCTTGTCGGTCGGTCGGGCGCGGGCAAATCGACGCTCGTGAACCTGATCCTGCGCTTTCACGATCTGGAGGGCGGCAAGATTCTCATCGACGGGCAGGACATCGCGCAAGTGACGCAGGAATCGCTGCGGGCCGCCATCGGGGTGGTCACGCAGGATACCTCGCTGCTGCACCGCTCGATCCGCGACAACATCGCCTATGGCCGACCGGATGCAACCGAAGAGGAGGTGTTGCAGGCGGTCGAGCAGGCCGAGGCATCGGATTTCGTCAGCGCGCTTGGCGATTCGCAGGGCAGGCGGGGGCTTGAGGCCCATGTCGGCGAACGCGGCGTCAAGCTTTCGGGCGGACAGAGGCAGCGCATCGCGATTGCCCGCGTGCTGCTGAAGGACGCACCGATCCTGGTACTTGACGAGGCCACCAGCGCGCTCGACAGCGAGGTTGAAGCGGCGATTCAGGGACAACTGGAAAGCTTGATGCAGGGCAAGACCGTGATCGCCATCGCGCACAGGCTTTCCACGATTGCCCAGATGGACCGGCTGATCGTCATGGAGAGGGGGCGTATCGTCGAGCAGGGTACCCACGAGCAGCTTCTCACACAGGGGGGAATCTATGCGGGACTGTGGGCGCGGCAATCGGGCGGTTTCCTCGAAAACGACTGAAAGCAACATCTCGTGCGACTTCCCTCTTGAACCGGCGGCGGACCTGCCGTAATCAGCATCCCGGCCTAGGGGTATAGCTCAGTTGGTAGAGCATCGGTCTCCAAAACCGAGGGTCGTGGGTTCGAGTCCCCCTGCCCCTGCCAGGCCGCATCATGATTGCGCACAACCGGGACGATTTTCGCCCGGGTTTTTTGTTGCGCGCTTGCTGGGGGCGGGTCAGGCAAACAATTGCCACCGGCTTGGCCAGATCGGGTGCAAGCGGCGCTTTGGGCCTGCACCGGTTTGACAAGGTCCCGAGCTTTCCTTCAGAACGCTGGCAGCACGACGCAAGAGAGACGCATCGAATTCGAAAATGCATTCAGGGTCTGATTTGAATACGATCGAAGGGATGCAGTCGCCTTGCTGAGCATCCATCTGGGGGCGCACAAGACGGCCTCGACGCATCTGCAGAATTCGCTGCGTGAAGTGCAGGACAGCCTGAACGGAGGCGGGGTGTTTTACGCTGACCCCTCGGTCCTTCGGGAAACCATCCCGCTGGCGCAGGCGCTTGCGCAGGGCAGCGACTGCCAAGCCCATCAGGACTGCGTGCGCCAGTTTGCCGCGGCACGCGATCATTATGAGCGGTTGTTTATCTCGGAAGAGAATATTCTTGGCGGGACGCACCGAACCAACATGTTCTCGCGCAGGGGCGTGCTTTACCCCGACGCGGCACCGCGGGTTCGACAGGTGATCGAGATGGCCGGTGGCGAATCGGCCACCCTCTATCTCTCCGTGCGCGATCCTGCCCATTTCTGCGTCTCGGCCTTTGCGCTGCAGATGAGTCTTGGGAACGAGCTCGAGTTGCGGCCTTATCTTCGTGGACGCGACCCGGCTCAGATCAGGTGGTCGGGTCTGGTTAAACGCCTGGCCCGCGTCGAAGGCGTCAAGCGGCTCGTGATCTGGCGCTACGAAGACTATCGCGCGGTGCGGGAGCGGTTGCTTGGACTGCTTTTGCCCGACGGGTTGGCGGGAATCGTGCCGGACCTTGAGCCAAAGAACGTCAGCGTCACGCAGGAGGGCTACGAATGGTTTCTTGCGCGCGCCATGGCTGACACGAGTGCCGACTTGCGGCACCTGCTGCGACAGGCCAGGCGCAGGTTCACGCGCGAAGATGGCCATGGCCCGCTGCGGCTGCTGGATGACGAAGTTTATCGCCGTTCGGCCGAGTTCTACGCCCAGGAGATCGCGGCGATCAAAGCCCGGCGAAACGTCGAGTTTCTTGAGCCCTGACCAGTTCGGCAGTTCCGGCTTGAAAATCCGCTCGGCGAGGGCTATCTGAGCGGCTGCAAGACCGAAGGGAACGTTATGGCCAACCCCGTCCAGTTCATCAGCCAGGTGCGCAGCGAAGTCGGCAAGATCAGCTGGCCGACCCGTCGCGAGGTGATCACGACCACCATCATGGTCTTTATCATGGCGACGCTGGCCTCGATCTTTTTCTTCCTCGTCGATCTTGCGATCAAGACCGGGCTGTCGGGCATCCTGAACTTCGTCGGCGGCTGAGGTCTTGCAATAGCAGGCAGGGAGCGGTATGTGCTTGCGACCTGCCCAAGACGCGGCGTGCATCGATTCGCTCATGCGCGCCGATTTCAATTTGGCCGAAACGTCATGTTGTGTGATGAACCGGTCGCGGGCTGGCATTTGAATTCGGCGGCTTGATAAGGGCCGGTCGGGAAGGAACAGGGGTCGATCGAGACATGGCAAAGCGTTGGTATTCGGTCAGCGTCCTGTCGAACTTTGAAAAGAAGGTCGCCGAGGCGATTCGTCAGGCAGTTGCCGAGAATGGTCTTGAAGAGGAGATCGACGAGGTCCTGGTCCCCACCGAAGAGGTGATCGAGATCCGTCGCGGCAAGAAGGTGACGTCCGAACGTCGCTTCATGCCGGGCTATGTTCTGGTCCGCATGGAGTTGTCGGATCGCACCTACCACCTGGTCAACTCGATCAATCGGGTGACCGGATTCCTTGGCGCGCAGGGCAAGCCGATGCCGATGCGCGACGACGAAGTGAACGCGATCCTGCATCGCACCGGTGAAGGTGGGGCCGAAGTCGCTCCGCGCAACCTGATCCGGTTCGAGGTGGGTGAGAAGGTAAATGTGACCGACGGGCCCTTCGAGGGCTTCTCGGGCATGGTCGAAGAGGTCGATGACGCGGCAAGCCGCGTGAAAGTCACCGTTTCGATCTTCGGTCGGCCGACGCCGGTCGAGCTGGAATTCACGCAGGTCTCCAAGACCGCGTGATATCGCGCGGGAGGCGAGAGCCGTACCGCTAAGTCGGCCCAAATGCCCTGATCCAAGGGTGGGCGTGATGATAAGGAGAGGGCCAGATGGCCAAGAAAGTTGTCGGCAGCCTCAAGCTGCAAATCAAGGCGGGTCAAGCCAACCCGTCCCCGCCCGTCGGCCCGGCTCTGGGTCAGCGCGGCATCAACATCATGGAATTCTGCAAGGCGTTCAACGCCAAGACGCAGGAAATGGAGCCGGGTTCGCCGGTTCCGGTCGTGATTACCTATTACGCCGATAAATCCTTCACTTTCGTGACGAAGACCCCGCCGGCTTCGTTCCTGCTGAAGAAGGCTGCTGGTCTGAAGCCCGTCGGCAAGCGCAACCGCGCCCGCGGCTCGGAAAAGCCCGGCCGTCAGGTTGCCGGCACCGTGACCGCGAAGCAAGTTCGCGAGATCGCCGAAGCCAAGATGAAGGACCTGTCTGCGAATGACGTCGAAGCCGCGATGCAAATCATCCTTGGCTCGGCCCGTTCGATCGGCATCGAGGTGAAAGGCTAAGTCATGGCAAAGATCTCGAAAAACAAAGCTGCTGCTCGCGCCGCTTTCGATGGCAAGGCCAACCTGTCGGTTGAGGATGCCGTTGCGCTGGTGAAGTCCAACGTCAAAGCGAAATTCGACGAAACCGTCGAGATCGCGATGAACCTGGGCGTCGATCCGCGTCACGCCGACCAGATGGTCCGCGGTGTCGTCACGCTGCCGAACGGAACTGGCAAGGACGTGCGCGTTGCCGTCTTCGCTCGTGGCCCGAAGGCTGACGAAGCCAAGGCTGCAGGCGCCGAAATCGTTGGCGCGGAAGACCTGATGGAAGCCATCCAGGCCGGCAACATCAATTTCGATCGCTGCATCGCGACTCCGGACATGATGCCGCTGGTCGGCCGCCTGGGCAAGATCCTGGGCCCGCGCAACCTGATGCCGAACCCCAAGGTCGGCACGGTGACGATGGACGTGAAAGCGGCCGTCGAAGCTGCCAAGGGTGGTGAAGTCCAGTTCAAGGCCGAAAAAGCCGGTGTCGTTCACGCTGGTGTCGGCAAGGCTTCGTTCGATGCCGGGAAGCTGGCAGAGAACATCCGCGCTTTCGTGGATGCCGTGAACCGCGCAAAGCCGTCGGGCGCCAAGGGCACCTACGTGAAGAAGGTCTCGATCAGCTCGACCATGGGTCCGGGCGTGTCGCTGGATCTGGCTTCGGCCGTCGCGCAGTAAGCGCAAGAATTTCGCCGGGGCAACCCGGTGGATGGCGGGGCGCTCAGCCCCGTCCTGTCCGAGACGGAGGGTGCGGGACGCGATCTAAGATCCGGGCCGCTTAATTTCCTTCCTGAGATGGGAGCAAGACCATTTTCCGAACTGAAGTTCGGGTGATCTTGGGACCGTCACGGACCCGTCCTGTCGCTGTTCTGGCGTCAGGAAAGTGAGAGCCGGGGGGAAACCCCCATACTTGGAGTGAAACCGTGGATAGAGCGCAGAAAGAGCAGTTGGTCGAGGAACTCGGCCAAATCTTCGAAGCCTCTGGCGTCGTGGTGGTTGCACACTACGAAGGAATGACGGTTGCCCAAATGCAGGACCTGCGCGCGCAAATGCGCGAAGTTGGCGGGTCCGTTCGCGTTGCCAAGAACAGGCTCGCCAAGATCGCCCTGGATGGAAAGCCTTGCGCAAGCATCGCCGACTATCTGACGGGTATGACCGTGCTCGCTTACTCCGAAGACCCTGTGGCTGCTGCCAAGGTCGCGGACAAGTACGCCAAGGCCAACGACAAGTTCGTTATCCTGGGCGGTGCGATGGGCGACACGGCGCTTGACCCCGCCGGTGTGAAAGCCGTGGCACAGATGCCGTCGCGCGAGGAGCTCATCGCTTCGATCGTGGCCTGCATCGGCGCCCCTGCCTCGAACATCGCGGGCGCGATTGGCGCACCTGCTTCCAACATCGCGGGCATCCTCACGACTCTGGAAGAGCGCGAGGCCGCTTAAGGCAATCCCATTCCCTCGTAGGGTCCAAATACCCATCGTTGGAACACTTAGTGAAAGAACGGAAAAATGGCTGATCTGAAAAAACTCGCCGAAGAAATCGTGGGCCTGACCCTGCTGGAAGCCCAGGAACTGAAAACCATCCTGAAAGACGAATACGGCATCGAGCCGGCTGCTGGTGGCGCCGTCATGGTTGCTGGTCCGGCTGCTGGTGGCGCCGCTGACGCCGCCGAAGAAAAAACCGAGTTCGACGTCGTTCTGACCGACGCCGGCGCGAACAAGATCAACGTGATCAAAGAAGTTCGCGGCATCACCGGTCTGGGCCTGAAAGAAGCCAAGGACCTGGTCGAAGCCGGTGGCAAAGTCAAAGAAGGCGTCTCGAAAGCTGACGCTGAAGAGATGAAAAAGAAACTCGAAGCGGCTGGTGCCAAGGTCGAGCTGAAGTAATTGGCCTTTCGGGTCAATTGACTTAGAAAATTGGGCAGGGTCCGGGTTTCCCGGTCCCTGCCGAACCTGTCTTGAAGGGCGGTTTCGATGGAAACGGCCGGAAACCTTCCTTCAGGGCATGTTCGGGGTTCGGGAGTCGCGCGGTGGGACGCGCGGCACGAATGGAACCCCGCCCCTCATTCGCCGCCTTGCGCCGGTCGGGCCCCGACGACCGCCGCAAGCAAAGACGAAAGGTAAGACCCTCTATGGCTCAAGCTTATGTCGGCCAGAAACGCGTCCGGCGTTATTATGGCAATATCCGCGAAGTCCTGGAAATGCCGAACCTCATCGAGGTTCAGAAATCCTCCTACGACCTGTTCCTGCGGTCGGGTGAGGGCGAGAGCCACCAGGACGGCGAGGGCATCAATGGTGTCTTCCAGTCGGTGTTCCCGATCAAGGACTTCAATGAAACCGCGACGCTCGAATTCGTGAAATACGAACTCGAACGTCCGAAATACGATGTCGACGAGTGCCAGGCCCGCGACATGACCTATGCCGCGCCGCTCAAGGTGACGCTGCGTCTGATCGTGTTCGATGTCGACGAAAACACCGGCGCGAAATCGGTCAAGGACATCAAGGAGCAGGACGTCTACATGGGCGACATGCCCCTGATGACGCAGAACGGCACCTTCATCGTCAACGGCACCGAGCGCGTCGTCGTCTCGCAGATGCACCGTTCGCCGGGCGTGTTCTTCGACCATGACCGCGGCAAGACCCACTCGTCGGGCAAGCTGCTGTTCGCCTGCCGCATCATTCCCTATCGCGGCTCGTGGCTCGACTTCGAATTCGACGCCAAGGACCTTGTGTTCGCGCGTATCGACCGTCGCCGCAAGCTTCCGGTGACGACGCTGCTTTATGCCCTCGGCATGGATCAGGAAGGAATCATGGATTCCTTCTACGATACCGTGGACTACAAGCTGCAGCGCGCGAGCCGGGGCCAGGACGCGGGCTGGGTTACCAAGTTCTTCCCCGAGCGTGTCCGCGGCACCCGTCCGACCTTCGACCTGGTGAATGCCGAAACCGGCGAAGTCATCACCAAGGCCGGCGAAAAGGTCACGCCGCGTCTCGTCAAGCAGCTGAACGAAAAGGGGCAGATCAACCTTCTGCTGCCGTTCGAGAAGATCATCGGCCGCTTCGTCGCGAAGGATATCATCAACGAGCAGACCGGCCTGATCTACGCCGAAGCCGGCGACGAGATCACCGTCGAATATGACCGCGATGGCGAAATCTCGGGCGGCCTGCTCAAGGTTCTGCTGGACAACGGCATTGAAGATATCCCGGTTCTCGACATCGACCATGTCAATGTCGGCCCGTATATTCGCAACACCATGGCCGCCGACAAGAACATGAACCGCGAAAGCGCGCTCATGGATATCTATCGCGTCATGCGTCCGGGTGAGCCGCCGACCGTCGAGGCTGCCTCGACCCTGTTCGACAGCCTGTTCTTCGACAGCGAGCGCTACGACCTTTCGGCCGTGGGTCGCGTCAAGATGAACATGCGCCTGAACCTGGATGCGCCGGACACCCAGCGCACCTTGCGCAAGGCCGATATCATCGCCTGTATCCGCGGCCTCGTGGAACTGCGCGACGGCAAGGGCGAGATCGACGATATTGACCACCTGGGCAACCGCCGCGTCCGCTCGGTCGGCGAGCTGATGGAAAACCAGTATCGCATCGGCCTGCTGCGCATGGAGCGTGCGATCCGCGAACGCATGTCGGGCGTCGAGATCGACACCGTCATGCCGCAGGACCTGATCAACGCGAAACCGGCTGCTGCCGCCGTCCGCGAATTCTTCGGCTCGTCGCAGCTGTCGCAGTTCATGGACCAGACCAACCCGCTTTCGGAAGTCACGCACAAGCGTCGTCTTTCGGCGCTCGGGCCGGGCGGTCTGACGCGCGAGCGTGCAGGCTTCGAGGTTCGCGACGTTCACCCGACCCATTACGGCCGGATGTGCCCCATCGAGACGCCGGAAGGTCAGAACATCGGTCTGATCAACTCGCTGGCCACCTTTGCCCGCGTGAACAAATACGGCTTCATCGAGACCCCCTACCGCAAGGTGGTCGAAGGTCATGTGACCGACGACGTGGTCTACATGTCGGCAACCGAGGAAATGCGTCACACCGTGGCGCAGGCCAACGCGGTTCTGGACGAAAACGGCAAGTTCGTTGACGATCTGGTTTCGACCCGCCAGGCTGGCGACTTCATGCTGAACCCGGTCGATGCCGTCGATCTGATCGACGTTTCGCCCAAGCAGCTGGTCTCGGTCGCAGCGGCCCTGATCCCGTTCCTTGAAAACGACGACGCCAACCGCGCCCTGATGGGCTCGAACATGCAACGTCAGGCGGTTCCGCTTCTGCGCGCCGAGGCTCCGCTTGTGGGCACCGGCATGGAAGCGACCGTGGCACGCGATTCCGGTGCGGCCATCATGGCGCGCCGCGGCGGCATCATCGACCAGGTCGACGCACAGCGGATCGTTGTTCGCGCGACCGAGGATCTGGGTGGCGGGGACGCTGGCGTCGATATCTATCGCCTGCGCAAGTTCAAGCGTTCGAACCAGTCGTCGACCATCAACCAGCGTCCCATCGTCAAGGTGGGCGATACGGTGGTGAAGAACCAGGTCATCGCTGACGGTCCGTCGACCGATCAGGGTGAACTGGCGATCGGCCGGAACGTGGTCGTGGCCTTCATGCCCTGGAACGGCTACAACTACGAAGACTCGATCCTGATCTCCGAGCGGATCCACCGCGACGACGTGTTCACCTCGATCCATATCGACGAATACGAAGTGGCGGCCCGCGACACGAAGCTTGGCCCGGAAGAGATCACCCGCGACATCCCGAACGTCGGTGAAGAAGCGCTGCGCAACCTCGACGAGGCAGGCATCGTCTATATCGGCGCCGAGGTTGGTCCGGGCGACATCCTGGTCGGCAAGATCACCCCGAAGGGTGAATCGCCGATGACCCCGGAAGAGAAGCTTCTGCGCGCCATCTTCGGTGAAAAGGCTTCGGACGTTCGCGACACCTCGCTGCGTCTGCCCCCGGGTGCCTATGGCACGATCGTCGAGGTCCGCGTCTTCAACCGTCACGGCGTCGACAAGGACGAGCGTGCGCTTCAGATCGAGCGCGAGGAAGTCGAACGTCTGGCCCGCGACCGGGACGACGAGCTGGCGATCCTCGAGCGCAACATCTATGCGCGCTTGAAGACGCTGATCATGGGCAGGGAAGTCGTCAAGGGTCCGAAGGGCATCAAGGCCGGTTCGACCGTTGATGACGATCTGCTGAGCCAGCTCAGCCGTGGCCAGTGGTGGCAGCTTGCCGTCGCCGACGAGGACACCGCCAAGGAAGTCGAGGCGCTGAACCAGCAATTCGACGCGCTGAAGCGTGCGCTGGACAACCGTTTCGACGACAAGGTCGAGAAGGTTCGCCAGGGTGACGATCTGCCTCCGGGCGTGATGAAGATGGTCAAGGTCTTCGTTGCCGTGAAGCGCAAGCTTCAGGCGGGCGACAAGATGGCCGGTCGCCACGGCAACAAGGGTGTCGTCTCGAAGGTCGTTCCGATCGAGGACATGCCCTTCCTGGCTGACGGCACGCCCGTCGACCTGGTGCTGAACCCGCTTGGCGTGCCTTCGCGGATGAACGTCGGTCAGATCCTTGAAACCCACATGGGTTGGGCATCGCGCAACCTGGGCATCAAGATCGACGAGGCGCTGCAGGACTATCGCCGCAACGGCGACATGACCCCTGTCCGCGAAGCCATGAAGAACGGCTATGGCGACGATCTTTACGCCACGCAGTTCGAGGGCGTCGATGACGACATGCTGATCGAGCACGCGAACGCGGTCCGCACCGGCGTTCCGATCGCCACGCCCGTCTTCGACGGTGCGAAAGAGGCGGACGTGAACGATGCCCTGCGCCGCGCGGGCTTCGACACCTCCGGTCAGTCTGTCGTGTTCGACGGCCGGACCGGCGAGCAGTTCGCCCGCAAGGTCACGGTTGGCGCCAAATATGTCCTGAAGCTGCACCACCTTGTCGACGACAAGATGCACGCTCGTTCGACCGGTCCGTACTCGCTCGTCACGCAGCAGCCGCTGGGTGGTAAGGCGCAGTTCGGTGGTCAGCGTCTGGGTGAGATGGAGGTCTGGGCCCTCGAAGCCTATGGCGCCGCCTACACCCTGCAGGAAATGCTGACGGTGAAGTCGGACGACGTGGCAGGCCGGACCAAGGTCTACGAGAGCATCGTCAAGGGCGAGGACAACTTCGAAGCCGGCGTGCCGGAATCGTTCAACGTTCTGGTCAAGGAGGTCCGGGGTCTGGGCCTCAACATGGAACTCCTGGATGCGGAGGACGAGGAGTAAGGGCTTCGGCCCTTACCCCCAACCCACGCACGCGAACCTAAGGATTTGTAATGAACCAGGAACTTGCCACCAACCCGCTGAACCCGCTGGCCCAGCCGCGTCAGTTCGACGAAATCAAGATCTCGCTGGCCTCGCCCGAGGAAATCCTCGCCTGGTCCTATGGCGAGGTGAAGAAACCCGAAACCATCAACTACCGCACGTTCAAGCCCGAGCGTGACGGCCTGTTCTGCGCGCGTATCTTTGGCCCGATCAAGGATTACGAATGCCTTTGCGGCAAATACAAGCGCATGAAATATCGCGGCCTCGTCTGCGAGAAATGCGGCGTCGAAGTGACGCTGCAGAAGGTCCGCCGCGAGCGCATGGGCCATATCGAGCTGGCCGCCCCGGTCGCGCATATCTGGTTCCTGAAGTCGCTGCCGAGCCGCATCGGCCTGATGCTGGACATGACTCTGCGCGATCTCGAGCGTATCCTGTATTTCGAGAACTACGTCGTCATCGAGCCCGGCCTGACCGACCTGACCTATGGCCAGCTCTTGACCGAGGAAGAATTCCTCGACGCGCAGGACCAGTATGGCGCTGACGCGTTCTCGGCCAATATCGGTGCCGAGGCGATCCGCGAGATGCTGTCGAATATCGACCTCGCGGCCACCGCCGAGCAGCTTCGCGAAGAGCTGAAAGAGGCGACCGGCGAGCTGAAGCCGAAGAAGATCATCAAGCGCCTGAAGATCGTCGAAAGCTTCCTGGAATCCGGCAACCGTCCGGAATGGATGGTCCTGACCGTCGTTCCGGTCATCCCGCCGGAACTGCGCCCGCTGGTTCCGCTGGATGGCGGCCGCTTCGCGACCTCGGATCTGAACGACCTGTATCGCCGGGTCATCAACCGGAACAACCGTCTGAAGCGCCTGATCGAGCTGCGCGCGCCCGACATCATCGTCCGCAACGAAAAGCGGATGCTGCAGGAATCGGTCGACGCCCTGTTCGACAACGGCCGCCGTGGCCGCGTCATCACCGGGAACAACAAGCGCCCGCTGAAATCGCTGTCGGACATGCTGAAGGGCAAGCAGGGTCGCTTCCGTCAGAACCTTCTGGGCAAGCGCGTTGACTTCTCGGGCCGTTCGGTCATCGTGACCGGTCCGGAGTTGAAGCTGCACCAGTGCGGTCTGCCGAAGAAAATGGCCTTGGAGCTGTTCAAGCCGTTCATCTATTCGCGTCTTGAAGCCAAGGGCCTCAGCTCGACCGTCAAGCAGGCGAAGAAGCTGGTCGAGAAAGAGCGTCCCGAGGTCTGGGACATCCTTGACGAGGTGATCCGCGAGCACCCGGTTCTTCTGAACCGTGCGCCGACGCTGCACCGTCTGGGCATCCAGGCGTTCGAGCCGACGCTGATCGAAGGCAAGGCGATCCAGCTTCACCCGCTGGTCTGTTCGGCCTTCAACGCCGACTTCGACGGTGACCAGATGGCCGTTCACGTTCCGCTGTCGCTGGAAGCGCAGCTGGAAGCGCGCGTCCTGATGATGTCGACGAACAACGTTCTGTCGCCCGCCAACGGCGCGCCGATCATCGTTCCGTCGCAGGACATGGTTCTTGGTCTGTACTACACGACCATGGAACGCGAGGGTATGAAAGGTGAAGGCATGGCCTTCGCCAATCTCGAAGAAGTGGAACACGCGCTGGCTTCCGGCGCGGTGCATCTGCATGCCCGGATCAAGGCGCGCCTGCCGCAGATCGACGAGAACGGCATCGAGGTCATCAAGCGCTTCGACACCACGCCGGGCCGTATCCGTCTGGGCGCCCTGCTGCCCAAGAACGCGAAAGCACCTTTCGAGCTGGTGAACCGCCTGCTGCGGAAGAAAGACATCCAGAACGTCATCGACACCGTCTACCGCTATTGCGGCCAGAAGGAATCGGTCATCTTCTGTGACCAGATCATGGGTCTGGGCTTCCGCGAAGCGTTCCGTGCCGGCATTTCGTTCGGCAAGGACGACATGGTCATTCCGCCCGCGAAATGGGAACTGGTCGAAGAGACCCAGGACCAGGTGAAGCAGTTCGAACAGCAGTATCTGGACGGTCTGATCACCCAGGGCGAGAAGTACAACAAGGTCGTCGATGCTTGGTCGAAATGTAACGACAAGGTCACCGACGCCATGATGAAGACCATCTCGGCCACGAAGAAGGACGAGAAGGGTGCCGAACTGGAGCCGAACTCGGTCTACATGATGGCGCATTCGGGCGCTCGGGGCTCGGTCAGCCAGATGAAGCAGCTGGGCGGGATGCGCGGCCTGATGGCCAAGCCGAACGGCGAGATCATCGAGACGCCGATCATCTCGAACTTCAAGGAAGGCCTGACCGTTCTTGAATACTTCAACTCGACCCACGGCGCGCGGAAAGGTCTGTCCGATACCGCTCTGAAGACCGCGAACTCGGGTTATCTGACCCGTCGTCTGGTCGACGTGGCACAGGACTGCATCATCCGCGAGCATGATTGCGGCACCGAACGCGCGATCACGGCTTCGGCCGCGGTCAATGACGGCGAAGTCGTCAGCCCGCTTTCCGAGCGCGTGCTGGGCCGGACCGCTGCCGATGACGTTCTGGTTCCGGGTGAGGATGTCGTGATCGTTCGCAAGAACGAGCTGATCGACGAGCGGAAGGCAGACGAGATCGAACAGGCTGGCGTCCAGTCCGTCCGCATCCGCTCGGCCCTGACCTGCGAATCCGAAGACGGCATCTGTGCGCTTTGCTACGGTCGTGACCTGGCGCGCGGCACGCTCGTCAACATCGGTGAAGCTGTCGGCATCATCGCCGCGCAGTCGATCGGTGAACCGGGCACGCAGCTGACGATGCGGACCTTCCACATCGGCGGTATTGCGCAGGGTGGTCAGCAGTCGTTCATCGCCGCGTCGCAAGAAGGCACCATCGCGTACGAGAACGAGAGCACGCTGGAAAACGCCAATGGCGAGTTGATCGTCATGAGCCGCAACATGCAGCTCAATATCACGAACGCCCAAGGCGACGTGCTGGCGAACCACAAGCTGTTCTATGGCTCGAAACTGTTCGTGCGCGAAGGCGATGTCGTCGCGCGTGGCCAGAAGATGTTCGAATGGGACCCCTATACCCTGCCGATCATCGCCGAGAAGGCCGGTGTCGCGAAATATGTCGATCTGCTCTCGGGCCTTTCGGTCCGCGACGAGACCGACGATGCGACCGGCATGACGCAGAAGATCGTGACGGATTGGCGCTCGGCCCCGAAAGGCAATGAGCTCAAGCCCGAGATCATCATCGTCGATGCCGATGGCGAGCCGGTTCGCAACGAGCAGGGCAACCCGGTCACCTACCCGATGTCGGTTGACGCGGTCCTGTCGGTCGAAGACGGGCAGGAGATCAAGGCCGGTGACGTTGTCGCGCGTATCCCGCG
Source organism: Paracoccus sp. MBLB3053 (assembly GCF_031822435.1). NCBI lineage: Bacteria > Pseudomonadati > Pseudomonadota > Alphaproteobacteria > Rhodobacterales > Paracoccaceae > Paracoccus > Paracoccus aurantius. The sequence goes on along the minus strand of NZ_JAVQLW010000001.1, from coordinate 483,438 downwards.
CGAAGGCGCCAAGACCAAGGACATCACCGGGGGTCTGCCGCGCGTTGCCGAGCTGTTCGAAGCCCGTCGTCCGAAGGATCACGCCATCATCGCCGAAATCGACGGTTATGTGCGCTTCGGCAAGGACTACAAGAACAAGCGCCGCATCGCGATCGAGCCTGCAGACGACACGCTGTCCGCGGTCGAATACATGGTGCCGAAAGGCAAGCACATCCCGGTTCACGAAGGCGACTTCGTGCAGAAGGGTGACTACATCATGGACGGCAACCCGGCACCGCATGACATCCTGCGCATCATGGGGATCGAGGCTCTGGCCGACTACCTCATCGACGAAGTGCAGGACGTCTATCGACTGCAGGGCGTGAAGATCAACGACAAGCACATCGAGGTGATCGTTCGCCAGATGCTGCAGAAGATCGAGATCCTCGACAGCGGTGACACCACGCTGCTGAAGGGCGAGCATGTCGACCGCGATGAGTTCGTGGAAGAGAACGCCAAGATCGAAGCCAAGGGTGGCCGTCCGGCCGCGGGCGAGCCGGTGCTCTTGGGCATCACCAAGGCGAGCCTGCAGACCCGCAGCTTCATCTCGGCCGCATCGTTCCAGGAAACGACCCGCGTGCTGACCGAGGCTGCCGTTCAGGGCAAGCGCGACAAACTGGTCGGGCTCAAGGAAAACGTCATCGTCGGCCGCCTGATCCCGGCCGGTACCGGTGGCGCGACCGCCCGCGTGCGTCGCATCGCGACCGATCGCGACAACGAGGTGATCGAGGCTCGCAAGGCCGAGGCCGAAGCCGCCGCCGCGCTGATCGCGCCGGAAGAATCTCCGGTCCAGGCGGCTGGCGAGAACTGATCTCGACCGACCATTTCGAAACTCCAGGGGCCCGGCGCAATGCCGGGCCCTTTGGCTTTTGACACAGCGCGGATTTTTCTGCCGCGGGAATCATGTGATTCTGGCCTTTGTCTCTCCGCTTGCTTAACCCTTGCCGGGTCGGATCGGAGTCAGCATGCGCGCACCCATCATTTCGCCCAGCCGCCGGGTCGGTCCACGGTCGATCGCGGTCAGCGCAACCCATGACATTGCAGACAATATCCGCGGCATGTCGCTGATGATCCTGTGCATGGCCACCTTCACGACGAATGACTCGCTGATGAAGGCAGTCACCCGGACCCTGCCGCTTTACGAATCGATCGCCATCCGGGGTGCGTGCGTCCTGGGACTGATGCTGATCTTTGCGCGGGTGCAGGGTCGCCGAATTCAAGTTGCCGTCCCGCGGGGCGACGTTGGCACGCTGATCCTTCGCGGCGCTGCGGATATCGTGTCGACAGCGCTTTACCTGCTGGCGCTCAGACAGATGGCGCTCGCGGATATTTCCGCGATCATGCAGGCACTGCCTCTGGCCGTGACGCTGGCGGCGGCGGTGATTTTCCGCGAGCGACTGGGCTGGCGCAGGCTCAGCGCCATCGGCATCGGTTTCCTGGGCGTTCTGCTGATCCTGAGGCCTGGCACCGGGGCGTTCGACGGCTGGTCGGTCGCCGCGCTGTCCGCCATGGGGTTGATCGTGGTGCGCGACATTTCGACCCGGCTGTTTTCGCCCGCGATCAGTTCGTCGACAATCGCATTTCACGCGGCATTGATGGTGATGCTGTCGGGTTTCGTCTTGGGCTTCGGCGAGGATTGGCGTGTCCCGAACCTGTTCGAGCTGGGCCTTCTTGGCATGGCCGCGTCCTTGCTGACCGTCGGCTACCTTACGGCAGTAGCCTCGATGCGGGTTGGAGAGGTCTCGTTTGTCGCACCCTTCCGCTATACCTCGCTGCTTTGGGCGATCTTTCTTGGGCTCGTGATTTTCGGGGAATGGCCGGATCTCTGGACCTGGGCGGGGTCGATGCTCGTGGTCGGGGCCGGCATCTATTCCATCCTCAGGGAACGGCAATTGCGAAGGTCTAGCTGATCGGGGTCCTGATTCCGGGGCCGATCGCGCCGACCGTGCGGAATTCACGCCTGATGACCGGAGCGGAGCTGCCGCAGTTCGATACTGCTGCCTGCGACAATGGCCTGCCGGGTGCAAACTGACCACGCTGGGGGCAGGGGCCTTGTCGGCCCGGGGGTTGCTGTTGACTCCCCCTCCGATTCCCCCTATACGCCGCACACCCGGCAGAGTCCTGCCTGGTGCCCAGAACCTTTATTTGGTCAAGATCCGGGCGAGAGCCCCGATCCTCTGGAATCTAACCCATCCTCCCACATGGGATCGGATGGGTCGTGGCGTTTCGCGATGGGCGCGTAACGCTGTCGAGAAGTGGCGCAGCAATCGCTGCGAGTATTGACGAAAGCAAGACGGGGAACCGAATGCCGACGATCCAACAGCTGATCCGCAAACCGCGGCAGCCCAAAGTGCAGCGCTCGAAATCGCAGCACCTTCAAGGGTGCCCGCAGAAACGCGGCGTGTGCACGCGTGTGTATACCACCACGCCGAAGAAACCGAACTCCGCTATGCGTAAAGTCGCCAAGGTGCGTCTGACGAATGGCTTCGAGGTCATCTCCTACATCCCGGGCGAAAAGCACAACCTCCAGGAACACAGCGTCGTGCTGATCCGTGGCGGCCGTGTGAAAGACCTTCCGGGTGTCCGTTACCACATCCTGCGCGGTGTGCTGGACACCCAGGGCGTCAAAGACCGTCGTCAACGCCGTTCGAAATACGGCGCGAAGCGTCCGAAGTAAGGAGAGGCATCAATGTCCCGTCGTCACGCCGCTGAGAAGCGCGAAGTTCTGCCCGACGCCAAATTTGGCGATCGCGTGCTGACCAAATTTATGAACAACCTGATGGTTGACGGCAAGAAATCGACTGCCGAACGCATCGTTTACTCGGCGCTTGATCGCGTTCAGGGCAAACTGAAGCGTGAGCCGATCGAAGTCTTCCACGAAGCCCTCGACAACGTGAAGCCTTCGGTTGAAGTCCGTTCGCGCCGCGTTGGTGGTGCCACCTACCAGGTTCCGGTCGAAGTCCGTCCGACCCGCCGCGAAGCTCTGGCTATCCGTTGGCTGATTGCTGCGGCGAAGAACCGCAACGAGCACACCATGGAAGAGCGTCTCGCTGGCGAGCTCGCCGATGCCGTCAACGGCCGCGGCACCGCTGTCAAGAAACGCGAAGACACCCACAAGATGGCCGACGCGAACAAAGCGTTCAGCCACTACCGCTGGTAAGGGAATAGCATCATGGCACGGGAATATCCGCTCCAGCGCTACCGTAACTTCGGGATCATGGCCCACATCGACGCGGGCAAGACCACGACGACCGAGCGCATCCTCTACTACACCGGCAAGTCCCACAAGATCGGCGAAGTCCACGACGGCGCCGCGACCATGGACTGGATGGAGCAGGAGCAGGAGCGGGGCATCACCATTACCTCGGCTGCGACGACCACTTTCTGGCAGCGCCAGGAAGATCCGACCACCGAAGGCACCTCGGACACGAAGTACCGCTTCAACATCATCGACACCCCCGGCCACGTCGACTTCACCATCGAAGTCGAACGTTCGCTGGCCGTGCTTGACGGTGCGATCTGCCTTCTCGACGCCAACGCTGGTGTCGAACCGCAGACCGAGACCGTGTGGCGCCAGGCTGACCGCTACAAGGTTCCGCGGATCGTGTTCGTCAACAAGATGGACAAGATCGGCGCTGACTTCTTCAACTGCGTGAAGATGATCAAGGACCGTACCGGCGGCATCCCGTGCCCGATCGCTTTCCCGATCGGCGCCGAGGACAAGCTGGAAGGCATCGTCGACCTGATCAAGATGGAAGAGTGGGTCTATAAAGGCGAAGATCTCGGCGCGAGCTGGGTCCGTCAACCGATCCGCGAAGAGCTGCAGGACCTGGCCGACGAATGGCGCTCGAACATGATCGAGCTTGCCGTCGAGCAGGACGATGCCGCCATGGAAGCCTATCTGGAAGGCAACGAGCCCGACGAAGCCACCCTGCGCGGTCTGATCCGCAAGGGCACGCTGTCGCTGTCGTTCTTCCCGGTCACCGCTGGCTCGGCGTTCAAGAACAAGGGCGTTCAGCCGCTTCTGAACTCGGTCATCGACTTCCTGCCCTCGCCGCTGGACGTCCCCGCCTATATGGGCTTTGCCCCGGGCGATGAGACCGAAACGCGGAACCTCGAGCGTCGTGCAGATGATGCGCAGCCCTTCTCGGGCCTCGCGTTCAAGATCATGAACGACCCCTTCGTCGGCTCGCTGACCTTCACCCGCCTCTATTCAGGCGTGCTGAAGAAAGGCGACCAGATGATGAACTCGACCAAAGGCAAGCGCGAGCGCGTTGGCCGGATGATGATGATGCACTCGATCAACCGCGAGGAGATCGAAGAAGCCTTTGCAGGCGACATCATCGCGCTGGCCGGTCTGAAGGAAACCACCACGGGCGACACGCTTTGCGATCCGTCGAACCCGGTGGTTCTGGAAACCATGACCTTCCCCGAGCCGGTCATCGAGATCGCCGTCGAGCCCAAGTCGAAAGCCGACCAGGAAAAGATGGGCCTTGCCCTCGCTCGCCTGGCAGCCGAAGACCCGTCCTTCCGCGTCGAGACCGACCTCGAGTCGGGCCAGACCATCATGAAGGGCATGGGCGAACTTCACCTCGACATCCTGGTCGACCGGATGAAGCGCGAGTTCAAGGTCGAAGCCAACATCGGTGCGCCGCAGGTGGCTTACCGTGAAACGATCTCGACCGCGGCCGATATCGACTACACGCACAAGAAACAGACCGGTGGTACCGGCCAGTTCGCGCGCGTGAAGCTGACGATCACCCCGACCGAGCCCGGCGAAGGCTACTCGTTCGAATCGAAGATCGTTGGTGGTGCGGTTCCGAAGGAATACATCCCCGGCGTCGAAAAAGGCATCAAGTCCGTCATGGACTCGGGCCCGCTGGCAGGCTTCCCGGTCATCGACTTCAAGGTCGCCCTGACCGACGGTGCTTTCCACGACGTCGACTCGTCGGTTCTGGCCTTCGAAATCGCTGCCCGTGCCGCGATGCGCGAAGGTCTGAAAAAGGCCGGTGCGAAACTGCTCGAGCCGATCATGAAAGTGGAAGTCGTGACGCCGGAAGAATATACCGGTTCGATCATCGGCGACCTGACCAGCCGTCGTGGCATGGTCCGTGGTCAGGACAGCCGCGGCAATGCCAACGTCATCGATGCTTTCGTGCCGCTGGCCAACATGTTCGGCTACATCAACAACCTGCGCTCGATGTCCTCGGGCCGCGCAGTGTTCTCGATGCAGTTCGACCATTACGAAGCCGTGCCGCAGAACATCTCGGACGAGATCCAGAAGAAATACGCCTGATAGGGATGGCGGGGCCGAGGCCCCGCCTTTCCTCCTAGAACAATTGAATCCAAGGAGCCCTGCTTATGGCAAAGGCAAAGTTTGAACGTACGAAACCGCACGTCAACATCGGGACCATTGGTCACGTTGACCACGGCAAGACGACGCTGACGGCTGCGATCACCAAGTATTTTGGTGACTTCAAGGCCTATGACCAGATCGACGGCGCCCCGGAAGAGCGCGCCCGCGGCATCACGATCTCGACCGCGCACGTTGAGTACGAGTCGGAAAGCCGTCACTACGCCCACGTCGACTGCCCCGGCCACGCCGACTACGTGAAGAACATGATCACGGGTGCTGCGCAGATGGACGGCGCGATCCTGGTGGTGAACGCTGCCGACGGCCCGATGCCGCAGACGCGCGAGCACATCCTGCTGGGCCGCCAGGTCGGCATTCCCTACATGGTCGTCTACCTGAACAAGGTCGACCAGGTGGATGACGAAGAGCTTCTGGAACTGGTCGAGATGGAAGTGCGCGAGCTTCTGTCCTCCTACGACTATCCCGGCGATGACATTCCGATCATCAAGGGCTCGGCTCTGGCCGCTCTGGAAGGCCGCGACGCCGAGATCGGCGAGAACTCGATCCGCGCGCTGATCGCCGCTGTCGACGAATACATCCCGACGCCCGAGCGCGCTGTCGACCAGCCGTTCCTGCTGCCGATCGAAGACGTGTTCTCGATCTCGGGCCGCGGCACGGTTGTGACCGGCCGCGTCGAGCGTGGCGCCGTCAACGTCGGTGACGAGCTTGAGATCGTGGGCATCCGCGACACCAAGAAAACCACCTGCACCGGCGTCGAGATGTTCCGCAAGCTGCTGGATCGCGGTGAGGCTGGCGACAATGTCGGCGTTCTGCTGCGCGGCATCGACCGTGATGGCGTCGAGCGTGGCCAGGTCCTGGTGAAGCCGAAATCGGTGACGCCGCACACGACCTTCGAAGCCGAAGCCTACATCCTGACCAAGGAAGAGGGTGGCCGTCACACGCCGTTCTTCGCGAACTACCGTCCGCAGTTCTACTTCCGCACGACGGACGTGACCGGCACCGTGAAGCTGCCGGAAGGCACCGAGATGGTGATGCCGGGCGACAACCTGAAGTTCGAAGTCGAACTGATCGCCCCGATCGCGATGGAAGAGAAGCTGCGCTTCGCCATCCGTGAAGGCGGCCGCACCGTCGGCGCAGGCGTCGTCTCGAAAATCCTGAAGTAATTCGGGAAAGAAGATCATCGGGTGATCCCCTCGGGGATATCGCGATGAAAGGGCCGCTCCCTCGGGGGCGGCCTTCTTGCATTCGGGCCAAGAGGTTCGTGGATAGGCACGCGCTTGATCACCTTGACGGAAGTGCCGCCCCGGCTATCATCGATCGGGTCCTTCTTGGGAGAACTCCCAGTGCGGAACGGTTCTATCGACTATTTCCGTTTGGTTGCGGCATTCGGCATAGTCTGGTTCCATAGCCAGGCGCCATTTCATCGGCTTGCCTATTTGGGCCTTCCCTTTTTCCTGATCTTGCTGGGCATGCCGTCCGGAGAGGGTCTTCGGCACCGCCTGAGAAGATTGCTTGTCCCGTTCGTCATCTGGTCTGCTGTCTATGGCGCCGTCAATACCGCACAGGCCCTGTCGCGGGGCGCTCCGCCGTTTGACTGGCTTCAGGCCAACATGCTGTTGACGGGCACGGCATTGCATCTTTGGTTTCTGCCCTTTGCCTGCCTTGTCGCACTGCTCGGCACCTTGCTCAGAGCTCAGGCGCCGCTCCTGCTTGCGCCGATCCTCGCGGCGCTGCTCGTCGCCTGTTTCGCCACGCCAACCATGCCCCCTTTCGGCCAATGGGCATTTGGCATCGTGCCTGCCCTGATCGGCCTCGCGTATTTCAGGCTCGGCTCCCGGGCGCTTTTGTCCCTGACGCTGTCCGGTGCTGTTCTTTTTGCGCTGCGCGATGATCCGGACAATGCCACCATTGTCTGGGGCTCGGCGCTTGCTATTTTTGTCACGTCGATCCACTTGCCCTCGACTTGGCTGTCCGAACTCTGCGCGCGTCTATCTCTGACCGTCTATCTGGCGCATATCCTGGTGCAGGTGATCGGAGGAAAGCTCGGGCTTTCGGGCTATGCGCTCGCTGGTTTCGGCATCGTGGGATCGCTTCTTCTGGCGCTTGCTCTGGAGGCGGCCAACCGTCGTGGAGGGCAGGGCATATTGCGGCGCGTCCGGCCCAAGATCGGGGCAGGCAAGGCTTGACTCGCTGGCCCAGATAGAGCATCAAGCCCCATCGCTGCTGGTTTCACAAGAATCGGTTGCTTTTGCGCGGGCCGCCATATATGGGCGGCCTGCTCAATTTTACGGTTCGAAGCAGGCGCCACGTGGTGTGACGTCTGCCTCTCAACTGAATTCGCCCCGCAAGAGGGATGATAATGCAAAGCCAGAATATCCGTATCCGGCTCAAGGCGTTCGATTACCGCGTCCTGGATGCCAGCACGCAGGAAATCGTCAACACCGCGAAGCGCACCGGCGCTCAGGTTCGTGGCCCGATTCCGCTGCCGAACAAAATCGAGAAATTCACCGTTCTGCGCGGTCCGCACATCGACAAGAAATCCCGTGACCAGTGGGAAATCCGCACGCACAAGCGTCTGCTGGACATCGTCGATCCGACCCCCCAGACCGTTGACGCCCTGATGAAGCTCGACCTCGCCGCCGGCGTTGACGTCGAAATCAAGGTGTAAGGAGGCCATTATGCTGCGGACTGGTGTAATTGCCAAGAAGCTGGGCATGACCCGGCTGTTCCTCGAAGACGGGCGTCAAGTTCCCGTCACCGTCCTTCACGTTGACAACCTGCAGGTTGTTGCTCAGCGCACCGTCGAAAAAGACGGCTACGTTGCGCTGCAGCTCGGTGCCGGCGAGGCGAAAGCCAAGCGCACCACCGCTGCCCTGCGCGGTCACTTCGCGAAGGCCAATGTCGCGCCGAAGCGCAAGATCGCGGAATTCCGCGTTGCCGAAGAAAACCTGATCGAAGTGGGCGAGGAAATCATCGCCGACCACTATTTCGCGGGTCAGTTCGTCGACATCGCCGGCACCTCGATCGGTAAAGGCTTTGCCGGTGCGATGAAGCGCCACAACTTCGGTGGTCTGCGCGCCTCGCACGGTGTGTCGATCTCGCACCGTTCGCACGGTTCGACCGGCCAGTGCCAAGACCCGGGTAAGGTCTTCAAAGGCAAGAAGATGGCGGGTCACCTGGGTGCCGTCCGTGTCACCACGCAGAACCTGCAGGTCGTCAAGACCGATGCAGAGCGTGGCCTGATCATGGTCAAGGGCTCGGTTCCGGGCTCGAAAGGCGGCTGGGTCACCATCAAGGACGCCGTCAAGAAGCCGCTGGCCGAAAACACCGTTTTCCCGGCCGCGACCCGTTCGAAGGCTGCCGCTGAGGCTCAGGTCTCTGCCGAGGCCGTTGCGCCCGAAGGAGACAACTGATGAAACTCGATGTGATCACGCTCGAAGCCGGCAAAGCCGGTGACATCGACCTGAGCGATGACATCTTCGGGCTCGAGCCGCGTGCGGACCTGCTGCATCGCGTCGTGCGCTGGCAGCGTGCGAAGGCACAGCAGGGGACCCACTCGGTCCTGGGCAAGTCGGATGTCAGCTACTCGACCAAGAAGATCTACCGCCAGAAGGGCACCGGTGGCGCACGTCACGGCTCCCGCAAGGCGCCGACCTTCCGTCACGGTGGTGTGTACAAGGGCCCGACCCCGCGTTCGCACGCTTTCGACCTGCCGAAGAAAGTTCGTGCGCTTGGCCTCAAGCACGCCCTTTCGGCCAAAGTCGCCGCGGGTGAGCTGGTCATCGTGGAAAGCCTGAACATCGCCGACGCCAAGACCTCGGCCGTTGCCAAAGCGGTCAAGGAAAACGGCTGGAAGCGCGTTCTGGTGATCGACGGTGCCGAAGTGAACGAAAACTTCGCCCGTGCCGCCCGCAACCTCGAAGGCGTGGACGTCCTGCCGTCGATGGGTGCCAACGTCTATGACATCCTGCGTCGCGACACGCTCGTGCTGACGCGCGCTGGTGTCGAAGCTCTGGAGGCTCGTCTGAAATGACCACGAAGCCCGAACATTACGATGTGATCGTCAAGCCGATCATCACCGAGAAGGCGACGATGGCTTCCGAAGCCAACGCCTATGTCTTCCAGGTGGCGAAGGACTCGAGCAAGCCGGCCATCAAGGATGCCGTCGAAGCTCTGTTCAACGTCAAGGTGAAAGCGGTCAACACCACGATCACCAAAGGCAAGACCAAGCGTTTCCGCGGCCGCCCTGGCGTCCGTTCGGACGTGAAAAAGGCCTATGTCACGCTGGAAGCCGGTAACACCATCGACGTGTCGACCGGCCTCTGATATAGAGCCATCGAATCGGCGGCCCCCTAGCGGGGCCGTCGTATTTTGACTGAAACGGACCACCTACGGTCCAAAGCAACGGAAGACAGAAAGCATGGCACTCAAGTCGTATAAACCGACGACGCCTGGCCAGCGTGGGCTGGTTCTGATCGACCGTTCGGAGCTTTGGAAAGGGCGCCCGGTCAAATCCCTCACTGAGGGTCTGACCAAGAACGGCGGCCGGAACAACACCGGACGGATCACGATGCGCCGCAAGGGCGGCGGGGCGAAGCGTCTTTACCGCATCGTTGACTTCAAGCGCACCAAGTTCGATGTTTCGGCGACGGTCGAGCGGATCGAATACGATCCCAACCGCACCGCCTTCATCGCGCTCATCAAATACGAAGACGGCGAGCAGGCCTATATCCTCGCTCCGCAGCGTCTGGCAGTTGGCGACAAGGTTGTTGCCGGCGCCAAGGTTGACGTGAAGCCCGGTAACGCCATGCCCTTCTCGGGCATGCCGATCGGTACGATCGTTCACAACGTCGAGCTGAAGCCCGGCAAAGGCGGCCAGATCGCCCGTTCGGCTGGGACCTATGCCCAGTTCGTCGGCCGCGATGGCGGCTACGCCCAGATCCGCCTGTCCTCGGGCGAGCTGCGTCTGGTGCGTCAGGAATGCATGGCCACCATCGGCGCCGTGTCGAACTCCGACCACTCGAACCAGAACCTGGGTAAAGCAGGCCGCAACCGCCACAAGGGCATCCGCCCGAGCGTTCGCGGTGTTGCCATGAACCCGATCGACCACCCGCATGGTGGTGGTGAAGGCCGGACTTCGGGCGGTCGTCACCCGGTTACTCCCTGGGGCAAAGGCACCAAGGGCAACCGCACCCGCACGAACAAATCGACCGACAAGTACATCCTGCGGTCGCGTCACGCCAAGAAGGGACGCTAATCCATGGCACGTTCAGTTTGGAAGGGCCCCTTTGTCGACGCTTACGTGCTTCGCAAGGCCGAAAAAGCCCGCGACGCCGGCAAGTCGGATGTCATCAAGATTTGGTCGCGTCGTTCGACCATTCTGCCGCAATTTGTCGGCCTGACCTTCGGTGTCTACAATGGTCACAAGCATATCCCGGTCGCCGTGACCGAGGAGATGATCGGTCAGAAGTTTGGTGAATACTCGCCGACGCGGACCTATTACGGTCACGCCGCCGACAAGAAAGCGAAAAGGAAGTAATCGTCATGGGTAAGGAACAGAATCCGCGCCGCGTGGCGGATAACGAGGCGTTTGCGAAGACCAAGATGCTTCGCACCTCGCCGCAGAAGCTGAACCTGGTTGCGGCGCTGATCCGCGGCAAGAAGGTCGACAAGGCTCTGGCCGACCTGACCTTCTCGCACAAGCGTATCGCGGGCGACGTGAAGAAATGCCTTCAGTCGGCCATCGCCAATGCAGAGAACAACCACAATCTCGACGTCGACAATCTGATCGTCGCCGAAGCTTGGGTTGGCAAGAACCTGGTCATGAAACGTGGCCGTCCGCGCGCCCGTGGTCGTTACGGCAAGATCATGAAGCCGTTTTCGGAAATCACCATCAAGGTGCGTCAGGTCGAGGAGCGCGCGTAATGGGTCAGAAAGTAAACCCAATCGGGATGCGTCTTCAGGTCAACCGTACCTGGGACAGCCGTTGGTATGCGGATGACAAGGACTACGGCAACCTGTTGCTGGAAGACCTGAAGATCCGTGATTTCATCCATACGGAAGCCAAGCAAGCCGGCGTCAGCCGCGTCATCATCGAGCGTCCGCACAAGAAGTGCCGCGTCACGATCTATGCCGCGCGCCCGGGTGTCATCATCGGCAAAAAAGGCGCCGATATTGAAACCCTGCGCAAGAAGCTGACGAACTTCACCGACTCGGAACTGCACCTCAACATCGTTGAAGTCCGCAAGCCCGAGCTGGACGCCCAGTTGGTTGCCGAGTCGATCGCTCAGCAGCTCGAGCGCCGCGTTTCGTTCCGTCGCGCCATGAAGCGTGCCGTTCAGAACGCCATGCGCATGGGTGCACTGGGCATTCGTGTGAACGTTTCGGGCCGCCTTGGTGGCGCCGAGATCGCTCGTACCGAATGGTACCGCGAAGGCCGCGTTCCGCTGCACACCCTGCGCGCCGACATCGACTATGCACTGTCGGAAGCCACGACCCCCTACGGGATCATCGGTGTGAAGACCTGGATCTTCAAAGGCGAGATCATGGAGCATGACCCGCAGGCACGTGACCGTCGCGCGATTGAAGCGCAGGACGGCCCGTCTCCGCGTGGTCCGCGTCGTGACCGCGACGCGCGCTAAGGAGTAGTTGAGATGCTGCAACCGAAACGGACCAAGTTCCGCAAACAGCACAAGGGCCGGATCCACGGCGAAGCCAAGGGCGGTTTCGCCCTGAACTTCGGCTCGTTCGCCCTGAAGGCTACCGAGCCCGAGCGTGTCACCGCCCGCCAGATCGAAGCGGCCCGCCGCGCGATCACCCGTCACATGAAGCGTCAGGGCCGGGTCTGGATCCGGATTTTCCCGGACGTTCCGGTTTCCTCGAAGCCGACCGAAGTGCGGATGGGTAAAGGTAAGGGTTCGGTGGACTACTGGGCAGCTCGTGTTCACCCCGGCCGCATCATGTTCGAAATCGACGGCGTTGCCGAAGATATCGCGCGTGAAGCTCTGCGCCTGGGTGCCAACAAGCTGCCGGTGCTGACCCGCATCGTTGCCCGCGAAGACTGGTAATCCCAGTTCGCACCTGAAAGTGACGCCCCGTCGGGAAACCGGCGGGGCGTTCTACATGCAAGTTTTCCACAAAGAGGCTTGCAAAAAACGGGGTCTCCCTGTAAGGGCAAGCCTTCATCATGAAACTCCACCGGAATCAGGGTTGCCCTGGCAGCAGGGGCCCTCCGGTGATGTTGAAAGGAAATGGCGTATGAAAGCGCTGGAACTGAAAGACAAGACGCCGGACCAGCTGAAAGAACAGCTGCTCTCGCTGAAAAAGGAAGCGTTCAACCTGCGCTTCCAGCAGGCCACCGGCCAGCTCGAGTCGACCGCCCGCATGCGCGCCGTCCGTCGCGACGTCGCTCGTGTGAAAACCATTCTGAACCAGAAAGCGGCGGAAGCCGCGGCGTCGAACTAAGGAGCCAGGTCCATGCCCAAACGCATCCTGCAAGGCAAGGTCGTCAGCGACAAGAACGAACAGACCGTCACCGTTCTGGTTGAGCGTCGCTTCAAGCACCCGCTGCTGCACAAGACTGTGCGGTCGTCGAAGAAATACCGCGCTCATGACGCGGAAAACCAATTCAAGGTTGGTGACACCGTTCGTATCATCGAATGTGCCCCGATCTCGAAGACCAAGCGCTGGACTGTGCTTGTCGACGCTGTTGAAGCCTCGGCGTGAGCTTTTCCAGTCTTAATCGAAACCCTGGGGCCGGTGTTGCTGGTCCCCAAAGGTCGGGAGTAATCCAATGATCCAGATGCAGACCAATCTGGATGTCGCTGACAACTCCGGCGCTCGCCGAGTTCAGTGCATCAAGGTCCTGGGTGGCTCGCACCGTCGCTATGCGTCGGTGGGCGACATCATTGTCGTCTCCGTCAAGGAAGCCATTCCGCGCGGCCGCGTGAAGAAAGGTGATGTCCGCAAGGCCGTCGTCGTGCGCACCGCGAAAGAAGTGAAGCGTGAAGACGGCACCTCGATCCGTTTCGACCGCAACGCCGCCGTCATCCTGAACAACCAGGGTGAGCCGGTTGGTACCCGTATCTTCGGGCCGGTCGTTCGTGAGCTGCGTGCGAAGAACTTCATGAAGATCATCTCGCTCGCTCCGGAGGTGCTGTAATGGCTGCCAAGCTGAAAAAAGGCGACAAGGTCGTCGTGCTGGCCGGCAAGGACAAAGGCAAGCAGGGCGAGATCTCGGCTGTTCTTCCCAAAGAGAACAAGGCTGTTGTTGACGGCGTCAACGTCGCGATCCGCCACACCCGTCAGACCCAGACCTCGCAAGGTGGCCGCGTGGCGAAAGCCATGCCGATCGACCTGTCGAACCTGGCGCTCATGGACAAGAACGGTAAAGCGACCCGCGTCGGCTTCCGCGTGGAAGACGGCAAGAAAGTCCGCTTCGCCAAGACCACGGGAGACGTGATCTGATGCTGGACCAAGCCACCTACACGCCGCGTCTCAAAGCGCAGTTCCGCGACACCATTCGCGCTGCCCTGAAAGAAGAGTTCGGCTACAAGAACGACATGCAGATCCCGCGTCTGGACAAGATCGTCCTGAACATGGGCATCGGCGAAGCCGTGAAAGACACGAAAAAGGTCAAGCAAGGTGCTGAAGAGCTCTCGCTGATCGCGGGTCAGAAGGCTGTCATCACCCATGCCAAGAAGTCCATCGCAGGCTTCCGCGTCCGTGAAGAAATGCCGCTGGGCACGAAAGTGACCCTGCGTGGCGACCGGATGTACGAATTCCTGGATCGCCTGATCAACATCGCGCTGCCGCGCGTCCGCGACTTCCGCGGCGTCAAGGGCAGCTCGTTCGATGGTCGCGGCAACTACGCCATGGGCCTGAAAGAGCACATCGTGTTCCCGGAAATCAACTTCGACAAGGTCGACGAAGTTCTGGGGATGGACATCATCATCTGCACCACCGCGCCGACCGACGCGGAAGCGAAATCGCTGTTGAAGCACTTCAACATGCCGTTCAACAGCTGATCGCGAAGGGAAAGAGATATGGCTAAGAAATCCATGGTCGAGCGCGAGAAGAAGCGCGAGAAACTGGTTCAGAAATACGCCGCCAAGCGCGCTGCCCTGAACGAAGTCATCCACGACCAGTCCCGCCCGATGGAAGAGCGCTTCAAGGCCAGCCTGAAACTGGCTGAACTGCCGCGCAATTCCTCGGCTACGCGTCTGCACAACCGGTGCCAACTGACCGGCCGTCCGCACGCGTATTACCGTAAACTGAAACTGTCGCGGATCATGCTGCGCGAGCTCGGCTCGTTCGGTCAGATCCCTGGCATGGTCAAATCGAGCTGGTAAGGGGGCATTATGTCGATGAACGATCCTCTCGGCGATATGCTGACCCGCATCCGCAATGCTCAGATGCGCGGCAAATCGACCGTTCGCACTCCGGCCTCCAAGCTGCGCGCTTGGGTTCTGGACGTGCTGAAATCCGAAGGCTACATCCGCGGCTATGAAGCCACGACCTCTGCGTCGGGCCATGCCGAACTGGAAATCAGCCTGAAATACTACGAAGGCACTCCGGTCATCCGCGAACTCGCGCGCGTGTCCAAACCCGGTCGCCGGGTTTATGCCTCGGTCAAGGAAATCCCGTCGGTCCGCAACGGCCTGGGCGTTTCCATCGTCTCGACGCCGAAAGGCGTGATGTCGGACGCAGCGGCTCGCAACGCCAATGTTGGCGGCGAAGTCCTCTGCACCGTGTTCTAAGGAGGGCAGAGATGTCTCGGATTGGTAAAAAACCGGTCGCCCTCCCGAAAGGCGTGACTGCTGAAATCAAAGGTCAGACGATTGAAGTGAAAGGCCCGAAAGGCGCCCGTACCTTCACTGCGACCGACGATGTGACGCTCTCGCTCGAGGACGGTGCCGTCAAGGTCGCTCCGCGCGGCCAGTCGAAGCGCGCTCGCCAGCAGTGGGGCATGACCCGCTCGATGGTCGAGAACCTGACTGTCGGCGTCAGCGAAGGCTTCAAGAAAGAGCTGGAAATCCAGGGCGTGGGTTACCGCGCCACGATGCAGGGCAAAACCCTGAAACTGGCTCTGGGCTATTCGCATGACGTGAACTTCGAAACGCCGGAAGGCGTGACGATCACCTCGCCGAAGCAGACCGAGATCGTGATCGAAGGCATCGACCAGCAGCTGGTCGGCCAGGTTGCGGCAAACATCCGCGAGTGGCGTCAGCCCGAGCCCTACAAGGGCAAAGGCATCCGCTACAAGGGTGAGGTCGTCTTCCGCAAGGAAGGCAAGAAGAAGTAAGGGGCGCGAAAATGGCACTGAACAAACGAGAGCTGTTCCTCAAGCGCCGCCTGCGCGTCCGGAACAAACTGCGGAAGATCTCGGACGGCCGTCCGCGTCTGTCCGTTCACCGTTCGTCCAAGAACATCTCGGTCCAACTGATCGACGACGTGAAAGGGGTCACCCTGGCCTCGGCCTCGTCACTCGAGAAGGACCTGGGCGTTGTTGGCAAGAACAACCTGGAAGCCGCGGCCAAGATCGGCGCTGCAATTGCAGAGCGCGCGAAGAAGGCCGGCGTCGAAGAAGTCATCTTCGACCGCGGTGGTTTCCTGTTCCACGGCAAGATCAAAGCGCTGGCCGATGCGGCCCGCGAAGGTGGTCTGAAGTTCTAAGTACTGCGGGCGGTGTTCGCACCGCCCCGATGATCCGGGGGCCATTGGCTTGCCTTTGGCCCACCAGGATCGGATTTAACGGCGCCACCCGCGCCAGTTGAAAAAGGAATGCCATATGGCAGAACGTGAAAACCGTCGGGGTCGCCGCGAAGATCGCGAAGAAACCCCGGAATTCGCCGACCGCTTGGTCGCGATCAACCGTGTGTCGAAAACCGTCAAGGGTGGTAAGCGCTTCGGCTTCGCCGCTCTCGTCGTTGTCGGCGACCAGCGTGGCCGTGTCGGCTTCGGCAAGGGCAAGGCCAAAGAGGTCCCCGAGGCGATCCGCAAGGCAACCGAGCAAGCGAAACGTTCGCTGGTTCGCGTCCCGCTGCGCGACGGCCGCACCCTGCACCACGATATCGAAGGCCGTCACGGCGCCGGTAAAGTGATCATGCGGACCGCCGTTCCGGGTACCGGGATCATCGCCGGTGGTCCGATGCGCGCTGTCTTCGAGATGCTGGGCGTTCAGGACGTTGTTGCGAAGTCGCAAGGCTCGCAGAACCCCTACAACATGATCCGCGCCACCATCGACGGTCTCAAGAAGGAAGCTTCGCCCCGCAACGTCGCCCAGCGTCGTGGCAAGAAGGTGGCGGACATCCTGCCCTCGAACGACAAGCCGGCTGCTGAAGCCGCTGTCGAAGCGTAAGGAGCGGACACATGGCTAAAACCATCGTCGTCAAGCAGATCGGCTCGCCGATCCGTCGTCCGGCCGTCCAGCGCGAGACGCTGAAAGGCCTGGGGCTGAACAAGATGAACCGCACCCGCGAGCTGGAAGACACTCCGGCCGTGCGCGGCATGGTCAACAAGATCCCGCATCTGGTGACCATCATCGAAGAGCGCGGCTGATTTCGGCCCGCACCTGATCTATGAAGCGCCCCGGAGAGATCCGGGGCGTTTTGCTTTGCGCGGCTCTGTTAACCTTCTGCTAACCAGTTCCCGGCTACCTTCCGTCGGCAATTCCCGCGAAGGAGCATGAGATGGGGCGAAAATGGCTGCGCTGGCTTGCCCTGATCGCGCTGCTTCATCCTGCGATCGCTGCCGCCGGCCCCTGGCCGCGAGGGCAGGGGCAGAGCTTTCTCGCGCTCTCGGATGAGCGCGACGCGGACAAGAACAGCTATAGCAGCCTGTATGGCGAATATGGCCTGACCCCGCGCCAGACCCTTGGCTTCGAACTCGGCTATACCAATGTCGGCGAGACGAGCGCGCTTTTCTGGCTGCAGCATGCGCCAGAGCCCTTGGGCGAAAACCGGCTGTCCTTCTCGCTTGGGATCGGCATGGCAAAGCGGGACGGCATGTTCCTTCCCCTGGCCCAGGCTGGGGCGAACTGGGGCAGGGGGTTCCAGGGCATCATGCAGGGCGGCTGGCTGTCGCTTGAGACACGGCTGAAGGTCGCGGGGGCGATGAAGGATCAGGCGGAATTGGCCGAACTTCCGGCCAGCATGCTCGGCTACCTCACCTCGGAAGTGACCAGCAAGGCCGATCTGACCATTGGACTGCATGCGACGCAGGCAATGATGATCATCAACCAGTTCCGTCTTGAACAGACGGAGGAGGCCGGCTTTTCCGCCAAGCTCGCGACCAGCGTCGTCCACGACGTGATTGGCCCCGCGAAGATCGAACTGGGCCTGATCACCCCGCTGTCCGGCCCTGATGAGGCTGCGGTCAAGCTGGGGACCTGGCTTGAGTTCTGAACGCCCGTAACCATTCTGAATTTTCGAGAAAGGAATCGTTTCGTGGCGGCGCGCGCGAGAGCATATTCCGCGCAGGGCTGAGGCCCCTTGGCGCAGCCCATTTTGGTTCATGGGTGGAGTGGTTCAATGTTCAACTGGGTTGGAATATCGTTAGCTGCGACGCTGCTTCTTGCTGGGCCTGTCCTCGCACAGGACCAGAACAATGTTCCTTATCGGGAAAAGGTCAATCTCAAGGTCGGACAGGCGATGGTCATCCACGGCAAGCGCGGTGAATGTGGTCAGTTGCCCCCGAAATCGGAACTCAAGCCCATCAAGTTCAAGACCGGGCATGTCCAGTTCGGCAAGCCTGGCACGCGGATGAGCAACAGCTGCAAGGGGCCGACACCAGTCTATGAGGCGATCTTTGTCGCCGAGCGGGCCGGTCGCGAGGTGATCGAACTTTACGGCGATCCGATCTCGATCACCGTAAAATAGCTCGGTATCGCTGCTTGCACTTGAACAGGGACCTGCCGGGGGGTATAGGCTGCGGCTGCTCCCCGATGGGAGTTCAACTGATTCATCATGCCGTGTTCGTCCCTTAGCTTCGCGGGACGTTTCCGGCTCTAGGAGAAGCAAAATGAAACTGCATGAACTTCGCGACAACGAAGGCGCCTCGCGCAAGAAGAAACGCGTTGCACGTGGTCCCGGCTCGGGCAAGGGCAAGACCGCTGGCCGTGGTATCAAGGGTCAGACCTCGCGTTCGGGCGTCGCGCTGAACGGTTACGAAGGCGGCCAGATGCCGCTGTATCGCCGCCTGCCGAAGCGCGGCTTCAGCAAGCCGAATCGCCTTGAATTCGCCGTCGTCAACCTGGGCCAGCTGCAGGCCTTCGTCGATGCGGGCAAGCTCGACGCCAAATCTGACGTCACCGCCGAGGTCCTGGTCGCTTCCGGCGTCATCCGCCGCAAGCTGGACGGTGTCCGCGTTCTGGCGAAGGGCGAACTGAGCGCCGCGCTGAACCTGACCGTCGCTGGTGCGTCGAAGGCCGCTGTCGAGGCCGTCGAGAAGGCCGGTGGCAAGATCACCGTGACCCGCCCGGTCAAAGAAGAAGCCGCGGCGGAATAAGCTGTTGAAGGGCGCGCCCGCGCCCAATACATAGCTACAAGTTTTCCAGGCGCCGCGGGATCGGGAAACGATCCGGCGGCGCTGCCATGAAGGGGCATACGTATGGCGTCAGCCGCAGAACAGATGGCCGCGAACCTGTCATGGGGCGCGCTCGGCAAGGCGACCGAGCTGCGTCAGAGGATCTGGTTCACCCTCGGACTTCTCATCATCTACCGCCTTGGCACCTACATTCCGGTGCCCGGCATCGACGGCGCGGCGCTGCGCAACTTCATGGACCAGGCGCAAGCCGGCCTTGGTGGCATCCTGTCGATGTTCACCGGCGGCGCCCTCGGCCGGATGGGCGTCTTCGCGCTCGGCATCATGCCCTATATCTCGGCCTCGATCATCGTCCAGCTGCTGGCCTCGATGGTCCCCGCGCTCGAGCAGCTCAAGAAAGAGGGCGAGCAGGGCCGCAAGAAAATCAACCAGTATACCCGTTACGGCACGGTCGCGCTGGCGCTGTTCCAGGCCTGGGGTCTGGCGGTCAGCCTCGAGCATGGCAATCTCGCGCATGAGCCGGGGATGTTCTTCCGCGCCTCGGTCGTGATCACGCTTGTCGGCGGTACCATGTTCCTGATGTGGCTGGGTGAACAGATCACCGCCCGCGGCATCGGCAACGGCATCTCGCTCATCATCTTCGTCGGCATCGTCGCCGAGATCCCCGGCCACCTCGCCCAATTCCTGGCGCAGGGCCGTTCGGGTGCGATCTCGACCCCGGTGATCCTGGGCGTGATCGTGATGGTGGTCGCGGTGATCGCCTTCGTCGTGTTCATGGAACGCGCGCTGCGCAAGATCCACATCCAGTATCCGCGCCGCCAGGTCGGGATGAAGGTCTATGACGGGCAATCGTCGCACCTGCCGATCAAGGTCAACCCGGCGGGCGTCATCCCGGCGATCTTCGCCAGCTCGCTTCTGCTGCTGCCGGTGACGATCTCGACCTTCTCGGGCAACCAGACCGGCCCGATCATGTCGACGCTCCTGGCCTATTTCGGTCCGGGCCAGCCGCTTTACCTGATCTTCTTCGCGGCGATGATCGTGTTCTTCGCCTATTTCTACACGTTCAACGTCAGCTTCAAACCTGACGACGTGGCCGAGAACCTCAAGAACCAGGGCGGCTTCATCCCCGGCATCCGACCGGGCAAGCGGACCGAAGATTACCTGGCCTATGTCGTCAGCCGCGTGCTGGTGATCGGTTCGGGCTATCTCGCGGCGGTCTGCATGCTGCCCGAAGTGATCCGGCATCAGCTGGCGATCCCGTTCTACTTCGGAGGCACCTCGGTGCTGATCGTGGTCAGTGTTGTCATGGATACGATCAACCAGGTGCAAAGCCACTTGCTTGCCCATCAATACGAAGGTTTGATCGAGAAATCGCAGCTTCGTGGCAAACGGAAGCCGGGGACCGCGCGCCCCCGCAAGGCTCCGGCCCGTCGCTAAAAGGGAGAGAGGCCCCGAAGCGGGCGAAAGAGGGACAGTATGGCGACCAATATCATTCTGCTCGGCCCCCCCGGGGCCGGCAAGGGCACCCAGGCACGGCGCTTGATCGAGGAACGCGGCCTTGTGCAGCTTTCGACCGGCGACATGCTCCGCGAGGCGCGCAGCTCGGGCACCGAGATGGGCAAGCGCGTGGCCGAGGTGATGGATCGGGGCGAATTGGTGACGGATGAAATCGTCATCGGCCTGATCAGGGAAAAGCTCGAACAGGGCGGCAAGGGCTTCATCTTCGACGGCTTCCCGCGCACGCTCGCGCAGGCCGATGCGCTTGGCAAGTTGCTCGATGAGTTCGGCATGGAGCTCGATGCGGCAATCGAGCTCAAGGTCGATGACGAGGCCCTGGTCGGGCGCATCGTCAAGCGCGCCGACGAGGCGCGCGCCGCGGGTGAACAGGTCCGCAAGGACGACACGCCCGAGGTCTTTGCCGACCGGCTGCGCGAATATTACAAGAAGACCGCGCCGCTTCTGGGCTACTACTATGCCAATGGCGACCTGCAGCAGGTCGACGGCATGGCCTCGATGGACGAGGTCGCGGCGCAGGTCGCGGCCATTCTGGACCAACAGGCTTGACCTGCGCCTGTCGTGCCTATATTGCACGGCATCTCGCATGAGAATCACCCGGCCATTCCGGGTGTCAGTTGAAGGCCCGAAGGCAAAGCTTTCGGGTCTTTGGTTGTGAAAAAAGGTTCCGGTACTACGGAACCGCAACATGAGAAGGAAAACGCGTGGCTCGTATTGCTGGCGTCAACATTCCGACCGGGAAACGCGTCCCGATCGCACTGACCTATATCCACGGGATCGGCCCGAAATTCGCCGATGAAATCATCTCGGCTGTCGGTATCGACGCGACCCGTCGCGTGAACGAACTGTCGGATGCCGAAGTTCTGTCGATCCGCGAATACATCGATGCCAACCTGACCGTCGAAGGCGACCTTCGCCGCGAGACGCAGATGAACATCAAGCGCATGATGGACCTGGGTTCGTACCGTGGTCTGCGTCACCGTCGTGGCCTGCCGGTCCGCGGTCAGCGCACCCACACCAATGCCCGTACCCGCAAGGGCCCGGCGAAGCCGATCGCTGGCAAGAAGAAGTAAGGGGTAACGGACAATGGCACGCGATAAAACCCGCATCAAGCGCAAGGAACGCAAGAACATCGCCACTGGCGTGGCGCATGTGAACTCGTCCTTCAACAACACCAAGATCCTGATCTCGGACGTGCAAGGCAACGCGATCTCCTGGTCGTCGGCTGGCACCATGGGCTTCAAGGGCTCGCGCAAATCGACCCCTTACGCCGCCCAGATGGCCGCTGAAGACGCTGGCAAGAAAGCCCAGGAACATGGCGTCCGCACGCTGGAAGTCGAAGTTCAAGGCCCCGGTTCGGGCCGTGAATCGGCTCTGCGCGCGCTGGCTGCCGTCGGTTTCAACATCACGGCCATCCGTGACGTGACCCCGATCGCGCACAATGGCTGCCGCCCGCCGAAACGTCGCCGGGTCTAATTCGGATTTGTGACAACGCGTTCCGCGCCGGTCTCCGGCGCGGGCGCGATTTTCGCATTCAACCTCGGGCGTTTCCGGCCACCGGTCATGGGCTGGAAACAGGTATGGAGGCAAACGCATGATCCACAAGAATTGGGCTGAACTGATCAAGCCGACCCAGCTTGAAATCAAGCCGGGCGCTGATTCGACCCGCGTCGCCACTGTCGTCGCGGAACCGCTCGAGCGCGGGTTCGGCCTGACGCTGGGCAACGCGCTGCGCCGCGTGCTGCTGTCCTCGCTGCAAGGCGCGGCCATCACCTCGGTTCAGATCGACAACGTCCTCCACGAGTTCTCGTCGGTTCCCGGCGTGCGTGAAGACGTCACCGACATCGTCCTGAACCTCAAGGGCGTGACGCTGAAAATGGAAGTCGATGCGCCCAAGCGCCTGACGCTTTCGGCCAAGGGTCCGGGCGAGGTGAAGGCCGGCGACATTCAGGAAACGGCAGGGATTACCATCCTGAACCGCGACCATGTCATCTGCCACCTCGATGACGGCGCCGAGCTGCACATGGAACTGACCGTCGCGACGGGCAAGGGCTATGTCGCCGCCGACAAGAACCGTCCCGAGGATGCGCCCATCGGCCTGATCCCGATCGACGCGATCTTCTCGCCGGTCAAGCGCGTCAGCTATGAAGTCACCCCGACCCGCGAAGGTCAGGTTCTCGACTATGACAAGCTGACGATGAAGGTCGAAACCGACGGCTCGCTGACCCCGGAAGACGCGGTGGCCTATGCCGCGCGCATCGTCCAGGACCAGCTCTCGGTCTTCGTGAACTTCGAAGAACCCGAAGCCGCGACCCGTTCGGATGCCGATGATGGCCTGGAATTCGATCCGCGCCTTCTCAAGAAGGTCGACGAGCTCGAACTGTCCGTCCGTTCGGCGAACTGCCTCAAGAACGACAACATCGTCTATATCGGCGACCTCATCCAGAAGACCGAAGCCGAGATGCTCCGCACCCCGAACTTCGGCCGCAAGTCGCTGAACGAGATCAAGGAAGTGCTTTCGGGCATGGGCCTGCATCTCGGGATGGATGTCGTGGACTGGCCGCCGGAAAACATCGAAGACGTTGCAAAACGCTTCGACGACCAGTTCTAAGGAAATACCGGGGGCGGCATACGCCCTGTGTACAGCCTGTGTACGCGTGGTGTACGCATGTCGCCCCCGGAAATTCGCCGAAAGGCACCTGGGCAATCCTGCCCCAAGGAGAGTGGCCCCCACGCAGGGTCGCCGGACAAAGCAAAAGACGTAAAGGAGAAACATCATGCGTCACGCCCGCGGTTACCGCCGTCTGAACCGTACCCATGAGCACCGCAAGGCGCTCTTCGCCAACATGGCCGGCTCGCTGATCGAGCACGAGCAGATCAAGACGACCCTGCCGAAAGCCAAGGAACTTCGCCCGATCGTTGAAAAACTGATCACACTGGCGAAGCGCGGCGACCTGCACGCCCGTCGTCAGGCCGATGCCCAGCTGAAGCAGGACCAGCACGTCGCGAAACTCTTCGAAGTGCTCGGCGCCCGCTACAAGGACCGTCAGGGTGGCTATGTCCGCATCCTGAAAGCCGGCTTCCGCTACGGCGACATGGCTCCGATGGCGATCATCGAACTCGTCGACCGTGACACCAGTGCCAAAGGTGCGAGCGACCGCGCCCGCCTGGAAGCCGAATCGGCCGCCGAGGAATAAGAAATTTAATCCTTTCCTAGGGTTAAGTCTTTCCTTAAGCCCGCAGCCCGATTCGTGGCTGCGGGCTTTTTGCAACACAAAATTGTTTCAGCTTTGGAACGAATCAAGTTTCAGTTGAGACAGGCGACTCGCCATCGGGGCTGCTCAGATCGCTGGATTTGTGCGGAAATATGCCGAAAGACGTCGGGAAACCGAGCACTCTGGAAAGCGTTGAGTCATGCAAAATGACGTCCGGTCTTGAAAGTCGAGTGAAAAAATCACCGCTCGCAATACCAGTTACGCTTGAATACACTTACTGCATTACCCTTTTATGGCTCCAATCCTATCGAACGCAATCTGTCCAATTGGTCATGTCTTCTCGCGCGGAAATCAACGCAGCACTTGCTAAGCTGAAAAAGCTGGCCCCGGCCGGGTATTTCGTCGGTCTTCATATTCGGTTCGCCGCACCGTTGATGCAGTTCCAGACCTATAACAAGGAATGGTCCGTGCGTTACGCCGAGCGGGCCTATGCCCTACGCGATCCCACGATCGCCTGGGGTTTCTCGACCACGGGCGCCTGCCGGTGGAGCGTGCTGCCGATCCCGGATCCCTTCGCGATCCTGCAGGATGCGGCCGATCACGGGCTGAACTTTGGCCTGGCTGTCGCACACGGGCCGATCAAGTCGCGCACGATCTGCTGTTTTGCCCATGACAAACGTGAATTCACGGATGACGAGATCGAAGCGATCTCGGCAACAGTTCGGCGTCTCCATGACATCACGGAGCCGCCGGAGAGCCTGACCAAGGCTCAGCAAGAGGCCCTTCGGTGTATCGCAGAGGGTGATCGTCACGCAGCGGCGGCTGCCAAACTTGGTATCACGGAAAGCGCATTCAAGGCTCGTCTCATATCGGCGCGCGAACGTCTCATGGCGCGTACGACTGCCGAGGCGCTCCAGAGGGCCAAGGACTACCGCTTGCTGTAGAAATACGGTCCGCCTTTGGCGAGGTCGACACCCTGGGGGCCACCACCCACCACATCCCCAGGAGAATACCAATGCAGACCACCACGCTTTCGTTCGCCAACCTCCACAACCACGGCGAACTGTTCGCAAACATCTTTCGGGCCCGGAAGCAGAGCTTCATCGTTCAAAAGCGCTGGAACCTTCCTCAGACCGATGACATGGAGTTCGACCAGTACGACACGCCGATGAGCCGCTGGGTTGCGATTCACGATACGGGTCGGGTTCTTGCGGGTGTTCGTCTCACGCCCACCACCGCTCGCTGCGGCATGTATACCTACATGATCCGCGACGCACAGGAGGATTTGCTGGGAGGGTCGATCCCGCAGAACCTGCTTGACGCACCCGCTCCGGTCGAGTCGACCACCTGGGAAGCCAGCCGACTTTTCGTCGATCACACCATTCCGCAGCGTGAACGTCGCCAGGTGCACATGAACCTGGTCCTTGAAATGACCAATTCCGCACGGGAACTTGGCGCGACGAAACTGGTCTGCCTCGTCGCCTCGACCTGGCCGCGCTGGCTCAAGCCCTGCGGCCTCGATGCCCGGGCAATGGGGCCGGTGATCTGGATCGATGACGGTCATTTCCAATGCG
This sequence comes from Paracoccus sp. MBLB3053, assembly GCF_031822435.1. NCBI lineage: Bacteria > Pseudomonadati > Pseudomonadota > Alphaproteobacteria > Rhodobacterales > Paracoccaceae > Paracoccus > Paracoccus aurantius. The sequence goes on along the minus strand of NZ_JAVQLW010000001.1, from coordinate 458,179 downwards.
TCGAGATCAATCTGGCCACCAAGCTGCACTGACCGTCTATGCCCGGCGAGGGGGCCTTTCGCGCCGTCGATGCGCGGCGTAACATGCCCCCCGCATGGCAGATCTATTCGACAAAGCGCCCGACGGGGGCGCCCCCGCTCGCGAGGCAAATCGCCCCTTGGCAGACCGCATCCGGCCGGCCGTGCTGACCGATGTCGTCGGTCAGCAGAAAGTGCTTGGTCCGGACGGGCCGCTGGGCGCCATGCTTTCGGCGGGCAGCCTGTCATCGCTGATCCTCTGGGGGCCTCCGGGGGTCGGCAAGACGACCATCGCCCGTCTGCTGGCACTCGAGACGGATCTGGCCTTCGTCCAGATCTCGGCGATCTTCTCGGGCGTGCCCGAACTGCGCAAGGTCTTCGATGCGGCACGGCTCAGGCGCCAACAGGGGCGGGGAACGCTTCTTTTCGTCGACGAGATCCACCGCTTCAACAAGGCGCAGCAGGACAGCTTCCTGCCGCATATGGAGGACGGCACGATCGTGCTGGTCGGGGCAACGACCGAAAACCCCAGCTTCGAGCTGAACGCGGCGCTTCTGTCGCGCGCGCAGGTCATCGTTCTGGAACGCCTGAACCTGTCAGATCTGGAACGGCTGGCGCAACGCGCCGAACTGGAACTTGGCCGGGCCCTGCCTCTGACTCCCGAGGCACGGGATAGGCTTCTGGAAATGGCCGATGGCGACGGGCGCGCCGGGCTGAACCTGATCGAGCAGGTCATGGCCTGGAAAGTTGGGGGCAGGCTCGACACCGACCAACTCTCGCAGCGCCTGATGCGTCGGGCCGCGAAATACGACAAGTCCGGGGACGAACATTACAACCTGATCTCGGCCCTGCACAAATCCGTGCGGGGAAGCGACCCGGACGCTGCGCTCTACTGGTTCTCACGCATGCTCGAAGGGGGCGAAGACCCGCGCTACCTGGCGCGGCGCATCACCCGCATGGCGGTCGAAGACATCGGCCTTGCCGATCCGGCAGCGCAACGCCATTGCCTGGACGCCTGGGCACTTTATGAACGCCTGGGTAGCCCCGAGGGGGAACTGGCCCTTGCGCAGGCGGTGATCTATCTGGCGCTCGCCCCGAAATCCAACGCCGGATATACCGCCTACAAGGGCGCGCGGGATCTCGCACGGCGCTCGGGCAGCCAGATGCCGCCCGCCCATATCCTGAACGCCCCGACCGGCCTTATGAAGGATCAGGGCTATGGGGCAGGCTACCAATACGACCACGACGCCGACGACGGCTTTTCGGGGCAGGATTATTTCCCCGAAGGCATGAAACGTCCCGTCCTTTACCTGCCGGTCGAACGCGGATTCGAGCGTGAGCTGAAAAAGCGCGTTGAATGGTTCGCCGGCCTCCGTCAAAAGCGGCGCGCAGAGGGCAACAAATGAACCATATCTTTCTCCAGGTCGCGCTTGGCGGGGCACTGGGTTCCACGGCGCGTTACTGCGTCAACATACTCGCGGCACGGATGACGTCCGGCTTTCCACTGGGCACGCTGACGGTGAATGTCGTCGGTTGCTTCGTCATGGGCCTGCTGGCAGCCGCCATTGCCCATCGTGGCGGACAGCATCTTGCGCCGCTGGTCCTGACCGGGATGCTGGGGGGCTTCACCACCTTCTCGGCCTTCGCGCTTGATACGATCTCGCTGTGGGAACGCGGCGCGAGCATCCTGGCAATCGGCTATGTGCTGGCCTCGGTGACGATTTCACTTCTGGCGGTTTTCGCGGGTCTGACCGCGGGCCGGGGGATTTTTGCATGACAACTGTTCAAACAATCCGAATTGGCGAGGATGAGGGCGATCAGCGCATCGACCGCTGGCTGAAGAAGCGCTTCCCGCAGCTCACGCAGGGCGCGGTCGAGAAATGGTGCCGCACGGGCCAGCTGCGCGTCGATGGCGGAAGGGTCAAGGCCAACACCCGCATCGAGGCCGGGCAAGAGATCCGCGTGCCTCCGCTGCCCGATGCGACGGCGCCCGCCGTAGCCAAGTCCGCCAAGGCTCGCGTCAAGCCGTCCGATGCCGAGATGATCCAGTCCTGCGTGCTGTGGCGCGATGAACATATCATTGCGCTGAACAAGCCACCGGGCCTGCCCTCGCAGGGTGGATCGGGGCAGGGCGACCGCCATGTCGACGGCCTGACCGAGGCGCTGATGTTCGGCTACAAGGATCGCCCAAAGCTCGTGCACCGGCTCGACAAGGATACCTCCGGCGTGCTGCTGCTGGCGCGCACCGACCGGATCGCACGTTCGCTTTCCGAGGCGTTCCGCCACCGCCTGACCCGCAAGATCTACTGGGCCGCAGTCGCCGGGGTGCCGCATCCGCGCATGGGGTCGATCAAATATGGCCTGGTCAAGGCGCCGGGGCGCGGCCGCATGGGCGAAGGCGAGAAGATGGTCGCCGTCCATCCCTCGCAGGTCGCCGAAACCGAGGGCGCGAAGCGGGCCCATACCGATTATGCTGTGCTCGAGGCGCTTGGCAGCCGCTTGAGCTGGGTTGCGATGGTTCCGGTGACGGGTCGCACGCATCAGTTGCGCGCCCATATGGCCGAGATGGGCCACCCGATCGTCGGTGACGGCAAATACGGCGGTTCCGGGCAGGAAAACCTTGGCGATGGCTGGGGCGCGCAACTGGGCGGCGAAATCAGCCGCAAGCTGCACCTGCATGCAAGGCTGATCCGGTTCGAGCATCCGATCACCAAGAAGCTCATCACCGTGACCGCGCCCTTGCCCGAACACATGACACGCACCTGGAAGACGTTCGGCTGGCAGGAAAACGACGTGCCCGAAGACCCGTTCGAGGAAACATGATGCGGCTTGTCGTCTTCGACGTCGACGGAACGCTGGTCAACAGCCAGAACGAAATCACCGAGGCGATGAACCTGGGCCTGCGCGGGGCGGGCCTGCCCGAGATGGACCCGTTGCAGATCCTGTCGATCGTCGGCCTGTCCTTGCCCATCGCGGTAGAACGACTGCTGCCAGAGGCCGCGATGGACACGCATCAGCTCGTCGTCGTCGGCTATCGCGAGGCGTTTGTCGCCTCGCGCGCGCGGGGGGCCGTCCCACCGCTTTATCCCGGTGCGCTCGACTGTCTCGCCGCCCTGGAAGCCGAAGATGATATCTTGTTGGGAATCGCGACCGGAAAGCCGATGCGCGGGCTTCAGGCGGTGCTGGAGGCACATGGCCTGACGGGGCGGTTCTTCACCCGGCAGACGGCTGATGGCCATCCGTCCAAACCGCATCCCGCGATGCTGGAAAGCGCATTGTTCGATGCCGGATTGGGTCCGGACCGGGCGGTGATGGTCGGCGACACGGTCTTCGATATCGAAATGGCGCGGGCGGCGGGTGTGGCCGGATTCGGCGTCGATTGGGGATACCATCCGGCAGAGGATCTGCGCGGGGCGGGGGCAGGTCTGGTCGCGCAGGATTATCCGGCGCTCACCCAGGCTCTGCTTCATTGGGCAAGACAGGAAGACATGGCATGAGCAGCGAATGGAAAGCGCGGCGGTTCTGGAAATCGGCCTCGGTTCGAGAGGCCGAAGGCGGCTGGGAAGTGACGCTTGATGGTCGCCCGGTCCGCACGCCGGGCAAGCTGTCCCTGATCCTGCCGACCGCGGCCCTGGCCGAGGCCATCGCGGCGGAATGGGATGCTCAGGAAGATGTGATTGATCCGAACACGATGCCCCTGACCCGTGCCGCCAATTCCGCGGTCGAGCGCGTCGCGCAGCAGTTCGAGGCGGTTGCTTCGATGCTTGCCGAATATGGTGGCACGGATCTGCTGTCCTATCGGGCCGAGGCGCCCGAGGACTTGATCCGGGCACAGGCCGAGGGCTGGGACCCGTTGATCGACTGGGCTGCCACGCATCTCAAGGCTCCGTTGCGCATCACGCATGGCATCGTGCCCGTGCCGCAGGAGGAATCGTCCTTGCTGAAATTGAAGGCAGAGGTCGTGGCGCTGGACGCTTTCGGCCTGACGGCTCTGCATGATCTGGTCACGCTTCCTGGCTCTTTGGTGCTCGGTCTTGCGGTGATCCATGGCCGAATCGACGCTGACGCATCGCATGCGCTTTCCAGAATTGACGAGGAATATCAGGCGCAAAGCTGGGGTCGCGATGAAGAGGCCGATGAGGCTGCCGCAGCCCGACTGGTGCAGATGCGCAATGCACAGATGTTCTGGAAGCTGAGCCGAAGCGGCTGAGCCCACCTGCCTTATTCTTGACGGCAGCGACTGCATCGGCACAATGCCGCTTATGGGGGCAGTCCAACTGCCCCTTGGCTCAAACGGGCTAGCCTACGGCCCTAGCTTCCAGACGGCCCGATCAAGGGTCGGAAGAGACAACAGAGAGGAACCCCATGAAGAAATCTGCATTCTTCGGCTCCGTCACCGCGCTCGCCCTTGCTGCGTCCGGTGCAATGGCTGCCGAAGGCGACACGCTGAAAGAGGTTAAAGCCCGTGGCGTGCTGAACTGCGGTGTGAACACTGGCCTGGTCGGCTTTGCCGCCCCGGACGCGAATGGTAACTGGACCGGTTTCGACGTCGCCGTCTGCAAGGCGGTCGCGGCGGCCGTTCTGGGTGACGCGACCAAGGTGAAATACGTCCCGACCACCGGCCAGACCCGCTTCACCGCGCTCAGCTCGGGCGAAATCGACATGCTGTCGCGGAACTCGACCTGGACCTTCCAGCGCGACACCGACCTCAAGCTCGATTTTGTCGGCGTCAACTATTATGACGGTCAGGGCTTCATGGTCCGCAAGGATCTGAACGTGAGCTCTGCCAAGGAACTGGACGGAGCAACGATCTGCATCCAGACCGGCACCACGACCGAGCTGAACCTGGCCGACTACTTCAAGGCCAACGGCATGACCTATCAGCCGGTCAACATCGACTCGAACGCCGAGGGCGAGCAGCAATACATGGCGGGCGCCTGTGACGCCTATACCACCGACGCCTCGGGCCTTGCCGCGACGCGGGCCGCCTTCGCCGATCCGGAAAACCATATCATCCTGCCCGAGATCATCTCGAAAGAGCCCCTTGGGCCGGCGGTTCGCCATGGCGACAACAATTGGGGCGATGTCGTCCGCTGGACGCTTTATGCGCTGATCGCCGCCGAGGAATACGGCGTGACCTCGGCCAATATCGACGAGCTGGCCAAGTCCTCGCAGAACCCCGAAGTTCAGCGTCTTCTTGGAACCACGGATGATCTTGGCACCATGATGGGTCTCGACGCCGAATGGGCCAAGCGCGCCATCAAGGCCGGGGGCAACTATGGCGAGATCTTCGCCGCCACGATCGGAGAACAGACGCCGATCGGTCTGGCTCGCGGGTTGAACGCCCAATGGACCCAGGGTGGTCTGCTTTACGCGATTCCCTTCCGGTAATCGCAGCACAATTCGGACGGGCGGGGCATGAACCCGCCCGTTCTGCAACGAGCCGGCAAGACATCAGGGCACAAGACCCGACCGCCGGTAAACAGGGGATACAATATGGTTGATTACCCAGGCGCGGCGGATCCGCCTTTCCGCCTGTCGATGCTGATATACGACCGCCGATACCGGTCCCTGACCATTCAGGCCGTCGTTTTCATCCTCGTCATGCTGCTCGCCAGCTGGCTTATCGACAACACGCTCAAGAACCTTGCCATCCTGGGCAAGACCTTCAGTTTCGACTTTCTTTTCAGGCGCGCGGGCTACGACATTCCGCAGCAGCCGATCCCCTACAACTCCGACGATACGCATCTGCGTGCGACGGTCGTCGGTCTTCTGAACACCCTTCAGGTCTCGATCTTCGGCTGCATCGCGGCAACGATCCTCGGGGTTGTCGTGGGTGTCCTGCGGCTGTCGTCGAACTGGCTCATCGCGCGCTTGATGACCATCTATGTCGAGGTTTTCCGCAACATCCCGCTGCTGCTCTGGATTCTCGTGATCCTGGCGATCTTCACCGAAACCATGCCGCCGCCGAACGCCTATCGCGGAGAGAACCCTTCCGCCGGCATGATCCTGTTCGATCTGGTCGCGCCCACCAACCGCTACACGGCTGTTCCGGCGATCGGCATGACGAATCCGCCGGGCGTCATCGCGATCGGACGGGAAGGGATAAGCTGGGCGCTGATTGCCTTTGCGGTCGTGGTCGCGCTTGCCTATCTGGCACATCGTTTCCTGAAACAATGGGCCAAGCGGGTCCAGGACGAATCCGGCAAGCGGCCGACCACCTGGTGGATCACGCTGGCAATGTATGTTCTGCCCGTTCTGTTCCTGACCTGGTATTTCGGACTGCACCTCATCCCGCCGGTCCTGCGCGGCTTCAACTTCGCTGATGGCGTCAATCTCGACAACGCCTTCGTCGTGCTCTGGCTCGCGCTTACGCTTTATACCGGGGCCTTCATCGCCGAGATCGTTCGCGCCGGCATCCTTGCCGTCAGCAAGGGCCAGACCGAGGCCGCCTTCGCGCTTGGCTTGCGTCCACGCCGCACGATGAGCCTCGTCATCCTGCCCCAGGCGCTGCGCGTGATCGTGCCCCCGCTGATCTCGCAATATCTGAACCTGACCAAGAACAGTTCGCTCGCCATTGCCGTGGGCTACATGGACCTGCGCGGCACGCTGGGCGGCACGACGCTGAACCAGACCGGACGCGAGATGGAATGCATGGTGCTGATGATGGGCATCTATCTGGTTCTCAGCCTGATCATCTCGGGCGGGATGAACGTGTTCAACAGTCGCGTCAAGCTGAGGGAGCGGTGAGATGAGCGATACCCATGCCCAGACAACCGCCTATGTGCGCGACACCATGTTGCCCCCCGAGCCGCCACCAGTCAGCGAATCCGGCGCGATCAAGTGGCTCAGGGACAACCTGTTCTCCACGCCGCTCAACATCGCGCTCACGGTGCTCGGGATCGGGATCGTCTGGCTGATCGTCAGCACGCTCTGGCCCTGGCTCTCGCATTCCGTGTGGAATGCGAGCAGCATGGCAGAGTGCCGCCAGATCATCGCCGAAGCGCATGGGCCCGAGGCGACCGGCGCCTGCTTCGCGGTGATCAAGCACCGCTGGAACCAGTTCGTCTTCGGCTTCTACCCCTCCGAGCTTTACTGGCGCCCGGTGCTCACGTTCGGAGCGCTTTTCCTTGCGCTGGCGCCGGTGCTGTTTGCCGAGAGCCCGGTCGCACGCCGGATCGTTGTCGGAACGGCCGCGATCCTGACCTTCGTCATCTCGGCCATTCTCGGCGCGGGCACGCTGGAACTCGGGGCCATCGCGGTGCTGATGCTGGGCTGGGCGTTCCTGATCGAGACACGGCATGGCTGGGCGCTTCTCGCCAGCCTGCTCTATCCCTTCCTCGCGGTCTGGCTGCTTTGGGGCGGCACGATCTGGGAGCCGGCAATGGCCCTTGCGGGCTTCGTCATCGGCTTCCTCGTCTGGCGGGCGCTCTCGGCCTATGGCATGTTTGCCTTTGCCGCAGCAGCCATCGTTTCGGCGCTCTGGTGGCTTTGGCTTTCCGACCACGTTGCCCAAGCGATTGCTTCGGTGCTGCCGTTACGCCTCGTGCCGGTCGCGTCGGACCAGTTCGGCGGCTTCGTCCTCTCGATCACCATCGGCGTCGCGGGGATCGCCCTTTCCTTGCCGCTGGGGATCATCCTTGCGCTGGCGCGCCGCTCCGACCTGCCGGTCCTGAAGATGATGGCGGTGCTGTTCATCGAGTTCATCCGGGGCGTGCCGCTCATTACGCTGCTGTTCGTGGCCTCTCTGCTTCTGAACTACTTCCTGCCACCGGGCACCAACTTCGATATCGTCCTGCGGGTCATCATCATGGTGACGCTGTTCGCCTCGGCCTACATGGCAGAAGTGATCCGCGGTGGCCTGGCCGCCTTGCCAAAGGGGCAATACGAGGCCGCCGATGCGCTGGGGCTGGATTACTGGAAGGCTCAGCGCCTGATCATCCTGCCGCAGGCCCTGAAAATCAGTATCCCGGGCATCGTCTCGACCTTCATCGGGATGTTCAAGGACACGACCCTGGTCGTCTTCGTCGGTCTCTTCGACCCGCTCAAGGCCATGTCGGACACCATCCGTGCGAGCTTCGAATGGAAGGGGGCCTATTGGGAACCCTATATCTTCGTCGGCTCGATCTTCTTCATCCTCTGCTTCGGCATGTCGCGATATTCGATGTATCTCGAACGCCGGCTGAAGCGCGACCACCGTTGAGGAATTCACCATGACCACTCAACCCATGGCGCAGGCACCGCTTGGCGATACTGCGATCGAGATCTCGCAGCTGAACAAGTGGTACGGGACTTTCCACGTCCTGCGAGACATCAATCTGAACGTGAGCCGGGGTGAGCGCATCGTCATTGCCGGGCCCTCGGGCTCGGGCAAGTCTACGCTGATCCGCTGCATCAATCGGCTCGAAGAGCATCAGGCCGGAAAGATCGTCGTCGACGGAACCGAACTGACCAATGATCTGAAAAATATCGACAAGGTTCGATCTGAAGTCGGGATGGTGTTCCAGCACTTCAACCTCTTCCCCCATCTGACCATCCTCGAAAACTGCACGCTTGCGCCGATCTGGGTGCGCAAGATCCCCAAGCGCGAGGCCGAAGAGACGGCCATGCATTTCCTTGAAAAGGTCAAGATCCCCGAGCAGGCGAACAAGTATCCCGGCCAGCTTTCGGGCGGTCAGCAGCAGCGGGTTGCCATTGCCCGGTCGCTATGCATGCGCCCAAGGATCATGCTGTTTGACGAACCGACCTCGGCGCTCGACCCCGAGATGATCAAGGAGGTCCTCGACACGATGATCGAACTGGCCGAGGACGGCATGACGATGCTCTGCGTCACCCATGAAATGGGCTTTGCCCAAGCCGTCGCGCACCGGGTCATCTTCATGGATCAGGGCCAGATCGTCGAGCAGAACACCCCCAAGGAGTTCTTCAACAATCCGCAATCGGAACGCACCAAGATGTTCCTCAGCCAGATCCTCGGGCACTAGGCCGCGCGCTTTCCCGGTTGCTGGGGCCCTTGGCCCCGGCTTATCCTGCGCCCGGAAGATCTTGGAGGCTGCGGATGAATCAGACCATCTTTCTGTTGCTCGGATTGCTGGGCATTGCTGGAATCGGCTCGCTGGTCTCCAGCAATGACGATGATCAACCGCCGGAAGAACCGGCCGATGATCCCTATGGCGGCCGCGACCTGATCGAGGGCACGGATGAGGATGACACCATCACCGGGACCGCTGGCGACGATGCGATCCAGTCCTTCGATGGTGACGATGTTGTCTCGGGCGGAGAAGGTGACGACGCGATCTGGACGGGGTATGGCGATGATACCGTCACCGCCGATGCGGGTGATGACGAGATCTATCTCGGCTATGACGACGACCTCTACGGTGCCTATGACCTGGGCGCCGACGAAGGCAATGACACGATCGACGGTGGCGAGGGTGCGGATACCATCATCACCAATCACGGCAACCATTCGATCACCGGTGGCTATGGTGACGATCGGATCGAGGATCATGGCGGCACCGTCTATATCGACGGCGAGGATGATGACGACCTGATCCTGTCGGCCGATGCCTCAGACCCGGACGCTCCGGATACGTTGCTGGGCGGTGATGGTGCCGATACGATTCATGCAGGTGCCAACGATATCGTCGATGCCGGTCAGGGCTCGGACGTGATCGTTCTGCGCAGTGACGCCGGTGGGGCGGCCGATATCACCTATGGCAGTGCCGATAGTCTGAGGATCACCTTGGCCGCCGATTATGAGGGCGAGGAATCCTATGACCTTGTCCAAGACGGAGATGACGTCCAGGTCGTCGTGAATGGCGAAGTTCTGGCCATTCTGCGCGATACGGACGCAAGCAGCGTGACCAGCATTTCGCTGATCCGCGAGGCCGTTTCTGGTTGAAATTGAGCTTGCCCCGGCAGGATGCTGGCGGTCCTAGACAATAAAAAGGGGGCGCGAGGGATCATCCTGCCGCGCCCCTTCTCAGCTCGATCGGCCGTCAGATGGCCGATTTCAGCGATTCCTCCAGATAGAGTTCGCGAAGCCTTGTTGCGACCGGGCCGGGAGTGCCGCCGCCCACCTTGGCGCCGTCGATCTCGACAACCGGAAGCACGAAGGCCGAGGCCGAGGTGAAGAAGGCTTCGTCCGCCTGCTGGGCTTCCTCAATCGTGAAGGGACGTTCCTCGATCTGCATCTGGGCTTCGGCCGCGTAGCGCAGCAGCGAGCCGCGCGTGATGCCGTGCAGGATATCGGTGGAAAGCTCGCGCGTGATGATCTTGCCATCCTTGACGATATAGGTGTTGTTCGAGGTCCCCTCGGTCACGAACCCGTCCTCGACCAGCCAGGCGTCATCGGCGCCGCGATGCTTGGCCTCCATCTTTGCCATCGAGGGGAACAGAAGCTGGACCGTCTTGATATCGCGGCGTGCCCAGCGAAGATCCTCGACCGAGACGACCTTGAGCCCGGTCTTGGCCTGAGGGTTTTCGGACAATCCAGGTTTTGCCTGCGTGAACAGCACGATGGTCTGCGGCGTCGTCTCGGGCGGATAGGCGAAATCGCGATCACCCGGATTGCCGCGCGTCACCTGCAGGTAGATGATCCCTTCGTCGATCTGGTTCAGTTCGACCATCTTGCGGTGAACGGCAAGCCATTCGTCATCCGCAAGCGGATTGCCCATCCCAAGTGCCTTGAGCGACCGGTCCAGCCGCTGCAGGTGGCCAGGGAAATCCAGCAATTTGCCCTGCAATACGCTGGTCACCTCGTAAACGCCGTCGGCCATGACGAAGCCGCGATCGAAGATCGAGACCTTGGCCTCGGCCTCGGGCAGGTATTCGCCATTGAGATAGACGGTGCGGGTCATCTTCTTCTCCTTTGTCGTGAAGCGGCCTGAAGCGTCCTGCGACGAAAGAGCGGAAGCGTCAAGGCGCATCAAAACTGCGAATCTCCATCATCCGCCTGCAACAATGTGGCGTGAACTGAGACGCTTCCGGATGAAGATTACGCGAATCAATTGCTTTGCTGCGCCGCCGCATTGATTCGTTCTGCCCTGAAACCCCGGCCCGTTGCCGAAAACATCCCCGGATGGCGGCCCAAAAGGTTAAAAAAAATGATTGTGAGCGGTCGCATACCAAGGTCGACCGTTGACACAGCGTCAAACAGTCATGCAAATGTGACTATGCGGTAGGCAGAGGTGATGAGCCCTTGAGCCGCAGCGAAATACCTGGGCGACCATTCGGGGAGGCTTGGTCGCCATGACGGGGGAGGAGCAACAGGCCTTGCTGCGCGCAGGGCCTGTTGTCTTTTGAATTTTCCGCAAATTCCGTGCCAAGGCGCCGCCGGGTGGCTGGACGATGCGACCTCTGGCGTCAGGCAGCCTTGCCATTGCGGTCTGCGCCCGTTGCCGCCGGATCGGGGGTCCGGTTATTGCGAGCCAGAACAGGAATGGGTGCCTCGGCAACCGCAGGAATCATCTGCACCTCACCTTTCCCGACCAGACGTGACTGAGCCGCGAAGGTCTCGCGAATGAGCCGGTCGGCCGGATTTGTCTTAACTCTTTCAACGGCGGCATCAACGGGGCCGCAAATCAGTACATCTTTCATCCCTACTTCCCCGCAAAGTCACGAAGAGGAGCCGCACTTAAGGATTGTTCAACAAGACTGCAAGAGCAGTATCTCAGACCGTCGCGTCAATCCTGTAACGATCGGGGATCCGCGGCGTTGCTCGCAGCAGTTCTTGCGTATAGCCGTGCTTGGGGGATTCGAAGATGATTTCGGTCGGCCCGGATTCGACGATCCTGCCCTCTTGCATGATCAGGACGCGATCAGTCACCTGCCGAACCACTGAAAGATCGTGGCTGATGAACAGACAGGCCAAGCCATGCTTGACCCTGATCTGGGCCAGAAGGTCAAGCACCTGCCCACGAACCCCGGCATCGAGGGCACTGACGGCCTCGTCAAGGATGAGCAGGCTGGGGCGGATGATAAGCGCGCGCGCCAAGGCGATTCGTTGGCGTTGTCCGCCCGAAAACTCATGGATGTAGCGGCGCATCACGTCGCCCGTGACACCGACCTCGAACAGCGCCTCTGCAACCTGATCGCGCCAGTTTCGCGGCTTCCCTGTCAGATGAAACGGTTCGGCGACCAGGCTTTCGACCCGCCAGCGTGGATCGAAGCTGCCGAAAGGATCCTGAAAAACCACCTGCATCCGGGCGCGCAACTCTCGTGGCATCGACCAGCCGGCACGAACCTTTTCCCCGGCAATTTCGATTTGGCCCGATTGAACCGGCTCGAGCCCGAGGATTGCGCGCGTCAGGGTGGATTTGCCGCACCCTGATTCACCGACAAGACCCACGGCCTCGCGCTCGTGGATGGTCAGGCTGACATCATCGACCGCGGCAGGTCTGGCAACGGTTTGGCTTTTCACGTGGTGGGAGGCGGCGTAGCGCCGGGTGACGTTCCGAACTTCGAGCAGCGGGGTCTGCTCCTTCGCCGAGAGAACCAGTCGCGGCGGGCGGGTGACGGCGGCGAGCAGGCTTCGGGTATAGGGATGCGCGGGACGGCGGAAAATGCGCTCGGTTGGTCCATGCTCGACAGCGGCGCCGTGTCGCATGACCACAACCTCGTCGGCGATATCGGCAACCACGGCCAGATCATGGGTGATCAGGAGCAGCGACATGTCTTCGTCGCGGACAAGTTCACGCAGCAGATCCAGGATCCGGGCCTGGGTGGTCACGTCGAGCGCCGTGGTCGGTTCGTCTGCGATCAGCAGATCGGGCCGTTCCGCGATCGCAAGGGCGATCGCCACGCGCTGTCTCTGCCCGCCCGAAAGTTGATGGGGGTAAAGATCCAGTCCAAAGCGCGGGCCGGGCAGCCCGACCCGGTCCAGCCGTTCGCGTGCACGCGAAAGGGCCTCGTGCCGCTTCATTCCCTGATGCAGGCAAAGCGCCTCGGCAACCTGATCCCCGATGGACATCAGGGGGTTCAGCGCGGTCATCGGTTCCTGGAAAATCATGCCGATCCGCTTTCCGCGAATGCGGCACAGCTCGGGTTCAGGCAGGCTCAGCAGGTTCGTGCCGTCCAGGTCGACGCTGCCCTCGGTCTGCATGCCTTGCGGCAGAAGGCCCATGATGGCAAGCGCGGTCAGCGATTTGCCCGAACCGCTTTCCCCCACCAGAGCCGTGATCTCACCCGGTGCGAGGCGCAGGTTGATCCCATGCAGCAGCTCAACCTTGCCGATGCTGACGCTCAGGCTTCGCGTTTCGATCATCGGGAACCACGCAATCTCGGGTCCAGCGCGTCGCGCAGCCCATCGCCCAGAAGATTCAGTCCCAGCACGGTCATCACGATGGCCAGGCCCGGCACGATGGCGACATGGGGGGCAAGCGAGATCATCGTCTGCGCATCGGCCAACATTCGACCCCAGCTGGGCGTCGGCGGCTGTGCGCCAAGCCCCACATAGGAAAGACCCGCCTCGGCCAGGATCCCGAGGCTGAACTGGATCGTGGCCTGCACGATCAGGATATTCGCGATGTTGGGCAGGATGTGCTGGAGGCTGATGCGAATGGCCCCCTTGCCGGCGACCTGTGCCGCGCGGATGTAGTCCAGCGTCCAGATTGGCAAGGCCGAGCCGCGCGTGACGCGTGCAAAGACCGGAATGTTGAAGATGCCGATGGCAAGGATCGCGTTCAGGGCGGACGGACCGAATGCCGCAGTGATCAGGATCGCGATGACAAGGCTGGGAAAGGCAAAGATCAAGTCATTCCCGCGCATGATGATTTCATCCAGCCAACCGCCCGACCTGCTTGCGGCCAGAAGGCCCAGAGGCACGCCAAGGCCCATGCCGACGACCACGGCGACAATGGCAACCGCGATCGAGGTGCGCGCCCCCACCATGATCATCGAAAGCATATCGCGCCCCAGATGATCCGTTCCAAGCCAATGCGCCGCCGACGGCGGCAGAAGCTTCTGCGGCACGGACAGTTGTGTCACGTCGGCAGGGGTCCAGATGAAGGAAATGGCCGCAGCGAAAACCGCAATCCCGGCAAGCAGGGTTCCGAGAAACAACGACAGCTTCATCTGCGGCGCAACCTCGGATCAACCGCCGCGTAGCCGATATCGACGAGAAAGGTCACGATGATGACCGCCGTGACCAGCACCAGCACGGCGCTTTGCACGACGATCAGGTCTCGCTGCGTGATCGCCTGGAAGATCAGACGGCCCAGCCCGGGCAGATAGAAGACGTTCTCGATGATGATGGCTCCGGCCAGCAGGAAGGAAAACTGCATCCCCAGGATGGTCAGCACCGGGATCAGCGCATTGCGAAGGGCATGGCGACGCAGCGCCTGCCCCCGGCTCAGCCCCTTTGCGCGGGCGGTGCGGATGTAATCCTGACCCAGCGTCTCGATCAGGGCCGAACGCAGGACGCGCGCGATGATCGCCGCCTGAGGCAAAGCCAGCGCGACCGCGGGAAGGATGAGGGCTCTGAAAGCAGCTGCCGGATCGCCCCAACCCGGGAAGCCGCCGGCGGGAAGCAGCCTAAGACGGACGGCAAACAGCAGGACCAGAAGCATCGCGAACCAGAAATTCGGCAGCGAGATCCCGATCTGCGTCGCGCCCATCAGCAGGCTGTCGGTCGGTCGTCCCCGGCGCGATGCTGCGACCATGCCGATGGGAAAGGCGATCGCCACGGAAAGCAGCAGTGCCATCAGCGCAAGCGGGAGGGAGACCTGCAACCGGTCCAGGATCATCTCCGCAACAGGCGTCTTGTAGGTGAAGCTCTGGCCCAGATCGCCCGAGAGGATGCCGCCCAGCCAATCTGCGTAGCGCAGCAGCCAGGGCTGATCCAGTCCAAGCTGGTCGCGCAGCGCGGCGACGGTTTCCGGCTGCGCCCCTGTCCCCAGCATGAAGCTGGCAGGGTCGCCGGGCACCAGCTCGACCACCGCGAAAATCACGGCAGAGGCCACAGCGAGGCTGAGGCCCAAGGCGATCATGCGGCGGAACAGGTAGCGGTACATGACTGCAGGCTAATATTCAGCCCGTGTTCCGTAAAGTGTTTCGCTGCAACGGCTTGGACGGATTCACGGAAGCTCGAGCTTGCCGACGAGAGGCAGGTCGTCGCTGGCATCGACCGTGTGACGCTCGATCATCCGGTGAACGACAGGCGGGGCATCGCCGCGATGCAGCTTGTGCAACGCCTCGTAGCTTTCGAAATCAGCCTTGGTGCGGCGCAGGTTGTGGCGGACATATTCGTCCCATGTGGCAATGTGATAGCTTTCAGACCAAAGCTCGGGATGCTCAAGATCGCGCAAAAGCGCCCAGTTCCGAGCACCGTCGCGCCGGCGGATGTCGCGTCGTTGGGCCATGAGTCGCAGGAATTCGGGCACGTCCTGCTGATCGATATGGTAGTCGATCAGCACCATGATCGGCCCGGATCTGCCGCGAAGATCCAGCTTCAATGGCGGTTCGCGGAAGCGGTTGACCGGGTCCAGATCAAGCGTGCCGAATTCGGGCGCGCGGAACCATCGCCCGATGATCGCGCCGATGATCAGCGGGACTGCAGCGCAGGCCAGCGCGGTGTCGATGTCATGGGCCGAGGCGATCGCGCCCCAGACCCAGCTTCCTGCAGCCATGCCGCCGAATGTCGCGGTCTGATAAAGCGCGAGCGCGCGCGCAACGACCCAGCGCGGCGTGGAAAGCTGAACAGTCACATTAAAAAGCGACAGGGCCAGCACCCAGCTTGCGCCTGCGGGAAGCATCGCCACTGCGTGCAGCCAGACATGGTCGGTCAGCGCCAGGGTCAGCGCAGCGGCAGCAAACCCGACAAAGGCGAGGCGGACGATGTTTTCGTTGTTTGTCCTCTCTCGGATGCGCGGATTGAACAGCGCGCCGGCGATCGCACCCAGCCCGTAGCAACCGAGAAGAAGCCCGAACAGAAGCGAGCCCCCCTCGGGATGCGATTTTGCGACCAGCGGCAGCAGCGCGAGGATTGCGACCGCCGAAAAGCCGAAAAGGGCACCTCGGGCCAGCACCCGGATGAGATTGGGGGAAAGAAAGACGTAGCGCAGCCCGGCGCCGACTGCAGATACGAAAGGCTCGCGGGTTGTCAGCCGCTCGGGCGTTTGGGGATGCCAGCGCAGCAGGGCTCCGAGCAAAGGGATGTAACTACAGGCGTTCACGGCAAATGCCGCGGCCGCCCCGAAAGCGGCGGTGATGATGCCCCCTGCGGCAGGCCCCACGCTGCGCATCAGGTTGAAGCCGACGGAATTCAGGGTCACGGCGGCTGGCAGGTCATCGCGCGGGACAAGGTCTCCCATGCTGGCTTGCCATGGTGGGTTGTAAATGGCCTGGCCGACCCCGATCAGGAACGTAAGCGACAGAAGCAGGACCGGCGTCATCAACCCCTGCCAGGTCAGCACGGCAAGCATAAGTGACACTGTCGCCATGAAAGCCTGGGCCCCCAGCAGCAGTGTCCTGCGGTCGAAATTGTCGGCAAGCGCGCCCGAGGCAAGCGCGAAAAGCATGATCGGCAGAGTGTTCGATGCCTGGACCAATGCGATCAAGGTGGCCGAATCAGTCAGCTGCGTCATCATCCAGGCGGCACCGACTGACTGGACCAGCCCCCCGAAATTCGAAATCAAGGTTGCGGACCAAAGGATTCGAAAATCCCCGTGGCGGAACGGGGAAAAGGCATTCTTGCGGGGCGTTGCGGGCATGGAGCGTCACCTATGCGTCGAATGGCAGCTTAGGCAGGCTGGTTTGTGCCGGCAACTGCCGGCCTGAACTCCGCCCTCATCTGTTGCCCGATTCACCGGCGACCTGGGTATATCCACCAGGCATTCGAAAAATCCCGGAAGATTCTTCGACTTCACAGCGTGAGGGTCGAAGAAAAATGCGCTATTTTCAAGATCGCACGGCAAGATCGGGAATTTCTTTCCGCCGAATGCGCTATCCTTCGAACAATCCCTTCTGAAAGGCGCGCGGACATGAAGATCATTGTTCTGGGAGCTGGCGTTATCGGCGTCACCTCGGCCTGGTATCTGGCGAAGGCCGGACATGAGGTGACGGTGATCGACCGTCAGCCCGGTCCGGCGCTTGAGACGAGCTTTGCGAATGCCGGCGAGATCTCGCCCGGCTATTCTTCGCCCTGGGCCGCGCCGGGCATTCCGCTCAAGGCGATGAAATGGATGTTCCAGCGCCATGCGCCGCTGGTCCTTCAGCCCAAGCTGGACATGCATCGTCTGGGCTGGCTTGCCCAGATGCTCGCGAATTGTACCAGCGCGGCCTATGCCGTGAACAAGAGCCGCATGGTCCGGATCGCGGAATACAGCCGTGATTGCCTTGCCGACCTGCGCGCGGAAACCGGTATTCATTACGACGAGCGCATGCAGGGCACGCTCCAGGTATTCCGCAAGCAGGAACAACTTGACGGCGCCGGGAAGGATATCGAGGTGCTGCGCGCCGATGGCGTGCCCTTCGAGGTTCTTGACCGCGAGGGGTGCATCGCGGCCGAGCCTGGCCTTGCGCGTTCCTCCGACATGATCGTGGGCGGACTGCGCTTGCCGGGTGATGAAACTGGCGATTGCTTCCAGTTCACGAACAACCTTGCCGAAATGTCCGGCGCACTGGGCGTCACCTTCCGTTGGGGTGTTTCCGTCGAGGGGATCGAGGCCGAAGGCGGCCGGATCAGCGCAGTCCGTACGGATCAGGGCCGCATGACCGCTGATCGCTACGTGCTTGCCATGGGACCGCATTCGCCACAATTGGTGCGCCATCTTGGCCTGAAGCTGCCGATCTATCCGTTGAAGGGCTATTCGCTGACGATCCCGATCGAGGACGAAAGCCGCGCCCCGGTTTCCACTGTCATGGATGAAACCTACAAGGTTGCAATCACGCGGCTTGGCGACCGGATTCGTGTCGGAGGGCTGGCCGAAATTGCCGGCTACGACCTGAGCCTCAATCCGCGACGCCGTGCGACACTGGCGAAATCCGTCACGGATCTGTTCGGGGGGGCCGGGGACCCGGACAAGGCGCAGTTCTGGACCGGGTTGCGGCCGATGACGCCGGACGGCACGCCAATTGTCGGGGCGACGCCGATCCCGAACCTTTATCTGAATACAGGTCACGGCACCTTGGGGTGGACAATGTCGGCAGGTTCCGGGCGGTTGCTGGCGGATCTGATGTCTGGCCGCAAGCCCGACATTGCTTCGGACGATCTTGGCTATGCACGTTATATGAAGGGTGTCAAAGCCAAGGCTCTTGGCGGCATGCAGACTGCACAAGCCTGAAACCAGCACCTGCCAAGTTTCCTCAGAACGGCCCCTTCCGGCTTCCGGGAGGGGCCAGCGTCGTTCAGGCGCGCCTGATCAGTCTAAGGATCAGCAGCAGGATGACTGCGCCGATCGTCGCATAGATGATGGAGCCGAGAATCGGGCTTGACGCTGCCATTCCGAGGCCAAGTGCGGGAAACAGGAACCCCGCGATGATCGCGCCGACGATGCCCACGACGATATTGGTCAGCAGGTCCTGTCCGTGTCCCTTGACGATCAGCCCGGCAAGCCACCCCGCAATGGCGCCGATCAGCAACGTGATAATAAGAGCTGTGATTGTCATTTCCGGCTCCTTGTCCGAGTGGGTGACATCGCGATATCGCGATCCTTGCAAACAACACGCCAGCATTCCCAACGGTTCCGGCAACGGTCAAAAAGTCCGGAAAACCGGATGATAGCCAGTGTTTGCGCAACAGTTAACCACTCATTCACATGTTCACAAAGGCTTGCACTTGACGCTCGGTGGGGCGGCGGGGCTTTAGTGATAAATCTGATCCGATTGCGCCTCTGCTCGGCGCGAGCGATGATTTGACGATTTCAGCTGCCACGGCTGCGCCGTAAGGAATGCAGCCGCGAAACGAAGGGAAAACATCAATGAGATTTGCCCCGCTCTTCCTGGCGTTGGGGCTCGGGCTTGCCGCCTGTGCGCCCACGACGACAATGCCCACGCAATCCTCTGTTGCCAGCGGTGCTTACGGCGCGCGCACTGACAGCGGTCCGAGCGGTGAACCGATCGAGATCCATGCTGTCCGCAATGCCTACCTGAACGATCGCAATACCCGTCAGCGCGTCGCCTATGCCGGTTCCGAGGCGCCCGGCACGATCGTCGTCGACCCCTATGCGCGGTTCCTCTATCATGTGATCGCCCCGGGTGAGGCCATGCGCTACGGCGTTGCGGTCGGGAAGGCCGGCAAGAACTTTTCGGGCGGTGCCACGATCAACCGCAAGGCCACCTGGCCAAGCTGGACCCCGACGGCGAACATGGTGCGCACCATGCCGGATCTGTATGGCCCGCTGAGAAATGGCCTGCCGGGGGGCATCGACAACCCGCTCGGGTCTCGCGCCTTCTACCTGTATCAGGGTGGCCGCGACACGCTCTATCGCATCCATGGGACGATGGACCCGTCCTCGATCGGCAAGGCTACCTCGGCTGGCTGCATTCGTATGTTCAACCAGGACATCATGGACCTCTATGGCGAAATCCCCACGGGAACGAGGGTCAAGGTCCGCTCGCGTTCGGAAAGCCTCGCGCTGGAAGGGCCGCTCAATCCCACGCCGGACGGATATCTTGAGCCTGCTGTGCCGGCGACAACGACCGTCGCCACCCAGTAAGGGCGGTTGTGAAACGAACGGTGCTCGGCTTGGTCAAGAGCCGGGCGCCCGCGAACGGCGGAAGCTGCATTCGTGAAACAGGACATATCTGCATGCCCATCCCTAGGAGTTGTAGATGACAGACGACAATCCAAAGACCGAGCCGGCACCGGACGATCTTGAGGGAATGATCGACCAGACGCAGTCCGCGGCCCTGCGACTTCTCGACGACAAGGCCCTGGGGGCGCTGCTGCGCGAGCTGCGCGCCAAGAAGTCTCAGGTGTCCGATGCCGCCGTGCAGAAGGAACTGGCGAAGGCGATCCGGCGCGGCAACACCGAAAAACGGACGCGCCTCGTCGCTTCTGTGAAGGCCGAACCCGTTCCCGAGGCGGAAAATGTGGACGGCGAGACCAAGAAGCAGAAGCGTGCTGCCAAGGCCGAGGCCAAGCTTCTGAAACAAGCCGAGAAGGCCGAAAAGAAGCGCGTGAAGCAGGCTGAAAAAGAAGAAAAGAAAGCCGAAAAGTCGCGCCAGCGCGCAGAGGCCAAGGTCCAGAAGAAGGCAGCTAAGACCGGGAAGACCAGGGCTGAGCCCGCCGAGACCGATTGAGCACAACGGCCGCGTCGAGAGAAGCCCGAGGTTTCAAAACCGGCGCATTGTTGGTATTTCTTGGGCGAGGCAGTTTTTCGAGTTGATAATGCGTCGTCTTGTCCTTGCGTTGCTTGCCGCGCTTGCCACTTCACCTGCAGCGACGGCCTATGAGGCTGTTGATGCCCTTCAGGGGCTGAGAGCGGTCGGGACTTCGGCCAAAAGCCGATGCACCGATGACGGGCTCTATTGTATCTCCATTGCGAATTATGTGCCCGACGTCTGTACCGCGATTGAGCGCGCGGCGGGACGCAACGGACTCGATCCGCATTTCTTCGCTCGTCTCCTGTGGAAGGAAAGCCTGTTCGAACCTGGTGCCGTCAGCCCCGTCGGTGCGATGGGAATCGCACAATTCATGCCGGGAACCGCTGCCATGGTAGGGCTGGACGATCCGTTCAATCCCGCCAAGGCAATCGCCGCCTCGGCGCAGTATTTGCGCAATCTCACCGATGCTTTCGGAAATATCGGCCTTGCCGCTGTCGCCTATAACGGAGGCGAAAATCGCGCCTCACGTTTCCTCTCAGAGGGGGGCGGCCTGCCTTGGGAAACGCAGGATTACGTTCAGGCGATCACTGGGCTGACCGCGATAAGCTGGCGCGACAGCCCACCGAAGGCGGCCGATCTGCGTCTGGACAAGGAACGGGCGTTCCTTCCGGCCTGCATCGATTTGGCCGGGACGAGGAAGTTGCGCGAATTCAAGACGATGGATCATCCCTGGCCTTGGGGCGTCATTGTCGCGACCCACCCCAGTCAATCGGGGGTAACGAGCCAGGTGTCGCGCCTGAACAAGACGCTTCGTCCGATCCTCGGGGGGAAACGGGTCAGTTACGTTCGACGCAAGATTTCTGGCGGGCCGCGCAAGGTCTATACTGCGCAGATCGGCTATTCGTCAAAGACCGAAGCTCATGCCTTCTGCAACCGACTACGCGGATTTGGCGGGCGCTGCATCGTGCTCAAGAACTGACGTGCCGGGGCCGCTGGAGGAACCCGATCCGTGCGGTCATTCGGTCCAGCGAACCTCGCTCAGATCATTGGCCGGCATGGGCGCATTTTCCCAAAGTCCCTCGATCTGCGCATTGGCAACCCCTGTCTTGGCAAGCTGAAACAGAAAGCCGTTGGCATATGTGCCGGCCAGGATCTCCTGCGCCTGACGAAGCAGACGCGAGCGTTCCCCGGGCTCGGTCGCCTCATCCAGCAGGCCCATCACCTTGTCAAAGGCGGGGTTTCCGTAGTTGAAGTAGTAGCCCGGACGCGCATAGATGCCGATATCCATCGGTTCGACATGACTGATGATGGTCAGATCGTAATCGGCATTCTTGAAGACCTGCTCAAGCCACTGCGCCCATTCCATATTGATGATCTGAGTGTTGATCCCGACAGCCCGCAATTCGGCGGCCACGATTTCACCCCCGCGGCGGGCATAGGGGGGCGGCGGCAGTGCAAGGCGAAGGGTCAGGTCCTTGACGCCGGCCTCGGCCAACAGCGCCTTCGAGCGCTCGGGATCGTAAGCGGATTCGGCGGTCAGGTCGACATAATCCGGATTGTGCGGCGCGAAATGCGTTCCGATAGGCGTGCCATAACCGAACATTGCCCCGTCGATGATCTCTTGCCGATTCAATGCATGGGCGATGGCTTCGCGAACTTTCAGCAGCTCCAGAGGCGGGCGAGCATGGTTCATCGCCAGGATGGTTTCGCCCTCGGTCGTTCCGACCAGAACCTTGAAACGGGGATCGGCCTGCAGTTGTGCCAGCGTCTCGGGGGCGGGATAGATCGGGAAGGCATCGACATCGCCGGACATCATCGCCGCGAATGCGGCGCTCGGGTCAGGGATGAAGCGAAAGGTTGCGGCCTTGATCGCGGGCTTTTCGCCCCAATACTGGTCGTTTGCCACAAGCGAAACGTGATCGCCCTGCGCCCAGTCCTGAAACCGGAAAGGTCCTGTGCCGACGGGGCTGGTCGCGATGTCCTTGACGCTGGCCTCATCGACAATGACGGCATCGCCCCAGGCCATCTTGAAGGGAAAGCCCCCGTCCGGCGCCTTCAGCGTGACGCGCACGGTCAGCGGGTCAACCGCCTCGGCCTTCTCGATGCCCTCGAATAGTGTCTTCTGCGCGTTCGTGCTTTCGGCTGCGCGCGCGCGATCCAGCGAAAAAATCACGTCCTGCGCGTCAAACGCGTTGCCATCATGGAAGCTCACGCCCTCGCGCAGGTGGAACAGGTAGCTTTTGCCGCCATTCTCGGCATCCCAGCTTTTGGCCAGTCCGGGCCGGACACTGCCATCCCGCCCGATGCGGGTCAGGCCTTCAAAGATGTTGGCATAGACGATCTCGTCGATCGCGGCTGCGGCACCGCCCGTGGGATCCAGGTTCGGCGGCTCGAGCACCATACCCAGCGTGATGCTGTCCTGCGCGGCAAGCGCAGGAGAGGTCAGCAGGGCAGACAGGGCCGCCGCCTTCGCGAATTTCCCGTTCATGTTTCCTCCGTCTGGGCCGGGGTGACCGGGCCAGCTTTTCAACCAAAGGCCGAAGGGATCAAGCCCGCTTCTCGGTCAATTGCTGCAAAAGACCGGCGCAGGTCAGCCAGAGAGAGGTGATCAGCAATCCCCAGCGGGCAAAGCTGTCGGGATGGAAGTCGACCATCACCGCCCAGACGGCGAAGACGACCCAGGCGCCAGTGACGGACAGCGAAACCGCGCGCCATCGCCTTGTGCGGACGGGGTGGATGAATTTGACGTTCGTGAACATCGCGACAGCCAGCGCCACGACCACGAAAAGGATGATCCAGAAGTTCGGCTTGAGCGCGAACAAGACCAGCACAACCATGTTCCAGCAGGCCGGGAAGCCGGCAAAGGAATAGTCCGTCGTCTTCATCCGGGTGTCGGCGAAATAGATCACGCTGCCATAGGTGATGGCGATGATCGCGATCCATCCGGTCCAGCCCGGCAGCAACCCGGACATGAAAAGCGCATAGGCGGGGATGAAGACATATGTGAGATAGTCGATGATGAGGTCCATCAGGACCCCATCATAGGTTGGCCAGTTCACCTTGACGTCATAGCGACGCGCCAGGGGACCGTCGATTCCGTCGACGATCAGCGCGATGACGAGCCAGAAGAACATTTGCGACCACTCTGCGCTGACAGCGGCCAGCAGAGCAAGCATCGACAGGATCGCGCCAGTAGCAGTCAGGAGGTGGACGGACAGGGCTTTGAAGCGAATTTTCATGCTTCGCTTCTTGCATTGATGGGCAAGCTTCGCAAGTTCGTGATCACGTGGCCCATCGCAACCGGCCGTCGCGACTAACGATCAGTTGACGAATTCCTCGGCCGCGTAGCCTTGCAGATAGAGCAGGGCGGTCAGGTCGCCGTGGTTGATACGCAGGTCGACCTGAGCCGCGACAACCGGCTTGGCGTGCAATGCCACACCCATCCCGGCAAGCTGGAGCATGCCAAGATCGTTTGCGCCGTCACCCACGGCGATTGCATCCGAAGGGGACAGGCCGCGCTTGGCGGTGATGCCTTCCAACGCCTCGATCTTGGCTTCGCGACCCAGAATCGGCAGTCCGACGTGCCCCGTCAGAACACCTTCGTCGGCCAGAAGCTCATTCGCGCGATGCTCGTCAAAGCCAAGTGCCGATGCAACAGGTCCGGTGAAAACGGTAAAGCCGCCGGACACCAGCGCTGTATAGGCACCTTGCCCGCGCATCGTGGCGACAAGCTGCTTGCCGCCCGCCGCAAGGGTGATGCGGCTTTCAAGCACCTCGCCAATCACAGATTCGGCAAGTCCGGCCAGCAGACCCACGCGAGCGACCAGCGCCTCGTGAAAGTTCAGCTCTCCATTCATCGCAAGCGCGGTGATTTCGGCCACGCGCGGGCCGACGCCCGCGAAATCGGCCAATTCGTCGATACATTCCTGCTCGATCATGGTCGAATCCATATCGGCAAGCAGCACCGACTTGCGGCGGCCCTGTGTCGGCTGGATGGCGAGGTCAAAGCCCTTGGCTTGCAGGCTTTCCCAGAGTTGCCAGAAATTCGCTGGTTGCCGTTCGACCGGGAACTCAGCCGCGATTCCCTCGTTCAGCCAGATCACATGTCCCCCTTTCCAATCGCGACGAAGCTCTTCGACAAGAGAGCGGCTCAGGTTGGCGCGTTGCGGGGCGGCAAGGACGGTGACGGTGAACATGGGGTCTCCGGGGCCAGAAAATCTGCCGCAGCACTAGCCAAACTGGGCGGCCGCTTCAATCAAGCGTCGTGAATTAATCCGCCGAAGCGCTCACGAAAATAATTCTTGCCTGAATCTTGGACCCGGTATATCGCCGTCAGCGGGACACGCCGCCCCAACGCGGCGCTATCTAGCTGGAAGGCTACACATATGAGCATGACTGCTCCGGCTGCGCGCCCGGTCAATCCGCGCTTCTCTTCGGGCCCCTGCGCGAAGATTCCGAATTTCTCGCTCGACATGCTTGCTGATGCGCCTCTGGGCCGCTCGCACCGTGCAGCGATCGGCAAATCGAAACTCGCCGAAGCCATCGACCTGACCCGTGAAGTCCTTGGCGTCCCCGCCGAATACCGCATCGGCATCGTTCCGGCATCCGATACCGGCGCCGTCGAAATGGCCCTGTGGTCGCTGCTTGGCCCGCGCCATGTCGAGATGCTGGCCTGGGAAAGCTTTGGCGAAGGCTGGGTCACCGATGTCGTGAAACAGCTGAAACTGGACGCCACGACCCGCAAAGCCCCATATGGTGAAATCGTCGATTTCGCCGAAGTCGATTTCAACAATGACGTGGTCTTCACCTGGAACGGCACGACTTCGGGCGTGCGCGTTCCGAATGGCGACAAGATCCCGGCCGACCGCGAAGGTCTGACCATCTGCGACGCGACCTCGGCCGCTTTCGCGATGGATTTGCCCTTCGACAAGCTCGATGTGGTGACCTTCAGCTGGCAGAAGGTTCTAGGCGGCGAGGGCGCGCATGGCGTCCTGATCCTGTCGCCCCGCGCCGTCGCCCGTCTGGAAAGCTACACTCCGGCCTGGCCGCTGCCCAAGATCTTCCGCATGACCAAGGGCGGCAAGCTCATCGAGGGCATCTTCAAGGGCGAAACGATCAATACGCCCTCGATGCTCTGCGTCGAAGACTACCTCGTGGCGCTGAAATGGGCGCAATCGCTGGGCGGTCAGAAGGGCCTGGAAGCCCGCGCCAACGCGAACTCGGCTGCCGTGCGTGATTTCATCGCGGACAAGGACTGGATCGCCGACCTGGCCGAGGACCCGGCGACGGCCTCGACCACCTCGGTCTGCCTGAAATTCACCGATCCGCGCATCAAGGACGGGGCGGCTTTCGCCAAGGCCGTCGCCAAGCGCCTCGAGAAAGAGGGCGTGGCACTGGACGCCGGGGCCTATCGTGACGCGCCGGCTGGCCTGCGCATCTGGTGCGGTTCGACCGTCGAGGCCTCGGATGTCGCGGCGCTGATGCCGTGGATCGAATACGCCTTCAACGCCGAGATCGAAGCGCAGGCCGTCGAGGCCTGATATCGACCGGACCGGGGGCTATCCCCCGGGGCCGGTACACCTGAAGACAAAAGATAATGAGCCGCAGCACCCGTGGGTCGCTGCCCGGCCCCGCATATCCAAAGGATTGAGACATGCCCAAGGTTCTCGTTTCGGACAAGCTTTCGGAAACCGCCGTTCAGATCTTCCGCGACCGTGGCGTCGAGGTGGATTACCTGCCCGATGTCGGCAAGGACAAGGAAAAGCTGGCCGAGATCATCGGCCAATATGACGGCCTCGCCATCCGCTCGGCCACCAAGGTGACCGCGAAGCTGCTGGAAAGCGCGACCAATCTGAAGGTCATCGGCCGCGCCGGCATCGGCGTCGATAACGTCGAGATCCCGGCTGCCTCGAAAAAGGGCGTGATCGTGATGAACACGCCCTTCGGCAACAGCGTCACCACCGCCGAACATGCCATTGCGCTGATGTTCGCCGTGGCGCGCCAACTGCCCGAGGCCTCGGCTTCGACCCATGCCGGGAAATGGGAAAAGAACCGTTTCATGGGCGTCGAGGTCTTCAACAAGACTCTTGGCATCATCGGCGCGGGCAATATCGGCTCGATCGTGATCGACCGCGCCCTGGGCCTGCGCATGAAGGTCCTGGCCTATGACCCCTTCCTGTCGGAAGAGCGCGCGCTGGAACTCGGCGTGAAAAAGGTCGAGCTGGACGAGATGCTGGCCAAGGCCGATTTCATCACCCTGCACGTTCCGCTGACCGACAAGACCCGCAATATCCTGTCGCGCGAGAACCTTGCCAAGACCAAGAAGGGCGTCCGCATCGTCAACGCCGCGCGTGGTGGTCTGATCGACGAGGAAGCGCTGGCCGAACTGCTGAAATCGGGCCATGTCGCCGGTGCCGCGCTGGACGTCTTCGCGACCGAGCCTGCGACCGAAAGCCCGCTTTTCGGCCTGCCGAACGTGGTCGTGACGCCGCATCTGGGCGCCTCGACCAACGAGGCGCAGGAAAACGTCGCTCTGCAGGTCGCCGAGCAGATGTCGGACTACCTTCTGACCGGCGCGGTGCAGAACGCGCTGAACATGCCCTCGGTCACCGCCGAGGAAGCCGCGGTCATGGGCCCCTGGATCAAGCTGGCCGGCCATCTTGGTGCCTTCATCGGCCAGATGACCGATGAGCCGATCAAGGCGATCAACGTGCTTTACGACGGCGTCGCCGCGGAAATGAACCTGAAGGCGCTGAATGCCTCGGTGATCTCGGGCGTGATGAAAGCGACCAACCCGGACGTGAACATGGTCTCGGCCCCTGTGATGGCCGCCGAGCGCGGTGTGCAGATCGCGACGACCACCCAAGCCAAGGGCGGGATCTTTGACGGTTACATCAAGGTCACCGTCGTCACCGAGACGCGTGAACGCTCGATCGCCGGCACTGTCTTCAGCGATGGCAAGCCGCGCTTCATCCAGATCCGTGGCATCAATGTCGATGCCGAGATCGGCGCGCATATGCTCTACACCCGTAACAAGGACGTGCCGGGCGTGATCGGTGCATTGGGGATGACGCTTGGTGATCTGGGCGTGAACATCGCGAACTTCACGCTTGGCCGCACCAAGGCAGGAGACGATGCGATCGCGATCCTCTATCTCGACGAGGAACTGAAGCCAGAGGTGATCGAAGCGCTTCGTGCGACCGGCAAGTTCATCCAGGTTCGCCCGATCAATTTCGAGATCTGATCTTGAACCCGACTGCCCCCGGAGTAACGTCCGGGGGCTTTTTCTTGGTGGGGCAAGCACGCGCAACTATGTGATCGGCGATATTCATGGCCAGCTCGGGCTGCTCAGGGCCGTGCATGACAGGATCGCGCGTGACGCTGCCGAGCATGGTGGTGGCGGGCAGGTCGTGCATGTCGGCGACCTGATCGACCGCGGCCCGGATTCACGCGGTGTCCTTGAATACCTGATGCAAGGGCAGGCCGATGGTCGGCCTTGGATCGTGCTGAAGGGCAATCACGATCGCTTCCTGCCACGCTGCATCCGCCAACCCGAATGGATTGACCCGGGGCTGGCCTCGGGTCGTCACTGGCTGGATCACGCCAACCTGGGTGCAGGCGCCACCCTTGCTTCATACGGGGTGGAGCGGGGAGAGCGAGAGCATCGCGACGTTCTCGAGGATCTGCAGCGCGCAGTCCCTGCGGCCCATCTGGATTGGATCGAGGACTTGCCGCTATGGCACAGGATACCAGGCGCGCTGATCGTCCATGCGGGGATCAGGCCGGGTCTTGGGATTCATGAACAATCCGAACAGGATCTATTGTGGATCAGGCAGGGGTTTCTTGACGACCGCACCGACCATGGCGTCCTGGTGGTTCATGGGCATACGGTCGTGGATGAGGTCACACATTACGGGAACAGGCTGGCGATCGACACGGGGGCGGCATATGGCGGTCCGCTGAGCGCGGTCGTCTTCGATGAAGACGGTCTGCATCGGCTTGCCGACCGGGGCAGGGTCCCAATCCATCACGGGCAGATCGCCAGCTGAGCCGACCGAATCGATGTGCGGTCGCGGGCTGCGCGGGCTTCGCGCAGGGACAGGGCGCAACGTTGAGGTTTCGCGCCATGGTTGTTAAATCTGGATGGCCGTGCTTCCTGAAAGCATGCTCGACATGCAGTTTGACCAAGCAGCTCAGGGTTTTAACTGAATTGGCGGAACGGGCCTGGGCCGAGCCGAAAGGTGGACAGTGGCGGCCCCGCGCGCTATTGAGCGCGACGAAACAGGAACATTCATCATGCGGATTCCGTCTAAAAGGGCGAAATACAATCTGGGGCAAGTCGTGAGGCACCGCGAACATCCGTTTCGCGGTGTGGTTTTCGATGTCGATCCGGAATTCGCCAATACCGAGGAATGGTACGAATCCATCCCCGAGGACTCGCGGCCTTCGCGCAATCAGCCATTCTACCATCTCTATGCTGAAACCGAGGCGACCTATTATGTTGCCTATGTTTCCGAGCAGAACCTGGTGCCAGATGTTTCGGGCGAGCCGCTTGAGCATCCGGAGGTCGACGAGATGTTCGGCGAATTCACCGATGGTCGCTATCCCCTGCAGTTCGGGCTGAACTGAACGCCCGGCGTTTCCATGCTCGCATAGGTGCGGAGGGTTTAGCCCACTTTGCCTTCGGCATTGCGATCTGCCCCGGCTTCGATCGGGATGATGAAGGCAAGGAAGTTTCGGTCCCCTTCACGGAAATAGGTCAGCGACGTCGCGAGGTCCTGGATCAGGTACCAACCGAACCCGCCTTCGGGCAAAAGGTGCAGGGCTTCCTCGCTGGAGATGTCGAGGTCGTCGGCTGGAAGCGGCAGAACCCTTTCTCCCAGGCAGTCCGGGGGCAGCGGCCTTCCGTCATCAGTCACCGCACAGGCAATCCCGCCGACATGACGCACGACGCAAAGATGGATTACGGGGCCGGAGTCGGAGCTTTCCCGTGATCGGGCGCAGGCGCCGTGCTGGCAGATATTGTTCAGGACTTCTGCCAGCGCGAGTTCGAGGCGGGCGATTACCTCATCCTCGGCGCAGTCGATGAACCTTGCGCGCATGAATACGAGCGCCTGCCGCACGGTCAATGCGTCGGCGCGAAATATGCGATGCAGCATCGGGCTTCTCGAGGGCGGGGGCGGGCGCAGGCGATCGCTGTCTGGGTGCGGCACAATGCTCATTCGCCGGGTTCCGTCGAGAGCCCAGGATGGGTGCACGGAGATCCCGGCCGGATCGTCATGATCGTGTCCATCCGTGTCAGGCGAAAGACGCGTTCGACATTGGGTGTAAGCCCTATGAGTTCCAAGCGGCGACCTGCTGGCATCGACTTGAAGATCGCGATCACGGCGCCCAGACCAGAGCTATCCATGAAATCAACCGGTGAGAGATCGAGCGTGACCAGGCTGCCACCGTGCACGGCCAGGTTTCGGACGCGATCCTTGAACGCAGTTGCAATGGCGGCATCCAGCCGTCTTTCGTCCACCCGGATGGTTATTCCGTCATTATGGGGCAGCAGGGTCAGTTGCATATGATTACCCGTCGGACCTGAGATCTTGCGAAAGCTCTAAACGACAATGGGTTACGATTTGATTAGCGGATATCGGGCTGCCGATGAAATCCGGTTCACCGATCGAAAGAAATATCTGAAAGCACGCGCCGAATGGATTGGCACTGTTGCGTTATTGAGCAGGGGGGGCAGCCGGGGCTGCCCGAAAAACTCGCCGCGTTTGTTGCTGCGGGGAACATCAATTATTGATATAAATCAATAATGTGATCTGATTCTGGCAATATCTGACGCTGGCGCCTTTTCGGGCAGTCTCTGCCCATGCTTTCTTCATCGGGGAACTTCCGCCACAAGATCGCTGTTGGCCCAATGGACAGTATCGGCTCGATTGCGAAGATCATGGGCAGAGGTGAGGAAGCCGGTTGACCATGTATTACAATGAAATGTTGGAAAGCGGACAGGTCCGTGCCCCCTATGCCATGCTTTCGGATTGGGTGCAGACCATGCCGAATGACATTCGGCAGATGAAACAGGCCGAAGCCGAAAGCCTGTTCAGGCGAATAGGCATCACCTTCGCGGTCTACGGAGAGGGCGGCGACCCTGATCGTCTCATTCCCTTCGACATGATGCCGCGCGTCTTCATGCAAAGCGAATGGCGCAAGCTGGAACGCGGGATCAAGCAAAGGGCTCGTGCCCTGAACGCCTTTCTGCGAGACGTTTATTCGCGCGGTGAGATCATCCGGGCGGGCCGCATTCCCGCAAAGCTCGTCTATCAGAACGAAGCATTCGAGAAATCCGTGGTCGGCTTCGTCCCGCCACGCGGCGTTTTTTCCCATATCGTCGGCATCGATATCGTTCGCACCGGACGGGACGAGTTTTTCGTGCTCGAGGACAACTGCCGCACTCCTTCGGGGGTTAGCTACATGCTCGAGAACCGCGAGATCATGATGCGCATGTTCCCGGGCCTTTTTCGCCATAACCGCATCGAGCCGGTTGACCAGTATCCCGAGTTGCTGCGCCGCACCCTGGCCTCGGTCGCGCCGGCCAAATGTGAGGGAGCGCCGACGGTGGTGGTGCTGACGCCCGGCCATTTCAACAGCGCCTATTACGAGCACAGCTTCCTTGCCAACCTGATGGGCGTCGAACTGGTCGAGGGCAGCGACCTGTTCGTCGATGGCGGATTTGTCTACATGCGCACGACCCAGGGGGCAAAGCGGGTGGATGTGATCTACCGCCGCATCGACGATCCGTTCCTTGACCCGCTGTGCTTTCGCAAGGATTCGATGCTGGGTGTTCCAGGGCTCATGGATGTATACCGCTCGGGCGGCGTGGCGATTGCCTCGGCCCCGGGGGCGGGTGTCGCGGATGACAAGGCGATCTACACCTATGTGCCCGAGATGGTGCGCTTCTACCTTGGCGAGGAGCCCTTGCTGCAGAACGTCCAGACCTGGACGCTTTGGAAGGAAGATGACTACAAATACGTCATGGCGAACCTCAAGGATCTGGTGGTCAAGGAGGTTCACGGCTCGGGGGGGTACGGCATGCTGATCGGACCCAAGGCCAGCAAGGAGGAAATCGCGCATTTCGGCGAACTCATAAAGGCCAATCCCGGGAATTATATCGCCCAGCCGACACTGGCACTTTCGACCAGCCCGACATTCGTGGACGAGGGGCTTGCCCCGCGCCATGTCGATTTGCGGCCCTTTTGTCTTTGCGGCGATCGGGTCGAGCTGGTGCCGGGCGGGCTGACACGCGTCGCTCTGCGCGAAGGGTCGCTCGTCGTGAACTCGTCGCAGGGCGGCGGGGTCAAGGACACCTGGGTCCTGACGGAATAAGGAAGGTCAGCCATGCTCAGCCGCACTGCCGCCAACCTGTTCTGGATGGGACGTCATCTGGAACGAGCCGAAACCGCAGCCCGACTTCTGGACGTGGGCGCGCGGATCACGCTTTTGCCGAATACCGAAGAAGGCTATCGAAACGAATGGCAATCGCTCTTGCGCGCCTCGGGGGTGCAGGACACTTTCGCCCAGCATTACGGGGAACAGATCAATCAGGAGAATATCGAGTCCTGGCTGTTCTTCGACAAGGAGAATCCTTCCTCGGTCGCGTCCTGCATCGAAAAGGCACGAGAAGGCGGCCGCATCGTCCGGACTGCGCTCACCAGCCAGGTCTGGGACGCGCTCAACACCGCATATCAGGAGTTGAAGCAACTTAGGTTGAAGCCGCGCCAGGATATCGATACCGCGCTGCTGACCGATTTCACGACGCGGCACGGTGCGACGGTCCGTGGCGCGATCAACGCCACACAGTTACGCAATGACGGCTGGCATTTCGTCAACCTGGGCTATTCGCTCGAACGCGCGGATGCGACTTCGCGACTGCTTGATGTCAAGTATTACGTGCTTTTGCCACGCGTTGAATTCGTCGGCTCGGGTCTGGACAACTATCAGTGGCAGGTGATCCTGCGGGCGCTCTCCGCGCATCGCGCCTTCCACTGGGCCTATGGTGGCGATGTCACCGCGACCAAGGTGGCCGATTTCCTGATCCTGAATGGCGAAAGTCCGCGTTCGCTTCTGACCTCGCTCTATGAGGCAGTCTGGAACCTGGACGGGTTGACCAGGCGCTATGGCGAAAGTGTGCCGTCGACGGCCTCCGCCCATGCCCGCCAGACACTCGAATCGCTGATGGGGCGCGACATCGAAACGATTTTCGACGAAGGCCTGCATGATTTCCTCACCTGGTTCATCGGCGAAATCGGCCAGATATCGAACGCCGTGAACGACGATTATTTCAGCGGACGGATGTAGGGAGGGGGTGATGAAACTGAAGATCTTTCATGAAACGAGCTATAGCTACGACACGCCCGTACGCGCACTTGTCCAAAGTCTTCGGCTGACCCCTTCGGTATTCGAGGGCCAGCGGGTCAGCGAATGGCAGATTTCGGTCAGCGGCGGGCAACGCGGTGCGGCCTTTCGCGACGGGGCGGGGGACTGGATCGAAGGCTGGACAGTGCGCGGTCCTGTCGAGGCAGTCTCGGTTACGATCGAAGGGGTGATCGAGACGCGCGACACTGCGGGCGTTCTGCGCGGTCATCGCGAAACCGTAAGCCCGCTCGTCTATCTGCGTCCCACACCGGCGACGAAGTCCGATGGCGCAATCGCCGAGCTTGCGGCGGCGATCGAAGGGGCTGATCCGCTTGATCTCGCCCATAAGCTCGCGGCGGCGGTCCACGAGGCCATCGATTACCTGCCCGGCGCGACCGAGGCGTCGACCTCGGCCGCGCATGCGCTGGAACTGGGGCAGGGGGTCTGTCAGGACCATGCCCATGTGATGATCGCCTGCGCGCGAGAGCGTGGCCTGCCGGCGAGGTATGTCTCGGGGTACCTGCATTCCAGCGTGGACGGCAAGTTGCAGGATGCAGCCCATGCCTGGGCCGAGATCCATGTTGGCCCGCTGGGCTGGGTGGGTTTCGATGCCGCCAATGCCTGTTGTCCGGATGACCGCTATGTGCGCCTTGGCTCGGGATATGACGCACAGGATGCGGCCCCGGTCCGGGGTATGGCCTTCGGCATGGGCACCGAAGTGCTCGATGTCCGCGTCCATGTCGAAGAGGTCCAGCAATAGCCTGACATTCTTCATGTTGTCCTGTCGGCGCGGGACGCCTATCTGTCAGCCCGTAAGAGGTTCCAGGAAGTCGAAGATGACCTATTGCGTTGGCCTGAAGTTGAACGACGGGATGGTCCTGCTGTCCGATACGCGCACCAATGCGGGGCTCGACAACATTTCCACCTATCGCAAGATGTTCTTCTTCGAGGAACCCGGTGAGCGCGCCATCGCGATCATGACCGCAGGCAGTCTTTCGGTGACCCAGACGACCTTGAGCAGGTTGCAGGAAGCGATCGAGGACCCCGATTCCGACGAGACGACCTCGATCATGAAGGCGAACTCGATGCTACAGGTCGCCTCGATCATCGGCGACACGCTGAACCGCACCCGCCGCGAGATTGCCGAGCAGACCCGAGACCTGAACCAGCAGGCCAGCGCGAGCATGATCGTCGCAGGGCAGCGGCAGGGCGGGGACATGCGGATGTTCCTGATCTATCCGCAGGGCAATTTCATCATGGCGACCGAGGACACGCCCTTCCTGCAAATTGGCGAACACAAATATGGCAAGCCGATCCTCGATCGGGTCGTGACGCTTGAAACCGATCTGGCGGATGCCCAGAAGGCGGTGCTTCTGTCGATGGACTCGACGCTGCGCTCGAATCTCTCGGTCGGAATGCCGCTGGATCTGGCCGTCATCGAAAAGGACGATCTGCGAATTTCGCTTCGCCGCCGCATACTCGACGGCGACCCGGCCTTCATGGCGATGTCGCATGCCTGGTCGGCGGCCCTGCGCGACAGTTTCGGCAAGGTCTCGATCTGAGTCCTATCCCCCCATCATCCCGCGAAGCTCATAGACAAGGTCCAGGGCTTCTCGTGCCGTGATCATGTCGGGGTTCAATTCGCGCAGGCGGGTTTCGACGGCTGATGGTTCCGCCGGGGTCGGAGGCGGCGGAGGAGCTGCGCGGAAAAGCGGCAGGTCGTCGAGTAGAGCTGCGGGCTTTCCTGCGCCCTCGCGTTCGCCGCTTTCAAGTTGCTGCAGGATTTCGCGTGCGCGTTCGACCACTGAAGGCGGCAGGCCCGCAAGTCGCGCGACCTGCACCCCGTAACTGCGATCAGCCGCGCCCTTCCTTACCTCGTGCAGGAAGATCACTTCTCCCTCCCATTCGCGCACGGCGACCGTGGCATTTTCAACGCCGGAAAGTCGGGCGGAGAGCGAGGTCATCTCGTGGTAATGCGTGGCAAACAGCGCCCGGCAGCGGTTTTTCGCCTGAAGATGCTCCATCACGGCCCAGGCGATGGAGAGCCCGTCCCAGGTTGCGGTGCCACGGCCGATCTCGTCCAGGATCACCAGCGCATGGTCATCGGCCTGATTGAGGATGGCGGCGGTTTCGACCATCTCGACCATGAAGGTCGAACGTCCCCGCGCAAGATCATCCGCCGCACCGACCCGGCTGAAAAGCTGGCTGACCATGCCGATATGGGCCCGGCGCGCGGGAACGAAGGCTCCGGCCTGGGCAAGGATCGCGATCAGGGCGTTCTGGCGCAGGAAAGTCGACTTGCCGGCCATGTTGGGGCCGGTCAGGAGCCATATCGCGGGGGTCTTTTCTTCGGTCAGTGGGCAATCATTGGCCACGAATGCTTCGCCCTTGCGCTTCAGGGCGCGCTCGACGACGGGGTGCCGCCCACCCTCGATCATGAAGGCCCGGCTGGCGTCCACCTGCGGCTGCACCCAGCCTTCGCCCGAGGCGATGTCGGCAAAAGCGGCGGTCAGGTCGATCTCGGCCAGTGCGCGGGCAGCCTGCGCAATCTGGGGCGCAAGATCCAGAACGGCACGGCACAAACGGCCAAAGATCTGGCGTTCGATCTCCAATGCGCGGTCGCGTGCGTTCAGGATGCGGGTTTCCAGCTCGCTCAGTTCGACCGTGGTGAAGCGGATCTGGTTGGCTGTCGTCTGGCGATGGATGAAGCGTTCGTTCAACGGCGGTGCCAGCATGCGCTCGGCATGGGTCGAGGTGGTCTCGATGAAATAGCCAAGCACGTTGTTGTGCTTGATCTTGAGGCTTTGGACGCCCGTCTCGGCGATGTAGTCCGCCTGCATTCGCGCAATCACGCCGCGCCCCTCGTCGCGCAGGCGGCGGGTTTCGTCCAGGTCTTCATCGAAACCCGGCGCGACGAAACCTCCATCCCGGGCAAGCAGCGGCGGCTCGGCCACCAGCGCCTCGTCGAGAAGGTCGATCAACGCGTCATGCCCGGTCAGGTCACGGGCGGCCTGGGCCAGAATCCGGATCTCGTCATTTCCCAGCATCGCGGCGATCGAATG
Organism: Paracoccus sp. MBLB3053; assembly: GCF_031822435.1. Taxonomy (NCBI): domain Bacteria; kingdom Pseudomonadati; phylum Pseudomonadota; class Alphaproteobacteria; order Rhodobacterales; family Paracoccaceae; genus Paracoccus; species Paracoccus aurantius. Next base: position 422,424 of record NZ_JAVQLW010000001.1, on the reverse strand, counting down.
TCCTTGGGTCAGTCCAGCGCGGATCGCGGCAAGATCGCGCGGGCCGCCCCGTTCCAGTCCCAGGCGTGACAGCGCGCGATCCATGTCGGGGCTGCGGGACAGGGCGTCGCGCAGATCCGCAGTCAGGCGCGGCTCGGCGACAAGATACCCGACTGCGGCTTGTCGCGTCAGGATCAGGTCAAGGTCGCGCGAAGGCGCGCTGATCCGCCGTTCGAGCAATCGTGCGCCACCTGCGGTCACTGTGCGGTCGATCGCCGCGAGCAGGCTGCCTTCGCGCCCACCGGAAAGGGCTTGCGTCAGTTCCAGATTTCGTCGGGTCGCGGCGTCGATCTGCATCGCCCCGCCCATGGCCTCGCGCACGGGCGGGCGCAGCAAAGGCATCCGGCCCTTCTGGGTAAGTTCAAGATAATCCGCGATTGCGCCCATCGCAGCCAGTTCGGCGCGCGAAAAGCTTCCGAAACCTTCCAGCGTTTCCACGTGGAACAGCGTGCAAAGCCGTCGCGTGGCGGATGCGCTGTCGAAACTGCCCAAGGGAAGCTCGGTCAGCGCTGCGCCGCATTCCGCGGCGATGTCGTCAAGGCGCGAGCCTTCGGCCGTCAGCAATTCCCGCGGCGCATGCCGGGCGAGTTCAGGAGCAAGTCGCGGCTCGGGGCATGGCATCACGCGAAACTCGCCGGTCGAGATGTCGACCCAGGCAAGCGCGCATTCGTCCCGTACGCTCGCGAAACTGGCGAGGAAATTGTGCCGTCTGGCTTCGAGCAGCGATTCCTCGGTCAGCGTGCCAGGCGTCACGAGCCGAACCACATCGCGGGCAACGACCGATTTCGATCCTCGCTTCCTGGCTTCCGCCGGATCTTCCATCTGTTCGGCGATGGCGACGCGGAACCCCTTGCGGATCAGGGTCAGAAGATAGCTTTCGGCGGCATGCACCGGCACGCCGCACATCGGGATGGGTTCGCCCAGATGCGTGCCGCGCTTGGTCAGGGCGATGTCGAGCGCCGCTGAAGCGGCAATCGCATCCTCGAAGAACATCTCGTAGAAATCGCCCATCCGGTAGAACAGCAGCGATCCCGGATTGGCCTCGCGGATCGCGAGATACTGGGCCATCATCGGGGTGGGTTGGTCGCTCATGTTCCAGCCTGTGCTTTCGAGGGTGAGTCCTTCTATTGAATGACGCGCGGGATGCAAACCGACTCCCTCGGACGTTGTGGAAAGGGACGTGACAGTCCGGTGACTATCATGCATCGTCTGGCAAAAGCCGTGTGATCGAGGGAATGGATGAAGGCGTTGTTTCTGGGCGCAGTTTTGGGCTGCGGCATGACGGTGGCAAATGCTGCCTGCCCGGATTCGTCGCTGATGCAGAATGCGGCGCGGGGATGGATTGCGGGCCAGAGGCTACCTGATCCGGTCGTTCGGAACATGGATGACGCGAATTGCGCCTATACCTCGTTCCGCGCGGTTCTCGAGGCCGAGATGGGACCGCCGGTCGGCGTCAAGGCGGGGTTCACATCGAACAATGTGCGTTCGCGGTTCGGCATCGATGAACCTGTTTCCGGACTGCTCTTTTCTCCGATGCTCTTGCCCAGCGGAAGTCGGCTCAGTCTGCAAGGCAGCCGGGCGCCCTATTACGAAGCTGACCTGGTTGTGACTGTCGGCGATCCGGCGATCATGCGGGCGACGACGCGCGAAGAGGCGGCGGCCGCCCTCAAGGACATCCGGCCATTCATCGAGATCCCGGATATTGCCTTTTCGCGCGGCACGCAGCCCACGGCCACGCTCATGGCCGCGTATGGCGGGATGCCGTGGCGGGGCATCCTGGGTGAGGGGGTGCCGATCTCGGCGCTTGCTGACCCGGTGAATGATCTTGCCGAAATGACCGTGCGGCTGAAGCTGAACGGCGAGACGATCGCGGTTGCGCGTGGGGACGAACTTCTGGGCCATCCGCTGGACGTCGTTTTATGGCTGGTGAAGCAGGGGCGCTATGATCTGAAGGTGGGCTCGATCATCTCGCTTGGGGCCTTTGCGATCTTCGCTCCGGCGGTGCCGGGGCAGAAAATCGAGGCGGAATACAACCTGGCCGGTAAGGCCGCCAAGGCTTCGGTCACCCTGGCGCCTTGAACTGCCCGATTTTCTCTCGGAGCAAAGAAATTGCTTTGCATAGCAGAAGGTTGTGTCGCAACACTGTCATCGGTCGTCGCTAGGTGGCACGGGATGCCGCCGATCGCGGCACAGATGGAACGGAGTTTGCGACATGACGATTCAATCGACTGCGACCGGACTTGCCGCACTGATCGCGCTGGCTGCCTCCGGGGTGGCGTCGGCGCAAGATCTCGCTGCGCTGGAAGAAGCCGCCAAGGCCGAAGGCATGCTGACGACGATTGCCTTGCCCCACGACTGGTGCGGCTATGGTGCCGTGATCGAGGGGTTCAAGGCGAAGTACCCCGAGATTCAGGTCAACGAGCTGAACCCCGATGCGGGCTCGGCCGACGAGCTTGAGGCGATCCGCGCCAACAAGGACAACAAGGGTCCGCAGGCCCCCGACGTGATCGACGTCGGTCTGTCCTTCGGCCCGCAGGCCAAGGATGAAGGCCTGATCCAGCCCTATAAGGTCGCGACCTGGGACACGATCCCGGATGACGCCAAGGATGCCGAGGGTTACTGGTATGGCGACTATTACGGCGTGATGGCCTTTGGCGTGAACACCGATCTGATCGATGCGGCTCCGACATCGTGGAAGGATCTCACGAAGCCAGAATATGCGAACGCTTTCGCGCTGGCAGGCGACCCGCGCGCGTCGGCGCAGGCGATCATCTCGGTCATGGCGGCGGGCATCGCGAACGGCGGCGAAGCCGGCGAGGCCTCGGGCCAGAAGGGCATGGAGTTGATGGCCGAAGTGAACAAGGCCGGCAATTTCGTCCCGGTCATTGGCAAGTCGGCGACCATCGCCCAGGGCGCCACACCGATCGTCACCGCTTGGGATTACAACCTGCTGAGCTGGCGTGACGGTCTGAACGGGAACCCGCCGGTCGAAGTCATCATTCCCGAGGACGCCGTTGTCGCGGGCGTCTATGTGCAGGCGATCTCGGCCTTTGCGCCGCATCCCAATGCCGCGAAGCTCTGGATGGAATACCTGTATTCGGACGAGGGGCAGCTCGGCTGGCTGAAGGGTTACTGTCATCCGATCCGCTTCAATGACCTCGTCAAGGCCGGCAAGGTCCCGCAGGAAATGCTGGACGCGCTGCCCGAGGCGGCAGCCTATGAAAAGGCGATCTTCCCAACCCTTGCGCAGCAGGAAGCCAACAAGAAGGTCGTGACCGAAGGCTGGGACAGCGCCGTCGGCGCCGCGGTCAAGGAATGACGTGAACGACCTCGCCCTGTGGGGCGGGGTCACCCATCTGGCGGGGCGGTGATGCGAAGGATCGGTTGGAACTGGCTGGGCGTCCTGCCCTTCTTCGCCTTTGCGGCGCTTTTTCTCGTGTTGCCGACGATGAACATTGTCATCGGCGCCTTTCGCAACCCCGAAGGCGAGTTCACCCTTGCCAACCTGGCCGGACTGTCCGCGCCGCGCATCGTCGACAGCTTCGCCATCTCGATCAAGGTTTCGCTGGCATCGGCTACGCTGGGCTGCCTGATCGGCTTCGCCATGGCCGCTGCCGTCGTGATGGGAGGGCTGCCGGGCTGGTTGCGGGGGCCGCTGATGACCTTTTCCGGGGTCGCCTCGAATTTCGCGGGCGTGCCGCTGGCCTTCGCCTTCATCGCGACGCTGGGTCGGGTGGGGCTGGTCACCATGCTGCTGAGGCAATGGTTCGGCATCAACATCTACGCGATGGGTTTCAATCTCTTGTCGTTCTGGGGGCTGACGCTGACCTACCTGTTCTTCCAGATCCCCCTCATGATCCTGATCATCACCCCCGCCCTTGACGGCCTGAAACGCGAATGGCGCGAGGCGGCCGAGGTGCTGGGCGCGAGTACCGGCCAGTATTGGCGCATGGTGGCCCTCCCGATCCTGTTCCCATCGCTTCTGGGAACCTTTGCGCTGCTCTTTGCCAACAGCTTTGGTGCGGTTGCCACGGCTTACGCGTTGACCGGGTCGTCGCTTTCCATCGTGCCGATCATGCTCTTCGCCCAGATCCGCGGAGACGTGCTGCAGGACCCGCATCTGGGCTATGCCATGGCCTTCGGCATGATCGTGGTCACGGGCATCGCCAATCTCGCCTATGTCATCATGCGCAGCCGGGCCGAAAGGTGGATGCGATGAGACGTCTCTGGTCCTGGGGCGCGCTCATCCTTGGCGCGCTGTATTTCCTGCTCCCGCTGATCGGAACGATCGAGTTCTCGTTGCGGATGCGGCGGGGGGAGTATTCCCTTGATGCCTATCGCTCGGTGCTGGCTGATCCGAACTTTCGCGCGACTTTCGGCTATTCGGTGGCGATGGCGCTGCTGACCATCTTGCTGGGCGTACTGATCGTGGTGCCGACCGCATATTGGGTGAGGCTGCGACTTCCACGTCTGCGTCCGGTGATCGAGTTCGTGACCCTGCTGCCATTGGTCATCCCGGCCATCGTGGTCGTCTTCGGTTATATCCGTCTTTACAACACCTCATCGCTCCTGCCCCTGACGGGATCGGCAACGGGAACGAACCTGCTTCTGCTTTGCGGCTATGCGACGCTGGCACTGCCCTACATGTACCGCGCCGTCGATACCGGGCTTTCGACGCTGGATGTCCGGACCCTGACCGAAGCCGCGCAATCCCTGGGCGCGGGCTGGGTTCGGATCATCGGCAGCCTTATCATGCCCAATGTCCTGGGTGCGGTGATGTCCGGGGCCTTCCTCAGCTTTGCCATCGTGATCGGCGAATTCACCATGGCCGCCCTGCTGAACCGCCCCGCCTTCGGCCCTTATATGCAGTTGCTGGGGGCGAACCGGGCATATGAACCTGCCGCGCTGGCGGTGATCGCCTTTGGCGCGACATGGGCCTGCATGGGACTGCTGCAACTGATCTCCCGCCTGGCGGGCGTGCGAAAGACCGCAAAATGAGCTTTCTGAACCTTGAGCATCTACAGAAATCATTTGGTCCGACGAAAGTCGTTCATGACTTCAACCTCTCCATCGAGAAGGGGGAGTTCGTTTCGTTCCTCGGCCCATCGGGCTGCGGCAAGACCACCGTCCTGCGGATGGTGGCGGGCTTCGAGGGACCGTCCGAAGGACGCATTCTGATCGACGGGCAGGATGTCACCCGGCTGCGCCCGAACCAGCGTCAGATCGGCATGGTCTTTCAGGCCTATGCGCTATTTCCGAATCTGACCGTGGCGGAAAATGTGGGGTTCGGGCTGAAGGTCGCGGGTGTGCCGCGCGCCGAGCGCGGTCCGCGCGTGCAGGAAATGCTTGACCTGATCGGGCTTCCCGAACTGGGCGGACGCTATCCCTGGCAATTGTCCGGTGGCCAGCAGCAGCGGGTCGCCCTGGCTCGGGCCCTGGCGCCGCGTCCTCGGGTCCTTCTGCTGGATGAGCCCCTTTCGGCCCTTGATGCGAAGATTCGCGTTTCGCTGCGCAACCAGATCCGGGAAATCCAGCAGCAATTGGGCATCACCACCATCTTCGTCACACATGACCAAGAAGAAGCTTTGTCCATCTCGGATCGCATCGTGGTGATGCATCGCGGTGTCGCCGACCAGACGGGAACTCCCCGCGACATTTACAATCATCCGGCCACCGACTTCGTCGCCGGATTTGTCGGGACGCTCAACCGCTTCGACGTCGAGGTGCTGGATGCCGGAAGCGGGCGCGTGCGCGTGGAAGGGGCGGAGTTCTCGCTGAACCGCCCGCTTCCCGAGGGTCCGATCACGTTGGCCGCCAGGCCCGAGGGTCTGGTGCTGTCAGATCAGGGGATTGCGGCCGAGGTGACGGGCGTCGAATTCCTGGGCTCGGTCCAGCGACTGCGCATGCGCGTGGGTGCGCGCGAAATCCTGCTTGACCGTTTCAACGCCCCCTCGGCCGCCTTGCCGCAACCGGGGCAGCTGGTTCATCTTTCGCCAGACGGCACGAACTGGCTTTTGCTGTCCGGCCGGGCCTGATGTCTTACGATTTCCATGAAGGGATCATTCGGCGCTCTGCAATTCAGCAATGCCTCTTGAATTGTCACACGATTTTCATTGGGATCTCGATTTTTGGCTCCGGCCTGTCTTTATCGTCAAGATCACGCGGCGGTTGCACGGTTCGGCAATATCGCACTTGTCGGGTTGGATGAATGCAGTGATACAGGAAGCGATTTTCTGATCATTTGTTTAATGGAGTCGTGAGAACGCATGACTACAGGTGTGATCGATACGAGGCGGGTGCGTATTGCGGTTGTTGGCCTCGGAAAGATGGGATTATCGCATTTTGCCATGGTCAACGCGCATCCCAATGCGGATACGATTGGATGCGATGGTGCAGGCTTTATGGTCGATGTGCTTTCCAAGAACATCGCGGCCCCGATCTACCGCGATTATGACAAGCTTCTTGCCGAACAGGAACTGGACGCGGTCGTAATCGCGACACCTTCGCGTTTCCACGCGACGATGGTTCGTGCGGCTCTGGACAAGGGTATTCACGTCTTCTGTGAAAAGCCCTTCTGCCTTGACTGGCAGGAAAGCGAAGCGCTGGCCCAGCTCGCCGAGCAAAAGGGGCTGATCAATCAGGTCGGCTATCATTATCGGCACGTGGGCGCTTTTCGCGAGATGAAGCGGATCGTCCAATCCGGTGCTCTGGGGCGGATCACACATGTTCTGGCAGAGGCTTATGGCCCGGTTGTCCTGCGGCCCAAGAACGCCACCTGGCGGACCCAGAAGACCGAGGGCGGGGGCTGTCTCTACGATTATGCGGCCCATCCAATCAATCTTCTGAACTGGTTCTTTGGTGCGCCAGCGCAGGTTTCGGGATCGGTGATGAACTCGATCTTCTCGGAAAGCATCGATGACGAGGTGTTCTCGACCTTGCGCTGGGATGACGGGCCGACGGCGCAACTCGCGGTCAACTGGAGCGATGAAAGCCATCGCAAGATGTCCACCAAGATCAGCATGATCGGGACGAATGGGCGGGTCTATGCGGATCGGCAGGAATGCCAGCTGTACCTGCGCAAGGCCGATGCGACCCTGCCCGACTACGATCAGGGATGGTCGGTAAGATACACGACCGAGTTGACCGAAGATGCTTGGTTCTACCTGCGCGGCGAAGAATATTCCGATCAGCTCGACGCCTTCATCAGCGCGGTTCGTGACCGCAAGGGCAATATCTCCAGCAATGATTTCCGTTCGGCCGCTGAAACCGACCGAACCATGGCCATGATCATTGCGAACTGCGCAAGCGGGCAGTCCGTCGGTGAACCGCCGAAGCTGTCCTCGTCCAGCCCGTCCCGGCGCAAGTCCGGTTTCGGCTGGTTGCGGCAACGCTGACGGGAACGCATATACATGGACAAGCTGCTATTCGGTGACAACCAGTTCTTTGGCATCAATCACATGTCCGAAGAAAAGGCGCGGGCCCAGGCCATGCGTTTCCAGAACCTCGACGCGATCATGGAGGTGTTGGATTCGGCCTATGACGAGGGGATTCGGACCTTCATGTGCACGACCCATGACCGGGTTGCACAGATCGCCAATCGCATCGGCGCAGATCGGTCGCGCTACGCGGATTTCACCTTCTATCCCTGCATGCCCTATGCGCACAAATACGCCAATGCGGTGACGGAACACGGCATCGTCGGCGCCTTGCGCGGCTTCATGCCGGCAGATGGTCTGCTTGGGGCCGCACTGGCCGGGGGCAAGGCACTCGCGACAAAAGAGGTGGACGGCATCGCCAAGGTGCTGATCGACATGGAAATGAAGATGTTCCAGGGTGCAAAGGCGCCCGTCGTCTTCATCCAGAACGTCTTCACGGACCTTCTGCTGGGAATGGGCTTCACCCGTGCCTTCCGGATCTTTCACGATCACATCACCCAGAAATACAACGCCGAGCCGGCCTATATCACGATGAACATGCCGGCACTTCTCGATGCACTCGAGAAGGAAGGGATCGAGCGGCCGATCATCTGCTCGAACATCAACAAGATCGGCTTCAGGATGTCCGGGGGATACGACCGCTATCTTGACGCGCTGAAGTCGGGAAGGGTGCGCGCGATTGCCATGTCGGTGTTTGCCAGCGGGGCCATTCCTGCCGATGAGGCCATTCACTGGATCTCCGAACTGCCGGGGGTCGAGTCGATTGTCTTCGGGGCATCCTCGGCCCGCAATATCCGGTCGACCCGTGAACTGGTCGATCGCTACATGGGAGGCGTCTGAGCCATGTTCGACATGAGCGCGAGCGATTCCGCCGTGGCGCCGCCCTATCGCGAAGTGCCAATCCTGAACGCCTATGTCCATGATGTCACCATGGACGAGCTGGTCGAGAAGTTTCGCGAAGGCCTGCTGCTGACCCTGCATGTCGACATGATCATGAAGTTGCAGCAGGATCGAGAATTCTATGACATTTTCGACCAGTTCGACGTCGTGACCTGTGACAGCCAGATCATGTATTTCGCGCTGAAACTGCTTGGTACGCCGGTGCGAGAGCGTGTCTCAGGCTCGGATTACTTCCCGAAATTCTACAACCGATACAAGGACGACCCCTCGGTCACCATCTTCCTGTGCGGTGGAAAGCCGGGCGTGGCGGATCTTGCCGCCGAAAAGATCAATGCGAAAGTCGGTCGGCGCATGATCGTCGGCACCGATGCGCCGCCGTTCGATTTCGAAAAACGCGAGGGCGAGGTCGATCGCATGATCGACAGGATCAATGCCAGCGGGGCGACTGTCTGTCTGGTCGGTCTGGGCGGAGGCCGGCAGGAAAAATTCATCGTGAAATATCGCGACAGGATGCCGAACGTCCGCCTTTGGCTCCCACTGGGCGGCACGATCGACTACGAAAGCGGAACCTTCGACCGACCCCCGTCCTGGATTACAAACATGGGCTTCGAATGGCTCTATCGTCTGGTCAAGGAGCCGCGCGCACGCTTCCACCGCTATGTTGTCCATGAACCGCCCTTCGTATGGGCATTCCTGAAACAGCGGTTTGGCATTTACCGGAACCCGTTCGGGTAGTTGCGCCCCCTAACTTAAGTCACGCGCGACCTGCCAAGTGCGTATGACGCGATCGCCATTGCGCGATCTTGCTGCGATTGGCCTCGGGTCGGCGGGCGATGAAAGGGTCGTGAACACGGTCCCAACTCATTGCAAAACAAGCATTCGCAGGCCGGGCTGTCGAAAAAGGCAGGGTGCCCTTCATCATTAACTATTGGTGCATGGGCCGGGATTCGATATGCCAAATACGCGCACCAGTTGTTTCGTGTTCCGTGCCGATAGGCAGTATTGATTGAAAGAGGGATTTTCATGGCCTTCATTCAAGACCCGGTGTCAGAAACGGATATTGCGATTGTCGGAATGGCGGCGCAATTACCCGGCGCCGCAGATATTTCCGAGTTCTGGGACAATCTGTGCCGAAATGTCGAATCGATCCAGCCGGTAGCACAGTCCGATCTGCTGGCCCGCGGCGAGTCGCGCGCGCGGATAGCGGACCCGAATTACGTGCCCTCGGCCGCAATCCTGGGCCGGTTCGATGAGTTCGACGCCGAGTTCTTTGGCCTTTCGCCGAAGGAAGCGGCGATCATGGACCCCCAGCACCGCAAGTTCCTTGAAACCTGCTGGCACGCCCTTGAGGATGCGGCACATCCGCCCGAGCGGTTCGACGGAAATATCGGCGTCTGGGCCGGCTGTGGCATGGGCAGCTATTTCTACTGGAATGTCTGTTCGAACCGCGATCTGGTCGACGGGGTCGGACATTTCCTGCTGCGTCACACCGGCAATGACAAGGATTTCCTGGCGACACGGGTCAGCCACATCTTCGATCTCAAGGGCCCCAGCATCAACGTGCAGACGGCCTGCTCGACTTCGCTCGTCGCGGTCCACATGGCGTGCCAGTCGCTTCATTCCGGCGAATGCGACATGGCACTGGCGGGCGGCGTGACCATCGAGATGCCGCATGGTGTGGGCTATCTCTACAAGGAAAACGAAATCCTGTCGCCCGATGGCCATTGTCACGCCTTTGATCACCGGGCGCAGGGCACGGTCTTCGGCAGCGGCTCGGCCGTCGTCGTCCTGCGGCGGCTCAAGGACGCGATTGCGGATGGCGACCATATCTGGGCCGTCATCAAGGGGTCGGCCATCAACAATGACGGCGCGGCAAAGGCCGGTTACCTTGCCCCCAGCGTCGAGGGGCAAGCGCAAGCCATCGCCGAGGCGCTGGTGATGTCCGGGGTCAGCTCGGACAGCATGGGATATGTCGAGTGTCACGGCACCGGGACCGCGCTTGGCGACCCGATCGAGGTCGCGGCGCTGAACCAGGCCTATGAGCGTGTCTCGGACGGGGCGCGACAGGGCCCGTGCCGGATCGGGTCGGTCAAGACGAATATCGGGCATCTGGATACGGCGGCAGGCAGTGCGGGGCTGATCAAGTCGGCGTTGGCCGTCCATCACGGGCGCATCCCGGCAAGCCTTGGCTATGAAGCGCCCAATCCCGCAATTGACTTCGAGGGTGGCCCCTTCGAGGTGAACGATCGCCTGTCCGACTGGCCCATGGCGGGTCTGCGTCGGGCGGGTGTGAATTCGCTTGGGGTGGGTGGTACCAATGCTCATGCGATCCTCGAAGAGCCCCCCTTGCCGGAAGCAAGCGGCGAGTCGGACTGGCCGTTTCATATCGTGACCGTGTCGGGGCGCAGCAAGGCGGCAGTCGACGCAAATAGCGCCGCGCTGGCGACTTGGCTGGGCGCGAACTCGGGCACGAACATGGCGGATCTGTCCTATACGCTGACACAGGGCCGGCGGCTGTTCGATCGCCGCCGCATCCTCGTTGCGCATGACGCGGCCGAGGCGGCGACGCTTCTGGCCGACCCCGATCCACGCCTTGTGTTCGATCATCAGCTGGTCGCGGAAGGGGCGAGGCCGGTTTTCATGCTGCCGGGTGGTGGTGCGCAATATGCAGGAATGGCCCGCGGGCTTTACGAGACCGAGCCGGTATTCCGCGAATGGATGGAGCGCGGGCTGGATCACATGGCGCAGGCGCATGGCGCCGATCTGCGCACGCTGTGGCTGCCCGAGCCGGGAAACGAGGCCGACGCGGATCAGCGGCTCTTGCAGCCTTCGTTGCAATTGCCGCTCTTGATGATCACGGAATATGCGCTGGCACAGCTTTGGATCAGTTGGGGCGTCAGGCCGGACGCGTTGATCGGCCATTCCATGGGCGAGAACACGGCGGCCTGCATCGCCGGGGTCATGTCATTCGAGGATTGCATCGGTCTTGTCCGCCTGCGCGGTCTGCTGATGGACCGTGTGCCGGCGGGTGGGATGCTGAGCGTTCCGCTTGGGCCCGCCGAGTTCCAGGCCGAACTGGGCGATCTGGATCTGGCGGCGGTCAACGGGCCGGGACTTTCCGTCGTCTCGGGACCGGATGCAGCGCTTGAGATCTTTGCCGCGAAGATGGCGGCGCGCGACGTCGAATGCCAGCGCATCGCGATCTCGATCGCGGCGCATTCGCGAGTGCTCGATGGCGTTCTGGATGAATTCCGTGCCTATCTCGCCTCGATCCGGCTGAGCGCGCCGCAAATCCCCATCATCTCGAACCAGACCGGAAAACCATTGACCGAGGCCGAGGCCACAAGCCCGGATTACTGGGTCGCCCACCTTCGGGGCACGGTGCATTTCGCTGACGGGATCGCCTTTCTCGGGCAGGACCCGGAGCGGATCTTCATTGAGGTTGGTCCCGGTCGGGCAATGCAGGCCATGGCCAAGGCGCATCCAGCGGTTAGTGCGAACCAGGTCATCTCGACGCTGCGCCACCGCGATCACGATACCGGAGACGACACCTACTTCATGGCAGCGCTTGGCCGGGTCTGGGTCTGCGGCGGTGAAATCGACTGGAGCCAGGTCTGGGGCGACGCCCGCCGACAGCGCCTTTCGCTGCCGGGCTATGCTTTCCAGCGCAAGCGGTATTTCATCGAACGATCCAACTCGGGCGCGGCCAACGTCGAGACCGAGCTGGCGCGGATCGAGGATCCCGTCGAATGGGGCTGGCGGCCGGCATGGAAGCTCGCTTCGCCTGGGATCGAGATCGGCCCGTCCGGCCCGGTCGTCGAAGGCAGGCGCAACTGGCTGATCTTTGCGGATGAGATCGGGATAGGCGAGCGCCTTGCTGTCCTTCTGCGGGATCGCGGTCAGCGGGTGACGGTCGTGCGGATCGCCGATACCTATGCCGACAAGGGGGAGGGCACCTTTACACTGCCGGTCGAATCCGATCGCGAGGGATATGAGATCTTGCTGGCCGCGTTGGCCGGGCAGGAGATGGTTCCCGATCGTATCCTGCACCTGTGGTCCCTGACGCAGGGCCAAGGCTTCCGGCCCGGTTCGAACCTTCTGAACAGCAGGCTCGAGCGCGGCTATTTCGGGCTTCTCCATCTGGCTCAGGCGATCGCGTCCGAACTTCCGGATGCGAAGCTGGATCTCATCGCCATCTGCAACGATGCCCTTCAGGTCGCGGACGAGGCGGCTCCCGTTCCCGAAAAGGCGACGGCGGCGGGACCGATCCGTGTGCTCCCGCACGAGATGCCGAACATCGCGGCGCGACTGGTCGACATCCGCCTGTCCGAAAAGCGGGGCGCGACCGAAGCGGCGGCAGCGATGCTTCTGGAGGAGGCGATTGCTCCGTCGGGGGCCTCGCTGGCTGCATGGCGCGATGGGCGCCGGTTCGAGCAAGCGCTTGAGCGGGTGCCCCTGGCAGATGACGGCCTTGCTGGGATTCCTGAAGGTGCGGTCTGCCTGATTACGGGTGGTTTGGGAGGGATCGGCCAGAGCATCGCGCGCGAACTGGCGCGGCGCGGAGCGGCGAAACTTGCCCTGACGACGCGGGGCAATGCCGAAGCAGGGCCGGTGCTCGCCGCGATCCGCCAGCTCGAATCGGAGGGCGCCGAGGTCATCGCACTAAGTGCCGATGTCACCAGCCCCGAGGACATGACCAAGGCGATTGCCGAAACACGCGCCAGGTTTGGCGGGCTGGATGTTGTCCTGCATGCCGCAGGCACGGTACGCGACAGCCTGATCGCCGCGAAAAGCGACGATGACAGCTGGGATGTCCTGGCGCCCAAGCTTTTGGGAACGCGTGCCCTGATCGAAGCGCTGGCCTCTCAGCCAGTCAAGCTGACCGTGCTATTTGCATCGACCTCGACGATGATCGCGCCTGCGGGGCAGGCCGATTACGTCGCGGCGAACGAGTATCTGAATGCGGTCGCACGCGCTGCGCCTGCCGCGCTTGGACGGGTGGTCGCGGTCAACTGGGGCGTCTGGGCGGATACAGGCATGGCAGCGCGAGCGCTCGGCCTGCAGAATGCTGCGGTCGCCGGTGCGCCGGTCGATCGGCCGTTGCTGGATCAGGCCATGCCGCTGCCCGGAGGCAGGGAATTCCGCACTGCGATGTCGTTGAGCCAATGGATCATCGGCGGGCACCGCACGGTTACGGGTCAGGCATTGATGCCGGGAACCGGCTGGATCGAACTGATCGCCGAGGCGGCTCTTGAATCCGGCTTGAAATTGCCGATCGCGATCCGCGACCTTGAGTTCCAAAGACCCCTGCTGGTCAGCGACACGGCGCTTGTGACCACGCGGGTCGAACCCGCGGGAGACGACTTCCGGATCACGATCCTCGACGATCCGCAAGGCGAACCCAACGTGATTGCCCATATCGCCGCGCTCGATCGCGGCGCGCCCTCTCGACTGACGGCCGAGGGTCCCTGGGATCAGGATGGCGAGGGCGCCGCGCTTCCTTCGGCGCAGGACAGGCAGATGGATTTCGGTCCGCGCTGGCAGGTTCTTCGCCGTTTCCGGATCGCCCAGGACGAGGGCGTGGCCGAACTCGCCTTGGCGCCCGAATTTGTTGGCGAACCGGATCAGGGCTGGCTCGTCCATCCCGCGCTTCTGGACATCGCGACCGGCTGGGCCATGCCGCTGATCAAGGGCTGGACGCCGGATCATCTCTGGGTGCCGATGGGATACCGTTCGATCGAAATCCTGGGGCGGCTTCCCTCGCGGGTCATAAGTCGTATCCGCAACGCGGGTGAGAACAGTGATGCTCAGGGCATGGCACAGTTCGACATCACTCTTGCCGGTCTGGACGGCACGGTTTGCATCGAAATTCGGGGCTTTGCACTGCGCAAGATGTCCGCGCCAATCTCGGCCGCACCCCAGTCCCACCGACAACCTGCGCGCAGCCTCTCTCCCGCAGAACGCAGGCTGCATCACAATATCAGCCAGGGGATTCCCGCGGCCATTGGTCCGGTCATGCTGTCGCGCGCGATTTCGACCGGGCTTTCGCAAGTTTATGTCTCTTCGCTGGATCTCACGGCGCTGATCGCTGAGGCCGGTGTGACCGAAGCTTCGGCCCCGGCCGAGGGCGGTTTCGAAAGGCCCGATCTCGACAGCGATTTCGTCGAACCGGCGCCCGGTGTTCAGGCCGAGCTGGCGGCAATCTGGTCGGATCTTCTAGGCATCGCGCAGGTCGGCGCAGCCGACAGTTTCTTCGACCTCGGCGGGCATTCTCTGATCGCCGTGCGCATGTTCGCGCAGGTTCGCAAGGCATTCGGTGCGGACATGCCTATCTCGACCCTGTTCGAAGCCCCGACGATCGCCGAGCTTTCGGCGCTGATCGAGGAACAGACTGGCCCGCGCGAATTGGCTGCTGACAATGTCCACCCGCTGCCGGGCAATGCGCGGGTGCAGCGCCGCTTCCTTGTCGACATGGGGGGGCGCGGCGAGGGCACGCCCTTCTTCATGGTGGCCGGCATGTTCGGCAATGTCATGAATCTGCGCCAATTGGCCCAGCGGCTGGGCGCGGATCGGCGTTTCTACGGTTTGCAGGCGCGCGGCCTTCTGGGTGAGGACGAACCACATGGCAGCTTCGAGGACGCGGCGCGCGACTATATCGCCGAGCTTCGCGAGGTTCAGCCGCATGGACCATACCTGATCGGTGGTTTTTCCGGTGGCGGGCTAACGGCCTATGAGATTGCGCGTCAGTTGCGTGCAGCGGGCGAAGAGGTCGCCATGCTGGTGATGCTCGACACGCCCCTGCCGCTTCGGGAAAGCCTGAACCGCGCCGACCGGCTGCTGATCCGCCTGGGCGAATTCCGCGAGAACGGGCTCAGCTTTTTCAAGACCTGGGCCAAAAACCGCATCGCCTATGAAATCAGCCGTCGCCGCAAACAGCAGGCGCTGGATGCCGGGGCGAAGGCGGATGAAGGCAGCTTTCACGACCTGGCGATCGAGGCGGCCTTCCTTTCCTGGCTGCCGCAGATGCAGCTGTCGAATTGGGATGGTCCCGTCGCGCTGTTCCGACCGCCGCTCGATCCGCGATGGAAGGTTTCGGGTGGTCGCTATGTCAGCACCCAGCGAACCTATCTTCTGGAAGATAACGGCTGGTCGCCCTGGATGCCGAACCTGAAGGTGATCGAGGTTCCGGGAGATCACGATTCGATGGTGCTGGAACCAAACGTCCGGCGCATGGCCAGCCTGCTGCGCGACATCCTGCGCGATGCGGATGGCGATGCGCCAGCACGGACGAAAGCAGCGGAGTAGGGAATGGACCAGGCGATGAACCCATCGGTGCAGGTCATCGTTCTAAACTGGCGTACAGCCTCACTCAGTCTTGCCGCAGCCGAAGCGGCTTTGCGGGAGCTTGAGGGTATCGCGGGCGGCGTGACGATCGTCGACAACGATTCCGGTGACGGCTCATATGACATCCTGCAGGCAGAGGCCGAGGCGCGGGGTTGGCTGGCCTCGGGTCGGGTCGCGGTGGTCCAGTCGGGTTGGAACGGGGGGTTCGGGGCCGGCAACAATCACGGCATCCGGCAACGCTTACCGGATGGAGGCAGGCCCGATTTTGTCTATCTGCTGAACTCGGATGCCATCCCGCAACCAGGGGCTATTCGCGCGCTGCTTGTTCGGCTGATCACCCATCCCGAGGCGGGTATCGCTTGTTCGCGGCTGAGGGGGCCCGACGGAGAGCCGCACCAGACCGCCTTTCGCTTCCCCAGCGTCGGGGGCGAGTTCGAGGCAGCAAGCAAGACCGGCCCGATCACCAGGCTTCTGCGCAAGAAGGTCGTGGCGCTTCCGCAGCCCGGCCAGTCATGCCCTGTGGACTGGTCGGCCGGCGCCTCGATGATGATCCGCACGGATGTGCTGGATCAGATCGGGCTCTTCGACGAGGGTTTCTTTCTCTATTTCGAGGAAACCGATCTCTGCCGACGTGCCGCCGCAAAGGGCTGGCAGACGCATTATGTCGTGGAAAGCGAGGTCGAGCATATCGGGTCCGCCAGCACGGGCATGAAAACCTGGAAGCGCGTGCCCGACTATTGGTACGATTCACGACGCCGCTACTTCGAGAAGCACCATGGCAGGATGGGTGCGCTCTGGGCGACGGCCGCGTTCATCGGGGGCACGGGGCTATGGTCGCTGCGCTGCCTTGTCCAGCGGCGACGGACCGAAATTCCTGAAGGCCATATTGGGCGGCTGATGCGCCATGCATTGCGGCGCCAGCCCATGCCGGTTCATGTTGAAAAGGGTAGGCCATGACGCATTTTTCAGCGATTCTAGTTGGTAACGAACTTCTTCTGCGTCATGCGGCAGAAACGCTGCTTGAGCGGGGTCACAGCATATCCGCCATCGTGACGCGCAATCCCGACCTGATTGCCTGGGCGCAATCAACCGGCCTTGCCGTTGAAGACCAGGACCAGCCGATGCCTGCGGAAGGGCCGACGGCCGACTGGTTGTTCAGCGTGGCGAACCTTTCGCTTCTCAAGCCGGAAATGCTGGCGCGCGGTCGGCTGGGGGCCATCAACTTCCATGATGGGCCCTTGCCAAGGCTTGCCGGTCTGAATGCGCCAGTCTGGGGGATCATCGGGCAGGAACCGCAACATGGCGTCACCTGGCACATGATCGAAGGCGGCGTGGACGAAGGCGACATCCTTGCGCAAAGGCTTTTCGATCTGCGCCCTGACGACACGGCGCTGACCCTTAACGCGCGCTGCTTTGCCCGCGCGGCGGAAAGTTTCCCCGAGGTCGTCGAGCAATTGGAAGGGACAGGCCCGGCCCGCCAGCCACAGGATCTGTCGCAGCGCAGCTATGTCGGAAAATACAAGCGTCCCCCTGGCGCAGGGGTGATCGATTTTTCTCGCCCATCGGCCGAGATCGGGGCCCTGGTTCGAGCGCTTGACCATGGCGGCTATTGGAACCCGCTGAACGAGGCGAAGGTGCGTCTGGCCGATGGACGGCTGCTGTCCGTGGCATCGTTCGAAGGGTTCGGCACTGGCTCGGCTGCAGCGGGAAAGGTGCTTGCGGTTGATGGCAAGACGGCGACCGTCTCGACGGCCGACGGCGCGGTCATCCTGGCATTTGCCGGCGAAATGCCGCCCTTGGGTGGCGTCATCCCGCCGCTCGCGGGCGATGATCTGGCGCGTCTTGACGAACTGGCCGCGCGCGCCGCCCGACATGATGAATGGTGGCGCAAGCGCCTTGCGGCGATGAGTCCGGCCGTTCTGTCCGGCGAAAGCTCGGGCGAAATCGCGACCATCGAGTTGATGCCCGGCCATTCGGAGGAACGTGTGGCGCTGGCCGCGGCGCTTCTGGCTCGTCTGGTGGGGCAGACCCAGTTCGATCTGGCCGTGCGACCGGCTTCGCTTCCTGCGGATCGGATTGTTGCAGATTGGCAGCCGCTTGACATCGACGCCCCGGCCGAGAGCAGCCTGTCGGAACTTTCGCAGAAGATCTCAACCGCGCTCGACGAAATCTCTGCACATGACTTCTTTCTGGACGATCTGATCCGTCGCGCTCCGGAATTGCGCGACGCCGCGACCCCGGACCTGGCCATCAATCTGCGTGAGCAGTCGGGCATGCCCGGCGCCGCGCTGACCATCGCGCTGACTGACGGGCGCGCGGCGCTGATTCACGACACGGCTCGTGTAAGCGGAGTTCAGGCGCAGCGCATTGCGCGGGCGCTGGACGCCGGACTGTTACTGCCCGGCGCGACGCCACTGCGCGACATTTCCCTGCTGGATGCCGAAGAGCTGCAGGATCTGCTCGTCAGACGCAACGACACCCGGCTTGACGTGCGCCTGGCCTGCATTCACGAACTCATCTCGGAAGCGGCCTTGGCGGACCCTGATGCCGTCGCGCTTGCCTTCGAGGACAGGACCCTGACCCGCGGACAACTCGAACGTGCGGCGGACGCGCTTGCATCAAAGCTCGTTCAGATGGGGGTCGTCCCCGATCAACCCGTCGGCCTATTCGCAAAGCGCTCGCCCGAACTGGTGATCGGGGCGCTGGCAATCTGGAAGGCGGGCGGGGCCTATGTGCCCCTGGACCCAGACTATCCGGGGGACCGGATCGCGCTTTACGTTGAAGACAGCGGCGCGCCCGTCGTCCTGGTGCAGGACGAGATCGCGGATCGCCTGCCCGCAAGCCGCGCGCAAGTCGTGACCATTCCGGGGGATGTGCCCGTGGGCCTTGTCGCGGCTCCGGTCACGCCGGTTGGACCGCAGAACCTCGCTTACCTGATCTATACCTCCGGGTCGACGGGACGGCCGAAGGGAGTCATGGTTGAGCATCGCAATGTCGCGAACTTCTTCGCCGGCATGGATGCGGTGATCCCGCATCAGCAGGGTGATGCCTGGCTTGCGGTCACGAGCCTGTCCTTCGACATTTCCGTGCTCGAGATCTTCTGGTCGCTGGCACGTGGACTGCGGCTGGTGGTCGCCGGCGAGGAATCGCGGCTGGCCGTTTCGGGCAAGGCTTCGGTCGAGCCCCGCCGCGAAGTGCAAGGCGGGATGGAGTTCAGCCTGTTCTACTGGGGCAATGACGACGGGCCTGGGCCGCGCAAGTACCAATTGCTGCTGGATGGGGCCCGCTTTGCCGATCAGAATGGCTTCGTTGCACTATGGACGCCTGAACGCCATTTCCACGCTTTTGGCGGACCCTATCCGAACCCGTCGGTTTCGGGTGCGGCGGTGGCGGCGGTCACGAAGAATATCGCGGTACGCGCCGGCAGTTGCGTCTTGCCACTGCATCACCCCGCCCGCGTGGCCGAGGAATGGGCGGTCATTGACAACCTGACGGGCGGCCGTGCCGGGCTGGCCATCGCCTCGGGCTGGCAGCCCGATGATTTCGTGCTGCGCCCCGAGAACGCTCCTCCGAACAACAAGTCTGCGATGATCGCCGGCATCGATCAGCTGCGACGCCTGTGGCGTGGCGAGGTGGTCGAGTTTCCCCGCGCAGGCGGGGGCAGCTTTGGCGTCGTGACCCAACCCCGGCCGGTCCAGAAGGAATTGCCGCTGTGGATGACGGTTGCCGGCAACCCGGATACATGGGTCGAGGCAGGACGACTGGGCATGAACGTCCTGACCCATCTTCTGGGCCAGAGCATCGACACGGTCGCGGCGCGGATCAAGGATTATCATGCCGCATTGCGGGAAGCCGGACACGAGCCTGCGGATTTCACGGTGACCCTAATGCTGCATACCTGCCTCGCCGAGGATCGCGAGACCGCGCGGGAAATCGCACGCGAGCCGATGAAGAATTACCTGCGCAGCGCTGCGGCATTGGTCAAGCAATACGCCTGGGACTTCCCGGCCTTTCGCCGCCCTGCGGGGATGAGCAACCCGATGGCGATCGATCTCGGCACCCTGTCGGAAGAAGAACTGGACGGCATCCTCGAATTCGCTTTCCTGCGCTATTTTGAGGATTCGGGCCTGTTCGGTTCGCTTCAGGACGGGATTGACCGCATCGAGCAGCTCAAGACGATCGGGGTGGGGGAGGTGGCCTGCCTGATCGATTACGGCATCGCTCCGGATCAGGTGCAGGGGTTCTTCCCGCTTCTTGCGCAGCTCAAGACCGAGGTAAATCCGCAGGCGGATGAGCCCGAGCCCGGCGATTTTTCCATCGCGGCGCAGATCCGGCGCTGGAAGGTCACCCACCTGCAATGCACGCCGAGCATGGCACGCATCCTGGTGTCCGACCCGCAGGTTGCCTCCAGCATGGCGGCGCTGAAATGCGTGATGGTGGGGGGCGAAGCTTTGCCGCCGGCACTTCTCGCCGATATCCGGAAAATGACCCATGCACGCGTGCTCAACATGTATGGCCCGACCGAGACGACGATCTGGTCGACCACTGCCGATGTGACCGAGGCGCCCGAGGTGACCTTGGGGCGGCCCATAGCCAATACGCAGCTATATGTTCTGGACGGTGATGGAGCGCCGGTCGCGCCGGGCGCACGGGGCGAGTTGTGGATCGGCGGGCATGGCGTCACGCGCGGCTACTGGAAGCGGGAGGATCTGACCGCAAATGCCTTCCGACCCGATCCTTTCGTGCCCATGGATCGCGCCTCGCCCTGGGGTGCACGGATGTACAGAACGGGAGACCTCGTGCGATGGCGTGACGATGGTGGGCTGGACTATATCGGTCGCGCCGATCACCAGATCAAGCTGCGCGGTTTTCGCATCGAACTTGGCGAGATCGAGGCGGCGCTGGGGCAGCAACCCGGCGTGCGCGAGGTGGTCGCCCTGGTGCGGGAAGACGTTCCCGGCGACAAGCGGCTGGTCGCCTATCTTACCGGCAGCCCGGATCTGTGCGAGAAGAAGTTGCGTGAGGCCCTGATCGCAATTCTGCCGACGCATATGGTGCCGGGTCGGATCATCCGCCTGGAACGGATGCCGCTGACGCCGAACCGCAAGATCGACCGCAAGCAGTTGCCGTTGCCGGGCCCCGCTGGCGCGGCACCCGCCTTTCCGGCGGTGGTGGCAGCCCCGGCGGCCATCGAGGCCGCCAAGGCTGCCTCGGTCGCTGCGCCGACCGAGGACCTGGAGCAGGCGGTGCATGCGCTTTGGTGCGAGGTGCTGGGAGTTCCCCAAATCGGCGCGCGCGACAATTTCTTTGCGCTGGGGGGGCATTCGCTTTTGGCGATCCAGCTTCATCGCACCATGCGCGAACGGCTGGCCTTGCCGCGACTGGGTGTCACGGACATCTTCCGCTTCCCAGTGATGGCGGATTTTCTCCGCCACGTGGTGAGCCTTGCACCCACTGGCGAGACTGCCGACAAGCCGGTCGCGCCACCCACCGCGGCCGAGGCATCGTCGCGTGCCGCATCGCCATCCGTTGCGCCTGTCCCAGAACCCGCCGTCGCCGCCGCAGGAGATGCCATGGCGCGCCGTCGCGCGCTTCGGGCACAGCTCCGCGGTGGACGATGAGCGATGCCGAGGCGCTGCGCCGCCTTGCGCAGCGATTGATCCCAGCGGGTTACGCCAGTGCCGTTGCACCGCTTGACGGGCCCGTGCCCGCTCTGCTGCCAGACGAGGCCTGCGTGGTTCTGCGCGCAGTTCCCAAGAGATGGCGAGAATTCGCGATCGGCAGGGCCGTGCTTCGAGAAGCGATAAGGGGGGCAGGGCACAATCTGCCTGCCGACCTTCCGATCCGCGCGCGGCCGGACAGGATGCCGGATCTGCCCGAAGGGGTGAGAGCCAGCCTGTCCCATGCCGGTAGATTCTGTATCGCGATCGCTGCCCCGCCTGGCGGAGCTTCGGTCGGCATCGACCTTGAGCCCCTTGACGGCAGAAGACTCGGCGGCCTGGCAGACGCGGTCGCACCCTACCGGATGGATCGCGACGATGCGCTACTCGCGTTCTGTATCAAGGAAGCGCTTTTCAAGGCGCAATTTCCGCTGACCGGCAGGATGCTGGATTTCAGCGACGTTCCCGTGGCGATCTCTGGCAGCCGCGCCCGTGCTTGCCTGGGCCGGCGGCTGATCTCTGCCCGCTGGGGGAAGGCGGTGGGCCATTATCTTGCCATCAGCCTTTGGCGCGGATGAAAAGTTGGCTCAGTATTTCGGCCGAGCGTGCAATGTCATGGCGTTGGGCGACGCGCTGCAGCGCGGATTGACCCATTTGCGCCATGCGTTCACGAGAGGTTGCAGCGGCAGCGAGCATGGCTTCGGCCAGGCTCTCGCTATCCCCGGCGGGAACGAGCCATCCTTCCCTGCCGGGGCGCACGAGTTCGGGGATGCCGGCGATATAGGTCGAAATGACAGGCCGCCCCCGCGCCATCGCCTCCATGATGACGACGGGTAGACCCTCGGCAAAGCTTGGCGTGACCAGAGCGTGGGCGGCATCCATCGCCGTGCGTACGCCTGCCTCATCCTGCCAGCCAAGAAGTCGAACAGCCTGCGTCATGCGTTCCGAGGAGATGATCGTCTCGATCTCGCGGCGCAATTCACCATCCCCGACCAGCGACAGACGAAGGCTGGGATCAGCTTTCCAGGCCTGCGCAAAGGCGCGAATGAGCAGGCCAAAGCCCTTCTGCTCGGCGAAGCGCCCGACCGCGACGAGATGAAGCGGCCCGTCTGGCAAGGCTGGTGGGCTTTTCCAATGATTCAGATCCAGACCGCAATGGACCACCTTGACCTTGCCGATATCATCGCTGCGGGCCCAGCGAAGCATTTGCGAGCGGCCGAAGCTGCTGACGGTCACGCAGAATTCCGCAAGCGCGAGCTTGCCACTCAGGTCCAATGCCTCGGGACGGTCGAACTCTTCCGGGCCGTGAACGGTAAAGCTGAAGCTTGGCCCCCCGAGCATCCGTGCATAGGAGGCAACCCGCGCCGAATTCGTGCCGAAATGTGCGTGGATATGATCCAGGCCAAGCTCCTTCGCCCGCGACGCGAGCCTGGCCCCCTCAGCCAGATAGATGATCTGCCGCGGCAAGCTCGATTCACCGCCAGCAGCACGCTTCTTGGCGAGGGAAAGAGCCCCGGCCAAGCCCTGTCGGTTGTGCAGTGCATGGGCGGAAAGACCCGCGAGCAACCCTCTGCCGCCAATATCGAGGATGCGTTCGGTCAGTTCGTGCTCCTCCAGGTCGGCGGGATCGCTGAGAACTGTCGCATCACCCTGATGGGCAAAGCGGTGAACATGCAGGCCCTGTTCTTCGAGAGCCCGTATTTCGCGCCGGATGAAACTGTGAGAAGGACGCGGATAGAAATTGACCAGATAACCGATTCGCAGCTTGTAAACCTCTTTTCACCGTCCCTTGGGGAGGGGCTGTGGTGTATTATTACCGAATAGGCCGGTTTGTGCTCAGTTTTTTGTAATAATGGGCAGATATGACCCCTTTGTAGGGGATCGCGAACAAATGGCTAGAGATTCGCTGACCGTTCGGCACTATTTGTGTATATAGAAATCATAAAGCTCTTGGAGGCTCAACTGACCGGTATTCTGACCATAGGCGTCGTGATTGCGTCGATTTGTGCAATCCTTGGGCTTCTCGCCCTTGAGATGCCCATTTGGGCTGGATTACTGCTATATCCGGTCAGTGGTTCGGCTGTAACGCTCTTTGCCGCATGGAGGCGGTATCGCTGCATCGATCGCCAAGAAAATGGCCATTGAATCAGATCGCGGCTTTGAAACCGTTCAGTAACCTGTGCAGCGAAGTACCACGCCGGCGGTCTTGGCGATGATCGAAACATCCGCGGCGAAGCTCATCTCTGCAGCGTATTGAGCATCAAAGGTGGCACGTGCCGCGAACGTGCTGTCGTTACGGTCCGAAATCTGCCACAAACCGGTCACACCGGGACGCAGGTGATAATAGTCCGCACCGGGATACAGCTGCGCCTGATCCAGCATCATGGGGCGGGGGCCGACCAGGCTCATATCGCCCAGGAACACGTTCCACAGCTGTGGCAGCTCGTCCAGAGAACTTTTGCGCAGGAAATGACCGATTGGCGTGATCCGGGGATCATTCTTCAGCTTTTGGGTCGAATCCCATTCCGCCTTGGCCGCAGGGTCCTGCGCAAGATATTCGACCAGCTTCTGATCGGCATTCTCGACCATCGTGCGCAGTTTCCAAAGTCGGAAGCTGCGCCCTGACCGGCCAATCCGAAGCTGAGTGTAAAACGGCTTGCCGCCTTGGCACAGGATGATGAGCGCGAGAATGGCGACCACCGGAAGTACGATCGGTGCGGCCATGAGGATTGCCAGCACGTCCAAAGGACGTTTCGCGAAACGCTCGTAAGCTGAGCTTACGGCGGTTTTCCTGGCACGGGTTCCGGGGATGTTTTGCAGCATCGGCCCGACGGAATCGAATTCGGACGTTATAAATCTATTGGACTGCTGCATTGGTAAACCTACTGTAATCGGTACAAGTCGGGCAATCGTTACACGGGCAGTATAGCGGTGCCTTTTAATAAAACTAGAACGAAATCGCCGACTGTCGAAAAGGATAGGTTTCTATCATTTCAATGCGTTGTCGTGGATGCCTTGCGGACCTGACCCCGGCCCTTACCCGATGCTTGGCCACCTTGCGCCGATGGAGCCTTTCATTCGCCCAGCACGACTGATCCTGTTTTCGCGAGCAATCCAGGGTTGACGGGGATTGCCAATGCCAACCTTGAAAACTGTCAGCGTTGCCAGTCCGGGATTTGCCTTGCACAGCAAGCGGAACCGAGCGGTGCCCCAAATTCTCTGCGGCATCGACAACGCAAATTCAGCGGCCTCGCGCCCATTTCTGTTTGTTGCGACCAAGCCGAACGGCCAGCGCAACTGCGGCATAGATTGCGAATCCCAAAGGGTCGGCGGCGGCCAATCCCATCAGTTCGGATCGGTCAGGACGCACATGCCCTTGGCGCTCGGGAAGCTCGGGGAAATCGCGCGCAATCTCGGCCACTCCCAGATCCTGGCGACGACGCACCCGCACGAGACGCGCGAACCCCTCGGCGATGGGCCAATCATAAGGTTCATCAACGAGGATGCGTTCCTCCTCGGTAAATTGCAGACGCGCAAAGGTGTCGTCCGATATGATCGCGGGGAAGTTTCCCCAGCGTGCGCGCCCCGGCGGGTTCACCGCGAAAAGACCGGCTCCGGTGACGCCGCGATGGACGAAGGGCAGCTTTTGCCAGAACCGGGCGTAGTTGCGCGAGACGAAGCTGCGCGCGGGCGAAACAACCAGACGCCCGCCGGCATAACGGGGTTCTGGGGTGTCGAGAGCTTGCACCAGACCGCCGAGCAAGCCGGGCGACATGCGGATATCCGCGTCCAGATAAACGCGAACGGAGTCCGGATCAGCGCAGCGATCGCCGTGGTTGAGCGCGCCGGTCTTTCCGCCCTGTTCCAGTTCCTCGACCTTCAGCGACCAGGATCTGCGGGAAAACTCTGCCTGTCTCAGCCTCGCCCGCTTAGCGGTCGCATCGCGGCAGCCATTGGCAATCAGGATGACCTGCACAGGCCCGACGTGATCCTGGGCCAGCAGGCTGTCGAGACAGGCATCGATATAATCGGCTTCGTCATGGGCGGGGATCAAGACGGTGCAAGGGATCATTTGTACTCGATCAGTCCGGAACGACGCCCGATCAGGCGCCTTAAATGGAATTCGATCACACCGCGCGCCTCGGGGAATTTGCCCAGCAGAGAATACAAGGCGTGCGACCAGCGGTCGGTGTCGTCGGGGTCCCGCATGGCCAGGCGAATGACCTGCGCCGGGTAGATTAGCAACAATGCCCAGGACCAGGGAGTCATCATGGCGCCCAGAAGAATGACCAATGGCAAAAGGACCGCCCAGAAAACCGATCGCAATGTCTCGCGTCGCCAGAACCCCTCAGGGCCATCGCGATAGCGCCACGACACCTCGGCAAAGGCGTGGCCCGCCCGTCGCGACCGTTGCGCCCATTGCCCGAACCGGGTCATCGCCGCGTCATGCAAGGTCATGGGGGCGTCCAGCCGATGGATGCCCCAGCCCGCGCGGGCGATGCGCAAGCACATCTCGGGTTCTTCGCCGGCGATCAGCGTCGGATCGAAGCCACCGATCTCGCGCAGGGCGACATGGCGGGCAAGCATGTCGCCTCCGACAGCCTGCGCCGGGCCGATCGGAGTATCCCATTCCGCGTCGCAAAGACGGTTGTAGATCGAGGATTCCGGGTGAAGTTCACGACGCCGACCGGCGACGATCGCGAGGTTTTCGTTCGCGCTCAGCGCGGCGAGCGCCGTCGCGATCCATTCCCCGTCCACCTCGCAGTCGCCGTCGACGAACTGGACGAACTCGGCATCGCCCGCACGGTTCAGCCCGGCGTTGCGGGCGCGGGCCGCGGTGAAGGGAAGGCTCATGTCCAGCCGGACGATCTCGGCGCCAAGCTCTGCCGCACGCTCGGCGCTGCCATCCGTCGATCCGGAATCGACATAGATGACACGATCAACCTGCGGGAGAAGCGAGCGCAGACAGCGCACCAGCCTTTCGCCTTCGTTTCTGCCAATTGCGATGGCAACGACACCCTGTGGCGAAACTGCCGCGCCAAGGTGTTCCACCTTTCCGTCTTGCGCCATAATTTCAGTTGTCCCGATCAGTCAGGGGAAGCTAGCATGGCGCTGTCGACAAAGTCATGGGTTCGCTGAGCCCGATCGCTGGCTTTGCATCAGAAGCGGCAGAGGGGCCACAGCTTGCAGGCCGAGACAGGGAAGACACCGGGCAGATCGTCCACGAACGAGATTGCGTTGCGCGGACCGCAGCTTGTCTCAAGCAAGTTCATCCGTCAGGAGGCGTCGCGCTCGGCAGCCGATGGCGAGCACGCTCGCATCATTATGGATCGCTTTTCGATCCTGCGGACGCGCATCCTTCGGGAAATGCGCAACCACGGTTGGCGCAGACTTGCGGTGGTGCCGCTAACAAAGGGCGCAGGGGGGACGTTCGTCGCAATCAACCTGGCCCTGGCCCTTTCGCGGCAGAAGCAAACCGAAGTCATTCTTATGGACCTTGATTTCGGCGATCCTTCCGTATCTGCCGAGTTGGGCGTTCCGGGATGCGAGCCGGTAACCGATGCAATTTTGCAAGGGCACAGGCTCAGCGACCTGGTCAATATCGTCGAAGAAGCACCGAACCTTTCCATCCTGGTTCCCGGCCATGCGGAACCGGACGCAGCCGAGCTCATTCAAAGCGAAGATTTTTCAAAGGCGATGACCGATTTGCGAAATCACTATCCCGCCTCGATCGAGATCATTGATACTGCTCCCCTGATCGGCGGAGACATGGCGCTTGCCACCTTGCCGCTGGCCGATGCCATGCTGTTGGTGGCGGATGGCCGAGAGGGGACAGCGGCTGATATGACCCTGGCGCAGCGTCTGTTGAAGGACATGCCGCCCGTCATGGGCGTCGTTCTCAATAAATCCGAAGATTGACGACCGAGACGGGGTGCACGAGTTTTGGGACCAATTCAATCCTTGCCGGATCTCATCTCGATGCTTTGGCGGCGATTGCCGCTGATGCTGACGATCGTCATTCTTGGCGTTCTGAGTTGCCTCTATCTCGTCCTTTCATCGCCGCGTGTCTATCAGGCCAGCGCGGTGATTCAGGTCGACATGCCGGCCGCGACCCAACCGGGCAGCGACTCGTCCTTGCCTGCATCGCGTCGCGTGCAGTTGATCGAGCAAAGGCTGATGGCTCGAACGAACATCCTGGATGTGATCGATCGTCTGGACCTGTTCGCGGACGTGCCGGAAATGTCCGAATCAAACCGTATCGCTGCGGTGCGAAGCTCGACGAGGATCGAGAGCATCTCGGCCCCGGGTGTGTCGCAGGATTCGCGCCTTTCGCTGGCTGCGATCGTGATCACCTCGAGCGCCGAAGAGGCGGCGCTGGCTGCGGCTATTGCGAACGACTTTGCCGACAGCGTCGTGAACCGCGACCGCGAGAACCGAGAAGCCCGCATCGAGGAAACCCGCTCGTTCCTGACCGTGGAAGAGGCAAGGCTGGGCGAACAGCTTGCTCAGCTGGATCAGAAGATTGCCGAGTTCAGCGTTGCGAACGAGGACGCGTTGCCAAGCTCGCAGGATGCGCTGCAAACCGAGATGACCCGGTTGACGGAAACCGAGAATGTGCTGGACCGTGAAATCATGGCCTTGCAGCGCGATCAGCTTGAACTTGTGGTCGGCGGTGGAGCGTCGGATCTGCGTCCTACACCTTCGATCGTGCAGCGGATCCGCGAGGCTGAAATCCAGCTTGCGCAGGCGCGGCGCACGCTTGCGCCCGGCCACCCCGAAATCAAGCGGTTGCAGGACGATCTGGAGCGATTGAACCTTGGGGGCGAGACCGTCTCGGACGTGGTTCGTCGTCAGACAGATTTGCTAAGCACGCAGCTTCGGCAGTTGGACGGTCAAAAAGAGAAGATCGAGGCTCGACGCCGGGAAATCGATCTGGCGCGGTCGCGGGCACCGGAAATAGCGCATGAACTCGAGGAGCTGCTACGTCAGCAACGTCGCCTGCAGGACCGCTATTCCGAAGTCTCTCGGCAGCTTGCGCAGATCGAGACGCAGCAATTGCTGATCGACAATGATCAGGCGGAACGCTTCGTGCTGCTGGAGCGTGCGCTGCCGCCCGATTACCCGGCCGTGTCGAATCGCAAGAAGACCGCGATGCTCGGAACCTTTGCCAGCGTCGCGCTTGCCTTTTCCATGGCATTCTTGCTTGAACTGATGAACCCTGTCTTGCGTCGGACCGAGCAATTTGCCCGTGTTACAGGCACGCGTCCGGTGATTTCCCTGACCTATCGACCAAGCCGTCGCGATCTGCGCATCAGGCGATTGCGGATTGCCTATATGGTTCTCTTGCTGATTGCCGGGGCCGTCGCTGCCCTATGGCTGCTGGGCTTGCTGCCCGGCCTGTCAACCCCTGGCGTGGCCGCGCCACCAACGGATGGAATGGGGTAATGAGCCAGGATGCCGACGCCACGACCGAACTGAGTGAGCCGCAGCAATCTCGCAAGGCAATGGCGTCGAGGGCGCTTGGCAGTGGGGCGTGGTCCACGATCAATTTCGGCGTGGCGCAGGTCATGCGCCTTGGGTCGAACCTCATTCTGACGCGTCTGCTCAGCCCCGACGATTTCGGCCTCATGGCGCTGGTGACAAGCTGCATGATCGGCCTGACAATGTTCAGCGACATGGGTCTTGGCCCGTCGATTGCGCAAAGCAAGCGGGGCGACGATCCCGATTTCCTGAACACCGCCTGGACGATCAAGGTCATCCGCGGCTTCATCATCCTCGCCGTCGCGATCGTGATGGCCTGGCCCATGTCGATCTTCTTCAACGCGCCCGCTTTTGCCTGGATCTTTCCGACGGCCGCCGCCTCGATGGTGGTGGGCGGATTTTTCCCGACGCGTATCGACACCGCCGCGCGACATCTGCAATTGCGCCGACTCACGATCATCGAGCTGACGAACCAGTTTCTTGGCATCCTCATCCTGATCGCCCTGGCCCTGATCATGCGCAATGTCTGGGCGCTCGCGATCGGCAGCGTGATGGGTGCATTCGTGCAACTCGCCATGTTTCACTATTTCCTGCCCGGCCATATCGACCGCTTCGGCATGGAAAGGACGGCGCGCGAGGAAATCGTCAAGTTCGGCAAATGGATTTTCTTCAGTACGATCTGCGGCTTTCTGCTGTTCCAAGGCGACCGGATCATACTTGGCCGGATCCTTACCCTCGAGCAGCTTGGCATCTTCAATATCGGTCAGTTCCTGGGAACGCTGCCCGCGGTTCTGGGCGCTGCGATCGCGTCTCGGCTGTTCATCCCGATTTATCGCGAGCACCCCCCGGGGGAGAGCGCAGAGAACCGCCGCGCCTTGCAGCGTATCCGCGGTGGCTTTTCGCTGCTGCTGATGAGCATGGCAATCGTGCTTTCTCTTGTCGGTCCCAGCGTCGTCGATTTCCTTTATGACTCGCGTTACCTGCATGCGGGCGGCATTCTGGTCGCCGTCGCGTGCATTCAGATGCTGATCGTCATTCCGATGAGCTATGAGACGGCTGCACTCGCCTCTGGCGATTCCCGAGCGTTCTTCATCCTGCAATCAAGCCGTGCGGGCATCTATATCGTCACGCTCTTGATCGGGGTTTGGCTGTTCGGCCTTGCCGGGCTGCTGGCGGGACAGGCGCTGGCCCAGCTTTTCTGCTATCCGGTCGCGGTATGGACGGCGCGTCGCCAGGGCGCCTGGGACCCGCGCCACGACCTGATCGCCGCATCTATAGCCGTTGCGGCAGCTGCGTTCGCGCTGACCCTTCACCGTGACATCGTCGCTGCTGCACTGCTGCACTGATCTGGCTGCGTTGCAGCGACGTTCTGGTCTTCTGCCCGGCCTGACGCTCCGTTAAGGGAGACGGGAAGTCAGGAGGAATGAGCATGAGCGACGACAACACCCCCCGCCGGTCCCGTATCACCCCGGAAGAGGCGTTGGCCTATCATCTCGAGCCGCGTCCGGGAAAATACGATATCGTCGCCTCGACGCCCATGGCCACCCAGCGCGATCTGTCCCTGGCCTATTCGCCGGGCGTCGCCGTGCCGGTCGAGGCCATCGCCGCCCGTCCCGAAACCGCCTATGACTATACCGTCAAGGGCAACATGGTCGCGGTGATCTCGAACGGCACGGCGATTCTCGGCCTCGGCAATCTCGGCGCGCTGGCCTCGAAGCCGGTGATGGAGGGCAAGGCGGTGCTCTTCAAGCGCTTCGCCGACGTCAATGCCATCGACATCGAGCTCGATACCGAGGACCCGGACGAGATCATCAATGCCGTCCGCCTGATGGGCCCGACCTTCGGCGGCATCAATCTTGAAGACATCAAGGCGCCGGAATGCTTCATCATCGAGCAGCGCCTGAAAGAGCTCATGGACATCCCGGTCTTCCATGACGACCAGCATGGCACCGCTGTGATCTGCGCCGCCGGCCTGATCAACGCGCTGGAGCTCTCCGGCAAGAAGATCGAGGACGTGAAGATCGTCCTGAACGGCGCCGGGGCCGCCGGGATCGCCTGCCTGGAACTCCTGAAATCCATGGGCGCGCGGCATGAGAACTGCATCATGTGCGACACCAAGGGCGTGATCTACCAGGGCCGAACCGAGGGCATGAACCAGTGGAAATCGGCCCATGCGGTCAAGACCGACCTGCGCACGCTGGAAGAGGCGATGCAGGGCTGCGACGTCTTCCTCGGCGTCTCGGCCAAGGGCGCGGTGACCCAGGCCATGGTTATGTCCATGGCCGAGAACCCGGTCATCTTCGCCATGGCGAACCCCGATCCGGAAATCACCCCCGAAGAGGCCCATGAGGTGCGTCCCGATGCCATCGTGGCAACCGGGCGGTCGGACTACCCGAACCAGGTGAACAACGTCCTTGGTTTCCCCTACCTGTTCCGCGGCGCGCTGGATATTCATGCCCGCGCAATCAATGACGAGATGAAGATCGCCTGTGCCCGCGCGCTGGCCGAACTTGCCCGCGAGGATGTGCCCGATGAAGTGGCCGTGGCTTATGGCCGCAAGCTGCAATTCGGCCGCGACTACATCATCCCGACGCCCTTCGACCCGCGCCTGATCCATGTCGTGCCGCCCGCGGTCGCGCAGGCCGGGATGGATACCGGTGTGGCGCGCCGCCCGATCATCGACATGGATGGCTATATCCAGTCGCTGCGCGCAAGGATGGACCCGACCGCTGCGATCCTGCAGGGCATCCATGCCCGCGCACGTCAGGCGCAGGCCCGGATGATCTTTGCCGAGGGGGATGATCCCCGTGTCCTGCGGGCGGCGGTCGCCTGGCAGCGCGGCGGAATGGGGCAGGCAATCGTCGTCGGCCGCGAGGCCGAGGTGAAGGAAAAGCTGGAGGCGGCCGGTCTGGGCGATGCGGTGCGCGAACTCAACGTGGTGAACGCTTCGAACTCACGCCATCTGGAGCAGTATCACGACACACTTTACGCTCGTCTGCAGCGCAAGGGTCTGGACCGCGAGGACACGAACCGTCTGGCAAACCGCGATCGTCATGTCTTTGCCTCGCTCATGCTGCTGCACGGGCATGGGGACGGCCTTGTGACGGGCGCGACGCGCAAGAACGGGCATATCCTGTCGCAGATCGGCAAGGTGTTCGACGTCACCCCGGCTGACGGCGCGGTGGGCATCACGGCAGTCCTGCATAATGGCCGGATCATTCTGATGGGCGATACGCTGGTCCATGAATGGCCCGAGGCAGAGGACCTTGCCGATATCGCGACCCGTGGCGCACATGTTGCGCGGGGCCTTGGCCTGGACCCGCGGGTGGCGTTCCTGTCCTTCTCGAACTTCGGCTACCCGGTCAGCGAACGCGCCGTGAAGATGGCGCACGCAACCGAGGTCCTGGACGCGCGCAAGGTCGATTTCGAATATGAAGGCGAGATGACTGTCGACGTCGCGCTCAATCCGGCGCAGGCCGCGAAATTCCCATTCTCGCGCTTGACTGGCCCGGCGAACGTGCTGGTCGTTCCTGCCCGCCATTCTGCCTCGATTTCGGTCAAGCTGTTGCAGGAAATGGCGGGAGCGACCGTCGTCGGTCCGATCCTGACCGGAGTGCCGCAGCCGATCCAGATCTGTTCGACCAATTCCTCGGTCAACGACATCCTGAACATGGCTGCCATCGCGGCAGGCCGTCTCGGGCAGGTGAAATAAGGCCCAGGACCGAAAATCTTGGCGGTCATCCGATTTCGATCGGGTGGCCGCAGCGTTGATCAGTTCGAAAAGGCGTCAATCAGGTTCAGGACAGCCAGCACCTTCTTGGTTCCGCTGTCCACGCGATAGACCCGATTATCGTCGCGGTAATAGCGCCAGCCGTCGCGGCTTTCGAGATCATAGCGGCGGGGATCACGGATCACGTAATAATCGCCCACCCGCAGGATGTCTCCAACACGGTTGCCGTAGTGAACCGTGTTCTTGCGCGCCTGTCCCGGCGGGACGCAGGGCGGGTTTTTCTTTGCAAGTCCGGGCGGGCAGTTTGCAGCATAATGCGGCCGGGCCTTGGACTTTCCCTTGTCGTGGCGCTGGCCGTGCTGCTCTTTGCCGTGTCCCCGACCCGGATCTGCCGCGGCGGGGGACATTCCTGCCACGGCTAGGATCAGAGCGGCCGCACCAAGTTTCTGGGCAAGTTGCATGTCTTCGTCTCCGTCGTCGCGTGTCCATATAACCGCTTCGACGCAGTTTTGTTGCAAATGCGGACAGCGTTGGCGGGAATCCGCCTCGACGGATCACTCGTCGCTGAAACACTCTCCACGATCAGCCTGCCGCTGACGTTCCCGAAAACGGGCGCGATCGGCATCAGCATATTCGGCTGCGCAGCGATGGCAGCTCACGCCTTCTTCGTATTCGTCGCGGGCTCGATCTTCGGGGGCGATCGGACGGCGGCAAGCGTGGCAGAGGTCGTAGTTCCCCTGCCTGAGGCCATGACCAAGGCTGACGCGCTTGTCAAAGACGAAGCATTCGCCCTGCCACATGCTGTCTTCGGCCGGCACGTCCTCGAGGTATTTCAGAATGCCACCCTTGAGATGATAGACCTCGGGTACGCCTTCGCCGAGCAGGAAGTTCGTCGACTTCTCGCAGCGGATGCCCCCGGTGCAGAACATAGCGATGCGCTTGTTGTGGAAGCGGTGCGCATTCTGGCGCCACCATTCGGGAAACTCGCGAAAACTGCGCGTACGGGGGGCGACGGCGCCTTCAAAGGTTCCGATTTCGACCTCGTAATCGTTGCGCGTGTCGATCACTGCGACATCCGGGTCGCTGATCAAAGCGTTCCAGTCGCCAGCCTCGACATAATGCCCGACCGAGGCGGTCGGGTCGACGTCGGGCTGACCCATCGTGACGATCTCACGCTTGAGGCGCACCTTCATCTTGCCGAAGGGCATGGTTTCGGCCGCGCTCTCCTTCCATTCCAGATCAGCGCAGCCGGGCAGGGCCCGGATATGCCCGAGCACCGCATCAATTCCCGGGCGGGGGCCCGCGATCGTGCCGTTGATCCCCTCGGGGGCCAGCAGCAGCGTCCCCTTGACGCCATTGCTGCAACAGGTCTTGGCCAGCGCGCCCTGCAGGGCGGCCGGGTCGGGGAAGCGGGTGAAGTGGTACAGGGCAGCAACTGTGAACATGCGTCGCAATTAGTCCTGCTTGGTCCTACGTTCAAGCTCTGGGCATTGACGCTCCTACGGCATGACCCTACGACAACGTGAAAAGAGGAAGGCGCCATGGCAAGAACCCTGATCGTCGTCGATCTGCAGGTCGATTTCTGTCCCGGAGGCAAGCTTGCGGTCGCCGGCGGGGATGAGATCGTTGCACCCATCAACGAGATGATGGCGGATTTCGACCATGTGGTGCTGACGCAGGACTGGCATCCTGCCGAGCATTCCAGCTTTGCCGAAAACCATCCCGGCGCCACGCCGTTTTCGCTGACGCAGATGCCTTACGGTCCGCAGGTTCTGTGGCCTGCACATTGCGTCATCGGCTCACCCGGGGCGCAGTTTCACCCGGAACTGGATACAACGCGCGCCGAAACCGTCATCCGCAAGGGGTTCCGGCCGCATATTGACAGCTATTCCGCCTTTTACGAAAACGACTATGTGACGCCAACGGGGCTGTCGGGCTATCTGCGCGATCGCTATCTCGAAGATCTGTATTTCGTGGGCCTGGCGCATGACTTCTGCGTGGCATGGTCAGCCATGGATGCGGCACGACACGGTTTCAGGGTCAGTGTGATCGAGGACGCAACCCGCGCGATCGATCTGAATGGATCACTCCAGACGGCGCGGGACAGCATGCGCGAGGCGGGGGTTAGCCTGATATGATGACGCCAACGGTCGATATCGCCACGCGGGTCTATAATCACAAGTGGAAGATCGACCCGATCGTCCGGTCTCTGATCGATACGGATTTCTACAAGTTGCTGATGTGCCAGTCCGTGTTCCGCAACCGGCCGGAAACGAACGTCACCTTCAGCCTGATCAACCGCACCAGCCGTATCAGGCTTGCCGATCTGATCGACGAAAGCGAGCTGCGCGAACAGCTTGACCATGTGCGCGGGTTGCGCCTGTCACGGGGCGAAAGCACCTGGCTGCGGGGCAACACCTTTTACGGCAAGCGCCAGATGTTCCGGTCGGACTTCATGGAGTTTCTCGAGAACCTTCAGCTTCCGGCATATCACCTTGAAAAGAAGGATGGCCAATATGAGCTGACCTTCGAGGGACGCTGGCCCGAGGTGATGCTTTGGGAAATTCCCGCGCTGGCGATCATCATGGAGCTGCGCTCGCGGGCCGTACTGAAGGAAATGGGTCGCTTCGAGCTGCAGGTGCTCTATGCGCGCGCCATGACCCGGCTTTGGGAAAAGATCGAGAAGCTGCGCGAGCTTGGGCCGGATCTGCGGATCGCCGATTTCGGCACGCGGCGCCGCCACAGTTTCCTGTGGCAGGATTGGTGCGTGCAGGCCATGATCGAGGGGCTTGGCGACAAGTGTTTCACCGGCACGTCGAACTGCCTGATCGCGATGCGCCGCGATATCGAGGCGATCGGCACCAATGCCCATGAATTGCCGATGGTGTTTGCCGCCCTGGCCGATACGGACGAGGAATTGCGACAGGCGCCATACCGCGTGCTTGCCGATTGGCATGAAGAGCACGAAGGCAACCTGCGCATCATCCTTCCCGACACCTACGGAACCAAGGGCTTTCTGGAACAGGCTCCGGACTGGCTTGCGGGCTGGACGGGCATCCGCATCGATTCCGGCGATCCCGTCGAAGGGGCCGAAACCGCGATCGCATGGTGGAAAAGCCGTGGTGAGGACCCGCGCAGCAAGCTGATCATCTTTTCGGACGGGCTTGATGTCGACAAGATCGGCGAGCTGTTTCAGCGGTTCCACGGTCGGGTGAAGGTCAGCTTTGGCTGGGGCACGCTTTTGACCAACGATTTCCGAGGGCTCGTGCCGGGCGATGGGCTTGCGCCGTTCTCGCTGGTCTGCAAGGCAGTGGCGGCCGAAGGGCGCCCGACGGTGAAGCTGTCGGACAACCCCGAAAAGGCGACCGGACCGGCCGAGCAGATCCAGCGCTACCGCCGCGTCTTCGACGTCGGCCAGCAGCAGCGGATGGACGTGCTGGTGTGATCCGTGGCGGCTGGCGTCAAAGCCGGTCGCGCCAACGGTTCACCAGCGGGTAGCGCCGATCAAGCCAGAACGCCTTGGTCGAGATGCGCGGTCCTGGTGCAGCCTGATAGCGCTTCCATTCGCTGCCGTAGAGCAGCGTTTCAACCTTCTTGACGGTCTCTGGGTCGAAGCCCTGATCGACAAGGTCCCTGAGCGCCAGGTCCTTTTCCACCAGCCCGTCGAGAATTGCGTCGAGGATTTCGTAAGGCGGAAGGCTGTCTTCGTCCTTCTGGTCGGGGCGCAGTTCGGCCGAGGGCGGCTTCGAGATGATCTGCGGCGGCACGACCTCGCCCGAGGGACCCATCATCCAGTCGCGATGGTTCATGTTACGCCAGCGGCAGGTCTCGAACACGCGGGTCTTGTAAAGGTCCTTGATCGGATTGTAGCCACCCGCCATGTCGCCATAGATCGTGGCATAGCCAACGGCGACCTCTGACTTGTTGCCTGTGGTCAGCAGCAGCTCGCCGAACTTGTTCGAGATGGCCATCAACATCACGCCGCGGAGGCGGGACTGGATGTTTTCCTCGGTCGTGTCGGCTTTCGTGCCCTCCATGATATGGGCGAGGGCCGCGCCCACCGCGTCGCGGGCCCCTTCGATATGCACGGTGTCGAGCCGCGTGCCGAGGCGCTCAGCACAATCGGCCGCGTCGTCAAGGCTCGCCTGCGATGTATATTCGCTGGGCAGCATGACGCAGCGCACGTTTGCGGGGCCAATCGCATCGCTGGCGATGGTGGCGACCAGCGCCGAGTCGATCCCACCCGACAGGCCCAGAACCACCTTCTTGAAGCCGGACTTGCGCATGTAATCGCGCAGGCCTTCTGTCATGGCGCGATAGTCCTGTTCCCATTCATCCGGCTGATGGTCCAGCCGACCGGGGATCGCGCGCCAGCCTTCCGGCCCGCGCTCGAAATCCACATGTTCGACGATCTCGTCGAATGGCGCGAGCTGCATCACCTTGACCGCGCCGCCATCCGGGCCGGGGTTCAGAACGAAGCTTGCCCCGTCGTAGAGCTGGTCGTCCTGGCCGCCGACCGAATTGAGATAGACCAACGGCAGATCGCTTTCGACCACCCGCGCGACCATGTGGCCCATGCGCAGGTCGAGCTTGTTGCGGTGATAGGGGCTGCCATTCGGGACCATCAGGATCTCTGCGCCCGTTTCCGCCAGCGTCTCGGCGACCTCGGGCCACCAGGCGTCCTCGCAGATCGGGCTGCCGATGCGCAGCGGGCCGATGCGGTAGGGGCCGCTGATAGGTCCCTGATCGAACAGGCGCAATTCGTCGAAAAGCTGCTTGTGCGGCAGGTCATGCTTGAGCACGCGGGCCGAAACCTTGCCGCCTTCAAGGATCCAGTAGGCGTTGTAAAGCTTCTTGCCCTCGGCATAGGGGCCGCCGATGCCGATCGCGGGACCATCTGCGCAGTCACGGGCCAGCTTTTCGATCTCGGCCATGGCGTCCTTGGTGAAGCCGGGTTTCAGGACAAGGTCCTGCGTCTGGTAGCCGGTGATGAACATCTCGGGCAGGGCCAGCATGTCCGCACCGGCCTCGCGCGCCTTGTCCCAAGCCTCCCGTGCCTTGGCCGCATTGCCCGGCAGGTCGCCGACAGTCGGGTTCAGCTGTCCAAGAGTGATGCGGAACTTGTCTGCCATGGCGCGCCCTTTTTCGATTCCGGCTTTTAGATAGGCCAGCCGGTGCCGAAGGGAAAGTCGGGCTTTGCGTGCAGAGCCCGCATGAGGTAAACCGGAACAAAAGAAACACAAAGGCGAAGGCAGGACCGATGAAGGCAGCCATTGTCGCTTGCGCGATGATCCTGGCAGGCACCGGCATGGCTGGGGCCCAATCCGTCGTGACCAAGCACTATGATGACGGCGGCGTCTACGAGGGCACTTTCCGCAATGGCAAGCAGCACGGTCGCGGCACCTACAAGCTGCCCTCGGGCTATGAATATACCGGCGATTGGGTCGAGGGCGAGATCCTGGGGCAGGGCCAGGCGCGTTTCCCGAATGGCTCGGTCTACGAAGGGGCCTTTTCCAGGGGCAAGCCCAACGGCACCGGCAAGATCACCTATGCCGATGGCGGGACCTATGAGGGCGACTGGCGCGATGGCCAGATCACCGGGCGTGGTGTCGCCCATTATGCGAACGGCTCGGTCTACGAAGGCAGTTTCGTGAATGCTCTGCACGAGGGCAAGGGTGTCCTGACCCAGCCCAATGGCTATCGCTATGAGGGTGATTGGAAACAGGGTGTCAAGGAGGGCCGGGGCAAGATCACCTACCCGGATGGCGCCACCTATGACGGAGAGATGAAGGCGAACCAGCGCGCCGGGCAAGGCAAGCTGACCATGCCCGACGGCCTGGTCTATGAGGGCGGTTGGACTGCGGGGCAGATGTCCGGGCAGGGCAAGCTGCTGCAACCTTCCGGCGACAGCTACGAGGGGCGTTTTGCCAATGGCCGACGCGAGGGGCGTGGCACAGCGGTCTATGCGAATGGCGATCGATACGAAGGCGATTTCCGCGCCGACCTGCGCTCTGGAAACGGCACATTCACCGGCGCGGATGGTTATGTCTATTCCGGCGATTGGGTCGAAGGCCGCATGGAGGGGCTTGGTCGTATCACCTATCCCGACGGGTCGATCTATGAGGGTGAAGTCAGGAACGACATGCCCGAAGGGCGCGGCCTGATCACCTATCCCGATGGCGCGAATTACGAAGGCGGTTGGCTCGCCGGCGTGATCGAAGGGCAGGGCGTGGCAAAATATGCCAATGGGCTGGTCTACGAGGGGGCATTCAAGCGCGGCCGGAACGAGGGCCAGGGCCGGATGACCTATCCCGACGGCTACGTCTATAACGGTGCCTGGCGCGACGGTCAGCGCCACGGGCAAGGCCAGGCGACTTACGCGGATGGCACGACCTATGACGGCTCATTCGTGGCGGGGCTCCGCCACGGCAAGGGTCGGCTGATCGCGCCGGACGGTTTCCGTTACGAAGGCAACTGGAAGGAAGGCGAGATCGACGGCGAGGGTGTGGCAACCTATGCCAATGGCGACGTCTACAAAGGGCATTTCGTCGTCGGAAAGCGCCAGGGGGCGGGCGTCATGCACTATGCCACGGGGCAGGTCGCCGCGGGCGAGTGGAACGACAATGCGCTGGCAAAGGCCGCCCCCGACGGCGCGAAAGGACAGGCTCCGGGAGTGACGCCGGATTCGACCCTGCCTGCCGAGCCCGCTGCGCCTCCACCGGCCTGATCTTTCTCAGATGACCAGGCTCGCCTGGCTCTCGGGCCAATGGGCGAATGGCAGGACGCGGCCGTCCTCGCGGCTCTCGCGCACCTTGTCGAGATCGACGCGGGCCTTGACCCAGCCGGGGCGGTCCATCTCGCCTTCCGCGAGGATTCCGGTTTCGGGCCAGATTCCGTCCGAGGGGGCATATATCGCTGCACGGCCGCGATTTTCGTCGATCGCCGGGTTCCAGTCGCAATCTCCGACGGTCGGCGAATGGACGACAATGCACTGGCTTTCCAGCGCCCGCGCCATCGCCCCGATACGCACGCGATTGAAGCCGGCCACGGTGTCCGTACACGAGGGAGTCAGGATGATCTCGACTCCGGCCTCGGCCAATTGCCGCGCCAGCAGGGGGAATTCGCTGTCATAGCAGATCAGGATACCCAGCTTGCCGACGGGTGTATTGAAGACCCGCAGGCCGGGGGCACCTTCGACATGCCAGTTCTCGCGCTCGAACCTGGTCATGATCTGCTTGTCCTGATGCCCCAGCCGGCCATCGGGTCCGAACAGGACCGCCCTGTTGACCGGGCGTTCGCCGCTGAACTGCGGTCCGGACGCGGCGAGGATATGAATGCCGTGCCGAGCTGCCAGTTCTGCGTGCAGCGCGTCGCGCGACGCCTCATGCCGCGCGACTTCGTGCAAAGAGGCTTCAAGGTCACTGGCGATTTCCTTGCCGCCCAAAGATGCAAGCTCCATCGCGCCATATTCGGGAAAGACGAGCAGGTCGCAATCCGCCGCCGCCTCGACCCATCGGGTCACCTTGGCGCGATAGGCGTCGAAATCGTCGAACCAGTCGAAATTATAGGCCGAGGCGGCGATCTTGATTTCGCGTGTCACAGGCGTTTCATCCAGAATTGCAGGGGTTTGCGTGAAGTTTCCTGCGCGTCGATATCCTTCCAGTCGAACTCGGCGATGACACCGGGCAGGGGCTCGTAGCCACGCTTGCGCCAGAAATCGTCCAGCGGGCGATAGTCCAGCGGGCGTCGCGGGTGGTCTGCCGGGCGCATGACGCTGCAAAACGCGCTGTAGCGACGGCCCAATGCGCGGGCGTGATCTTCGCGCCCGTCAAAGAAGGCATGTCCCAGACCAGCGCCCCGGTATTCCGGCAACAGCACCGATTCCGCGCAGTAGAAGATTTCCTCGAGCGGCTCGGGACGGCCGGCGAATGCGGCAGAGAAGTCCCCCGCA
This sequence comes from Paracoccus sp. MBLB3053, assembly GCF_031822435.1. Classification (NCBI taxonomy): domain Bacteria; kingdom Pseudomonadati; phylum Pseudomonadota; class Alphaproteobacteria; order Rhodobacterales; family Paracoccaceae; genus Paracoccus; species Paracoccus aurantius. The sequence goes on along the minus strand of NZ_JAVQLW010000001.1, from coordinate 381,882 downwards.
TGATGCTCCATCGGGGCCCCTGTCGCCGCGCCGACCATTCTTTCGCCGTCATAGGCAGCCACGACAACCGCGCCGGGGGATTGATAGGCGCTCAGGTAGTCGCGCTCATATTCCACATCACCATCGTAAAGATAGGGCCAGTCACGGAACACCGTGATGCGCAGCCGTGCCAGATCATCCAGCACTGCCCCGACCGAATCGCCCGTCAGGATGCGGATCGTCGTCACGCCGAAACCTGCCGGGTCCAGTCCGCGAGATTGTAATAGGTCGTCACCCGCGAGATCTTGCAATCCCGGACCGAGAAGAACGTCCCGGCCGGCAGGACGTATTTCTGCCCGTTGGCCTCGGGCAACCCCTCATCGCTCTGCAGATAGGTGCCGTTCACCACGAATTCCGCCGCCGCCCGGTCGCCCGCGTCATTGGCAAAAACGACGATGTCGGTCAGCAGTTCCTTGTAGCAACGCGTCATGTGTGCATTGAACTCGCGGAACTGGTCCTTTCCGCGCCGGATCTGGCCTTCGTTCACATGATGTTCGATCTCGTCATGCAGATAGGCTAGCATCTCGTCTGTCCGCCCCGCGTTGAAGGCGTCGTAATAGGCGGTGATCAGTTCTTTCGTATCCATCTCATCCCTCGTCAGACTGGCTCTTTTCTAACGCGGCCCACCGGCCTCGTCATCTCGTAGATTGGATGATCCGAAAAGCCAATTTCGTTCCATTCCTGCACATGCTGTTATAGCCAAGGCTAGCACAGCAAAGGATCTCCAGATGAGCCTCGCGACACATCGCATGCCGGAACGACCGATCGACAGCTTCAAGGCCTATGACGTTCGCGGAAGGCTGGGCATCGATCTGGATGAGGACGTTGCCTACCGGATCGGTCGGGCCTTTGCCCAGTTGCGGGGCGCCCGAGAGGTGATCGTCGGCCGCGATAGCCGGGAAAGCTCGCCCGCGCTGTCGGCGGCACTGATCCGTGGGCTTGCCGAAGGAGGTGCGAATGTCCGCGACCTTGGCCTGGCCGGAACCGAGGAGATGTATTTTGCGACCGCCCATTTCGCCGCGGATGGCGGGATCGAAGTGACTGCGTCCCACAACCCGATAGATTACAACGGGATGAAGCTGGTGGGGCAGGGGGCGGCACCGCTGGACCCGGAAACGGAATTCGCCGATCTGGCGGCGCTGGCCCGCTCGGGGCAGTTCGACAGGCCCGATCGGATCGGGCAGGTGACCACCTTTTTCGAGGCGCGCAGTGCCTATGCGCGGGCGGTGGTCGATTTCATCGACATCGCCGCCCTGCGTCCGATGAAGATTCTGGTGAATGCAGGGAATGGCACGGCGGGCCCGACATTCGATGCGATTGCAGGCGAACTTCAGCGTCGCGGAGCGCCACTGGAATTCATCCGCATCAACCATGACCCCGATTCGAGCTTTCCAAACGGCATTCCGAACCCGCTTCTTCCCGAAAACCAGCCGATGACGGCCGAGGCCGTGCTGGCCCATGGCGCCGATCTGGGCGTGGCGTGGGACGGCGATTTCGACCGCTGCTTCTTTTTCGACGCCGAGGGGAGGTTCATCCCGGGCGAATATGTCGTCGGCCTGCTGGCCACCGCCTTCCTGGAAAAACATCCCGGCGAAAAGATCGTCCATGATCCGCGGGTCGTGCTGAACACACGTGCGATAATCGGCGAGGCGGGCGGCGTGGCCGTTCAGGCTCGGACGGGCCATGCCTTCGTCAAGCGCGCGATGCGCCAGAACGGCGCGATCTATGGCGGCGAAATGTCCGCCCATCACTATTTCCGCGACTTCCATTTCGCCGATAGCGGCATGGTGCCATGGCTTCTGGTGGCCGAGCTTCTTTCGCGCAAGGGGGTTTCGCTTTCGCAGCTGCTGTCGCAGGCGATCGCGGCCTACCCATCCTCGGGTGAGATGAACTTCCGTCTGCAAGATCCCGACGCCGCGATCGCAAGGGTGCTGGAGCGCTTCGCGGATCAGGCGGTTTCGCGGGACGATACGGACGGCATCAGCCTCGAGTTCACCGACTGGCGGTTCAATCTGCGGCGTTCCAACACCGAGCCGGTGGTACGTCTCAACGTCGAATCCGCCGGGAACGAACAACTGGTTCGCGATCGTGCGGCCGAGATCGGCGCGCTGCTCACGGGCGAATGATCAGTCCCCGATAACGTCGGGTGGAACGCGCAGGATCGATTCATGCATCGCGATGGCCTCGTCGAGGTCATCGAACACCGTCAGATGCCCGCGATCCAGCACCGCGCCCATCGTGCACATCTGCCGGATCATCGGCATCGAGTGACTGACCACGATGGCGCCGGAGCGGCTCATCCTGTCATTGAACACGCGCTGAGATTTCGCGCGGAAATCGGCGTCACCCACGCTTGTCACCTCATCGACCAGATAGGTGTCGAAATAGATGCCCATGCTGGTTCCCATGGCCAGCCGCGAGCGCATTCCCGAAGAGTAGCTAGAGAAGGGCTGGTGGTAATGCTGGCCCAGTTCAGCGAAGTCGTCGACATAGTCGATCAGCTCATCGGTATCGACCCCGTAGATCCGAGCCACGAAGCGGACATTCTGCGCGCCGGTCAGTTCGCCATGGAAGCTGCCGGCGAAACCCACCGGCCATGAGATGGTCCCATCGGACACGACCCGGCCCGAGGTCGGCGAAACCGTGCCGGCGATGATCCGGAGCAACGTGGACTTGCCGGCGCCGTTCCGGCCCAGCAGGGCGACCGAGGCGCCGGTCGGAAAGACCGCGTTGATACTGTCGGCGGCCAATGTCTTGCGTCCCTTGAGACGATAGATCTTGGTCAGGTTTTCCAGCCGGATCATGGCTCAGGAACGGTCACGGATACTGTAATAGACCAGCGCCAGGATCGACCAGCCGGCAAGCAGCATCCCGATCGCCACGAACAGAAGCCAGGGACGGTTCGGCACGGTCGAGCTCTGGGCGATTTTCGGCTGGATATGGGCGGCAAGATAGCGTGATTGGCGACGCGCCTCGGCAAGAGCCGTCTCATAGGCGATCCGGGCCGAGCGATAGGCCCCTTCGGCAAACTCGCGTTCGACCATCAGCTTTTCGTAATCCGATACCAGTTCCGAATAGCTTTCGCCGGTCGGGCCGGCGCTGTTGGCGCCGAACTTGCCCCGCTCCACATCGATGAGCTTGCGCAGCGCATCGATCTTCTGCTGCGATTGCGTGACCCGATGGTCCGAGGGGCGGGCGTTTTCGCTCAGGATATCGTGGGCGACGAGCGCCGCAGCCAATTGTTCCTGAAGCCCGGTCAGGACGCCCATCTGGCTGGTCAGATCCGCTTCCGGGTCGACGATCTGCGTGCTGACGCGAAACTGCGTCATCGCCTGCCGGGTCTTCGTCACCTCGTCGCGGGCTTTTTCAAGTTCTTCCTTGGCAAGGCGCGTCGCGTCATCGCGGGCGATCGAGGACAGCTCGTTGATCTTGTCCGAGCTTTCCTTGAACACGGCTGCGGCAATCTGCTGCGCGTCCTCGGGCGAAAACGCGTTTACCTTCAGGGTGATGAGATTGCTCGACGTGTCGTACAGGACCTTGACCTGCCGGTCCCAGTAATCGGTCAGATCCTCGATATGGCTGTCGGGATTGAATGCGAAGACATAGTCGCTGGGCCAGTTCCGCGAAAAGCGGTCGCGCAGGTTCAGTTCGGCGTCGATTTTCTCGACCATGTCCTGGCTACGAATATAGGCGTATAGCACATCCGTGTCCGAGGTGCTCGAGCCGCCCCCTGCGAAGGAGGCAAGTCCGCCCAGCATGTCGACTGAAGGCGTCATCTCTTCCTTGCGGACCGAAAAGCCGACCGTCGAGACATATTGGTCAGAGGCGCGCGCCCAGAGATACCATGCCCAGAACGCTGCCGGGACAACCACCAGCAGGAGGAAGGACATCAGCAGCAGCCAGTGCCGCTTGCGCGGCCGCGCACGAGATACGGTCGGCCTGACTTTCTGCGCGGGATTTGCGGGCGCAGGGGGCTTGGGTGTCGGGCGAAGCGGAACAGGGCTCGTTCCAGGAGATGCCAGAGGGCGGACCGGAATCGGCTGGGGCTCTTTTGTCACGGGGGTCGACCTGGCTGGCAACTGCGAAGCCTGAAACGGACGAATGGTCGCTTTGGCCGGTTCGCTGGGGGACTGAATCCGGCTTGTGCCCTGAAAAGGACGCGGATTTTCCGAGCGCGCGCGGCTCGTGTCAGTGCCGCGGCCGGACCCGGTCTGGCCCGATGTGCGGCCATTTTCATCCGCTTGATCCATAGGAGTGCTCACGGGCGTGGGCTTTCGCTAGTTTACCTTTTCCGCGCAGTTGTTACATATTGCGGCCGATCTAGACCAGACTCTGCAATCAAATGACCGAGAATTCTCCGCAACAGCGTGTCCCACAGCGCCCATTCCGCAAAGGACCGCGGCTGCGCATGATGCGTATCCTGTCCGCGCTGGTGTTGCGCGAAATGGCGACAACTTACGGCAAATCGGCCGGGGGCTACGTTTGGGCCATTCTCGAACCGGTGCTGGGCGTCCTGCTCCTGACGGTTGCATTCAGCCTGATGCTGGCCCGGCCGGCGCTCGGGACAAACTTTTCGCTCTTCTACGCAACGGGGCTTCTGCCCTTCACAATGTTCAACGACCTGTCGAACAAGGTCGCGACCTCGATCCGCTATTCTCGACCCTTTCTGGCCTATCCCAGCGTATCCTTTATCGACGCGTTATTGGCGCGGGTGATCCTGAACACGCTGACCCATATCGTCATTCTCATGGTTGTGGTGGGGGGCATCTTCGTCATTTACGATCTGCCGATCGTCATCAATGTGGCGGAAATCTTCGAGGCGCTGCTCATGATCGTTGTGCTGGCAGTCGGGGTCGGCACGCTGAACTGCTACCTGATGACCGCGTTCCCGGTCTGGGAAAGGGCCTGGCACATCCTGACCAGGCCGCTGTTCCTGGCCTCGGGTATCTTCTTCCTTTACGACATGATGCCGTCGGCCGGGCAGCATATCCTGTGGTACAACCCCGTGCTCCACTGCATCTCGCAGTTTCGGCGCGGGATCTATCCCACCTATGAGGCAAGCTATGTCTCTCTGCCATATGTCTGTGGCGTCGCCGTCACTCTGCTGACCTTTGGGCTTTTGTTGCTGGCACGAAACCATCGCGACCTTCTCGAGCGCTAAAGCAGGAAATCCCCGCCCGTCAGGCCTCGGATCACGCCGAAGCAAAGCGACAGGTCGGCATGGCCATTCCCGTCGAGGTCGATGTCGACGATCACTCCCGATGACGGGCTGGTCCACAACCTGACCTGGCCAGCCCCGCTGAACTCGGCGCGCCCGATGTAGCTCAAACCCAGGCCTCGCATGTCGATCGTATCGACCCCCGGCTCAAAATCCGTGATCCAGTCCGTGCTGCCGTCGAAATCCGAGGCAGTCCTGAAATGGAACACGTCGGCCCCGGCGCCACCCGTCATGGTATCGGAGCCGGTCCCTCCTCGGAGCGTGTCATTCCCGGTGCCACCCCACAACCTGTCATCGCCTTCTTCGCCATGTACGAAGTCCTCTCCTTCGCGACCGTCCAGCTTGTCATTGCCGCTGCCACCGTAGATGCTGTCATTTCCGGCCTCTCCGATCGCCGTGTCGTCTCCCTCCTTGCCGCCCAGCAGGTCGTTCCCGTCGCCCCCGCGCAGGGTGTCGTTTCCGATCGCGCCAAGCAATGTGTCATCGCCCGCGCCCCCGCTCATCCAATCGTTACCGGCCAATCCCCAAAGGTAGTCGTCGCCGTCTCCTCCCTCGAGCCGGTCATCCCCCTGATCGCCCCAGATCAGATCGGCCCCGGCACCACCCAGAATGGTGTCATTACCCTTTTCGCCTCGCAGTTCATCATTGCCGTCTCCGCCCGAAATGCTGTCGTTTCCTCCGCCTGCAAAGACGGTATCATGCCCGTTTCCACCATCGATGCGGTCATTGCCGTCTCCGGTCTGGATCCAGTCTTGGCCGTCGCCGCCCCAGATCGTGTTGTTTCCAAGAAGATCCTGGATGAAATCATCGCCCCATTCCCCATAGGACGTGTCGCTGCCCGCCTCGGCAAAGAGGCGATCGTTGCCGTAGCCGCCGAACAGCATGTCGTTGTCATTTCCGCCAAGAAGCGTGTCGTTCCCATTCCCTCCGCGGATCAGGTCGTTGCCGTTCTCGCCGAGGATGCGATCGTCGCCATCGCCGCCATGGACCGTGTCGTGATCCGCCCCGGCCCTGATCACATCGGCGGCTTCCCTGCCCGTAATCAGGTCGCGGCCAGCGTGACCATAGATGTCCGAGCCATAGCGGCCCCCGATCAGCGTGTCATTGCCCGCGGTGCCGATGATCTTCTTGTACATGTTGGGGGCATCGTAATGCGCCACGGGAAAGAGCGAATTGTTGAAATGGTTCTCGGTCAGGCTGGTTCCATCCTGCGTGCGGACCCAGATGACCGTATCGCCGAAGGTGATGTTGATGCCGTTGCTTTGGGTCTTGAAACTGAGCTGAAGGGTGCTTCTGATCATGCCCAGGTTCGAAAGGTCGATCCGGTCGATGCCGGGCTGGTAGTCGCTGATCGTGATCCGGCCGTTCACTGGCGTCACGACGAAAAGGTCCGCTCCTGTACCGCCAGACAGCCGCACCGGTTCGCTTCCCGAAATCAGGATGTCGTCGCCGTATCCGCCGTTGATCTGCGTCGTCCCCGTGCCCGCCTGCAGCATGTCGCCATTGGATGTTCCCTTGACGATGCCGGCGTTCCCGGTCTGGGTCAGCCCGATCTTGCCGGGCTCGAAGAGAAACTGGCTGATCCCCTTCTCGGTGCGGGACGAAACGAAGACGGCGATCCGGCCGTCGATCACGCGGGCCGATATCGCCGATACGTCGGCAAGGCTCCGGTCGTTCCCATCAACGAGCGTGGCGAGATGCAGCAGGTGCCCGTCAGGCATGATCGTGAAGACAGAGATGCCATCATCACTGCCCCCGGCAAAGATGAAGGCGCGGCCGTCCAGCATGACCGTCTCCAGTGCCGAGGCCCCGCTGAACCTTGTCGCGCGCTCGTCGATGATATGGTCGACGGGGGTAAGTTCGCCAGAGTAGCCAAGCCGCAGCGTGGTCAGGGATGAACTGCCGCCCGAGGCGACGACCAGGTGCGTCATTCCGGCCGCGCTGACCGTCGCGACAAGGCCGGGCGCGTTCAGGCCAAGGCCCCGATCCTCCCACAGGATCTGTGAGGCGCCGAGCGATCCGTCCGCGAGGACCTGCTGGCTCGCGACGAAATTGCCGAGCGCCGAGACCGAGAGCAAGAAGTTCCGATCTCCGATCGTCGTTAGGACAATATCATTGATCTCGGTGCCCTGAATTGCGGGTCCTGCCGGAAGATCGTAACGTCCGACCAGGCCGACCGTCCCATTTGGCGCGATCTCCCATGTCGAGATCACCGTCGAGCCATTGCGAGTCGTGTACAGGAAATTCCCCGAAACCGTCTGAAACGATCCCACCTGCGTCACATCCGCGCCCAGACCGGCGATACCGTAGGTTGCGCTCAGGTCGCCACTGCCGCCCAGCTTGAAGCCATTCGTCATTGCGTTCGAAAGACCTGCGCCAAAGACCGCAATCGTCCCGCCCAGATCGACAAGGCCCAACCGGGGCAAGTCGAGATAGCCCAGATAGGGGGGCAGGGCGCGGCTCGACAGCAACTGGATCTGCTGATCTGCGGCCGCAATCCGAAACGCCGATATGCCTCCCCCGGTATGGGTCAGCGTGTAAAGGACATATTGCGATCCGACCTGTCCGATCCGGAGGTCACTCAGATTGGAGACAAAGACAGGATCTGCTCCCTGATACGTCGCGATGAGGCGGTAGCTGATCATCTCACAAGCTCGGTTCGAACGAATGACGGTTGCGCAGGAAGCTAGCCATCTGCGCTTTAAGAAATGCTTTCGTTGCCGCGCCTTGGCCGAGGGAATTCACCGGGCTTTTTATCTAATCCAAGGTAGGTCGTGCCGCTTCACGGGCTCTCGGCTTGTGTGCCGGTCCAACATCGGCCATACGGAAGTGGCGTGAGCATGGCAGGCAGAAACATGCAGATTGAAAAGACGTCGCTTCCAGGCGTGCTGATTTTGGTCCCGCGTCGTCATGGCGATGCGCGCGGGTTTTTCTCGGAAAGCTGGAACCGGAAGACGCTGCGCGAAGCCGGACTGGACCTGCCGGAATTCGTGCAGGACAACCATTCGATGTCCGCAGCCGTCGGCACGCTGAGGGGACTGCATTTCCAGTCTCCGCCGCACCCGCAGGGCAAGCTGGTTCGATGTGGTCGGGGGCGGCTTTTCGACGTAGCGGTTGACGTTCGCAAGGGCAGCCCGACCTATGGCCAGTGGGTGGGCGAAGAGTTGTCCTTTGAAAACGGAAGGCAGCTGTGGGTTCCCGCAGGCTTCCTGCACGGTTTTGTCACTCGCGAGCCCGACACTGAGATCTGCTACAAATGCACCGGCCACTATGCCCCGGAATGCGATGGCGGCGTGGCCTGGGACAGCGTGGGAATAGATTGGGGACTTTCGGTCGAGCCGATCCTTTCCGGCAAGGACGCCGTTGCTCAATCACTTGAAGATTTTGACAGCCCCTTCGTCTACGAAGGTCCTTTCGATTACGAGGCCGGATTATGAAGATTTTGGTAACGGGTGGCGCGGGTTTCATCGGCTCGGCAGTGGTGCGGCTGGCGGTAAGACGCGGGCATGAGGTGGTCAATCTTGACAGCCTGACCTATGCCGCGAACCTGGAAAACGTCGCTTCGGTTTCGAACAGCCCGCTTTACGCCTTCGAAAAGGCCGACCTGCGCGACCGCGCCGCGCTGGACCGCGTGCTTTCCGAACATCAGCCCGACGCGATCATGCATCTTGCCGCCGAAAGCCATGTCGACCGATCGATTGACGGGCCGGGCGATTTCATCGAGACGAACATCTCGGGCACATACAACCTGCTGGAAGCGGCGCGCAGCTATTGGGTGGGGCAGGGCCGGCCCGAAGGCTTCCGTTTCCACCATATCTCGACCGACGAGGTCTTCGGCAGCCTTGGCGAGACCGGGCAGTTCACCGAGGAAACCCCCTACGATCCGCGCAGCCCCTATTCCGCCAGCAAGGCGGCCTCGGACCACCTCGTTCGCGCATGGCACGAAACCTATGGTCTACCGGTCGTGCTGACCAATTGTTCCAACAATTACGGCCCGTTCCATTTCCCCGAGAAACTGGTGCCGGTGGTGATCCTGAACGCCCTGCACGGCCGCCCGATCCCGGTCTATGGCGACGGCGGGAATGTGCGCGACTGGCTCTTTGTCGAGGACCATGCCGATGCGCTGTTGCTGGTGCTGGAAAAGGGCGAGCTTGGCCGCAGCTACAATATCGGCGGCGAGAACGAGGCGAAGAACATCGATCTCGTGCGGACGATCTGCGCCCATATGGACGCGCTGCGTCCCGAAAGCGCGCCCCATGATCGGCTGATCACCTTTGTCACCGACCGGCCCGGCCATGATCGTCGCTACGCGATCGACCCGACGCGGATCCGCACCGAACTGGGCTGGCAACCCTCGGTCACGGTCGAAGAGGGGCTGCGTCGCACCGTCGAATGGTATCTGGAAAACGAGGACTGGTGGCAGCCGCTGCTGGGCCGGCAGGGCGTAGGTCAGCGACTGGGGACGGCATGACGGGCCTTCTGGTCTTCGGCAGCACCGGACAGGTCGCGACCGAGCTTCGCCGGCTCGCACCGGATGCCAGCTTCCTTGGTCGTGAAGCGGCAGAACTTTCAGATCCCGAGGCATGCGCCGCCGCCATTCTGGCGCATCGTCCCGAGGCGGTGATCAATGCCGCCGCCTATACCGCGGTGGACCGCGCCGAAAGTGAAACCGAGCTCGCGCAGTGCATAAACAGTCTCGCGCCTGCCGCCATGGCGCGCGCGGCGGCCGAACTTGGCGTGCCCTTCCTGCAGATCTCGACGGATTACGTCTTCGACGGTTCGGGCGAACGTCCCTGGCGTGAAGATGACGCGACCGGCCCGCTTGGCGCCTACGGTGCAACCAAGCTCGACGGTGAGCGCGGAATTGCCGAAGCGGGCGGGCAATGGGCGGTGCTGCGGACCTCGTGGGTCTTCTCGGCGCATGGGGCTAACTTCGTCAAGACGATGATGCGTCTTGGCAAGGAACGTGACGAGCTGCGCGTCGTGGCCGACCAGCATGGCGGCCCGACCCCGGCAGCGGATATCGCCGCAGCCTGCCTGGACATGATCCGGTCGATGCGTAAGCAGCCTGGCAAAGGTGGCATCTACCATTTTTCCGGAGCGCCGGACACGAGCTGGGCCGGGTTCGCGAGGACGATCATGAAGCAGGCGGGCTTGTCCTGCCGCGTCACCGATATCTCGACAAGCGACTACCCGACCCCTGCGCGACGGCCGGGAAATTCGCGGTTGGATTGCAGAGCGATCATGAGGGATTTTGGCATCGCACGCCCTGACTGGCATGCGGGTCTCGAGAAAGTAGTGACGGAGCTAGAGCAATGACCGAGAAGTCCAGACCGGCAACCGGCCGCAAGGGAATCATCCTGGCCGGAGGTTCGGGAACGCGGCTCTATCCGATTACCATGGGCGTCTCGAAGCAGCTCCTGCCGATTTACGACAAGCCGATGATCTACTACCCGATTTCGGTTCTCATGTTTGCCGGCATCCGCGATATCGCGATCATCACCACGCCCGAAGATCAGGAGCAGTTTCGCCGGCTGCTGAGCGACGGAAGCCAATGGGGGCTGAACTTCGAATATATCGTTCAGCCCTCGCCCGACGGCCTGGCGCAGGCCTATATCCTGGCCGAGGATTTCCTGGCAGGGGCACCTTCTGCCATGGTCCTTGGTGACAACATCTTTTTCGGACATGGTCTGCCCCTGCTGCTTGAAGCTGCGGACCGGCGGATCGAAGGGGGCACCGTCTTCGGCTATCGCGTGGCTGATCCGGAACGCTACGGTGTGGTGGCGTTCGACGAGGCGGGCAAGGCCCGCGCGATCATCGAAAAGCCCAGCGTTCCGCCTTCGGATTATGCAGTTACGGGGCTTTACTTTCTGGACGGCAGCGCACCCCAGCGCGCCCGCGAGGTGCGGCCATCAGACCGGGGCGAGCTTGAGATCACGACCCTGCTTGAAACTTATCTGCACGAGGACAGCCTGACGGTCGAACGCATGGGTCGGGGCTTTGCGTGGCTTGATACCGGAACCCATGCGAGCCTTCTCGACGCGGGCAATTTCGTTCGCACGCTGGAACAGCGGCAGGGCCTTCAGACTGGCTGCCCGGACGAGATCGCCTTCGATCAGGGCTGGATCGATCAGGACGCGCTTGCCGAGCGGGCGAAGAAATTCTCCAAGAACGACTACGGCAAGTATCTGGCGCGGCTGCTGCCCTGAACGGATCAGGCCACGCCCCTTTCGTGATCGGGTAAGCGCAGCCTTCCGGCCAGTGCCGCCGCCATGATGGCAATCGTGCCCGTGCGGCTCTGGCGATAGAGCCGCATCCGCAGAGCCTGGGCCACGGCACGGGGACCACTGGCTTCGATGAGGCGGCCGAAGCCTTCCAGAAGACGGCGGTTTTCGGGTAAAAGCAGATCCCTTGCATCTTCAAGCGCGACCTGATTGCGGGCGATCCAGCCCGCATAGCTGCCGTCAAACAACATCGAAAAGCGGGCGGCGCGGGCGCGGGGCGTGTCGTTGCGGCCCATCACGTTGTTGCCATGCTGTCGATAGCGCACGACCTGCGCGTCATCCCGGCGGATTCTTGCGCCCGCCCCCGACAGAAGCTGATAGACCCACCAGTCATGCGAGATGACGCCCGCCGCGTCGGCGGCAGCGGCGCCCGATTGAAGGATGCGCAAAGCCGCCGCATTCACGACTGTCGTGTTTCCCGGCAGGCATGCCTGAACAAGCGCGTTTCGGAACCCGAACGGGCCGGGGAAATGGGGCGCCGGCGCCAGTTCGTTCATGTTTTCGTCGCAGATGGTGGTCCGCGCGGCATAGACCGCCGGCCCGTCCTGCCGAGCAAGCCAATCGACCGCCCGAGCGAGCTTGTCAGGGTTCCAGATGTCGTCCTGATCCGAAAAGGCGACCCAGCCGGACGCATCTGCCTGGCGGATGAGCCACAGGAAATTCGCAGTCGCGCCGCGCTCCGGTCCCGCGACAAGCTCGATTCGACCGGACGGGCGGGTCGCTGCGTAGTTCCTCACGATGCTCGTCGTCGCATCGGTCGAACCGTCATCCGACACGATGAGCCGCCAGTTCCTATGGCTTTGCGAAAGGATGCTTTCAAGCTGTGCGGGCAGATACCGTTCGCCATTCCGGGTCGCCATGAGGATGGTGATCTGAGGCTGCAAGCAAGGCTCTCCGGTCTGTGTTTTCCACGTCCTATACTGCGCGGGCGGGCCTTGACCAGAGCGGGTCAGCCGTCCTGTCGGCCGATCTCCTCGATCAGTACATTGCTGATGCGTTCGTCACCCGCCCGGCGCGCAGCCGTCACGAGCGCGGCCCTGATCCTGCCCAGGCTCTGATCCGACGTGAAGTTGCCATCGAAACCTCCGGTATTGGCCTCGACGAGCAGCGCGTTCAGAAGTGCGTCGCGCAGCCGATGCTCCCTCGCCACGATCTCGGCCGAGCTGTCCTTGGGCATTTCGATCGTCAGTGTCAGGACCATGATGGCGAGGGTGGTTCCGTTCCGCATCACAGGAACGAAGAACTGGTTGGGGAAGCGGAACCAGTCCAATTCGACCTCGGTGTCATGGCCGTCAGCCGTGGTGCCATGCATGCCTTGGGGCGTGTCCTCGGAATGGCTGTGTTCTGCGCCGGACAGGGTATCGGTCGGGACGGCGTCGTGTTCGACCGGCCTGGCTGCCTGAAGCATGTCGCCGCCCAATGCGCCGACCACAAAGCCCAGCAGCGGCAAAATCCATGTGATGATGCGTTTCATGGTCTCTGGACCTCAATAGGGGAGGAGGATATCGGCCACTTGCTGACCATAGCGTGGTTGCTGCACGTCCGTGATCTGGCCGCGCCCGCCATACGAAATCCGCGCGCCGGCGATCCGGTCATATGAGATTTCGTTCCGGCGCCCGATATCCGAAGGGCGGACAAAGCCGGTCACGGTCAAAACCCTGACCTCGAAATTCACGCGAACTTCCTGCGAACCCTCGATGCGCAGGACGCCGTTCGGCATGGTCTCGATCACGGTGGCCGCAACCCTCAGGGTCATCTTGTCGCGCCGCGAGATATTGCCGCTGCCCTTGTAGGTGGACGACCCCTTGGCTTCGGCCAGCTCGTCCATGCTGGCGCCATCGGGAAGGCGCGCGTCGATGCGTTGCACGATGCCCGCCATCTGCGGAATGCTCACCTTGTCCGAAGAGGACCGGCTGCGCCCCGAGCTGTTCTGCATCTCTGCCTTGTCGTCGATCTCGATGACCACGGTCAGGATATCACCCCGCTTTCCCGCCCGGCGATCACCCACCAGCGAGTTTTGCGATGCGTTCCAAAGCGATGCGGTGCCACCGGTCCGATCCGGCAAGTCATCCATGATCACCGCGGGATTGGCCAGCGCGCGAAATTCCATGCTCTCTTCCGGCGCGGTCATTTTCGGAGCCCGGCCAAGATGGCCGACGCGTCCGCAGCCCGACGACAGCAAGGTGAGCGCAATCGCGATGGTCACAAGCGGGCAGGTCCCGCGCCGTTCGGTTTTCATCTCAGATCACCCCTAGTTCTCATGGACGATCACGGTGCCGTTCGGGGCAATGCGACCCACGACCGTGATGCGCGACGCATTGTTCATGACCCTGATGACATCCCCGACGGCGCCGGATGACAGCGCCCGGCCATCCGCTTCGATCCGCAGGGCTGCCTTTTCATAGGCGATGGTCACGAGCGCATTGCGACCAACGGCGATGGGCTTGCCAACCTGGCCCGTCCCGATCGGCCGCCCCTCGGTCACCATCACGCGCAGTTCCTGGCCGATGACGTCAGCGGGGTCGCGAAAGGCTCCTTCCGCGCCGGGTGCGATCCGTAGGTCGTCTGTAGCGAGGACCGTTCCGGCCTGAAGCGTGCGGGCCGCCACGACGGCTTCGGCCATTACCGGGAGGGGAAGGGCGGACAGGATCAGGATCAAGGACCGCATCAGCGCACCTGGACCGTTGCACCGAGCATCTGATCGGCGGCGGTGATGACCTTTGAGTTCAGCTCGTAGCCGCGTTGGGCCTTGATGAGTTCGGTGATTTCCTTGACCGGATCAACGGCGCTCTCCTCAAGGTATCCCGCCCTCAGCGTTCCCAGGCCCTCTTCCCCGGCCGCGGCCACCTGCGGTGCGCCGGATGCGGTCGTTTCAAGGAACATGTTCGAGCCGATCGCCTCGAGACCCTTTTCGTTCAGGAACCCCGCCAAGGTGATCTGGCCCAGGGATTCGGGTTCCACGCGGTCGCTGAAATAGGCAAAGACCTCGCCTGCCGGGCTGATCGAAACGCTGCTCGCCTCTTGCGGGATGGTGATGTCGGGCACGATGGGAAACCCTTCAGAGGTGACGATCTGCCCTTCGGCCGAGCGCTTGAGACTGCCGTCGCGGGTATAGGCCGAGACGCCCGAAGGCATCGTGACCTCGAGGTAGCCGTTTCCGTCGATGGCAATGTCGAGGTCGCCATTGGTCTGGACAAGCCCGCCTTGCCCCAGCATGACCGTCACCGCAGCCGAGCGGACCCCCATCCCCAACTGCACGCCCGCAGGAACCATGGCGCCGTTGGTGGCGGTGAGCGTGCCTGGCCGGGTCGCCTGCTGGTATTGCAGGTCCGCGAATTCGGCGCGGCGGGGGTTGAAGCCGGTGGTCGACATGTTGGCGAGGTTGTTCGAAATGACCTCGACCCGCATCTGCTGTGCACTCATGCCGGTCGCGGCGATCTGAAGGGCTTTCATGGATTATCCTTTCATCGCGTCAGCGAAGTGATGGCCTGTCGGATCCGCTGGTCTTCCTGATCGAGGAATGACTGGCCAAGCTCGTAGGCGCGTTGGATTTCGATCATGCGCGCGATCTCGGTCACTGGATCGACATTCGAATCCTCCAGGAAACCTTGGCGCAAGACAGGTTCGGCAAGAGGCTCGGGGGCGGGACCAGCTTCGAAAAGCGTCCCTGCAACGTGGCGCAGGTCCGACGGATCGGGGCTCGCGAAGACACCCACCCGTCCGACCGGTTCGCCATCCGCTGAAAGGGTTCCGTCAGTGCCGATGCCGATGCTGCGCGCCCCGGGTGGAATCGCGATCGGTGCCTGCCCGTCGTCCAGCAGCGCAAACCCGTCGGGATTGACGATCTCCCCCTCGGCATTCGGCATGAAGGCCCCAGCCCGCGTCAGGCGGTTCCCCTGAGGCGTCTGGACCATGAAGAAGCCATCGCCATCGATCGCGAGGTCGTATTGGCCGCCGGTTTTCGTCACCCCACCCGCCGCTAGATCGACCATGCGACCGCGGATGTTCGCCATTGCAAGGGTCTCTCCGTCATTCCGCAGGGGCACCATATATTCCGAAAAGACGACGCCCTCACGCTTGAACCCGGTGGTGTTCGCATTGGCGATGTTGTTGGCCACCGCGCGCATTTCCCGCATCAATCCCGATTGCCGTGTGAGCGAGGCATAGATCGCATTGTCCATCGTCTAGGACCCCGCGATCAGCGCCACGATCTGGTCGGTGAAGAAACCGGCCAGAACCGTCGTCATGAAGCTCATGCTGACCCAGAAGACCACGAGCATCAGCCCGATCTTGGGCACGAAGGTCAGCGTCATTTCCTGCACCGAGGTCAGGGCCTGAAAAAGACCGATCACCACGCCGACGACCAGCGCGGTCACCAGAAGCGGCGACGACATTCGAACCGCGATCCAAAGTGCCTGGCGGGTCATGTCGAAGATGACGTTCTCGTCCATGTTCCGCCTCAGACCGGCATGCGCAGGATTTCCTGATAGGCTTCGACCACCTTGTCTCGGATAGCGACGGCGGCCTCGAGCGCGATTTCGGCCTGCGCAATGCTCTGGACAAGCTGGTGGGTGTCGGTCGCCCCGGTCATCGCGCCGGTCGAGGCGATATCGACCTGGTCCATCACGCTCGCGAACTCGGAGGCGGCGCGGGACATCCCATCCGGCAGCCCCTGTGCGGGTTGGATCGCGGGACGTGCGCGATCATAGGCGGTCGCGGCAAGATTGGGAGAGATCATGGTGCTTCCTTTCAGCGGCGGATGAGGTCGAGCAGCGCGCTGCCCATCTGGCGGGATTGTTCGAAGATACGCAGGTTCGCCTCATAGCTGCGGCTGGCTTCACGCGCGTCGGCCGTCTCGATAACCAGGTCGACATTCGAGCCGAGATAATTGCCATCCTCATCTGCGAGTGGATGCGAAGGGTCGTGGACCTGGGGCAGGTGGCTTCGATCAAGCCGGGTGTGGCTTGGCTCGACCGCACCGGTTGGACGACCGAAATCCATCGCTGCCTCGAACGAGACGAGCTTGCGCCGGTAGCCCGGAGTGTCGGCATTCGCGATGTTCTCGGATACGTGACGCAGCCGGACCGACTGGGCACGCATGCCGGACGCGGCGATATCAAGTGCGGAAAGTGTGTCGGGCATCGCTGGTTCCTATGCGCGGTGGCCAAGGCTGGTGCGGATCAGGCTCAGCGCCGAGCGCGTCACAGCCACCGAAAGGTCGAAGGCGCGGCGGGCATCGGCGCTTCGGACCATCTCCTCCTCGAGTGAGACGGTGTTGCCATTCGGAGCGGGCTCACCTCCGGCGTCCCGGACGTTCGCCCGATCGATCCAGCCAGTGGTGTTCAGGTGGCGGCCGTCTGTCATGCGCAGCTCGAAGCCGCCCCCGCTCCGAAACTGATCCGAGAAGCCTTCCACGTCACGGGCCCTGAATCCGGGTGTGTCGGAATTGGCGACATTCTCGGCAATAAGCTTCTGCCTTTGCGTGGCATGGGCGGTCAAAGCGCCGGCCATGCGCAGGGTTTCTATTCGATCAAACATCGAGGCTTCTCCCCGTTCGAATAAACCCGGTCTTAACCCCAATAGGTTTAGAAATGGTTTCGTGTTTCCCGCGATGGGAGCTTTTAGGGAATTCACGATGGATAAAATTGAATCAGTTGCCCAGCGGATCAGAGCAATTCGCCATGCGTGCCACTTCGGTCGCGTTTCGACGATCGAGAACGCGCTGGTCACGGTCGAAGGACTCAGTGCCCATGCTGCCCTAGGGGATCGGGTGGCACTTGGGGAAGCGGAAGGCGGTCAACTTTGCGGCGAGATCGTTGCCCTGAGGTGTTCAGCCGCAGTCGTGTTGCCCGAGGGCTCGGCCGAGGGGCTGGCAATCGGTGCGCAAAGCGAACTTCTCTCGGCGCCCTATCTGGCGCCATGCGATGCCTGGCTGGGGCGTGTGATCGACCCTCTGGGAAGGCCGCTGGACGGCCGGTCGCTGGTGCAGGGTCGGCTTCGGCGTGGCTTTCGCTGCCCACCGCCGCTGGCGGCCTCGCGAAACCGTCTGGGCGACAGGCTGGATACGGGCCTTGCCGTCTTCGATACCTTGCTTCCACTTGTCCGCGGGCAGCGGCTGGGGCTTTTCGCCGGGTCCGGGGTTGGGAAATCGACGCTGCTTTCGGCGCTCGCCCGCGGTGTGACTGCCGATGTCGTGGTCATCGCGTTGATCGGCGAGCGCGGACGGGAGTTACGCGAATTTGTCGAGGATGTGTTGGGACCAGAAGGCCTCGCGCGTTCGGTCATCGTCGCGGCGACCTCTGACCAATCTCCGCTCATGCGCCGTCGCTGCGCCTGGGCTGCGATGACCGTGGCCGAGCATTTTCGGGACCAGGGACTCCAGGTGCTGTTCCTGGCGGACTCGATTACCCGCTTTGCCGAGGCCCACCGTGAGATCGCCCTGGCCGCAGGCGAAAGCCCGAGTTATCGCGGTTTTCCGCCCTCGGTATCGCAATTGATCATGTCGTTGGCCGAGCGTTCGGGGCCGGGACCCGAGGGCTTCGGCGATATCACGGCGATCTTCAGCGTATTGGTGGCAGGTTCGGATATGGAGGAACCGGTGGCAGACATCTTGCGCGGCGTCCTGGACGGGCATGTCGTGCTGGACCGCGCGATTGCCGAAAGGGGAAGGTTCCCCGCCATCGACGTGCTCCGTTCGGTTTCGCGGTCGCTGCCGCGCGCGGCGTCGGAGGCCGAGAATGCGCTGATTTCCCGGGCGCGCGCCGCCTTGGGGATCTATGCGGATTCCGAACTGATGATCCGAGCGGGTCTCTACGCGACGGGCAGCGACCCCAGGCTTGACGAAGCGGTTCGGATCTATCCCGCGCTTGATGCCTTCTTTTCCCGCGAAAGCACTGGGGCGGTGCAAGCCTTCGACATGCTGGCTGAGGCGCTTGGGGATCAGTCAGCGCGACATCGATAGGGCGTCATTGACAGAGGCGGAAATCCGAACTGCGTGCCTTGATGTCCAGATGCAGGTGGTCTTCATGCGCCGCATTGGCGCCCGGGCCAAGTACGGTGGTGAAATACAGACATGCCGTCGACCGCACCGCACGCTGAAAGGCCTCGGCCATATCGCCATCGTCCTTGCGTGTCCCGATTTCGATCCGGCTTCCGTCCTGGAACCTGAAGGCCGCGATGTCGAGCGCGTTGCCAAAGGCATGCTCGGAGAGCTTTTCTCCGCCGTTCCCGATCGTGGGGCGGCATTGATAGGTCGATCCCGGCTCCAGCCCGACAAGCCGCGGCTGGCCCGGCAGGAATGTTGTCGCGGGACGCACGAAATCACGCAGCCAATGCGCCAGATGCCGCGCCGTGTCGCAGCGCATCAGCGCGCCGCCGTCGATCTCGATGCCCGGAAGAGGGGACTTCAATCGCAGGGGGCGCGCAATTCCGCATTGGGGATGATCAGCCTCAGTGACGGCGGTTTCTTCGCTGAAATCCGCGCCAAGAAGCGTCAGCTCAAGCAGGCAGGCCGAATAGCTGAAGTCGTCTTCGCGCAGGATGTGCTGCATCGGAACGCCCGACCGATCTTGTTCGGGAGTTGCCGCGCCAGTATTTTCCTCACCCGGCTCACCCGGCTCACCCGGCTCACCCGGCTCACCCGGCTCACTCGGCCCACTTGAGGGGCGTGTTTCTGCCTCGGGCTGGGGATCTGCTTCCTCCGGACGCGGGTTCGGCCGCGCCTCGGCTTGAGGTGTCAAGTCGGCGGGCCGAACTTGTGGCCTGGGTTCCTCGGCGGCCAGCACGAGCGGCATCAGAGTCGCCAGGATGAAGGTTCTGTAGCCCCGCATCGGCCTAGAGGTTCGGTGCTGCGGGTTGGGGCGGCGGCAAAGGCTTCCCGGTAACCGGGTTATCCGCCGCCAATGTCGAGTTTCCGGGAAGAGCGACGCTTGCCGCCACATCCTCGGCCCGCTGGGCCAGCATTTCATCGGCCAGCGCCTCGGCGCGTGCCAGCGCCGCGCTCAGCGCTTCGGCTTCTTTCGCTTGCCTGATTTCTTCCGCTTGGGGCTGCGGTGCCTTCTTCGGAGGAGCTACAATGGTCAGAGCGGTTGTTGCCGCTGCTGCCTCCAGGAACGAAGATGCGCTTTTTGCCGCGCGGGACGCCATATCGGAAGATCGCATCGGTGGACGGCTTCCCGAAATGATGCTGATCGGCGCGACATTGCCCGCCGGTTGGGCGATCGCCCCCGTGGCGTCGGCAATGCTCACGCCGGGCGCGAGGAATTCGACCGTTGTGACCTTGGCCTTGACCATGTGGGCCAGTTCCCAGGCATCCCAGTTCGTAAGCCGCACGCAGCCATGCGACTGATTCACGAACAACCGCGAAGGTGTGGCCGTGCCGTGCAGGCCATAGGTGGGCTCGCTGAGATCGATCCAGACATTGCCCACCGGGCCGTTCGGCCCCGGTGGCACGATCAGCACGCGGTCATTGTCGCCCTGTTTGAAGTTCCGCTTGGGGTTGTAGGTGTAGGTGGGGTCAAGCGCGACGGCTGTGACCAGATGCAGACCGTGCGGGGACGGGGTATCGGACGATCCTACGGTGGCTGGATAGTCGGCCACCATGTTGCCCTGCGCGTCATAGGCAGCAACGCGACGCGTCTGCTTGTCGACGATGATACGCGTCACCGTCGCGCGGATCGGTTTTGCCGGTCGGGTGACGCTGATCGTCACGCCCGGCACAAAGGCAAGATCCTCGTTGAGCTTGGCCAGGAATTTCTCATCCATGTGGAAGCGTTCGGCGAGCCTTTCGAGAACGCTCGTATAGCCCTGCGAGCTCATGGCGGCCTTTTCGGCATAATCGCTCGGGATGCGGTCAACCAGCCCCTGCTCATCCTTTTCGGTGATTGTATATGTCGTGGTGATCGGATCGGCGGAATAGCCCTGAAGCAGGTTCCAAAGGGTCATGTCCATCCGGCCCGTCATCGGCAACCCTGCCCTACGCTGGAATGCCATGATTGCGCTTTCGCTCATGCCGCCGCGCCATCCGTCGACAACGCCCGGTGAAATGCCCGAACGGTCAAGCAGGACCTGAACCTTCGCGGTCAGGGCCGACTGGCCGGGCGGGAGATCGCCACCCGAATAGGTCGCATTGTCGATCTCGGCACCCGAGATCGACTTCAGCGCCTTGGCGGGACCGCCGCTTGCCGGGACGGCTGCTGTTGCCGTCATCGTAGCGGCCTGCGCGGGAAGCGTCGCGGCCACCGTGGATGCCTGTGGTCGGGGCAGCGGGCGCGGATTGGCCCAGCCGCCTTCCGCAGGCAGAATGGTCAGGGCCGCGGCCAGCGGCAGGAATAGGCCAGCGAATGGGCTGTTCGGGAACATGCTCGATTCCGGTTGTCTTGCTTTATTTTCTTGTCTGTTTTGTCGAGCTTTGTCCGTCCGCGCGCTTATGGCAAGCATCGGGTGAGGACGGTGTCGAATTCCGGCTTATATCTGCGCCTCGAAACGATGGCTGCCAGGGAAATAGCGCCGCGAAAATGATACGGGCATGTTATTGAGCCATTCGAGCCGTTCGAGCTCAAGCGCAGGCTCGCCTGCTGCGATATCCAGGGCAGGGGCGATGAATGCTTCATCCGCCTTTGTCACGCCGATCGAGAGGCTCGCCCGATTGAGCGGCACATTTCCCAGCAGCCATTCGCAGACACTCATCCGTTCGAGCACATCCGGGGTCAACCCAGGTGCAGCGAACGTATTGGTCCAACGTTCCTCGCAGCAATGAGGCTTGCCGTCGGCGTAAAAGACGATCTGGCTGTAAAGCAGGACTTCGGTGCTGCGCAGCAGCATGGCATTGGCGACCTGCAAGGGTGGCGTGGTTTCTTTAGCGTTTACAAGCCGGTATCCGTATGCATGGCCGGCTGCCTCGAGTTCGCGCCGCAAAAGCGACCGGACGAGCTGTGCGCGAGGATGAATCGCGACGCGGGTGCCCACTTTGCGGCGTCGCTGGACCACGCCGGATTCGGCCAAAGCCTGCATCGCGCGGTTCACGGTGGCTCTGGCGCAGCGCAGTTCCGTCGCCAGATCACATTCCGTCGGGATCAGTTCGCCTTCTTTCCAGATGCCGCTCTGGATCCGCTCAAGCACGATATCCTGCACGGCCTGCCAGGTCATTCCTTTGCGGCGCGAGCCGATCGGAAGCGATCCTGCGGAAGGGGTAAGGGTCTTCGAAAAATGAGTCATAATGAACTTTAGTCATCCGTAAGTTGTCAGGGGCGACTGGTTACGGTCGACAGGAGATTTTGCGCAGGGTCCATCGCGACGTCATGGATTGGCAGCAACTGTCGGAAACAAAACAAAACACTCGGAGTGGGGTTCTGACGCGTTATGCCTGCTTCGGTCAAGCCTCTTCCTCCGCAAGTCACGATCAAATTTCGTGCCGAGTTGACAATGTTCGCGTCGCGGCGGAATGTCGCGCGCACTCAGCAAGAGGTCTGCTCGTGTCGGAAGCAACGGCATTTCGGGGCGCGAGTCCCGCAACCACCGCATGGTCGGTGCTGATCGCAATCAGCCTGTGCCATATGATAAACGACGTCATGCAGTCGATGCTGTCCGCGATCTACCCGCTGCTGCAGCAGGAGTTCGCTCTGTCCTATTGGCAAATCGGCATGATGACATTTGCCTTCCAGGTTACGGCATCGCTCTTGCAGCCGGTCGTCGGGGCGGTCACGGACAGAAATCCGATGCCGAAATCGCTTGCGGTCGGCATGGGATCGACCTTTGTCGGTGTGCTGATGTTGGCGCTGGCCCATGAATACTGGGTGCTGCTGATCGGCGCGATGTTGATTGGGGTCGGGTCATCCGTCTTCCATCCGGAAAGCTCGCGCGTGGCGCGCATCGCCTCGGGCGGTCGCTTCGGCACGGCCCAATCCCTGTTTCAGCTTGGGGGGAATTTCGGACAGGCGATGGGGCCGCTTCTGGCGGCCTTCATCGTGGTGCCGCTGGGGCGGCCGTCGATCGCCATCTTCTCTGCAGCGGCGATGCTGGGTTCGGCGATCCTATGGCGCATCGGTGCCTGGGCCGAAGGGCGACGGAAAGCCTCTGGCAGTCGGCCGAGCACGGCACTCCAGCTGTCGCGTCCCCGTGTCGTCACGGCCATCTGTGTGCTGGCACTGCTGACCTTCACGAAGAACATCTACACGGCCAGCCTATCCAGCTATTATACCTTCTTCCTGATCGAGAAGTTCGGCCTGACCACCCAGCAGGCGCAGATCATGCTGTTCCTGTTTCTTGGTGGCATGGCGGCCGGGGTCATTCTGGGTGGCGTCATCGGCGACCGGATAGGACCGCTCAAGGTGATCTGGTTCTCGATCCTGGGCATCCTGCCCTTTACGCTGGCGCTTCCCCATGTCGGCCTGGCCGCGACGGGAATGCTTACCGTCATCATCGGCCTGATCCTTGCCTCGGCCTTCCCGGCGATCGTCGTTTTTGCACAGGAACTGGTACCCGGTCGCACGGGGCTGATCGCGGGCATCTTCTTCGGCTTTGCTTTCGGCATGGGCGGTATTGCCGCGGCTGTCCTGGGTCTGGTGGCGGATGCCAAGGGGATCGAGTTCGTCTATAGCATCTGCTCCTATCTGCCGCTGATGGGGCTTCTCACAATCCTTCTGCCGCGCATCCCGCGGTCCTGACATCGAACGGAACACCATGAGCACGATCAAGATCAGGCCGCTGACGGCCGAGGAATTCGCGCCTTTCGGCGAGCTGCTGGCCCCGCGTGCCCAAGCCACCAGGATGATCAATGCAGGGCGTTGCGAACGCCACCACGCGCTTGCCGAGGTCGAACGCTCGGGAGGCGAGGCGATCATCTCGATCTTCCGGTCCGAACCCGTGAGCCTTCCCTATGACTGCACCCTGCTTGAACGGCACCCCTTGGGTTCGCAGGCGTTCATGCCGCTTGACGCCCGCCCCTGGCTTTCCATCGTCGCCCCTGACGACGCCGGCCGTCCCGGTGCGCCGATTGCCTTCCTTGTCCCGGCTGGGGTGGGGGTGAACCTGCGCGCTGGCGTCTGGCACGGGGTTCTGACGCCCCTTGACCACGCCGCCGATTTCCTGGTGGTTGATCGCGAAGGCGAAGGCATCAATCTGGAAGAGGTGGTCATCGATCCGGTGACCGTTACCGCATGACGGGCCCTGACTATTCCTTCGAGGACGCCGCGATCGTTTCCGGCGCGCGCTATGTGGCCGGAGTCGACGAAGTCGGTCGCGGACCACTTGCTGGTCCGGTCACGGCTGCGGCCGTCATTCTCGAAGTCGGGTGTATCCCCGAAGGGCTCAACGATTCAAAGAAGCTGACCGCCAAGCGCCGCGCCGTGCTGGCGGAGGTGATCATGGCCAGCTGCGACTGGTCGGTCGCACATGCAACCGTCGAGGAAATCGACGAGCTGAACATCCTGCGCGCCTCACATCTGGCGATGTGTCGCGCGATCGCCGGGCTGCGGCAGCGTCCGTGCGTCGCGCTCATTGACGGCAACATGTTGCCGGACGGTCTGGATCTTCCGGGGCAGGCCATCATCGGCGGAGATGCGCGCAGCCTCTCCATTTCCGCCGCTTCGATCATCGCCAAGATGTGGCGCGATCGCATCATGGTGGATTTGGCGCAACAGCATCCCGGCTACGGCTGGGAAGCGAATGCAGGTTACCCTACGCCAGCACATCGTCGTGCACTGCTAGATCTGGGGGTAACCCCACATCATAGACGCAGCTTCGCCCCGGTCCACAATATCTTGTGTAAAGGCCAATCGGCAAGCTCTTGATTCAAAAAAGAAATTGACGCCGAATCGGGTCTGAATCATGATCTGCCCAACAAGATCGGCTATTCAAGAGCCGAAATCCGAGGCAGTGATGACCAAGCATGTTTCCAGATCCCGCGTTTCTGCGCGGCCTATTCCGCTTAACCAGATCCTTGCCGGTGACTGCGTCAAGGTGATGAATTCGTTGCCGGAAAGCAGCGTGGACCTGATCTTCGCCGATCCACCCTACAATCTTCAGCTAAAGGGTGAGCTGCACCGCCCCGACAATTCCAAGGTCGATGCGGTCGACGATCACTGGGATCAGTTTTCTGGTTTTGCCGCATATGATCGCTTTACCCGCGACTGGCTGGCGGCTGCGCGCCGCGTGCTCAAGCCCGACGGGGCGATGTGGGTGATTGGTTCGTATCACAACATCTACCGTGTCGGGGCCGAGTTGCAGAACCAGGGTTTCTGGATCCTGAACGATGTCGTCTGGCGCAAGTCGAACCCGATGCCGAACTTTCGCGGCAAGCGGCTGACGAACGCCCATGAGACGATGATCTGGGTCTCGAAATCGGAAAACGCCAAGTACACCTTCAATTACGAGGCGCTGAAATCGCTCAACGAAGGCGTTCAGATGCGCTCGGACTGGGTGCTTCCGATCTGCACCGGTGGTGAGAGGCTGAAGGACAAGGATGGCTCGAAGGCGCATCCGACCCAGAAACCGGAAGCCTTGCTGCACCGCATTCTTGTCGGCTCGACCAATCCCGGCGACGTCGTGTTGGACCCGTTCTTCGGCACCGGAACCACCGGGGCTGTGGCCAAGATGCTGGGCCGCGACTTCATCGGGATCGAACGCGAAGAGGCATATCGCGAGGTCGCGGCCAAGCGCATTGCCCGCGTGCGCAAATTCGACAATGAGGCCCTTGTGACCACGAAGGCGAAGCGGGCCGAACCGCGCGTGCCTTTCGGTCAGGTCATCGAACGCGGCATGCTGCGTCCGGGCGAGGAGCTTTATTCCACGGATAGCCGCTACAAGGTCAAGGTCCGCGCCGATGGCAGCCTTGTCGGCCATGACATGAAAGGCTCGATCCACCAGTTGGGCGCTGCTCTTGAAGGCGCACCTTCCTGCAACGGCTGGACCTATTGGCATTTCCGCAGGGAAGGGCGGATGGTTCCGATCGACATGCTGCGTCAGCAGATCCGGGCCGAGATGGAGGCCGAAAAGGGCCGCCCCAACTAGTCACCAAAGTTTTCGCCGTGTCCCGACGCATCGCGAGCTCTGGCGCGACCGGGACCGCCTTGCCCCGTCCGGCCGCGAAACCTGCCGGGCGGGGTCTTTTTGCGCAGTCTCCGGGTCTCAGGCAGCGGCGCGCGGCAGAGGCAGGGTGCCGCGGTTATAGGCCGACCAGTCCTCGATATCGGGATAGAACTGCCGTCTCCATGCGCGCACGCGCGGGTTCATGCGTCGCCGCCACAGGGGGGGCACCATCGCCATGAACGTCATTGCAGGGTAACCCATCGGAAGTTGCGGGGCTTCTTCCTTGCTGTAGGTCTGCAGCAATGGAAAACGCCGATCAGGCTTGTAGTGATGATCGGAATGGCGCTGCAGGTTGATCAGCAGCCAGTTCGTCGCCTTATGGGACGAGTTCCAGCTATGGCGGGGCAGGACATGTTCGTAGCGCCCGTTGCCAAGGTGGCGGCGGGTCAGGCCATAATGTTCGACATAGTTCGTCAGCTCGAGCTGCCAGACCGCGACAAAGGCCTGCCAGACAAACAGCAAAAGACCCTGCCAGCCCCCCAGCAGCAAGGCCAGGGCAAGCATCACCAGTTGCAGCCCGGCATACCGCCAGAATGGATTTCGGAGGTCGAATTTCGACCTTTTGGCCCGAGCAAGGCGACGCGTTTCGGCCTGCCAGGCGCTTTTCGGGCATTCCTTCAGCACGCGCAGGAAAAAGCGGAAGAATCCTTCGTTGTAGCGGGCCGAAACGGCATCGCGGGGTGTCGCCACCCAGCTATGGTGAACCAGCATGTGCTCGGATCGGAAATGGGAATAAAGCGTCGAGGCCAGAAGCAGGTCGCCCAGCCAGCGCTCGACAGGGTTCTTCTGGTGCAGCAGCTCATGCGCATAGACGATACCGATCGTGCCTGACGCAACGCCGATGCCGAAGAAAAGGCCAATCCTTTCCCAGCCCGACAGCCCACTTCGCGACGCGAACCAGATCCCGCCGAAAATCATCGCGGCCTGAACCGGAAACCAGATGATCGTGATGGCGCGATACCAGAAAAGCTGCGTCTCGGGAGTTTCTGTGTCGGGATTTTCGTCGTTCAGACCCAGAATGCTGTCCAGCATGGTCGTAAGATACCAAGCATAGACCGGCATCAGCAGGAACCACCAGCCTCCCCAACGCATCGCAAGGAGAGCCAGCGGAACCATTCCCAGCGATAGCCAGAAGGGAAGGGCATCGATCAATCGGGCACGAAAGGCATTTTGCATTAATCAACCATCAGGTGTTTGAGGCTGGCTTGCCATTGCGACGGAATGTCGCGGGCGGGCTGGGGTGGGACGGGCCAGCGCCCATGCCTTGCGCATGAGCCCGGGCAGGGCGGTGGGTTGAAACTCGGCCAGCGACACAAGCCTGCCACGTCGCGGAGCTTCATTCAGATCAGCGGTCATGACGACCAGATCCAGCGCGAAATGGGTGAAAACATGGCGGACGACCCCCAGCTCGCGCCAGACGGCTTCGGCAGGCGGGCCAAGATCCGAGCCATCCCAGCCGCTTGACGGAAATGCCAGGGTGCCGCCGAGCAATCCCTTGTCAGGGCGGGTCTCGACGAGGATCGAGCTGTCCGAAAAGCCGACCCATACCGCCCCCTTCCGGAGCGGCTTCGCCTTTTT
Organism: Paracoccus sp. MBLB3053; assembly: GCF_031822435.1. Taxonomy (NCBI): domain Bacteria; kingdom Pseudomonadati; phylum Pseudomonadota; class Alphaproteobacteria; order Rhodobacterales; family Paracoccaceae; genus Paracoccus; species Paracoccus aurantius. Next base: position 354,678 of record NZ_JAVQLW010000001.1, on the reverse strand, counting down.
GGCTGCCTTGCGCGGCAATTGGGCGGCAATGCCCTGACTGCGTGCCTCGCAATACGCGGACAGGGGGCAGATCCCGCAGGCGGGGCTGCGGGGGGTGCAGATCGTCGCGCCAAGATCCATCATCGCCTGCGCGTAGTCGCCCGGCCGGTCCAGAGGCGTCAGTGCCGACGCGAAGTCGTGGATCTCGGGCTTTGAGACGGGCAAGGGTGTTTCGATCGCGAACAGGCGCGAGACGACGCGTTCCACATTGCCATCCACCACCGTCTCGGGGCGGTCGAAAGCGATCGCGCTGATCGCGGCCGAGGTATAGGGGCCGATGCCGGGCAAGCTGCGAAGCCCTTCACGCGTGTCGGGAAAGGAACCCAATGCCGAAACGGCACGGGCGCAAGCCACGAGGTTCCGGGCGCGGGCGTAATAGCCAAGCCCTGCCCATTCGGCCATCACCTGATCGTCCGCCGCGGCGGCCAGGTCGTGCACTGTCGGCCATAATTGCGTGAAACGTTCGAAATATTGCTTTACCGCGGCGACCGTTGTTTGTTGCAGCATGACCTCGGACAACCAGACGCGGTATGGGTCCGCCTGTCCCTTTCCCGCGGGTACGCGCCAAGGCAGGACGCGGGCGTGGCGGTCGTACCAGGCCAGCAGTTCGGTCGAGATCAAGCCCGAGTCACGCAATTTTCAGTTTCTCCGCTCTGGCGTCCGGGCGCGCCTCGGTCCAGACTGCGCGCCAGATTAATCATATGGTCCCCGCATGGCCCAGAAGAAACCCGACAGTTCGCCCCGCCGCCGGATGCGCGGCTTCGAGACCGCGGCCCAACTGGTCGCCAACCGGGTGCGGGCCATCGGCGAAACGCGCGGCTTTGCCATTGCAAGGCTTCTGACCAACTGGGCCGAAGTCGTTGGTCCCGAGATCGCAGCCCACACGCGTCCCGTCAAGATCAGCCACGGCAAAGGGTTCGGCGCAACCTTGACCCTGCTTGTTCCGGGTGCGCGCGCGCCGCTGATCAACATGCAGCTTGATCAGATCCGGCAGCGAGTGAATGCCTGCTATGGCTTCAACGCCGTCTCGAGGATCTCGCTGACCCAGACCGCGCCGACAGGGTTTTCAGCCGGCGACGGGTTTGCCGAGGACCGGGCAGCCTTTGCTGGCCCCGCCAAGTCGCCGCCCGATCCTGCCCGCCTGGCCCGCGCCGACGAGATCGCGCGGGACTTCGACGATCCACGGCTGTCTGCCCTGATGCGCCAGATGGCCTTGAACATCATGTCCCGCAGGGACACCAACGACCGAAAGGCCAATCCATGACTCTTTCCCGCCGCTCACTGATCGCTGCTGCCTCGGCCGCGCTGACCGCTGTCGTGGTTTCGCCGGCGCTGGCGCAGGAAACCCAACCCGCTCCGGCCGAAGAGCAGATGCCGGAAGGCAGGGTTCTTGACGATATCGTCCTGGGGAATGCCGATGCTCCGGTCACGGTCATCGAATATGCAAGCTTCACCTGCAGCCATTGCCAGGCCTTCCACGAGGAAAACCTGCCGAAGCTGAAAGCCGAGTATATCGAGACCGGCAAGGTCAAGTTCATTCAACGCGACGTCTATTTCGATGCGGTCGGCCTGTGGGCCGGTATCCTGGCGCGCTGCGGTGGCGATACGAAATATTATGCCATCGCAGATCTGCTCTTCGACGATCAGAAGACCTGGCTGAATGCCAAGACCGGAGACGAGATCGCCGCGAATCTGCGCAAGGTGGGCGCCAAGGCCGGCATGAGCGCCGAGCAGATGGACGCCTGCTGGGCAGACAAGCAGATGGTGTCCGACCTGGTCGCCACGTTCCAGAAACACGCCACCGACGACAAGGTCGAGGGAACGCCGACCTTCATCATTGCCGGTGAAAAGGTCCAGAACCAACCCTGGGAAGACCTGAAGAAGATCATTGATGCCAAGATCGCCGAGGCGGAAAACAAGGGATGACTCCACTTGCCGGCCTGAAGGTGGTCGAGCTTGCGCGTATTCTGGCCGGTCCTTGGGCCGGCCAGATCCTTGCCGATCTGGGGGCCGAAGTCACAAAGGTCGAAGCGCCCGAAGGCGATGACACACGCCGCTGGGGCCCGCCCTTCATCGAACGTGACGGTGAAAGTTCCGCCGCTTATTTCCATTCGACAAATCGCGGCAAACGTTCGGTCGTCGCCGATTTCCGCACGCCCGAGGGGCAGGACAAGGTGCGCAGCCTCGTCGCCGATGCCGACGTGGTCATCGAGAATTTCAAGGTCGGTGGGCTGGCGAAATACGGGCTCGATTTTGCCTCGCTTTCGGCGTTGAACCCGCGGCTCGTCTATTGCAGCGTCACCGGGTTCGGGCAGACCGGACCCTATGCCCATCGCGCCGGCTACGATTACATCATTCAGGGCATGTCCGGCCTGATGAGCGTGACCGGCGAACCAGCGGCCCAGCCGCAGAAGGTGGGCGTCGCGGTGGTGGACATTTTCACGGGTGTCTATTCGGTGGTCGGTATCCTCGCCGCCCTGCATCAGCGCGCGGCGACGGGGCGGGGCCAGCATGTGGACATGGCGCTGTTCGACGTGGCGACAGCGGTCATGGCCAATCAGGCGATGAACTACCTTGCGACCGGGCAGGCCCCCTCGCGGCTGGGGAATGCCCATCCGAACCTTGTCCCTTATGCGGTCTTCGACTGCGCCGACGGATGGATCATCATCGCCACGGGAAATGACGCGCAATATCGTCGGCTATGCTCGACCCTTGGGCTGCCGGGCCTGGCGGACGCGCCGGCCTACGCGGCCAATGCGGACCGCATCGCCAATCGGGAGGCCCTGACAGCGGCCCTGTCGGCCGTGACGGTCGCATGGAAACGGGACGATCTGCTCGCGGCACTTGAAGCGCAGGGTGTTCCGGCCGGGCCTATCAATGACATGGCCGATGTGTTCGCCGATCCGCAGATCCTAGCGCGCGGGCTCAGAATTTCGCCCGAGGGCGTGCCGGGAATGCGCCTGCCGATCCGCTTTTCCGAGGCGGACCTGTCGCTTGATCGTGCCTCGCCGCGGCTGGGCGAAGCCGATCAGAGCCCAAGCGCCTGAAGCCGTTCGTCGAGCGGCCCATAGTCCTCAAGCTCAAGTCGGACGGGCACGGTCAGCACCTTGGAACGGAACTTGCGCGGCATCCGTGCCGCGTCCTTTTCGGTGGTGACAAGTTGGGCGCCCAGCAGCCGGGCCTCGGCTTCAAGCCGCGTCAGAAGCGCGGGCGTGAAGGGCTGATGGTCTTCCAGCGGTTCGGCGCGCAGGATTTCGGCGCCAAGCCCGCGAAGCGTGTCGAAGAACTTCTCGGGATGGCCGATACCCGCGAAAGCCAATACCCGCAGTCCGACCCAGTCCATCCCGGTCGGCAGCGGCGCAAGCGTGCCCCGCAAATGCGGCAGGGGAAGTCTCGTCCGCCAGTCGGAAGCGAAACTTGACTGCGCCTGAGCGTCTCCGATCGACAGCAATAGATCCGCCCGCGCTAGTCCGCGATCGACCGGCTCGCGCAGTGGGCCGGCGGGCAGGCACAGGCCATTGCCGAACCCCTTGGCTGCATCGACCACGACCAAGGACAGATCGTGGGTCAGGCTCGGGTCCTGAAAGCCGTCATCCAGCAGGATCGCCCCTGCGCCCGCCGCGATCGCCGCCCTGGCCCCCGCATCCCTCTTGTCGGACACCCAGACCGTCGCAAAGGCCGCCATCAGCAGCGGCTCGTCTCCGACCTCGAGCGCGTCGTGGACGGCTTCCTCAACCCGCAACGGCCCCTTCTCGGTTCCACCATAGCCGCGGGAGACGATATGGACGTCGATCCCGCGTGCGATCAGGCGCTGCGCCAGCATGATGGTCGTCGGCGTCTTGCCAGTGCCTCCGGCATTGATGTTGCCGACGCAGATTACCGGGATTTCGGGGTCGAATCCATTGCCGCGCGCTATGCGCCGGGCGGTGCCGGCCGCGTAGATCGCGCCCAGAGGCGAGAGCAGCCGCGCGCGGAGCCCGGCGGGGCGGAACCAGAAGGAAGGGGCGCGTCGGCTCATGGTTCACTCTCCATCGCGGCGATCACCGTATCCGCTATCCGGCGCAGGACGGCGGCTCCGCCCGTGCTGACTGACCAGGCATTGCCCGCGAGCATCGCAGCCTGATCGGGGGCGGAAAGATCCGCGACGGCACGGCTGAGCGCTTCCCCATCCAGGACCAGCCTTGCGGCGGAACTGCCGTCCAGCTGTGCCCATTCGGCGGAAAATGGGCCGGGCAAGGGGCCGTGGATGATGGCCGAGCCAAGCGCCGCGGGCTCGAACGGATGACGCGGGGCCAGCGCCCGGCCGGGCGAAAGCGTTCCGCCCATGAAACAGACGGATGCCAGCCGATACCACAGACCCATTTCATAGGGGTCCTCGGCGATCAGGACGTGGTCATCGCTTTGCGGGTCGTCATCTTCCGAGCGCAGCACGGCCGCCAGCCCCAGTGCCTCGGCCTCGGCGCGGATTTCCGGAATGGCCGCCTCGGGAAGCCCGGCGAGGATCAGCAGGGCCCGGTGATTGTGATGCAGCGCGGATTGATGCGCGACAAGGATCGAACGGATTTCTGACATGCTGGGGGCTGCGGCCATCCAGATATGCCGGCCCCTTAGGATCTGGGCCAGCGCCCCACGCTCGGCCTCGTTGACCGCAGGCGGCGGCAGCGTTTCCGTCACGGGGCCGGTCATCTCGATGCGGTCCGGATCGGCACCGAGCTGTTGCGCCGCGGCGCCGGCCGTCGGATCGGGCGCCATGATATGGGAAATTTGGCTGATTAGCCCACGGTTGACCATGCCGCGCCAGAAGCCGCCACCGCCATGTGCGGCAAGGCGTGCCTCGGACAGCAGCACGGGCCGCCCTTCTCTGGCCATTGTGGTGATCATGGCGGCGGGCAACTGGTCGCCGACGATCAGCAGCGCGACTGGGTTCAGGGCGGCAATCAGGGATTCCGCCCCTGCGCCGTCCTCGGGAAGCTTGTGCCGGACGGCTCGCATCGCGGATGGCAAGGCCGCGGCGGAAGGCGCCGCACCGGTGAAGACGAACCGCGTTCCCGGTCGGAGCGCGTGCAGCGTCCGGATCAAGGCTTCCGCTTGCGGCAGCACGTCCCCCGATTCCGAGACGTGAACGAAAAGCAGCGGTCCTGCGCCCGGGGGCTGCGCAAAATCCTGAGGAGCGATCGGGCCACGAGTGGCCCGCCGCTTCAGATGCAGCCAGAGCGCCAGAGACGCGGTCGCCTGTCCTGCCGGGGGCATGGCGGGAATGCCTGTCCCGGCTCAGCTACCCAGTTCTTCGGTCGGGCTGATCTCGCGCTCTTCGTCGCGAAGGCGGTGAAGATGGGCGATGAAATAGCGGGTATGGGCACTGTCCACCGTGCGCTGCGCCTCGGCTTTCCACGCGGCGAAAGCACTTTCGTAATCGGGATAGATACCGACCATGTGGATCTTGTCGGTGTCACGGAAAACGGTGCGGCTCGGGTCGACGAGTTCGCCACCGAAGACGAGGTGCAGACGCTGCGCCATGTGATAGTCTCCTGCTGTCGCAATTCGGCGCGAACCTATCCGAGAGCCCCCGCAGAACCAAGGGCAAACGGTCTCGCATGCGTCGGTTCCAAGCCCGGCTCCTGAAGTCTGCGGCAGGTATGGTGCGGGCGGCGGGACTCGAACCCGCACAGGCTTGCGCCCCAGGGAGTTTAAGTCCCATGCGTCTACCATTCCGCCACGCCCGCGCCTGCTGCGTGGCTAGCGGGCGCGGTAAAGATTGGCAAGCCGGATCAGTAGCTGCGCGTCGGGCGGTCGAACACCTTGCGGCCCATGAGCGAGCCGACCAGATCCACCATCAGTTTCGCGGTGCGTCCGCGATCGTCGAGAAAGGGGTTCAGCTCGACCAGGTCCAGCGATGAGACCAGCCCTGATTCGTGCAGCAACTCGCAGACCAGATGCGCCTCGCGGAAGGTCGCACCGCCCGGAACGGTGGTGCCAACGGCGGGTGCGATCGAGGGGTCGAGGAAATCGACATCAAGGCTCACATGCAAGAGCCCGTTCTGGTCACGCACGCGATCAAGGAAGGCACGCAGGGGCGCGGCAATCCCCTGTTCGTCGAGAACCCGCATGTCGTTGACGGTGATCTCGGTTTCTTCCAGCGCGGCATGCTCGGCAGGATCGACCGAGCGGATGCCGAACATGCAGATATTCTCGCCGGGCACGGGGGCGGGGAAGGGCGGGAAGGGCTCGAACCCATCGCGCCCCGCAGCATAGGCCATGGGCGTGCCATGGAGGTTGCCCGAGGTGGTCGAGCGGACGGTGTGGAAATCGCTATGCGCGTCCAGCCAGATCACGAAAAGCGGGCGACCGGCGGCATGTGCATGGGCGGCGACGCCAGCCACGGTGCCGAGGGAAAGCGAATGATCTCCGCCCATGAAGATCGGCATCCCGTCCGACATTGCGGCACTGGCCGAGGCCGAGAGAGCTTCGGTCCAGGCGATCACCTCGGGGAGGTGATGAACGACCCCATTGTCGCAGCTTTGACCGCGACCCGGCGCGGGGGTGACGTCGCCGCGATCCTCGACGGTGTGGCCAAGATCGTCCAGCGTCCGGGCAAGACCCGCCACCCGGAACGCAGCCGGGCCCATCAGGCAGCCGGCACGGCGCTGGCCTTCGTCGACGGGGGCGCCGATGAGGATGCAATGGGTCATCTTATCTCCTGCATGAGGCTCGCGGTTTCAAATTCGAAGGATCAGGCGCGGATGCCCTTGAACCGTTCCTGCCATTCGTCGCGGCTTTCGTCGCTGATCTTGGCAAAGAGCACATCGGGCGTCGCGAAGGCGTGTCCGGCAGGAAGGGCGGCCAGCGCCTCGGCGACATCCCCCGGCCAGTCACGGTCCTCGGTTCCCATCGCGGCCAGCATCGCATCCGCGGCGAAGGGGATGAACGGGGCCGAGAGCACCGCGTAGAGCCGGATCAGGTTCAGGCCCAGCCGGACCTGCATGGCGGCCTTTTCCGGGTCGGTCTTGAAGGTCGACCAGGGCGCGGCGGATTGCAGGTATTCGTTGCCCAAGACCCAGATCGCGCGCAGCTCGGCGGCCGATTTGCGGACCTCCATCCCGTCCATGAAGCCTTCATAGGCCCGGATGCGCGTGGTCAGTGCTTCGATCAGGGTCTTTTCGTCGGGGCCGTATTCGCCGCCTTCGGGCACGACCTCACCGAATTTAGAACGGCAGAACTTGGTGATGCGGCTGACGAAGTTGCCCAGAACGTCCGCGAGGTCCTTGTTCACGGATTGCTGGAAATTGTCCCAGGTGAATTCGCTGTCGCCAGATTCCGGCGCGTGCGAGAGGAGCCACCAGCGCCAGTAATCGGCCGGAAGGATCGAGAGCGCCTGGTCCATGAAGACGCCGCGACCCTGCGAGGTGCTGAACTGGCCCCCGTCATAAGTCAGATAATTGAAGGACTTGATGTAATCGACCAGCTTCCACGGCTCGCCCGAGCCCATGATGGTCGCCGGGAAGCCCAGGGTGTGGAAAGGCACGTTATCCTTGCCCATGAACTGGGTGTAGGTGACGTCCTCGGCGCCCTCGTCAAGGCGCCACCAGCGGCGCCATTCGCTGTCGGGCAGGCCCTTGGCATCGGTGCCCTCGGCGGTGCCGGCGATGTATTCGATGGGCGCGTCGAACCAGACGTAGAAGACCTTGCCCTCCATGCCCGGCCAGGGCTGGTCGCCCTTTTTCACCGGGATGCCCCAGTCGAGGTCGCGGGTGATGCCGCGATCCTGCAGCCCGTCGCCGTCGTTCAGCCATTTGCGCGCGATCGAGGTGGTCAGGATCGGCCAGTCCTTCTTGCTGTCGATCCAGGCGGAAATCTGATCCTTCAGCGCGCGCTGGCGCAGGTAGAGGTGCTTGGTGGTGCGCACCTCGAGGTTGGTCGAACCCGAAATGGCCGAACGCGGCTCGATCAGGTCGGTCGGGTCGAGCTGCTTGGTGCAGTTCTCGCATTGGTCGCCGCGCGCCTTGTCATAGCCGCAATTCGGGCAGGTGCCCTCGATGTAGCGGTCGGGCAGGAAGCGGCCGTCGTCGATCGAATAGACCTGGCTTTCCTCGACCTCGGTGATCCAGCCGTTTTCGTCCAGTTTCCCGGCGAAATGCTGGGTCAGGACGTGGTTGCGTTCCGAGGAAGAGCGGCCGAAATGGTCGAAGCTGAGGCCGAAATTCCGGGCGATCTCGGACTGGATTCCATGCATTTCAGCGCAGTAGACGGCGACCGGCTGGCCGGCCTTCTTGGCGGCCAGTTCGGCGGGTGTGCCGTGTTCGTCGGTGGCGCAGATGAACATGACCTCGTGATCCCGCTGGCGCAGGTAGCGCGCGTAGAGGTCCGCGGGAAGCTGCGAGCCGACCAGATTGCCGAGATGCTTGATCCCGTTGATATAGGGGATCGCCGAGGTGATGAGATGCCGGGCCATGGAATGCGTCCTTTTGATCGGCGCCATGTCTAGCCGCGAAGCGCAAAGATGGAAAGTCCTGCGGGCGTTGCCTGGCCAAAGCGCGCAACGGCATGGCCTGAAAACCTGCCGAAGCCCAGCAAATGCTGGGTCGGGCCGCGCACGAGGCGTACACCGGGCGTACACAGGGCGTACACAGCGGGTATGCCGGTCTGATGCCGGCCTGTGGATTTTCCTTGTTGCAGGGGGATTTACGGAATTAGGCTGAGGCCATGTCCCAACCTGATGTCGGGGTTCCCGATGCCTGCGCAGGAATTTCAGCAGATGCGTGACATGATGCGGGTCCTTGCGCTGGGCGCCGCGCTTGGACTGGCAGGCGGCGCAAGCTCGGCGGTGGCCGGCCCGGATCAGCCAGCCGAGCGCAACGTCTTCGTGATGACGGGTCGGATGCTCGACGAATCCATGGGGGCCAGCCTGAACATTGGCGGCGCAAACTACGAGGACAACCATGTCACCGGGATCGGGATGCAATGGCTTGGCAAGCCGGGCCGCTTCGTGTCGCTCGGCTATGAGGCCGGGGCCGCAATGCGCCGGGGCAAGGGGCAAAGCACCGAGCTTTGGACAGGCGCGGTGGCAAGGCTGCGCGCCATCGACGTTGCGGGAGATTGGCAGATGACCCCTTCGCTGGTCTTCGGGCTGAGCTATGTCGATGCCGTCCAGCCCGGGCGCGAGGCGGAGCAGGTCAAGGAATATGACGGCGATGCGAGCCTGCTGTTCTACCTGTCGCCCGAGATCGAGTTTTCGCCGCAGGACCGGGATTGGAGCCTGTTCTGGCGCTTGCACCACCGTTCGGGCGGGGCGGAGATCCTGGGCGGCATGAAGGGGGCGGCGAATGCCAATCTGCTGGGCTTCAGGAAACGGTTCTGACCCGTCTGCCGCGTGCGGCCGGTCGGGGTGTCGCGCCTAGCCCGCCTGCCGCGCGGTGCCTGACGGCTGCGCGACCCCTGCCTGCTGACTGGCGCCTGCCTGCTGCGCGGCCATGGCGCGCGCGAGCGTGCGTGCCACCCCGCCGCTGAGCGGCTTTGCCCCGGCAAGGATGTCTTCGACCAGGAACCAGTTCGCGTCCATCGCGTCATCGGCGGCGACGGGATCGCCCGAGACATAATCGCAAAGCACGGCGGCCAGCAGGAAATGATAGCGCAGGGCGCCATCCTCGCCGCATTCGATCATGTCGATATTGTCGAGATAGATGCGGGGCAGGGCGATGACGCCAGTTTCCTCGGCAAGCTCGCGGGCGGCCGCGTCAAGCGCGGTTTCGCCCGGCTCGACATGGCCGCCCGGAAAGCCCCAAAGGCCCGCATCGGGTGGATTGCGGCGCTGCACGAGCAGCACCCGGTCGCCGTCCAGCGTAACGGCCAGGGCGGCGAGCCGGGGGAAATGCGCCAAGGCTCAGCGCCAGATCTTAGCGCCGGCGGTCGCGGCGCGAGCTCATCGGCTGGAAGGCAACGCCGACATGGGCTTCGCAATAGGGTTTGCCGGCCGTCGAGGGCAGGCCGCAGAACCAGAACTTGTCGGTCGCCGGGTCGCCGATCGGCCATTTGCAGGTGCGCTCGGTCAGTTCCATCAGCGTGAGCTTGCGGGCGCGCTTTTCGACCTCGCGGACCGAGGCGAGGGCTTCGGGGCTGATCTCGTTGGCCGAAGGCTGCGGCGGCAGCGGCTGGCCGGCGGGCACGATCGGGCGGCGGTTGAAATTGACCGGCTGCGGCGGTTGCGCGGGCTGGGCCTGCGGCGCGGCGGCGGCAGGAGCAGGTTTCGGCGCGGGCTCGGGCGCGGGCTTCGGTTGGGGCGCGGGCGCTGCGGCGGCAGCGGGTTGGGGCGCAGGCTTCGCCTCGGGGGCGGGTGCGGCAGGCATTTCGGTTCCGTCCTCGTTTCGGTTCGACAGGCCAAGGCGATGCACCTTGCCGATCACGGCGTTTCGGGTCACGCCACCAAGCTCCTTGGCGATCTGGCTGGCCGACTGGCCTTCGGCCCACATGCGTTTCAGCGTTTCTACGCGTTCATCGGTCCAGGACATGGTTTGCCTTTCCTTGCGCCGGGCGGTCCGGCGCATTTCGTGCTAGTGGCTTCAATTCCGCGGAACCCGGTCTTAAACCGGGGATAGCCAGATTTACCCGCCCGAGCCCGCAAATTCAAGGAGCGCAGATGCAGCACGTCCCGTCCAGCCCCGGAAATCGACAGATGGGCGTGCGCCGCTTTGGCCGCGTGAACTGGATCGGGCTAGCAACGCTTGCCCGGCGCGAGATCATGCGCTTCATGAGCGTGTGGCAGCAGACCGTCTTTGCCCCGCTGATGACCGCGGGGCTTTTCGTCGCGGTCTTCGCGCTGGCGCTGGGGCGCGACCGGGGCGAGGTGATGGGCCTGCCCTATCTTGCCTTTCTTGGCCCCGGCATCCTGATGATGACGGTGATCCAGAACGCCTTCGCCAACACGTCCTCGAGCATCATCTCGTCGAAGATGCAGGGAAACATCGTCGACACGCTGATGCCCCCGCTTTCGGCGGGCGAGATCCTTGCGGGCTACCTGCTGGGCGCGCTGGTGCGCGCGCTGATCGTCGCGGTGGTGATCGCGCTGGGCATGGGGTTGCTGATCGGGCAGGGAATCGCCCATCCGCTCTGGGCGCTCGCGTTCATCATCCTTGGCGCGGCGCTGATGGGGGGGCTGGGCATGCTGGGCGGGATCATTGCCCAGAAATTCGACCAGATGGCGGCGATCACGAATTTCATCGTCACGCCGCTTTCGTTCCTGTCGGGCACGTTCTATTCGGTCGAGGCCCTGCCGGAACCCTTTGCGACGCTCGCCCATTGGAACCCGATCTTCTACCTGATCGACGGCGCACGCTACGGCATCGCGGGCGTGTCGGACGCACCGCCTCTGCGGGGCCTGATCGTCTGCCTGCTGAGCGTGGCGGTGGTGCTGTTCACGGCCTGGCGCTGGCTGCGTTCGGGCTATCGGATGAAGCCCTGAATCCCGTTGCGTCATGGTCATTTCCGCGCTATGCGGGCGGCATGATCGCACGGACCGCCCATTTCGCCCGTCCCCGACGTTGATTTTTCAACGACCGATCTCGCCTGCCTTTTCGTCATTTCCGGGTAGCCGCAAGCCGCGGCCATCGTCTGCAAAGGGACCACTCCATGATTCCGCATGTCCTGCCGACCTATAACCGTGCCGATCTCGCCTTCGAACGTGGCGAGGGCTGCTGGGCCATCTCGACCGATGGGACCCGATACCTGGATCTGGGCGCGGGAATCGCGGTGAATGCGCTGGGCCATGCCAATCCCGAGCTGGTCGCGGCGCTGACCGAGCAGGCCGGCAGGATCTGGCATGTCTCGAACCTTTATCACATCCCCGAACAGGAAAGGCTGGCCGACCTGCTGGTCGAGCACACCTTTGCCGACACGGCCTTCCTGACCAATTCGGGAACCGAGGCGGCCGAGCTGGCGATCAAGATGGTGCGCAAGTTCTGGGCCGAAGAGGGCGATGCCGACCGCTACGAGATCCTGACCTTCGAAGGCGCCTTCCATGGCCGCTCGACCGGGGCCATCGCGGCCGCGGGATCGGAGAAGATGGTCAAGGGATTCGGCCCGCTGATGCCCGGTTTCCGGCAATTGCCCTGGGGCGACATGGAGGCGATCAAGGCCGCCATCACCGAGCGCACCGCGGCGGTCATGATCGAGCCGATCCAGGGCGAGGGCGGCATCCGGCCGCTTGCCGATGCCGACCTGCGCCTGATCCGCGAGCTTTGCGACGCGACCGGAGCGCTGCTGGTGCTGGACGAGGTGCAATGCGGCATGGGCCGGACCGGCAAGCTGTTCGCCCATGAATATGCCGGGATCACCCCCGACATCATGATGGTTGCGAAGGGAATCGGCGGTGGCTTCCCGCTGGGCGCCGTGCTTGCGACCGAAAAGGCGGCCGCGGGCATGGTGGCGGGCACGCATGGTTCGACCTATGGCGGCAATCCCCTGGCCTGCGCGGTGGGCGCCAAGGTCATGGAGATCATCGCGGCGCCGGAATTCCTGGCCGAGGTGAACCGCAAGGCGGGGCTCTTTCGCCAGAAGCTGGAAGCGCTGGTCGCGGCCCATCCGGACGTCTTCGAGGGCGTGCGCGGGCAGGGGCTGATGATCGGCCTGAAATGCCTGGTCGCGCCGGGCGACCTGGTCAAGGCGGGCTATGCCGAGCATATCCTGACGGTGCCCGCCGCCGATGCGACGCTGCGGCTTCTGCCGCCGCTGAACATCAGCGATGCGGATATCGCCGAGGCCGTGGCGCGGCTTGACCGGGCTGCCGCAAGGCTCGAAGCCTGACCGGGCGGGGCACTGTCTGGTTCGGATATGGGCAAAGATATGGGCATGGCAGGCATCACATGGCGGCGTCGACGACGCCGCCCCGGTGCCAGACCCGCGCCAACCCGTAAAATCAGGCTTCGGCCTTGACCTCTTGCCGGCAAAGCGGCTTCCTTGCCGGGACAATCCGAAAGACAGTAGCAAATGAACAGTTTCCTCGACATCCATACCACCGACAAGGCTGAGCTGCGCGGCATGATCGATGCGGCGCGTCGGATGAAGGATGCCCGCGACGGCCTTCCCAAGGGGGCGCTTGATGCCGACCTGCCCCTGAAGAACCGCATGGTCGCGCTGATCTTCGAAAAGCCCTCGACCCGCACCCGCGTCAGCTTCGACCTGGGCGTTCGCCAGATGGGCGGCCAGACCATGGTGCTGTCCGGCAAGGAAATGCAGCTGGGTCACGGCGAAACCATCGCCGATACCGCCCGCGTCCTGTCGCGCTATGTCGATCTGATCATGATCCGCACCTTCGAGGAGGCGACGCTGCTGGAAATGGCGGAATATGCCAGCGTTCCGGTCATCAACGGGCTGACGAACCGCACCCATCCCTGCCAGATCATGGCCGATGTCATGACCTTCGAGGAACATCGCGGCCCGATCGCGGGCAGGAAGGTGGTCTGGTCGGGTGATGGCAACAATGTCTGCTGCTCGATGATCCATGCCGCAGGCCAGTTCGGCTATGATTTCACCTTCACCGGGCCGCAGACGCTTGACCCCGAGCAGGAGGCGCTGGACTTCGCCCGTGCCCAGGGCGTCAACGCGGTCATCGAACGCGATCCGATGAAGGCCGTTGACGGGGCCGACCTGGTGGTGACGGATACCTGGGTTTCGATGCATGATCCGCAATCGGCACGTGAGCGCCGGCACAACCAGTTGCGCGGCTACCAGGTGAACGAAACGCTGATGGCGAAGGCCAAGCCCGACGCGCTTTTCATGCATTGCCTGCCCGCCCATCGCGACGACGAGGTGACGAGCGCGATCATGGACGGGCCGAATTCGGTGATCTTCGACGAGGCCGAGAACCGCCTTCACGCCCAGAAGGCCGTGATGCGCTGGTGTCTCGGGCTTTGATCCCCGGACTGGTTCCAGTGTGAATCACGGTGTGATTCGCGCTGTGATTCGCGGTCTGATCCCGGCCTGACGGCATGATGAAACGGAACGGCGCGGCCAGAGGGGCGCGCCGTTTTCAGCTTTCGCGGAAGGCGCGTGAAAAATAGTCGCTGAGAGGTTTCAGGATATAGGCGATGGGGCTGCGCTCGCCGGTCTGAACATAGACCTCGACCGGCATGCCGGGGATCAGCGCGAGCCCGTCGAGCCGCGCGATCTGATCGGGCGGAATGGTCACCTCGGCGCGGTAATAGGGGGTATGCGTCGTTTCGTCGATCAATGTGTCGGGGGAAATCCGGCTGAGCACGCCGTCGATTTCGGGCGTGGTGCGCGATGAGAAGGAGGAGAAGCGCAGCATCACCTCTTGTCCCGGCTGGACTTCGTCGATGTTGATCGTCGCGATGCGGGCCGCCACGACCAGCGGGCGATCCTGCGGGATGATGTAAAGCACGGGGTCCGCCGCGCGCAGGACCGACCTGGGCGTGGTGAGCTGCAATTCCTGCACGACGCCCGAAACCGGAGCGCGGATTTCGAGCCGCGCGATCTGCTCGCTGAGCGAGCGGCGGCGTTCGGCAAGTTCAAGTTCGCGATAGCCCAGGTCGCGCAATTCCGTTTCCGCCTGTTCGCGATAGCTCGCGGATTTTTCAAGGCGGGAAAGGTCGATCTCGGCCAATTGCGTCTCGGCCTGGGCACGCGAGGCGGTGGCCTCGCCCAGAAGCCCGTCGAGCCGCGCCGCCTCGCGTTCCAGCGCAAGCACGCGAGGGGCCTGGGCAAGCCCCCTGTCCAGTAGCGAGCGCTGGTCGCGCAATTCCTGCGAGATGAATTCGCGCTGCTGGATCAGGGCCTTGTTCTGCGCCTCGATGCCGCCGATCTGGGACCGGACCTGATCGGATTGCTTCGCAAGCTGGCCCAGCGACTGCGCCAGGGTGTCGAGCCGGGCGCGGAACAGGCTTTCCTGCCCGATGAGCATGTCCCTGACCTCGGGCCGGGTCCGGGACATCTCGACCAGTTCGTCGGGGAAGCTGATTTCGTTCTTGTCGGCGCGTTCGGCCTCGAGCCGCCCGCGCCGGGCGAGGATCTCGAAATACTGGCCCTCGACGATGGCAAGTTCGGTCGCGAGAAGCACCCCGTCGAGGTGGATCAGCGGCTGGCCGGCCTCGACCGTCTCGCCGTCATGGACCATGATCTCGGCCACGACGCCGCCATCGGGATGCTGCACGACCTGTCGGCGCTGCTCGACCTCGACCTGGCCCGAGGCGACGACGGCACCGGCGATGCGGGCGCGCACCGACCAGGCGCCAAGGCCCAAGACGAGCAGGGCGATGACCATCAGCCCGAGGATCACCGGACCGCGCACCGACCATTGCGGACGGGGTGGCGCGGCATTGGCCGGCTTGCCGCGCATCAGATGGGCCGATGCGGCATTGCGCGATGCGGTCATGATATGCCTCCGCCCTTGCCCTTGCTGCGCGAAATCTGCTCGGCATTGCTGACCATGGCGCGCAGCACCTCGTCGCGGGGGCCAAAGGCGCGCCGCAATCCCTGATCCATCATCAGCAGCAATTCGCATTCGCTGATCGCCGCGGGACGATGCGCCATGATGATGACCGCGCCGCCCTTTTCCTTGACGTTGCGGATCGCCGTGTTGAGCGCGGCCGAGCCTTCGTTGTCGAGATTCGAATTGGGTTCGTCGAGCACCAGAAGGACCGGGTTGCCGTAAAGCGCGCGGGCCAGCCCGATCCTTTGGATCTGCCCGCCCGAGAGCCTGCCGCCGGTGGGATTGATCGGGGTGTCGTAGCCCAGGGGCAGGTCAAGGATCATGCGATGGGCGGCGGCGGCCTTCGCCGCGGCGACGATCTGGCCGGGATCGGGATCGGTCGACAGGCGGGCGATGTTGTCGGCGATCGTGCCCTCGAACAGCGAGACCTGCTGCGGCAGGTATCCGATATAGCTGCCCAGGATATCGGGGTCGTATTGGTCGAGCGTCGCGCCGTTCAGCCGGATCGAGCCCCCCGCGACCGGCCAGGCGCCGATCAGCGCACGGGCGAGGCTGGACTTGCCTGCACCGGAGGGGCCGATCACGCCCAGCGCCTGGCCCGGCGCGAGCTCGAAGCTGACGCTGCGCAGGACAGCCGTGGTCTGGCCCGGCGGGATGACCGAGAGATTGCGGATCTCGAGCCGTGCCTCGGGCCGGGGCAGGGGGGTGCGCACGGGTTTCGGCGGGCGCCGGCTGAGCAATTCGCCCAGGCGCTGCCAGCCGTCCTGCGCGCGCTGGATCACGGGCCAGCCGCCGACCACCTGTTCGACCGGGGCAAGGGCACGGCCCATCAGGATCGAGGATGCGATCATGGCGCCGGGTGTGACTTCCTGCTTGAGGACGAGATAGGCCCCCGCCGCCAGGAGGGCGCTTTGCAGAAAAAGCCGGAAGGTGCGCGAGAAGACGCTGAAGGCGGTGGACTTGTCCTGACCTTCGATCATCGCGGCGGTCGCCGCGTCGCGGGCGGCGAGCCAGCGCCGGAACGCCGCCCCGCGCATGCCGAGCGAGCCGATCAGCTCGCCTTCGTCGCGGTAGAGGTCGGACATGCGTTCGGCCGCCTGCCCCGCGATGGTCGAGCGCTGCAGCGCGTCCCGGCTCAGCCACTGGTTCAGCAGCGTCGTGATCACGAGAATGACGAGCCCGATCGTCGCCACCGCCCCGAGCCAGGGATGGAACAGGTAGACCGCAGCAAGGAAGAGCGGTGCCCAGGGCAGATCGAACAGCGCCATGAGCGTCGGCGATCCGATCAGCCTTTGGACCGCCTCGAGATCGCGCATGCCACCCTTGACGGCAGTGTTCGAGGCCGAGGCATCGCCATCCTCGAGCGCGGCGCCGAACACCCTCGGCTCCATCCGTTCCTGGAAGCGGGCCGCGACGCGCGACATCACGCGCCCGCGCGCCAGATCGAGCAGCCCCATCATCAGGAAAAGAAAGGCGACCAGCAGGAACAGCGCCATCAGGGTTTCGACCGAGCGGCTTGCAAGGACGCGGTCATAGACCTGCAACATGAATAGCGGTCCGGTCAGCATCAGGAAGTTGACCGCAAGCGAGAACAGGCCGACCAGCACGAACAAATGCCACGCCTGCCGGCGCGCCTGTCTCAACTCGGTTCGACCGTCATAACGGATCGGCGGCGAAGCCATGCCGGTTCCTTTCCTTGTGGCGGTCCCGGACTTGCCCGGTTCCGTTCCAGCGCATATCCAAAAGCGGCGTATCAAGACGGGCGTGGCCCGGACCCGCGACAAGAGAATCGGCCTGAGCATCAGGCTATAACAGCGGAAGGTTAGCAGAATATTGAATCGAGCAATGATTTTCGCCGCCCTGGCCGCCATGACTGTCGCGGGCTGCGGCGGAAACCCGGGATCAGGGGGCATCAACGATCCGTTTGAGCCGATGAACCGCCAGACCCATGCCTTCAACCGCGGGTTTGACGCAAATGTCGTCAAGCCGGCGACCTCGGGCCTGTCCTCGGGCCTGTCCTCGGGCCCGTCAGCGGGAAGCGACGAGCCGGGCATCGGCAGCTATGCCCTGCAGGGGATCGGCAATTTCGGATCGAACCTTGCCGAGCCCGGAAAGGCCCTGAACCACCTGCTGCAGGGCCGTCCCGAGCCGGCGGTCAAGACGACGTTCCGGTTTCTTGTGAACTCGACCCTTGGCATCGCGGGCTTTCTCGATCCCGCGACGGCGGATTTCGCGCTGCCCGAGCAGGATACCGATTTCGGTGAAACCCTGCATGTCTGGGGAGTGGGCGAAGGCCCCTATCTCGAGCTTCCGCTGCTTGGCCCCTCGACGGTTCGTGATACGGTGGGCCGCGTCGTCGACCTGGTCATCGACCCGATGCACCAGGTCCTGGATCTGGACGAATGGCTGATCGGGCTTGGCGCCCGGGCAGTCGCAAAAGCCGGTGAGCGGGCGAGATTCGGCGATAGTGTCGATTCCATCCTGCATGAAAGTGCCGATAGTTACGCCCAGACGCGGCTGATCTGGTTGCAGCATCGCCGTCATGAACTGGGCCAGGAAGGAGACGAAATTGATCCCTATGCCGAATAAGAGCCGTCGCGAAGTGCTGGGCCTGATCGGGGCAGGCATCGTGCTTGCCGCGATGCCCGCGCTGCCGGCCCGCGCCCTTGATGCCAGCCAGGCCAGCGCATTGGTCCAGAAATCCCTGGACGAGGTCTATGCCGTCATCAATTCCGGCAAACCTCCGGCGCAGATGTACAAGGATTTCGAGGCGATCTTTGCCCGCTATGCGGATGTCGACATCATCGCGCGATCGGCGCTGGGCCCGGCGGCCCGGCAGGCCAGCGCCACGGAGTTCGCCGCCTACAAGCAGGCCTTCCAGGGCTATATCGGAAGAAAATACGGCAAGCGCTTCCGCGAATTCGTCGGCTCGCGCATCGAGGTGACCAGTGCGCGTCCGGTCAAATCCTTCTTTGCCGTGACTTCGGTCGCCTATCTCAAGGGGCGCAGCCCGATGGAGGTCGAGTGGCATGTGTCGGACAAGTCCGGCAAGGACCTTTATTTCAACATCATCATCGAAGGCGTGAACATGCTGGCGTCCGAGCGCGCCGAGATCGCGGCGATGCTGGCGAAGCGCAAGGGCAACATGGCCGCCCTGACCGCGGATCTTCAGAACGCGGGCTGAGACCGCGCCGCATGTCGCAGGAACTGAAAATGCCGGCCCGAGGGGCCGGCATTTTCATTATTGCTGATAGACGCCCTGAATGCCGCGCAGGGCCTGGGTCAGCGGGTCATCGGGCGACAGTTCGCTGTCCTCGCCCATCCCTTGGGTGGAGGAGGTCTCGGCCGGGAAGGTCGGCGGTGTCGCCCCGCCCTGAACGCCGGGATCGGGCAGGACGCGCCCTGCGACCGGCTCGGCCGGGCCAGCCGCGGCATCATTCGCGGCGCCCTCGGGCTTGGGCTGTCCAAGCGCCTGGGAAAGTGCGGCGGCAAGCGGATCGCTTGCGCCCTCGTCGCCGCCCTGGCTCACGACCTGGGGCACAGCGCTGCTTGCGTCGAAGGCGAAGGAGCCCAGCGATTCCACCGGCAGCCCGTCATGGATCTCGGCCATGACGGCCTGCCAGATCTCGGCCGGCAGCCCGCCGCCGGTCACGCCCTTCAACGGCTTGTTGTCGTCATTGCCAAGCCAGACGCCGGTCACGTATTGGCCGGTGAAGCCGATGAACCAGGCATCGCGATAGCTGGACGTGGTGCCGGTCTTGCCCGCCACCGGCCGGTTGCCCAGCTTGGCGCGGCCGCCCGTGCCGCTTTGGATGACCTGTTCCATCATGCCGATCAGTTCACGCGCCGCCTTCTGCGAGATGACGCGCTGGCCCATCCCGCCCGACTGGCCCATCAACGGTTCGTCATCGCCCTTGATGCGCAGTTCAAGGAGGCCGTAGGGCCGGACGGCCGTACCGCCGTTGCGAATGCCCGCATAGGCCGAAGTCATGTTGAGCAATGTCGATTCCGAAACGCCGAGCCCCAGTGAGGGGCCGCTTGCCATGTCATTGGCAAAGCCGAAATCATGTGCCACCCGGCGCACGGCCTCGCGCCCGGCGATTTCCTGCAGCCGGATCGTCGCGGTGTTCAGCGATTGCGACAGGGCGCGCGTCAGCGTGACCTCGCCCGCGTAGCGACGGGTGTAGTTCTGGGGCGACCAGGGACCCGAGCCGCGCACGTTGATGGTCAGCGGCGCGTCCAGCACCATGTCGTTCGGGCTGTAGCCCTGGTCCAGCGCCGCCGCGAAGACGAAGGGCTTGAAGCTGGAACCGGTCTGGCGCTTCGCCTGGGTCGCGCGGTTGAACGTGCCGCTGACGGTATTGTCGAGCCCGCCGATCATGGCGCGCACCGCGCCGTCGGGCGACATGACCACGACAGCCGCCTGCGCGGTGGAGCCCTCGGACACCTTTTCGTCGAAGACACGCTTGAGCGCGCGCTCCGCGGCGCGCTGGATGCGCTGGTCGAAGGTGGTCTTGATCGTGACGTCCTCGGTGGTCTCGCTGGTCAGGAAGCCGGGGCCGGATTCCATGACCCAATCCGCGAAATAGCCACCGGCCCGCGCCGCAGCCGCCTTCGACAGCACGGCCGGATGCGCCTTGGCATCGGCGAATTGCGCGTCGTCAAGATAGCGCTGCTGGTGCATCAGGTCGAGAATGACGCTGGCGCGGTCCTGGGCGCGCTGGAGGCTGGAGGTCGGCGCGAAATAGCTGGGCGCCTTGAGCAGGCCGGCGAGCATCGCGGCCTCGGACGCGTTCACCTCGGCGGCGGATTTGTCGAAATAGCGCTTGGAGGCGGCCTCGAAGCCACGCGCCCCCGCCCCGAGATAGGAGCGGTTCATGTAGATGTTCAGGATGTCCTGCTTGGAGTATTTGACCTCCATCGCAAGGGCATAGGGCACTTCCTTGACCTTGCGCCAGATCGAGGACTTGCGGCACTCGGCCTCGTATTCGGTTTCGGATTTCCACCGCGTCGGGTCGAAGGTTTCGCCCAGGCAGAGCAGCTTCGCGACCTGCTGGGTGATGGTCGAACCGCCATTGCCTTCAAGCGGGCCGCGCCCCTCGGCAAGGTTGATCTTGATGGCGCTGGCGATGCCGCGCGGGTCGACGCCGAGATGCTGGTAGAATCGTTTATCCTCGGTCGCGACCACCGCATCCTTCAAGACCGGGGCGATCTTGTCGGCGCTGACGGTGCCGAAAGTTTCACCACGCCAGGCGAAAACCCGGCCTTCGGTGTCGAGCATCGTCACGGAACCCCGCGCGCGACCGTCGAACAATGCAGAGGGTTCGGGCAGGGTCGTATAGAAATAGAAGGTCGCGGCGGCGACGATCGCTGCGATTGTCGCCGTCAGTCGCCAGAGCGAGCCCCAGAGAATCCGCCAGATCAGCACGACCAGCCCGCTGATTCCGCGGGTGATGAAATTGCCGCGCCGCGGCCGCGGCGTCCGCCGGCTGCGGGTGGTTGTCTTGCGGGTTTTGCTAGATTTCTGCGGGGTTTGGTCGAAATTGCGCTTGTCAGCGACAATGCGGCCATTGCCGGTCGGTTTCTTCATGCCTGCTTTCCTGCCCGGCCGAGTCCTCCGGCCAATTGGCGGGCAAGATACAGGAACAGGAACAGTTTGAGAACCTAGATGACCTATCAGTGAACTGCCCTGCCAGGCCGCAAAGCCGAATGTTGCTGATTAAATTTTGTGCTTATTGAAACCGCGTCTTTCGAACCGCTGCACAACTCTTGTGCTGAGCGGAAAGCCGCGCGTTTTCTGAGGCCGACACAGAACTGCTCGGACGCAGATAAAAGGTGCAGCTAACATGAGAAAACTACCCGCGATCAAACCGATGATCCCGGCGCTTGCGCTCGCTGTTGCGGGACTTGCGGTGCCGGCCCTGGCTCAGGAGGCGGCACCGGCCGCGGCTGAGCCCGCCCTGCCGGCGGGCATCAGCCTTGACGGAGTCTACGTCTTCAACACGCTGCTGTTCCTGATCGGCGGCTTTCTCGTGATGTGGATGGCCGCGGGATTTGCGATGCTCGAGGCCGGTCTCGTGCGGTCGAAGAACGTCACGACGCAGCTTTTCAAGAACATCGTTCTCTTCGCCATCGCGGGCATCATGTACTGGATCGTCGGCTACAACCTGATGTATCCGGGCGACGGCTGGGCCATTCCGGGCTATCTCGGCCAACTCTTCTCGCCCAAGGCCATCGACGCGGTCGCCACCGGAGCGGTGGATGACGGCTATTCGGCGGGTTCGGACTTCTTCTTCCAGCTCATGTTCTGTGCCACCACCGCCTCGATCGTTTCGGGCACCCTGGCCGAGCGCATCAAGCTGTGGCCCTTCATGATCTTCACCGTCATCCTGACCGGCCTGATCTACCCGATCGAAGCCAGCTGGAAATGGGGCGGCGGCTGGCTGAACGAGATGGGCTTTGGCGATTTCGCAGGCTCGACGCTGGTTCACGCCACCGGTGGTTTCGCCGCGCTTGCCGGTGCGATCGTCCTGGGGCCGCGCCTTGGCCGCTACAAGGGCGGGGTGGTCCAACCCTTCCCGGGCTCGAACCTGGCGCTGGCGACCCTCGGGACCTTCATCCTCTGGCTCGGCTGGTTCGGCTTCAACGGCGCCTCGCAGCTGGCGATCGGCTCGGTCAATGACGCCGCGGATGTCAGCCGCATCTTCGTCAACACCAACATGGCCGCTTCGGGTGGTGCCGTCGCCGCCGTCATCGCGACCCAGATCCTCTATGGCAAGATCGACCTCACCATGGTGCTGAACGGCGCGCTGGCCGGTCTCGTCTCGATCACCGCAGAACCGCTGTTCCCCTCGATCGGCGGCTCGGTCCTGATCGGTGCCGTGGGCGGTGTCATCGCGGTGCTCGCGGTTCCGGTGCTCGACAAGCTCAAGATCGACGACGTGGTCGGCGCCATCCCTGTCCACCTGTGCGCAGGTATCTGGGGCACCTTCATCGTTGCGGCCACCAACCCCGATACCAACTTCATGACGCAGATCGTCGGCATCGTTGCCATCGGCGCCTTCACCTTCGTCGTGTCGATGGTGGTCTGGCTGGTGCTGAAGGCGACCATGGGCATCCGCGTCAACCCGGAAGCCGAGATCAACGGCCTCGACGTCAGCGAAATGGGCATGGAAGCCTATCCGGATTTCGTCCACGCCAAGTAAGGCGACAAGGCAGACTGTCGGACGGGGCGCGAATTCGCGCCCCGTTTCCATTTGTGCAGGCCATCGCGTGAAAAGAAAAAGGCGCCCCCTTTGAAGCGCCTTGAAGCTTCGAATCGGAAAGGCTCAGGCGACGCGTGCGACGACGAATTCTGCGAGATCGCCCAGTAGGTCGCGGATCAGGTGGTCGGGCGCGGCGGTCAGCGCCTGCTTCGCCCGTTCGACCCAGGCCAGCGCATCGGCGCGGGCGGCATCCAGGGCGCCGCGGCGATGCAGGATTTCAAGCGCAGTTTCCAGATCGCCTTCGGCCTGCTGGCCCTTGCCGATCGTGCGCTCCCAGAAGGCGCGCTCATCCGCGTCGGCGGCGGCGATGGCCTTGATGACCGGAAGCGTCAGCTTGCGCTCGCGGAAATCGTCACCCACGTTCTTGCCGATCGTGGTGGTCGCTCCGCCATAGTCAAGCAGGTCGTCCACGATCTGGAAGGCGATCCCCAGGGCATCGCCATAATCGAACAGGGCCTGTTGCACCGCAGGATCGGCGCCTGCAACCACCGTGCCCGCCTCGGTCGCGGCCGAGAACAGCGCCGCCGTCTTGCCCCTCACGATCTGGGTATAGATATCTTCGGTGGTGGTGATGTCCTGCGCGGCCGTAAGCTGGAGCACCTCGCCCTCGGCGATGGTGGCGCTGGCATTGGCGAGAATCCGCATCACCTGCATGCTGCCGGTATCGGCCATCAACTGGAAGCTGCGGGCAAAGAGATAGTCGCCGACCAGCACGCTCGACTTGTTGTCCCAAAGCAGGTTCGCCGTCGGACGGCCGCGACGCTGTTCGCTTTCGTCCACGACATCGTCATGCAGCAAGGTCGCGGTGTGGATGAACTCGACGGCCGCCGCCAGCAATAGATGGCTGTCGCCCTGATAGCCGCAGAGGCGCGCCGCAGCCAGGACCAGCATCGGGCGCAGGCGCTTGCCGCCTGCCTCGACCAGATGCGCGGTCACCTCGGGAATGCGGGGTGCGTGACGGCTCGCCATCCGCTCGCGGATCAGCGTATTGACGGCGGCCATGTCTCCGGCCAATTCGGAGGAAAGCCGGTCCAGCGGTTTCGAGACGTTTTCTTTCATGCCCATCTGCCATTCCCTTTCACCTGCAAGCCATTGCCATGCCATGGACACATGCGCAACAGCCGCTTACCCTCGGACGCCATGAAGGAAGTTCTGCGCACGACAAATCCGCTGCTGATCACCCGGGCTGCCGATCTGCTGGCAAGCGAGGGGATCGAGGCATTCGCGATGGACCAGCACATGAGCGTGCTTGAAGGATCGCTGGGAATTCTGCCCCGCCGCCTGATGGTCGCGGATCGTCACCATTTCATGGCCGCCGCCATCCTGCGCGACAACCAGATCGACGATGGCCGCTGATTCCCCGCGTGTCGACGGTTTCCTTGGCGGTCGGCTGCGGATCGCCCAGCCGGTGGCGGGGTATCGCGCGGGCGCGGATGCCGTGATGCTGGCAGCGGCCTGTCCTGCCGCGCAAGGCGACGAGGTGCTTGAGCTGGGCTGCGGGGCAGGGGTTGCGTTGCTTTGCCTTGGCTGGCGGGTGCAGGGGCTGAGCCTCACGGGGCTTGAACTGCAGCAGGGCTATGCCGAATTGGCGCGTCGGAACGCCGAGGCGAACGGGATCGAGGCCGAGATCCTTGAAGGCGATCTGACGCGAATGCCTGCGCCATTGCGGCCCCGCAGCTTCGATCATGTCATCGCCAACCCGCCCTATTTCTCGTCGGGAACGATCGCGCCGGAATTCGGGCGCGGCACGGCGCGGCACGAAGACACGCCGCTGTCGCTCTGGATCGACGCCGGGCTGCGCCGGTTGCGGCCCGGGGGATGGTTCACCCTGATCCACCGCGCCGAGCGGCTGGGCGAGATTCTCGCGGCTTTCGGAACGCGGGCGGGCGAGATCACGATTTTGCCAGTCAGCGCGAGAATAGGCCGTGATGCGGGGCGGGTGATCGTGCTGGCCCGAAAGGAAGCGAAGACCCCGGCCCGGCTGCTTTTCCCCTTTGTCATGCATGAGAAACCGTCACATTTGACCGATGCAGAAGACCTCACACCGGCCGCTCGCGCGGTTTTGAGCCAGGGGGCGCCACTCAACCTGCGCGACAGGTGATTTGCAGTGACAATGTGACGATTCTGTGCTGCAATCGGCGGGTTCGATCAATCCAGATGGAGGACGACATGACGGTTGAATCCCACGTGCAGGAGCTTCGCCGCAAACATCAGTCACTTTCCGATCAGATCGAGGCGGCGCGGCGCTGCCCCGGCATGGACGACCTTTCGATTTCGCAGATGAAGAAGGAAAAACTGCGGTTAAAGGAAGAGATCACCCGCCTGTCGCACTGAGTTTTAACGCTCAATACCGATGAAGAACGGCCCGCGAAATTCGCGGGCCGTCGCAGTTTGTACCATCGGACGAAAACGCTCAGGCGAAGTACTGTCCGCCATTGGCGCTGATCGTCGAGCCGGTGATGAAACCGGCATCTTCCGAGGCAAGGAAGACGACGCAACGGGCGATCTCCTCGGGCTCGCCCAACCGGCCGACGGGGATCTGCGGAATGATCCGCTCATTCAGGACCTTTTCATCTATAGCGCGAACCATTTCGGTCCCGATATAGCCCGGGCAGATTGCGTTCACGGTGATTCCGGCGCGGGCGCCTTCCTGGGCCAGCGCCTTCGTGAAGCCGATATCTCCGGCCTTGGCGGCCGAATAGTTCGCCTGCCCGGCCTGACCCTTCTGGCCGTTGATCGAACTGATATTGATGACCCGCCCGTACTTGCGGTCGCGCATGCCCGACCAGACGGGATGGGTCATGTTGAAAAGGCCCGACAGGTTCGTATCGATGACCTCTTTCCACTGTTGCGGGGTCATCTTGTGGAACATCGAATCGCGGGTGATCCCCGCATTGTTGACCAGGACCGCGACCGGACCCAGTTCGGCCTCGACCTGCTTGATGCCGGCTTCGCAGGCTTCGTAATCCGCGACCGACCATTTATAGGTCTTGATCCCGGTTTCCTCGGTGAAGCTGCGCGCCGCTTCGTCATTGCCGGCATAGTTCGCGGCGACCTCGTAGCCCGCCTCCTTCAGCGCTTTCGAGATGGCCGCGCCAATGCCGCGCGACCCCCCGGTAACCAGAGCCACTTTCGCCATTTCCCCCTCCGTTCAGGTGCTTTCTGCAGTCGTTCGTCAAGGTCGTGGCGATGCGCGGTGCGCCGCGCACCGCCTTGTCGTCAGGGGCGTTCGACGCAGAGCGCCACGCCCATACCGCCGCCGATGCAGAGCGTCGCGAGCCCCTTCTTCGCCTCGCGGCGCTTCATTTCGAACAGCAAGGTGTTCAGGATGCGCGCGCCCGAGGCGCCGATGGGGTGTCCGATCGCGATCGCGCCGCCATTCACGTTCACGATGGCCGGGTCCCAGCCCATATCCTTGTTCACCGCGCAGGCCTGGGCCGCGAAAGCCTCGTTCGCCTCGACCAGGTCAAGGTCCTGGACGGACCAGCCCGCCTTCTTGAGCGCAAGCTGGCTGGCCGGGATCGGCCCCGTGCCCATGATCGAGGGATCGACGCCAGCCGTCGCATAGGAGGCGATGCGGGCAAGCGGGGTCAGCCCGCGCCGCGCGGCCTCGTCTTCCGACATGACCAGAACGGCGGCGGCGCCGTCGTTGAGCCCCGAGGCGTTCCCCGCCGTCACCGAACCGTCCTTGGCAAAGGCGGGTCGAAGCTTTTCCATCGCATCCAGCGTGGCGCCATGACGGACATATTCGTCGCTGTCGACAGTGAGGTCGCCCTTGCGCGTCTTGATCGTCACCGGCACGATTTCATCGGCGAAGCGGCCCTCCTTCTGGGCGGCCTCGGCCTTGTTCTGCGAGGCGACGGCGAATTCGTCCTGTGCAAGACGCGAAATCTGCCACTGGGTGGCGACATTCTCGGCAGTCTGGCCCATGTGGTAGTCGTGGAAGGCATCCCAGAGCCCGTCACGGATCATCGTGTCGAGCATCTTCATGTCGCCCATCTTCTGGCCGGCACGGATATAGGAGGCGTGCGGCGACAGCGACATCGATTCCTGCCCCCCCGCAATCACGATCTGCGCATCGCCCAGAACGACCTGCTGAGCGGCCAGAGCGACCGTGCGCAGCCCCGAGCCGCAGACCTGGTTGATCAGCCAGGCCGGCGATTCCTTGGGCAGGCCCGCCTTGATATGCGCCTGACGCGCAGGGTTCTGTCCCTGTCCCGCGGCAAGGACCTGGCCAAGGATCGTCTCGGACACCTCGCCCGGCTCGACGCCAGCGCGCTCGAGCACCGCCTTCAGGGCGATGGCGCCCAGATCATGGGCGGGCATCGAGGCGAACGATCCGAGAAAACTTCCGACGGGCGTGCGCGCAGCGGATACAATCACTGCTTTGGTCATTTCAGGCTCCTTCCCAGCTTGCCGAATTGCTGCGGCTTTTGGGCACGGTTTCAATTTCGTGCCGTTACGTCAAGCTGACTTAGCGCGTCTTGCCTTGCAGTCGGATGACAATCCTTGCCTTGCGGGAATTTGCCGCAGGGTCCGGCCGGGTCGTTGTCGTCAGCGTCCTGCCGTCGCGGCGCTGGGCGATCGCCATGGCGGGACGATGGTCGGAGCCCCGAAATAATAGCCCTGAAGGCAGTCGATCCCCATGTCGATCAGGAAGGCCGCGTCATCGGCTGTCTCGACAGATTCGGCGACGGTGAACATGTCGAAATGATGGGCGATCGCCTGCAATGCGCGGGTCAGGACCTGATTGTCGCGCTGCTGCGCGATTTCACGGATGAACTGCCCGTCGATCTTGATCATGTCGAAGCAGAAGTCGCGCAGGTATCGAAACGAGGTATAGCCCGCGCCGAAATCGTCCAGCGCAAAGCTGACGCCATGCGATTGCAGTTCCTGCATGAAGCTCCCGACCATTTCAGGCAGCCCCATCGCCGAGCTTTCGGTGATCTCGAGGATCAGTCGTTCGGAGATGCTCGGGTCACCGCCGATCCCGTCGCGCAAGGTGCGCAGCCAGGCCGGATAGCCGATCGAGCGCGCCGACATGTTGATCGACAGCCGCATCCCCGGCTCTTGCGCCAGGGCCTGCAGCCCGAGCGACAGCGAAAGGCAGTCGATCTGGCGCCCGAGTTCGGTCGTTTCGGCCAGCGGCATGAAATCGCGCAACGGGATGAACCGGCCGGTTTCGTCGATGATCCGGATCAGCCCTTCATGAAAGGCGGTCTGGCCGGGCCGGTCGGCAGGGACAATGGGCTGGTAGGCAAGAACCGCGTCGCCCCGGGATACGGCCCGGCGAACGGTCGCCATGGTCAGTCGGCTTTGATGGTCGATGGCGAAATCCAGCGGAGAGCCGAATTCCTGCGGGGTGTCGTGATTGTCGGTCATGCCCTTGCTCCTGTCTTCGGGGAAAGACTGGTCGGGATCTCCTAAGATCGGGTAAACCCTGTCTGGTTTCGCGACTCGAGGTAAACCAAGCATGAACGAACCAGAGCGATGCGGCTGGTGCGGGGCTGACCCGCTTTACGTCGCCTATCATGACGAGGAATGGGGCGTCCCCGAATACGACTCGCGGGCGCTTTGGGAAAAGCTCGTGCTGGATGGCTTTCAGGCCGGGCTGAGCTGGATCACCATCCTGCGCAAGCGCGACAGCTTTCGCGAGTGCTTCGAGGGTTTCGACCCCGAGCGCGTCGCCCGCTGGGGCGAGGTCGAGATTGCCCGGGCCCTGGCCGATCCGGGCATCATCCGCCATCGCGGCAAGATCGAGGCGACGGTCAGCGGGGCGCGGGCCTATCTCGAGATCGAAGGCTCCGAGGGGTTTTCGCCCTTCATCTGGTCCTTTGTGGGGGGGCGTCCATTGCAGAACGCGAGGGCCAGCCTGGCCGAGGTGCCGGCCAAGACGGCGGAATCCGAGGCCATGGCCAAAGCGCTGAAGAAGCGCGGCTTCAAGTTCTGCGGCCCGGTCATCACCTATGCCTTCATGCAGGCCTGCGGGCTGGTCAATGACCACGTCACGGGCTGCCCATGCCACGCCAAGGTCAAGGCGCTGTCGCCTGGCGGATAAGCGTCTTGGCGGTGTCAGATGACCAGTCGGCCCCGCCGATCAGGCGGGCGATCTCATTGCCATCGCGGTCGATGAGGATTGTCACGGGCATCCCCATCACCCCCATTTCGCGGGCAAGGCCCTGACGCGGATCAAGCAGGACGGGCAGGTTTTCTACCTTTGCCTGGTCAAGGAATTTCCGGATCGCGGGGGCGGGATTGTGCCCTGCGGCGATCGCAACGACCTGGAAATCCTTGCCGCCCAGTTCGGCCTGCAAGGCGTCGAGCGAAGGCATTTCCTCGCGGCAGGGGGCACACCATGTCGCCCAGAAGTTCAGAAGTACGACCTTGCCGCGATAATCCCTGAGAGAGTGGGTGCCGCCATCGGGGTCGGTGAAGGTGGTTTCGGGCACAGGCCGGGGATCGCTTTGCGACAATTTCGCAAGCCCGCCATCATGCGCCGCCTGCCAGTCGATTTTCCCGGCGAAGGCCGGGTTTGCACCGATGAGCAGGGCCGTATAAAGAACCAGCGTACGCAGCATTTCATCCCCCCGAAGGACAAGTCATGACCGAACAGCCCGCCAGCACCGCCAACCAGATGTGGGGTGGACGTTTCGCCGCCGGGCCGGATGCGATCATGGAGGCGATCAACGCCTCGATCGGGTTCGACCAGCGGCTCTATGCCCAGGACATCCGGGGCAGCCGTGCCCATGCCGCGATGCTTGCCGCACAAGGCATCATCAGCACTAGCGATGCCGAAGCGATCGGGGAAGGGCTTCTCACGGTGTTGTCAGAGATCGAGAAGGGCGGATTCCCGTTCTCGACCGCGCTGGAAGACATCCACATGAACGTGGAATCGCGGCTCAAGGAAATCATCGGCGAGCCGGCGGGGCGGCTGCATACGGCCCGGTCTCGCAACGACCAGGTGGCGACCGATTTCCGGCTTTGGGTCCGCGACCAATGCGATGCCGCGATCGACGGGCTGGACGCGCTGATCCGCGCCGCGCTGGGCCAGGCCGAGAAGGGCGCGGATTGGGTCATGCCAGGCTTTACCCATTTGCAAACCGCGCAGCCGGTGACCTGGGGCCATCACATGATGGCCTATGTCGAAATGTTCGGCCGCGACCTGTCGCGCTTCCGCGATGCCAGGAAGCGGATGAACGAATCCCCCTTGGGCGCGGCGGCGTTGGCCGGGACGGGCTTCCCGATCGACCGCCACGCGACCGCCGAGGCCTTGGGCTTCGACCGGCCGATGGCGAACAGCCTCGACGCCGTCAGCGACCGGGATTTCGCGCTGGAATACCTGTCGAGTGCGGCGATCTGCGCCGTTCACCTGTCGCGCCTGGCAGAGGAACTGGTGATCTGGTCCTCGGCCCAGTTCCGCTTCGTGACCATGTCGGACCGCTTCTCGACCGGCTCCTCGATCATGCCGCAGAAGAAGAATCCCGATGCTGCCGAGCTGATCCGCGCCAAGATCGGGCGCATCCTCGGCGCGGCTGTCGCGCTGTTCGTGGTGATGAAGGGACTTCCGCTGGCCTATTCCAAGGACATGCAGGAAGACAAGGAGCAGGTTTTTGATGCCGCCGACAACCTGATGATCGCGCTGGCCGCCATGACCGGGATGCTTTCCGACCTGACCGCGAATCGCGACCGTCTGGAGGCGGCGGCGGGCTCGGGCTTCTCGACCGCGACGGATCTGGCCGACTGGCTGGTGCGCGAGGCAGGGTTGCCCTTCCGCGAGGCGCATCACGTCACCGGCGCGCTGGTCGCCATGGCCGAGAAATCGGGCGTCGATTTGCCCGAGCTGAGCCTCGCGCAGATGCAATCGGTCAATCCGGCGATCACCGAGGACATCTTCAACGTGCTCGGCGTACATAATTCGGTCGCCTCGCGCATGTCCTATGGCGGCACCGCGCCTGCACAGGTCCGTGCCCAGATCGCGCGCTGGACCGAGCTTCTTGGGGAAAAGGCATGACCCAGACGATGTTGCTGGCGCTTTTCGCGCTGATGCTGGCGACGCTGGCCGCCTGTGGGGTGGATGGGCCGCCGACCCGGCCCGAACCGACCCCCGAGCCGGGCGTCCATGTCAGTGGAGAGGCCCGGTTCGGTGTCACCACCTCGCTCTGACCTGACGCCGCTGCGCCTGATCTGGCTGGCAATCGCTCTGCTTGGCGGCGTCATGGCGCTGTGGCGGGGCGAAGTCCTTTGGCATGGCGCGCGCGGCACCGAGATGGTCGCGCAGGTCGCGCTTGGGCTTTGGTGCATGGTCGAGACGATGGTGCGACGCAACTGGGCGGCCTTCCTGACCTATCCGGCGCTGGCGCTCGGCATCGGCTGCGCCCTGCCGCTTTATCTTTTCATCCGCTCTCGCAGGATCACCTGATGGATCACTTCAATTACGTGGACGGCGTGCTGCATGCCGAGAACGTGCCCCTGACCCGTATCGCGGCCGAGGTCGGAACGCCGGTCTATGTCTATTCGACCGCAACGCTGACCCGCCATTTCAAGCTGTTCCAGCAGGCACTTGACTGGTCCGATCACCTGGTCTGCTTCGCGGTCAAGTCGAATTCGAACCTTGCCGTCTTGAAGGTGCTGGCGGATCTGGGCGCGGGCATGGATATCGTTTCGGCCGGGGAATATGCCCGGGCCAAGGCGGCGGGCGTGCCGGGCGAGCGCATCGTCTTTTCCGGCGTCGGCAAGACCGCCCCCGAGATGCGCTTGGCGCTGGAAGGCGGCATCCGCCAGTTCAACGTCGAATCCGAGCCCGAGATGGAGCTGCTTTCCGAGATCGCGGCCTCGATGGGCCTGCGCGCGCCGATTGCTGTCCGGGTGAACCCGGATGTGGACGCCAAGACCCATGAAAAGATCGCGACCGGCAAATCGGAAAACAAGTTCGGCATCCCGATCGCCAAGGCGCGCGAGGTCTATGCCCGCGCGGCAAGCCTTCCGGGGATCGAGGTCGTCGGCATCGACATGCATATCGGCAGCCAGCTGACCGACCTTGACCCCTACAGGCAGGCCTATGCCAAGATGGCCGAATTGACCCGCGCGCTTCGCGCCGACGGCCACGATATCCGCCGCCTCGACATGGGCGGTGGACTGGGCATCCCCTATCGCCGCGACAATAACGCGCCACCCCTGCCGATCGAATACGGGCAGGTGATCCGCGATGCCGTAGGTGATCTGGGCTGCGAGATCGAAATCGAGCCGGGCCGCAACATCTCGGGCAATGCCGGCATCCTGCTTTCGAGTGTCATCTATCTCAAGCAGGGTGAGGGCCGGGATTTCCTGATCCTCGACGCGGCGATGAACGACCTGATTCGCCCGGCCATGTATTCGGCCCATCACGATATCGTCCCGATCCATGAGCAGGCGCCGGGCGCCAGCGTCGCCCCCTATGACGTCGTCGGACCGGTTTGCGAAACCGGCGATACGTTCGAAAAAGCCGTGGAACTGCCCAATCTTGAGGCAGGAGCGCTTGTCGCGCTGCGTTCGGCGGGGGCTTACGGCGCCGTGATGGCCTCGGAATACAATTCCCGCCCCCTTGTGCCGGAAGTTCTGGTGCACGGGGATCAATTCGCCGTCATTCGGGCAAGACCAACGCTTGAGGAAATGCTGGGACGCGATACCATTCCGGAATGGCTCTAGTCATTGCGTCAGCTTGCCCGGCAAAGGGTGCGGCCGGATTTTCCGGCCCTCGCCCCCATGACCGGGGCTCCGCCCGTCGGGTTGAACAGATCGCGAGGACGATTCTGACGGGAGGAAGCTCGGGATGACCAGACCGCCGGAGCCCAGACAGGCCAGACGCGCGGTCGGATTGACCCGCGCCGGCATGTGGTGGGAATCGGCGGCAAGCGCCTTCTGGCCCCTTGCAGTCCTGCTGTCGCTGCTGATCGCTGCACTTGCCTTTGGCGCGGCCGAGCTCGTCTCGTCCTCGACCCTGCTTGCGATCGCCCTGATTTCCCTGCTCGCCGTGGTGGTTGCAGGGTTTTACGGCTGGCGCAAATTCCGGATGCCGAGCTTGCCGCAGGCGCGGGATCGCGTCGACCAGACGCTGCCCGGCCGCCCGCTTTCCGCGCTGAGCGACGATGTCGCGATCGGTGCG
The DNA here is from genome assembly GCF_031822435.1 of Paracoccus sp. MBLB3053. Classification (NCBI taxonomy): domain Bacteria; kingdom Pseudomonadati; phylum Pseudomonadota; class Alphaproteobacteria; order Rhodobacterales; family Paracoccaceae; genus Paracoccus; species Paracoccus aurantius. The sequence continues at coordinate 321,797 of NZ_JAVQLW010000001.1, read as the reverse complement.
GCGGACAAGGGCTCGACGGCGCTTTGGCAGGCCCATCTGGCGCGGATGGAACGCGAGGCCGCGGCCGCGCGAGCGGTCCTGCCCGATGCGCGCTTGCGCTGGCTCGACCCCGTCGGACTGCGGCTCGTGGGGTTGGTCGCGCTGGCAATGGCTATTCTTTTCGCGCCCGCCGGGCGACTTGGGCTGGGCATCTCGGCCCTTGGCGCCACGCTTCGCCCTTCTTCCGACAGCAGGCCCGGACCGGCTCAGGGTTCGGCCTGGGAAGGCTGGGCCGCACCGCCTGCCTATACCCGCCGTCCGACGATCTATCTGAATTCCCTCCCCGAGGGGCGGGCGCTTGAGATGCCCAAGGGCACGCAATTCAGCTTTCGCCTTTACGGCGATGGGATCGAACTGAGCCAGAGCATCGGGCCAGCGCGCGAGGGTGCCGATCCTGCCGCCCCGGAATTTTCCGCCGAGCAGGACGGTTTGATCCAGGTGGCCGACCGCCGGTTCCCCGTGGTCGTCATCCCCGATGCCGCGCCATCGGTCGAGCCTGTCGTGGCACCGGACCGTCGCGCCGATGGCCGCTTCCTGCAGCCATTCTCGGCCTCGGACGACAATGGCGTCTCGGGGGGCAAGGCGCTTATATCGCTCGACTTGGCGGCGCTTGATCGCCGCTATGGTCTTGCCGTCGCGCCCGAGCCCCGCGATCCGGTCGAGATCGCGCTGCCGATGCCAGCAACGGGCAATCGCAAGGAGGTTCGGGGCCAGATCGCGACGGATCTGTCCCGACATCCCTGGGCCAACCTGCCGGTCACCGTTTCTCTCGAGGTTGTGGACGGCATCGAGCAGAAGGGGCAGTCCCGACCGGTGCGGATGATCCTGCCCGGGCGGCGTTTCTTCGATCCGCTTGGCGCGTCGCTGATCGAATTGCGGCGCGACCTTCTGTGGTCGCGCGACAATGCGGCGCGCAGCGCGCAGGTGCTGCGCACGGTCAGTTGGCAGCCCGAAGGGTTCATGGACCCGGAGTTGGCGCACGGGCTGCGCAGTGTTCTTGGAACGCTCGAAGCCGGGCCGCTGACCGAGGAAGAGCGAAATCGCCTGGCGCAGGTGCTTTGGGATGCGGCGGTTGCGCTAGAGGACGGTGGCCTGGCAGACGCGCTTGAGCGGATGCAGCAGGCGCAGGAACGGCTGTCCGAAGCGATCCGCAACGGCGCGAGCCCGGACGAGATCCAGCGGCTGATGGATGAACTGCGCGAGGCAACGGACGCTTATACGGACATGCTGGCCCAGCAACAGCAGCAGGAACAGGATCCCTCGGAACGCTTCGATCGTTCGCCGCAGGGGGGGCAGCAGATCACGGGCGACCAGATCCAGCAGATGATGGACGAGATCCAGCGCCTGATGAACGAAGGCCGGATGGCCGAGGCGCAGCAACTGCTCGACCAGTTCAACCGCATGATGCAGAACCTGCGGGTGACGCAAAGTCAGGATGGTTCGGGCGAAGGCGGGCGCCAACGTCCGATGGGCCGGCTTGCCGAGACCTTGCGCCAGCAGCAGGAATTGGCGGATGAGGCGATGCGCCAGATGCAGGATCAATATGGCCAGTGGCAGCCCGAAGGTCAGCAGGGGCAGGGCGGCCAGCAAAGCCAGGACCTTGCCGACAGGCAGCGCGAACTGCGCGAGGATCTTGGCCGCCAGCGGGGGCTGATGCCCGGTCGCGGCACGCGTGAGGGCGATGCTGCCCGGCAGAATCTGGACGATGCCGGACGGGCGATGGAGGAGGCCGAACAGGCGCTGCGCGAAGGCGATCAAGCGGGCGCGATGGAGCGACAGGCCCAGGCGATCCAGGACATGCGCGAGGGGATGCGTTCGCTGAACGACATGATGAGCCAGCACAGTCCGTCAGGGCAGGAAGGCCAGCCGCAAGAGGGCGGGCAGGAGGGTGGCCCCGACGGCCCTTCGGGAGAGCGCAACGGCCCGCGGGGGCTGGCGGATGCCTATCGCAATGATCCGCAGACCGATCCTCTGGGCCGCTCGACCGAAGGCAATGGCGGTCAAGTCACCACGGGAAATCCTCTTGCACAGGGGCCGGACCCGGCGCGCCGGGCCCGTGATCTGCAAGACGAAATCCGTCGGCGCAGCGGCGAGCGCGACCGTTCGCGCGATGAACGCGATTATCTCGACCGGTTGCTCGATAATTTCTGAGCTTTAGTCGGTGCCGCCAAGGCCGCCCATCAGCGCAGTGGCGCGATCGTGCAGCCAGATCCGGCCCCGATCCAGATCGGCTTTCCATTCAGCAGCAAGCGAAGAGCCCTCGTCCGGCGCGAGCGAATAGAAGGCCGCAAGCCCCGCCGCAACGGCGACCGCCAGCCCAAACCCAAGCCAGTAGCCGGAATGGGAACGATCCGGGACGATCACCGCGACCTTGGGCGGAAGCGGCACGGGATCGGCGGCAGGGCGCAGGAGCACGGCCGTCGACCGCTCGGGCTGGGCCTCGGTCACCGTTTCGACCGGCGGAGCATCTTCGGGCGCTGCCTCTGCCGGGTCGGGTTTGCGGGTGAGGGTTGCCGCCAGTTGCGCGGCATCGGGCAGCGCCGATGGCGCGGGGGTGGATACGGGCGCCGCTTCGGTTTCGGCTTCGGCCGACACGACCTCTCTCGGCGGGTCTGCGGGTTCAGGCGTCGACGGCGCAGAAGCCTTTGATGCCTCGGCAGGGGGGGCTTCCGCGGCGCCGCCCATCGGCAGGGGGTCTCCGGGCAGGATGACGGTCGTCACCGGCCAGACTATTTCCTCGGCAGGGGGAAGCGAGGACTCATGTCTGGGTCCGGCCGGGTCCGGGGGTGCGGCGGGCGCAGCCGTTCTGCTCGCGTCAATGTGATCGTCCGTTGCCGAGCCTGCGTCGGGGACGGTTTCACGACCCGCCTCTCGTCTTGCGGAAAGTTCACGCGCGGTTTCCTCGCGCAGGATCGCCAGAACCGATTCGTGCAGCGGGCGGTTCAATGCGGGGCGCGCGGCCGGATCGTAATGCTGGTCAGAACGGTGCCCGCCCTCGAAAGCCGGGGCCGGTGCCGCAGGGGCGGGCCCGTCCTGTCGCCAGACATGGCTGCAGGCCGAGCATTCCACTTCGCGCCCTGATGCGGGAATCGCCGTATCCGGGATCTCGTATTGGGCTCCGCAACGTGGACAGATAAGGCGCATTCAATGTCTTTCTTGGCCGGACGTGAACGCGGCGCGCATGCATGCCTGCGTCTCGCAATCGCCGCCGGACTGTTCTATCAAGCCACGAACCGCGAGCCAAGAAGCCCGGACAAAAGGGGGTCCCAAGTGATCGAGATGCACAACCTGTCCTTCGGCTATAGCGGGGGCGAGCCGCTGCTGGCGGATATGTCCTTGTCGCTTCAGCCGGGATCGTTCCATTTCCTGACCGGCCCTTCGGGTTCGGGCAAGACCACCTTCCTGAGGCTTTGCTATGCCGATCTGTTGCCGAGTGCCGGGCGCATGACCGCATTCGGCCAGGATGTGACGAGCCTGTCGCGCGACGGAATAGCCGCGTTGCGCCGGCGGGTGGGCGTCGTCCACCAGGACACGCAGTTCCTTGACCATCTTCCGGTGGCCGAGAATATCGCATTGCCGCAGATCGTCGCGGGACAGAGCGTGGACATGCAGTCGATCAGCGATCTTCTGTCCTGGGTGCAATTGACGCAGCACAGCCGGTCGTTGCCACCCTCGCTTTCCGGCGGGGAAAGGCAGCGTGCGGCCCTGGCGCGTGCGGTCATCATGTCGCCCGACCTGATCATTGCCGATGAGCCGACGGGCAATCTTGACTGGGACATGTCGATGCGCTTGCTGGATCTGCTGGTGGGGCTCAACCATTCGGGGAAATCGGTCCTTTTTGCGACTCACGACCTCAACCTGATCCGCGCCGCCAAGCAACATGTGCAGGCGCGCGTGCTGCGCATCGCCGGCAAGCGGCTGCAACTTGCGGGAGCAGACCTGTGACCGGACGCGACCTGAAATCCCTTGAACTCTCGGCACTCTGGCGCGGTCTGACCCGGCCCGATTCAGCCGGCACCGATCGTGTCGTCCCGCCGACCGGTTTCACGGCGCAACTGACCGTATTCGCGGCGGCGGCGATGGCCTTTCTTGCGGTTTTTGCGCTGGCGCTGGCTTTGGCGACCGGGCGGCTGGCCGAGCGCTGGTCGACCGAGTTGGGGCAAAGCGCGACGATCCGGGTTTCGGCCCCGCAGGACCAGATCGACGATCAGACGGTCACGGTCATGGAGGTGCTGAAGACCACGCCGGGCATCGCCGGGTCGCGCCTGCTGCCCGATGCCGAGGTCGAAAAGCTGTTGGAGCCGTGGTTCGGACCCGATGTTCCGGTCGAGGCCCTGCCCATTCCCCGCCTGATCGAGGTGATCGAGGCCAAGGAAGGCTTCGATGCAGATGCGCTTCGGCTGCGCCTGCAGGGCGAGGCGCCGGGCGCGGTGCTTGACGATCACACGCGCTGGCGTCAGCCGTTGGTGAGGGCTGCCGGTCGGCTGAAGGTGCTTGGCCTGTTTTCGCTGGTGCTGATTGCGGCCGCATCGGGCGCGATGATCACGCTGGCCGCCAAGGCAGCGCTGGCCGCGAACGGTCAGGTGATCCGGGTGCTGCGCCTGATCGGCGCGCGCGATATCACGATTGCGACGGCCTTCGTGCGCCGGTTCACGCGCCGCGCCGCAATGGGCGCGGCCATCGGCACCGGGCTCGGGATGATCGCGGTCTGGGCGCTGCCTGCGGCCGATGATGCCGGCGGCTTCCTGACCGGGCTCGGCTTTCAGGGCTGGGGCTGGTTCTGGCCGCTGCTCATTCCGGCCGTGGCTGCAGTGATCGGATTCGGTGCGACCCGCTCGGCCGCGCTTCGCATGCTGCGGGAGGTCCGCTGATGAACCCCTATGAGCCGCGCCCGGCGTCAATTCTCGACTGGTTGCGGACGGGCGTGTTCTACATCTACGCCGTGCTGATCACGTCCGTCATCGGGCTGATCGGCCTGCCGGGCACATGGATCGACGCATCGAACGCGAAACGCACCGGCTCCCGCTGGTTGCGCTTCATGCTGGGCGGTGCGCGCGTCATTGCCGGCATACGGGTCGAGTTTCGCGGCACGCTGCCCGCAGGCGATGCGCTGATCGCGGCCAAGCATCAGAGCTTTCTGGATATTCTCGCAATCGCCTCGGCCTGTCCCGATCGCGCCTTCGTGATGAAGCGCGAAGTCATGAGGGTGCCGATCATGGGCTGGTTCGCGCGCAAGGTGGGGTGCATCCCGATCGATCGCGCGCGCGGCAAGGATGCGATGCGCCAGATCATCTCGGAGGTCGAATCCGCCCGGAGCACGCCCGACGGCCTCGGGCAGTTGATTTTCTATCCCGAGGGCACGCGGACGAAACCGGGCACGACCGTTCCCTACAAGCCCGGCGTCGCGATCATCCAGCGCGCGACCGGCCTGCCGGTCATACCCGTTGCGGTGAATTGCGGCATGTTCTGGCCCAAGCGCGGCTATCCGATCCGCCGGGGCACCTGCGTGGTCGAGTTCCTGCCCGGGATGGCAGCGGGCAAATCCTCGGATGAGGTGCTTCGCGAACTGGCCCAGCAGATCGAAGGGGCCAGCACCCGGCTGTTCCAATTGGCCGGCGGAAAAGAGTCCCTTGCCGAAAACTGATCCTTGCGGCCATTGTTCCGGCCCAAGTCGTTACCTATCTCGGACGAACCCGACCGCAGCCGCGGCTGGAACCTGCTTTCAGGACTGATGAATACCGTGCGCCCGCCGCTGCGAGGGCACGCCGTTCACTGCCCGAACCGACGATACAGGAGGGCGCATGAGTGCCATCATCGAGATCGACAATCTCTCCAAGCGTTATGGCAGCGGCACGGCCGCGCTGAACGGCGTTTCACTGAATATCAACGAAGGCGAGATCCTGGCCCTGCTTGGCCCGAACGGGGCGGGCAAGACGACGATGATCTCGATCATCTGCGGCCTTGTGACGCCGACCGGGGGCACCGTCCGCGTGGGTGGGCATGACATCCGCAAGGACTGGCGGGCCGCACGCAAGATGATTGGGCTCGTGCCGCAGGAGATCCTGCTCGAACCCTTCGAGAAGGTCATCGACTGCGTCCGCTTCACCCGCGGACTTTACGGCGAGGGGCCGGACGAGGCCTATCTCGAGCAGCTTCTGCGCAGCCTCGCGCTGTGGGACAAGCGCGATGCGCGCACGCGCGAGCTGTCGGGGGGCATGAAGCGCCGCGTCCTGATCGCCAAGGCACTGTCGCACCGGCCCAAGGTCCTGTTTCTCGACGAACCGACGGCGGGGGTGGATGTCGCACTGCGCCGCGAGATGTGGCAGGTCGTGCGCGCGCTCAGCGCCCAAGGCGTCACGATCATCCTGACCACGCATTATCTCGAAGAGGCCGAAGACATGGCCGACCGGATCGGCGTGATCAACAAGGGCGAGATCCTGCTGGTGAAGCCAAAGGCGGAACTGATGGGAGAGTTCGGCAAGAAGCGTCTGACAATCGATCTTTACGAGCCGCTGGCCGAATTGCCCGAAGCGCTTGCCGAGCGCGGGATGACGCTCAACGGAAACGGCATGCAGCTGGGCTACGACTATGACACCAATGCGGATCGCACCGGCATCGCGCGGCTGCTGGGCGATCTGACCCAGCATGGCATCGCCGTGCGCGATGTCGCGACCAAGCAAAGCAATCTCGAGGAAATCTTCATGGCGCTCGTCGAGGACAAGCCCGAGGAGGTCCGCGCATGAACTGGCAATCCGTTCGCGCCGTCTACGGCCATGAAATGGCGCGCTTCTTCCGCACGATCTGGCAATCCCTGGCCTCGCCGGTCCTGTCGACGGTGCTTTACTTTGTCGTCTTCGGCGCGGCCATCGGGGGGCGCATCCAGTCGGTCGAGGGCGTGGCTTATGGCGCCTTCATCGTTCCCGGGCTGATGATGCTGACCGTGCTGCAGCAATCGGTATCCAATGCGAGCTTCGGGATCTATTTCCCGAAATTCTCGGGGACGATCTATGAATATCTGGTCGCCCCGACCGGCTGGATCGAGGTGACGCTGGGCTTTGTCGGCGCGGCTGCGACCAAGGCGGTGATGATCGCGCTGGTGATCCTTCTGACCAGCTTCTGGTTCAACGGCGCGCATATCGCGCATCCCTTCTGGATGATCTCGTTCCTGATCCTGACGGCGGTCGGCTTCTCGCTTCTCGGGTTCATCATCGGGCTCTGGGCAAAAAGCTTCGAGCAGCTTCAGATCGTGCCGATGATGGTCATCACGCCGCTCGTCTTTCTTGGCGGGGCGTTCTATTCGGCCTCGATGCTGCCGCCCTTCTGGGAGGCCGTCGCGAAGCTCAATCCGGTGCTTTACCTGATCTCGGGCTTCCGCTGGTCGTTCTTTGATCTGGCCGATGTTCCGGTTGGCGTCTCGCTTTTTGCCGTCGCTCTGATGATCCTGGTCTGCATGGCGGTGATCCGCTGGATCTTCCTGACCGGCTGGCGGCTCAGGGAGTAATCTGCCCGTTACCCGGCTGCCATACAGGTGAAGCATACCTGTCACTGGCATCGCTTAGCAGAAGGCTCTGGAATCAAACGAAGGAGCCTTCCATGCGTTTCAGCCTGATCGCCCTTGCCTGTGGCCTTGCGGGCCCGGCCATGGCCGAAGATATCTATCCCGCCACGCTTGCGGGTCACGCGATCCTGCCTGCCTTCTCGATGATCGCGCCGCCCGAGGATGCGCCTCGCGACCTGCTGATTTCCGGCAAGTTCACCGGCAAGGGCCGCAACGAGGCCCCGATGTCCGTCATGGGCGATACGGGCAAGAATTACGGCCAGCATCCGACGGGGATTTCGCTGCCCTTCATCGGCCAGCCTGTCCAGGGCATGTCGGGCTTTGCAATGAACCGCGCCGAGGATGGCAGCTGGTTCACCCTGACCGATAACGGGTTCGGATCAAAGCTGAACAGCCCGGATGCGATGCTGTTCTTCCATCGCATGGCCCCGGATTTTGAAACCGGCAAGGTCGAGCGTCTTGAAACCGTCTTCCTGAACGATCCCGATCACAAGGTACCATTCCGCATTGCCAATGAGGGCACCGAAAGTCGCTATCTGACGGGCTCGGATTTCGACACGGAAAGCATCCAGTATCTGGATGGCGAAATCTGGATCGGCGACGAATTCGGCCCCTATATCCTGCGTGTTGCACGCGATGGCCGGGTGCTGGACGTGTTCGCGACCCGACTTGACGGCGAAGTTCTGACCGGGCCGGATACCGCGGGAACCATCGTTCCCGCCGCTCCGGGCAAGGATTTCCGCGTTCAACGGTCGGGCGGATATGAAGGGATGGCCTTGCAGCCGGGCTCGAACCTGCTTTGGGCGATGCTTGAAAAGCCCCTGCTGGTCGAAGGCGGCGAGACCGAGGGAGATTTCCTGCGCGTGCTGGTCTTCGATCCGGCCAGGGCGGATTGGACCGGGGACAGCTATCGCTTCAAGCTTTCTGAAGGTGCGACGGCGATCGGGGATTTCAACTTCATCGACGACACCCGCGCGCTGGTGATCGAGCGGGACAATGGCGAGGGCGATGCCGCCAAGGCATGTGCCGAGGGCGCCGACGCGGCAAGCTGCTATCCGCTGCCCGCCAAGGTCAAGAACATCGTTCTGGTCGACACTGCGAGCCGCGACGATCAGGGCTATATCCGCCGCATCGGCCATGTGAACCTGATGGATATCGCCGATCCGGAGGGCAAGGCGCTGGCAGGGCTCAAGCCCGCCGAAGGGAATTTCAGCTTTCCCTTCTTCACGATCGAGAACGTGGCCCGCGTCGACGAGACCCATATCCTTGTCGCCAATGACAACAACCTGCCCTTCTCGGGCGGGCGTGAAATCGGCCGCGCCGCCGAGAACGAATTCATCCTGCTGTCAGTGCCGGAGCTGCTGGCCGCCAAGTAATCAAACGAACAGGCCCGCGCCGCCCTTTGGTGGCGCGGGAATTGCCCGCAGGTGGACAGGGGTCACTTGGGACAGAGCTTCGTCTGCGGGTCCAGCTTGACGTATTGCTTGGCCGAGATCTTGTGCATCGACAGCGACTTTTTCCATTCGGCATTCCATTTCTGCAGAATGCCGTTGCGATAGTAGCGTGCCATGATCTGGTCGACGATCGGCGGAATGATCTGCGTTCCGGGAATGCGCGGGGCATGAAAGCCCACGGTCGCGTTGGGTCCCAGACAGGCATTCGGCATGGTGATGTAGATCGTGCAGGCCGAACGGCAATAGCCCCGGACCTGGACCGGACGGCCGCTCCGCGCAAGCTTCTCGCGCTCATTGACTGCCTGCAACACGTTGCCGCCCTTGTTGTTCAGGATGATGATGGGCTCTGCGCTGGCACGTGCATGGGCTGCGGGGACCGTCGAAAGGGCCAGCGTCAGCGAAAGGGCGAGAAAGCCTGCGATACGGTTCATGGGCAAAGTCATCCTGATCATCATCCCCCTTGATATGCCGAAACGAACGCGAAAGGCGAAATGACGTTCCGGTGTGCGGGCAAAGCGCTGCTTAGCGCTTAACAAGCGCAGCGCGCCGCATTATATGCCCGCCATGAGCCAGAACCCGCCCCTGTTGCGCCCCGATCTAGCCCCCAGCCCGATCTTCGACACCACGCGTCGAGAGGGTCAACCGACGATTGGGATGGTCAGCCTTGGCTGTCCCAAGGCGCTTGTCGACAGCGAACGCATCCTGACGCGCCTGCGCGCCGAAGGTTATGCGATCAGCCCCGACTACAAGGGCGCGGGCGCGGTCATCGTGAACACCTGCGGCTTCCTCGACAGCGCCAAGGCGGAAAGCCTGCAGGCCATCGGCGAGGCGCTGGCCGAGAACGGCAAGGTCATTGTCACCGGCTGCCTTGGCGCAGAGCCCGAATACATCACCGGCGCGCATCCCTCGGTGCTGGCCGTGACCGGCCCGCAGCAATACGAGCAGGTGCTGGACGCGGTGCATGGCGCCGTGCCGCCCTCGCCCCATCCCTTCATCGACCTGCTGCCGGCCTCGGGCGTCAGCCTGACGCCGCGCCATTACAGCTATCTGAAGATCTCGGAAGGCTGCAATCACGCCTGCAAGTTCTGCATCATCCCCGATATGCGCGGCAAGCTGGTCAGCCGCCCGGCCCATGCCGTCATCCGCGAGGCCGAGAAACTGGTCGAGGCCGGGGTGCGCGAGCTGCTGGTCATTTCGCAGGACACCTCGGCCTACGGGCTCGACCGCAAGTTCGCGACCGAGCGCGGCCATCGCGCCCATATCACCGACCTTGCCCGCGATCTGGGCAGCCTCGGCGCTTGGGTGCGGCTGCATTACGTCTATCCCTATCCGCATGTCCGCGACCTCATACCGCTGATGGCCGAGGGGCTGGTGCTGCCCTATCTCGACATCCCCTTCCAGCACGCCCATCCCGATGTGCTGAAGCGCATGGCCCGCCCGGCGGCAGCCGCGAAGACGCTCGACGAGATCCAGGCCTGGCGCTCGGCCTGCCCGGACATCACCCTGCGCTCGACCTTCATCGTCGGCTATCCCGGCGAAACCGAGGACGAGTTCCAGACCCTGCTCGACTGGCTCGACGAGGCGCAACTGGACCGCGTCGGCTGCTTCCAATACGAAAACGTCAAGGGCGCGCGTGCCAATGACCTGCCGGACCATGTCCCCGACGAGGTCAAGCAGGACCGCTGGAACCGCTTCATGGAAAAGGCGCAGGCGATTTCCGAGGCGAAGCTCGCGGCCAAGGTCGGCCAACGCATCGACGTGATCGTGGACAGCGTGGATAATGACGGCGCGACCTGCCGCACCAAGGCCGACGCGCCCGAAATCGACGGCAACCTCTTCATCGACGAGGGTTTCGAGACGCTGAAACCCGGCGATATCGTCAGCGTGACGGTGGATGAGGCAGGTGAATACGATCTTTGGGGCAAGCTCTGAGCAATCGGCCCCTTGGGGCGATTGACGTCTTTCCCCTTTCATGGACCTGTCCTAACACTGTCTCGCAAAAGCGAGACAGAGGCAGGTGCATGAACTGGAACCCGAACGGCAAGCCGCGCAAACCGGATTTCCTGGGTATCGGAGCGCAGAAGGCGGGGACCACCTGGCTGTCGCAGATGCTGTCGCAGCATCCCGAGATATGGACGCCTCCGTTCAAGGAGGTCCAGTTCTTCAACCATCGCTTCGTCGAAGAGCATCGCCAATGGCTACCCTGGCATTACAGGCGCGCCAAGGTGAACATCCAGAAACGCTGGGAATCGAAGGGCGAGGAAGTGCCCGTCGAGGTGCGGCGCTATCTCAACCGCGTCACGCGCGAGCCGATGTTCACGAACCATTGGTACAAGATGGTCTTCTCTCCGGCGCCGGAAAACACGCAGGCGCTGGACATCACGCCCGAATATTCGACCCTGCCGCCGGAAGGCGTCGATTTCATCGCCAAGTTCCTGCCCGAGGCGAAATTCATCTACATCATTCGCCATCCGGTGGACCGCGCGGTTTCCCAGCTCAAGATGAACCTGACTCGTGCCAGACGGAAGCCGGGCTCGCCCGAGGAATGGCTGAAGGAAGTCGAAGACCCGGTCTTGATGGACCGGGGCGACTACATGACCTATGTACCGCGCTGGAATGCGCATTTCGGCCCCGATCGGTTGCTTTACATGCCCTTCGGCATGATCGCGACCGACCCTATGGGTTTCCTGCGCAAGGTCGAAACATTCCTGGGTCTCAGCCCTTTCGACTATCGTGACGCGAGCCGAAAGGTGTTTGCCTCGGATAATTCGCTCTCGGTGCCCGACATGGCGCGCAGGCGGCTGCGCGAGAAGCTGGAGCCGCAATTCGGCTTCCTCGACGAGACCTTCGGCAAGGATTTCACCGCGCAGTTCCGCTAGGCCCGGCCTTCCCCTTTCGCCGCCTCTGCACTAAATAGCGGCCAAGCCCAGACAGATTTCATTTGAACGAGGAAAGATCATGGCCTCCTACCAATATGTCTATCACATGGACGGGGTGTCCAAGACCTATCCCGGTGGCAAGAAGACATTCGAGAACATCCGGCTGAATTTCCTGCCCGGCGTCAAGATCGGCGTCGTCGGCGTGAACGGCGCGGGTAAGTCGACGCTGCTGCGCATCATGGCCGGCATCGACAAGGATTTCTCGGGAGAGGCATGGGCCGCCAAGGGCGCGACCGTCGGCTATCTGCCGCAGGAGCCCCAGCTTGACCCGGCGCTGAACGTGCGCGGCAACGTCATGGAGGGGGTCAAGGCCAAGCAGGCCAAGCTCGACCGCTACAACGAACTTGCCATGAACTACTCGGACGAAACCGCCGAGGAAATGGCAAAGCTTCAGGACGAGATCGACGCCGAGAACCTGTGGGATCTCGACAGCCAGATCGACGTCGCGATGGAAGCCCTGCGCTGTCCGCCGGATGATGCCGATGTCGAAAGCCTTTCGGGTGGCGAGCGTCGCCGCGTGGCTTTGTGCAAGCTGCTGCTCGAAGCGCCCGACATGCTGCTTCTGGACGAACCGACCAACCACCTCGACGCCGAGACGATCGCCTGGCTGCAAAAGCACCTGATCGAATATCCCGGCACCATCCTGTGCGTCACCCACGACCGCTATTTCCTTGACGACATCACCGGCTGGATTCTCGAACTCGACCGTGGTCGGGGCATCCCCTACGAGGGCAACTATTCAGCCTGGCTGGAACAGAAGGCCAAGCGGCTTGAGCAGGAAGCCCGCGAGGACAAGGCCAAGCAGAAGACGCTGGAGCGGGAACTCGAATGGATCCGCGCCGGCGCGAAAGCCCGTCAGGCCAAGCAGAAGGCGCGTATCAACGCCTATAACGAGCTGGCCGGCCAGTCCGAGCGCGAGAAGCTGACGAACGCGCAGATCATCATCCCGAATGGCGAGCGTCTGGGCAACAAGGTCATCGAGATCGAGGGCCTGAAGAAGGCCATGGGCGACAAGCTTCTGGTCGAAGACCTGACCTTCTCGCTGCCGCCGGGCGGCATCGTCGGCGTCATCGGCCCGAACGGCGCGGGCAAGTCGACGCTGTTCCGCATGCTGACCGGCAACGAGCAGCCCGACGAGGGCTCGATCACGCTGGGCGACACCGTGAAGCTTTCCTATGTCGACCAGTCGCGCGACGCGCTCGACCCCAACAAGACCGTCTGGGAAGAGATTTCGGGTGGCGCGGAACAAATCGCGCTGGGTGATGCCACGATGAACAGCCGCGCCTATTGCTCGGCCTTCAACTTCAAGGGCGGTGACCAGCAGAAAAAGGTGGGCTTGCTTTCGGGCGGTGAACGCAACCGCGTCCATATGGCGAAACTGCTGAAATCGGGCGGCAACGTTCTGCTGCTCGACGAACCGACCAACGACCTCGACGTGGAAACGCTGCAGGCTCTGGAAGCGGCGCTTGAAGATTTCGCGGGCTGCGCGGTGATCATCTCGCACGACCGCTTCTTCCTCGACCGTCTGTGCACCCACATCCTCGCCTTCGAGGGCGACGCCCATGTCGAGTGGTTCGAGGGCAACTTCGAGGATTACGAGGCCGACAAGGTTCGCCGGCTTGGCCCGGATTCGATCGAACCGAAGCGCGTGAAATACAAGAAGTTCACCCGCTGACCTGACACGATGGTGGCCTTGTTCCCGTTGGGGGCAGGGCCACATATCCTGGCACTGACGTATGCAAGGCGCCTGCGCCACGGGTTTTCGCCCCTTCTTCGGGATCGGTCAGGAACGGCTGCCAATTGCCCGGTGAATGCGCCGCCGCCCCGCATTTTTTGTTTGCCGCAAGGCTTTCCAATTCCATTCCAAAAATGCGTTTACCAGATTTCCGGGAAAATCTTTGCCCTGGAATGCAACTCAAGGTAGTGTATTCGGTAGTCAACTCTCCCAATGGTCATTTCAGGCAGAGGGCACCGTGAGCGACGACCGTTTCAAGGAAGTGAAGAACGAGATCAAGCTGGTCATCTGGGACCTTGATGAAACCTTCTGGCAGGGGACGCTTTCGGAAGGGGGCGCCACCCCGGTAAAGGCCCATCTCGAGATGATCAGGGTGCTGGTCGACCGGGGGATCATGGTGTCGGTCTGTTCGAAAAACGATCATGCCGCCGCGCGTGCCCGCCTTGTCGAACTGGGAGTCTGGGATCTTTTCGTCTTTCCCCATATCGAGTGGACGCCCAAGGGGGCGGCGATCAAGTCGATGGTCGAGCGCATGGGATTGCGCCCCGCAAACGTGGTTTTTCTGGATGACAATCACCTGAACCTGCAGGAGGTCGCCTTTTTCTGCCCGGACATGGCCTGCATCGATGCCGCCGGTGCGACGGACGGAACCTCGGAAGATCTGACGGCGCTTCTTGACCTGCCCGAATGCCGTGGCAAGGACGACCGGAGCCACAAGCGACTGCAGCAATACAAGGTGATGGAACGGCGCGAGGTCGAGCAGCAGTCGACTGGCCTTTCGAACGAGGATTTCCTGCGCCAGTCGGGGATCGAACTGCGCATCGTCACCGAACTGGATCAGCGGATGGACAGGGTCCATGAGCTGATCAACCGGACCAATCAACTGAACTTCACCAAGCAGCGTGTCCATACCGAGGCCGAGAAGGACGAACTGACCGCATTGTTGCGGGTGCCTGGCGTTCACGCCGGACTGATCGAGGTGCGCGACCGCTACGGCGATTACGGTATCGTCGGCTTTTTCTGCATACGCCGGCGGTTCAGCGGCACGACCGTGCATCATTTTGCCTTCTCTTGCCGCACCCTGAACATGGGGGTCGAGCAATGGGTCTGGCATCATCTCGGCCGCCCCGAGATCGAGATCGTGAAGCCGATCGCGAACGGCTTGCAGGAGCCGGCAATGGTCGACTGGATCACGCAGGTGGAAGATTTCGGTGCCCCCGCCGAGGCGGCCATGACACGCAGCGTCGCGCTGGTCGGCGGCTGCGATCTGCAGCAGGTCTCGTTCTATTGCGGCGCCAGGCGCACCGAATTCGTGAACAGGCAGGACGACCAGGGCGTTATCGTGCGCTATGACGATGCGGGTTTCCTGCTGAACCCGCGCGATGCGTCGCTCGCACAGAACTGGGTCCTGCGTCGGGTTGCAGGGCATTCCCTGGCCGAAATGCAGGCTGCAGATGAAAGCTTCGCGCAATCCGACACGATCATCGTTTCGCTTTTCTTCGCGTTCCGCAGCGACAACCTGTTTGCCCATGAAGGGCAGGGGCAGCCCGATCGCTACCTTGTCACAATCCCCCCCAAGCGGCTTGCGGCGCTGAGCCGCGACCCGCGCATTGCGGTGCGGATGCTCCGATCGCTGCGACATCTGAAACTGCCGGTGGAAAAGCGGCTCGACATCATGCGCGCAGCCCTGTCACGGGTCCACGGCCTGAAGCGCAGCGATGCGCATCTTTTTGTTCTGGGCACATCTCTGAGGGGCGGGCCGGCCGGCCGAATGATGGAAGAACGCAAGGCGTTCAACAGGATGTGCCGCGATTTCTGCGCAACCCACCATGGCGCCGTCTTCATCGATATCGATACCGTCGTCCCCCAGAAGGAATTCGTCGACAGCGATCACTACACCCGCAAGGGCTATCACCGGATTGCCGAAGCGATCAACGCCGCCGCGCCCACCATGCCCCCTGAAGATGAGCCTGAGGCGCTGCAGCCTGCCGTCTGACCCGCTGCAGCCCTTCTCAGATCGAGGGCGCCTGTTTTTCCTGCCAGGGACGTAAAGCTTCGCTGTCGTGACCGCGTTGTTCGACCGGTAGGTCGGCCGCGCGGGATTTTTCTGCATGGATCGGCAGATCGTGCTGGGTCTTCTTTGCCTTGCGCTTCCCCTGTCCCTTGGGCGCTTTCAGAAGGCCGGCATCGGCCGCGCGCTTCTCGATGTTGCGGGCCTGTCCGCGAAGTTCGGCATTGCGGAGCCATTCGATCAGTCTGGCCAGCAGCCGACCATTTCCGCGTTCCATCAACTGCTCCGCCAGGCCATTCACATACCAGGGCAGCTTGCGGCCTTCGCGGCAGGATCGGAAAAAGCTCGTGGGGGTCAGTTCGTCCTGGATGGCCTCGCGCATGATGGTGGACAGGACACCGGCACGGCGCAGGAACAGCGCGGATTTATGCCCGGCATGGCGCGCTGGGAGGCGGATCGTGTTCGCCGCCTTGAACCGGTCGACATGGCTGACATCGGGTTCGAAATGCGGGTCGTAGACCAGCCAGACCTTGCTGGCTGCTGCGCATTCCGAAGGCGCATCGACGAAGCGCCCCGACCAGTCCGCCTTGCGGCCCGAGGAAAAGCGACGCTCCCACGGGACAAGATCCTTCATCAGGGTCGATTGGGGCGAAAAGGCGATCACCCTGCAGCCCGGCACGAGCGATGCGAAGGCACATGCCGCGTAGCCACCCATCGAGGTCCCGGTCAGCGTGACCGAGCGGAAACGCCGAAAGAAGCCGCTTTCGGCAAGGCGGTGCAGCTCGTCGAACAGCGCCTCGTCCCTGAACCATCCGGGAACGAATGCCATGACGCCAAGCTGCGACCAACCGTTCTTCGCGACGAAGCTGTAGCCCCAAGGGTCCCTGCCCAGCGTATCGTCGCGGGCCGAGGACAGGTTGTCGAAGCTGACCAGAAGATGTTCGCTGTCGCGATCGGCGAAAACCAGGGCGTAATCGCCGAGCGAGTGATAGAAACCCTTTCCGTTCGAACCGCGCAGATCGGCCAGCCATCTGGGCGCTGCCCCGACCTCAGCCGTTGCGGGCGGATCGGTGACGTCTATTTCGAGCAGGCTTTCGTCGTCGTCTTCGATGGCTTCGCGAACATCAAGATTCATTTCCAGCACTCCCAGGGTGTCGCCAAAGGCTAACATCCTGGGGTTGTGTAACGCAACTGATGGTTGTCAGGTATGGCTGCGCGCTTACTTCCATTCCCAGGGGCGGGTGAATTGGCCGAGGCAGTCGGCAAGACGCTCTTCGTCCAGATCGCCCTTGCGGGCGAGATGGGCGACAAGGCCGCGCTTCCTGTCGTCGACCACCTCGCAGACTTCGGCAGCCAGCCCGGCCCTTGTGATCGCCTCGTCATAGACCCGCTTGATGGCGAGCTTGCGCAGGTCGGGCTTGAAGATCTTGCCCACCGCTGTCTTCGGCAATTCGGGCAGGATCTCGACATGCTTCGGGATCGCGGCACGTTCCGGGATGTGATCCCTGGCGTGGGCCATCAGTTCGCTGACATCGGCCGTTGCCCCGGCAACCAGTTCCACATAGGCACAGGGCAGTTCGCCGGCAAAGCTGTCTGGCTGACCGATCGCGCCGACGAAGGCGACCTGGGGATGCGACAGCAGTGCATCCTCGATCATGGCTGGGTCGATATTATGACCGCCGCGGATGATAAGATCCTTGGCGCGGCCGGTGATCCACAGATAGCCATCGGGGTCGATCCGACCCAGATCGCCGGTGCGCAGGAAGCGATCTTCGGCGAAAAGCTCGTGGTTCTTGTCGGCTTCCGTATAGGTCGAGCCTTCGAAGACACCGGGGCTTGCGACGCAGATCTCACCAATCTCATCGGTTGCGCATTCGTGGAATCCTTCGGGCGTGCGACGCAGGATGCGCACATGCGAGTAGGGCAGGGGCAAGCCTACCGAACCGACCTTCTTCATGCCGTCGACCGGGTTGCATGACACAAGGCACGTCGCCTCGGTCAGGCCGTAGCCTTCCGAAATCTCGACGCCGGTCGCGGCGCGGAAGCGATTGTAAAGTTCGACCGGCAGCGGGGCCGAGCCCGAGATCGCGGTGCGCAGCGAAGACACATCCGCATCGACCGGGCGCTGCATCAATGCGGCGATGGCGGTGGGAACCGTGATCAGGAAGGTGGCCTGCCAACGCTCGAGCAATTTCCAGAAATTGTCGAAAACGCCCTCTCCGCGATAGCCTGCCGGGGTTGGCATGACCAGTTGCGCGCCCGAGGCCACGCAGGACATCAGCACGGGATAAGCGGCAAAGACATGGAACATCGGCAGCGGGCACATCAGCACGTCCCGATGGGTGAAAAGCATTTCGGAGCCCAGCCAGCCGTTATAGATCATCCCTGATTGCTTGTGCTGGGCGACCTTGGGCGTGCCGGTCGTACCGCCGGTATGGAAATAGGCGGCGACCCTGTCGCCCTCGGGTTCGTCGAAGGTCAGGCGGTTGTGCCGCTGGGCGCTCGCCGCAGCCTCGAAATCCAGATACTTGGCCTGGTTCGTCGTCGTCATCTTTGGACGCAGGAACGGGATCGCGAGCCGTTTCAGGCCCGACAGGTATCCGCGCAGATCGACCTGCAGCACCGTTTTCACGCCCGGGGCCTGGGCCACCGCTTCGGCCGCCTTCTGGGCGATGTCGGATTTCGGAAAGGGCTTCAGCGTGACGAGCACCTTCGCCCCTGTTTCACGCAGGATGCTCGCGATCTGTTCGGGCTCGAGAAGCGGGTTGATCGGATTGACGATGCCCGCCGTTGCCCCGGCCAGCAGCACGACCGGAGTTTCCGCCGTGTTCGGCAGCAGATAGGCCACGACGTCCTTGGGCCCGACACCAAGGCTGCGAAACAGGTTCGCCGTCTCGGTAACCCGCTCATGCAGGTCGTTCCAAGTCAGCGTGCGTGCCTTGGATCGCGGATCGGACAGAAGCTGGAAACTGATCGCGGGCCGGTCGGCATGGCGTTCGCGGGTGCGGGTGAGCAACTTGTAGATCGTGTCCGGCACATCCCTCTGCTCATAGGGCATTTCCGCCTCGACCGCATCGCGGTCGGCGGTTGTTGCGAATTTGGCCATGACACTCCTCCCAGTCGTCATTCGGGTGAACCCCTACAGAGCCGGAGAATGTGCCGAAATCCGGGTGACGGGCAAGACACCAGCCCCGCCCGTCAGCCGCACTACGCAGCGTCAGGACGTTAGGTCATTCCTGCGGGATGCGCAGCATCTGGCCCGGGTAGATCTTGTCGGGGTCGCTCAGCATCGGCTTGTTTGCTTCGAAGATCTCGGGATATCGACTGGCCTTGCCAAGATATTCCTGGGCAATCGCCGAGAGTGTCTCACCCTTCTGGACGGTATGGAACACGGGCTCGCGGAATTCGGCGGGCGCTGAAGCGGGCACGGCGGCAGGCTCCGGCGTGGTCTGGGTCGGGGTCATCTCGGCCCCGCCCGGAGGCGCCGAGGGCGGTGGGGCGGCATGCGCTGCTCCGAACCCCGCCGACTTGCCTGGGTCCTCGGCCAGTTCGACATGGGCAATCCCCTTGATGTTGCCCACGGCAAGGATCAGCTTTTCCATGGTTTCCTGATCGCGTGCCTGGCCCGAGATCACCACGGTGTCACCGCCGCGCAGCGTCAGATGCACGTCCTTGGACGTAAGGCCCAGTTCGGTCAGTTCCTGCTTCAGGGCGGCGACCTTGCGGTCTGTCTCGCTCTGCTCCGTCTCGGCGGCCGTGGGCGCCTCGGCGGCCTTTGCTTCCGAGCCGAAGATTGATTTGCCTGCATCCTTCACGAAGTCCCAGATAGCCATGTCCTGTCCTTTCCGCGTTGGTTCGATCTCGAAACAATCAGGCCCCCCGGACGGTTCCTTGGTGGTGAGGCCGGAATGGCTGGAAAATCAGGATTGTCGAAAATGGCACAAACGGGTTCGATCGCGGTGGTCTTGAGTTTCCTCCTGGGGGCCTGCGTGGGCGGGGGCGATGCAAGCTCGGGTCCGCAGGTCACCGGGACAAGCGCGCCGCGCTGCGAGACGACATCGGGAAGGACGAATGCCGAGGCAGCAAGCGCGACCAACGCGATCCGCGGGGCAAACGGGCTGAATGCGCTTCGGGCCGATCCGCGCCTTGCGCAGGCGGCAGCGCGCCAGGCTTGCGACATGGCGAAACGGGGGCGAATGACGCATCGCGGTGCAACCAGCGGGCCGATGCAGCGCGTCAAGGCGCAGGGCTATGCCCCCAGGATCGTGGCCGAAAACATCGCCGCAGGCCCCTTCACGATGCAAAGCGCGCTGCAGGTTTGGTCCGGATCGCGCGGGCATGCCGCCAATATCCTGAACCCCCAGATGCGCGATTTCGGTATTGGGCGCGCGGTCGGCGCGGACGGCAAGACGGTGTTCTGGTCTGCCGTCTATGCCGCACCGCGCTAGCCCACCGCCTGCAGCTCGGCGCCTTCGGTGAATTGCAATCGGGCGAGCCGCGCGTAAAGCCCGCCTTGGGCCACAAGTTCTTCATGGCTGCCCTGCGCGACGATTTGACCGTGATCGAATACAATGATGCGGTCGGCCTTCTTCACGGTGGCAAGCCGGTGGGCCACGATGATCGTGGTGCGGTCGCGCGAAAGCTTGTCGACTGCCGCCTGAACAAAGCGTTCGGATTCGGCGTCCAACGCGCTTGTTGCCTCGTCCAGCAACAGGATCGGCGTATCCCGCAGCATGGCGCGCGCGATGGCGATACGCTGCTTTTGCCCGCCCGACAGCATCACGCCGCGTTCGCCGACATAGCTGTCATATCCGTCGGGCAGGGCCGACAGGAATTCGTGGGCATGGGCCGCACGGGCCGCTGCCTCGACCTCGGCATCGGACGCGCCGGGACGGCCGAAGCGGATGTTCTCGCGCGCAGTCGTGGCGAAGATAACCGGGTCCTGCGGCACCAGCGCCATGGCCTGACGGAAATCCGCCCGCGCCATGTCGCGCAGGTCGATCCCGTCAAGCCGGACGCGACCCGAGGCCGGGTCCCAGAACCGCAGCAGCAATTGCACCACGGTCGTTTTGCCCGCGCCCGAAGGGCCAACCAGCGCGACCGTCTCGCCCGGGGCGATCTCAAGCGAAACGCCTTCAAGCGCCGAGACGTCCGGTCGCGAAGGATAGTGGAACGTCACATTCTCGAAGCTGATGCTGCCCTTGGCAGGCAAGGGCAAGGGGGCAGGCTGGACCGGATCGGTCAGCGTATCCTCGGCACTCAGAAGCTCGGTAAGCCTTTCGGTGGCGCCGGCGGCGCGCTGCAGTTCTCCCCAGATCTCGGAAAGGGCGCCAACCGCGCCCGCGACCATGACGGCGTAGATCACGAACTGGACAAGCTCGCCCACGGTCATGACTTCGGTGCGGACATCGCGTGCACCGATCCACAGCACCCCAAGCACGCCCGAGAAGATCAGGAAGATGACGATCACCGTCATCATCGTGCGCGTGCTCACGCGGCGCATGGCGGCACCGTAGGATTTCTCGGTCACGTCGCGGAAACGGCGGCGCGTCGGCTCTTCATGGGTGAAGGCTTGCACGGTCTGCGCAGATAGCAGGCTTTCCGAGGCAGCCCCGGAACTTTGCGCGATCCAGTCCTGGTTTTCGCGGGACAGCGCGCGCAGCCTTCGGCCAAGGACGATGATCGGCACGATTACCAGCGGCACGAGCAACAGGACCAGTCCCGAGAGCTTGGAAGATGTCCAGATCAGCATGAACATCCCGCCAAGCAGGATCATGAAATTGCGAAGCGCGATCGATACGGACGAGCCGATCACCGACTGGATCAGGGTCGTATCCGTCGTGATCCGGCTGATGATTTCGCCGGTCAGGACACGTTCATAGAAGGCGGGGCTAAGGGTGATGACCCGATCGAAGACCGCTGCACGCATATCGGCCACGACCCGTTCACCCAGCCGGGTGACGAGATAGTAGCGCAGCCCCGTCCCGATCGCGAGCAGGGCGACAATGCCAAGGGCCGCGCCGAAATACTGGTCCAGAAGATGCGCCCCGGCGTCGAAACCATCCACGACGCGGCGCACGGCCAGGGGCAGGACAAGGCTGATGCCAGCCGTGACTGCCAGTGCCAGCATGGCTGCGGCAAGCAGCCCGCGATATGGCCGGATGAACGGCCAGAGCGCGCGCAGCGCGCCGATGCGTTTCGTTGTCGGACGGTCGGCGATGATCTTTGGGCCGCGTGCCATTTTTCCTCCCTGGGTGGCCGGCGCCGCCAGGCCCCGGCTGCCTCATTCCTCAGAGCTCTTGCGTTCCGCCCGCAAGTTCCAGGATCACCTCCCACTCGTCATCGGCGACCGGCTGGACCGAAAGACGCGAATTGTTCACCAGCACCATCTTCGACAGACGCGGCTCGACCTTGGCGTCATCAAGGGTCACGGGGCGGTTCACGCGTGCCAAGGCCTTGATGTCGACGCATTCCCATTTCGGATCGTCAGCGGTCGAATCCGGATGGGCCGGGGCGACGACCTCGCAAATGCCGACAACCTCCTTGCCGATATTCGAATGATAGAACAGTCCCCGTTCACCCACCTGCATCGCGCGCATGTTGTTGCGCGCCTGGTAGTTGCGGACACCATCCCACTGCTCGCCCTTTTCTCCCTTCGCGATCAGGTCGTCGAAGCTGAAGACATCGGGTTCGGACTTGAAAAGCCAGAATGCCATCAGCCGATCACCTTCTTCCATTCGACGACCTCGACCGAGGCGAAGAGCCCGGCGATGTTATAGGGGTCCTTCTCGGCCCAGTTGCTTGCGCTGCCCAGATCGGCGGCCTCGACGATCAGAAGCGAGCCGACCGGAGAGCCGTTCTCGACAAAGGGGCCAGCAAGCTGCAGGCCGGGATTTTCGCCCAGGAAGGCGAGGTGCTTTTCACGGGTGTCGAGACGGGTCTGCAGGTGGCCGGGTTTGTCGCGGCAGATCACGGCGAAAAGGGGCATCATTCCTCCTTCAGGGGGCGGTTGAGCAAAATGTCGAGCGCATGTTCCATGGCGATGCGGCCCTCGGCAAGACCCGCCACCAGTTGCGAAATCGGCAGTTCGACGCCAAGGCGCGGCGCAAGGGCCGCGACGGCGCGAGCGGTGGCGGCGCCTTCGACGGTCGTTCCCGCCGCGAAGTCATCCCCGGCACCCAGGGCAAGCCCGTAGCGGAAGTTGCGCGACTGGTCCGAGGTGCAGGTCAGGACCAGATCGCCAAGGCCGGAAAGCCCGGTCAGCGTTTCCGGGCGGGCGCCAAGAGCTGCGGCGAGCCGGGTCATCTCGGCGAAGCCACGGGTGACGATACTCGCGCGGGCACTGTCGCCGAAGCCCGCACCGATCGCGGCACCCGCGGCGATCGCGATGACGTTTTTCAACGCGCCGCCCAGTTCGGCACCAGCCACATCGGTGGTGCGGTAAAGCCGCAGCGAAGCCGTCGAGAGGTCGCGCTGCAGATGCTCGGCGGTGGCCGCGTCGGCGCATGCCAGCGTCAGTGCCGTCGGCAGGCCACGCGCGATGTCGGCAGCAAAGCTCGGGCCGGTCAGGACGGCGACATTCGACCGTGGGCAGGCCTGGGCGATCAGTGCAGAAGGTCCGTTCAGGGTGACGAGATCAATTCCCTTGGCGCAACTGACAAGGTCGCGACCGTCGAAGCGCGCGGCATGGTCGGCCAGGAAGCCGCCCAAGGTCTGGGCCGGCAGCGCGAGCAGGATGGTCCTGGCCCCGATCTTGTCGAGGCGATCGGTCACCTGCAAGGACCGGGGCAGGGCTATGCCCGGCAGTCGGGGGTTTTCTCGCCTTTCCGCCCAGGCTGTATCCCGGCCCCAAAGCGTGACATCCGTCTTGCCGGCCAGGCTCAGGGCAAGCGCGGTTCCGAAGGCGCCCGCGCCGATCACCGCGATGCTCATGCCTTGGCCCCGCGTTTGCCTGCGCCAAGCATTGGTGCCGAATTGCGGTCGAGCGGCCATCGCGGCCGGGCCGCCAGATCCATGCCATCGCGCTGACCCGCGTTGAACGCCTCGATCCCTGCCCAGGCGATCATCGCGGCATTGTCGGTGCACAGACGCAGCGGCGGGGCGATGAATTCGGCCCCGGCCTTGGCCGCGACGGCCTTGAGGGCCGCGCGCAGGGTCTGGTTGGCGGCCACGCCTCCGGCTACTGCGAGCACAGGCGCCGGGGCCGCGGCCAGCGCGCGGCGGGTCTTTTCGGCCAGCACATCGGCGACGGCCGCCTGGAAACCCGCGCAGATATCGTCGCGATCCTGTTCGTGAAGCCCGCCCTGTGCCGCGACCAGTTCATCGCGCTGGCGCAAGACTGCGGTCTTGAGACCCGAAAAGCTCATGTCGCAGCCGGGGCGATCCAGAAGCGGGCGAGGCAAGGCGAAACGCTTCGGGTTGCCCCGGCGGGCGGCGTCTTCGACAGCGGGGCCACCGGGTTGCGGCAGCCCCAGAAGCTTTGCGACCTTGTCGAATGCCTCGCCGGGGGCATCGTCGATCGTGCCACCAAGCCTTGTGAAATCCTCGGGGCCCCTGACCGACAGGAACTGGCAATGCCCGCCCGAAACCAGAAGCATCAGGTAGGGGTATTCGACGTGATCGGTCAGACGCGGCGTCAGGGCATGGCCAGCAAGGTGGTTTACTCCGACCAGCGGCAGGCCGGTCCCGACCGCAAGCCCCTTGGCCAGCATGACGCCAGACAGGACGCCGCCAATGAGACCGGGTCCGGCGGTGACGGCAATCCCGTCCAGTTCGGACAGCGACAGCCCGGCATCGCTCAGCGCCCGTTCGACGCAGATATCCAGCTTTTCGGCATGGGCGCGCGCCGCGATCTCGGGGACGACGCCGCCGAAATCTGCGTGCAGCTCGGTCTGCCCCGCCACGACCGAAGAAAGGATCGTACCGTCATCGCGCACGACGGCGGCGGCCGTGTCGTCGCAACTGCTTTCGATACCCAGAAATGTCAGTGACATGCTCATCCTTGTTTCGGCGCGGCCAAGGGCCTAGGCATATCCAACTAGCACCAGCACCGGCCAATTGCCATGCCGCCAACCCTTCTGCTGACCCGCCCCGAGGATGCCTCGCGACGCTTTGCCGCAGGGCTGGCCGAGCTGGGGCTTGACCTGCTCATCTCGCCGGTGCTGCACATCGTGCCCGTCGCGCATGATCCCGCGCCCCTGCAGGCAGCAAAGGGTCTGGTCTTCACGTCGGTACATGCCGTTCCCCATGGGGGTGAGGGACGGGGCCGGCCGGCGATCTGCGTTGGCCCGGCGACGGCGCTTGCCGCGCGCGAGGCAGGATTTTCCGTGACCGAAGGGCCGGGCGACGCGGCGCGCATGATGCCGCTGCTGGACGATCTGGGCGCGGGTTGGATGCATCCCCATGGCGCGCATGTCGCACGTGCGCTGCCGGTTCCGGGCGTCGTTGTCTATGATCAGCTGCCGCAGGGCGCGAGTTCCGCCGCCGCGGACCTGCTGGCGCGGCCCGGTCAGGTGATCGTGCCGGTTTTCTCGCCGCGATCGTCGCGGCTGGTATCGGACTGGGCGCAGGGGGCCAAGGCCAACTTATATGTCGCTGCGATCAGCCGGGCCGCCCTTGCCGAATGGCGGGCCGGTTTTGCTGCATTCCGCATCGCCCAGACGCCGGATGCGGCGGGGATGCGATCTGCGGTTGCAGCTCTTGTCCGAGAGGAACTTACATATCTACGGCGGGTTGAGGCGCCGAAAGGTGCCGACTAGACTGCTTGCGAAGGTGTGTCAGGCTGCGCCAGATCAAGGCGGGGACGAGGCCGCGGCCCAGCGGGCGTCAAGCTGAAAAGGAACGGGGAAGCACAGTGAAAAAGCCAGAAAACAAACCAAGCGAAGCTGCCGTGAGCCCCGAAAAGAGCACAGCGAAGAAACCCGCAGCCGAAACGGCGGTCGAATCAAGCCCCGTCAAGGCGGGCGAGCCGGGTGGCGAAGCTGTCTCCGAGCCCAAGCAGCAGATCGAGTCCTCGCTGGTGGGCGCGGGGGCCTCGACCCCTGCCGCCAGCAAGCGGACGTCCGGGCCAGCCGGTTCGACCCTCGCGCCCGAGGCGGCCGCCGCAAGCCCGGTGCCGCCGGTCAGCCGCCCGGACCCCAAGCAGGATGTCGCGCCTGCCTCTGCGACCGAGGCCGCGAAAAAGGCTGCGGTCGAAACCGCGCCTCCGCCGCGCACGGAAACGAAGGTCGAAGTGCGCAAGGTCGGCTTCTTCCCGACCTTCCTCGGCGGGGTCGTCGCCGCAGGGCTCGGCGCGGCCGCAACCTATTGGGCGATCCCACATCTGCCCCCTTCGCTTCAACCGCTTCAGGTCGAGGCCGCCGACCCGGAGGCGCAGATCGAGGCTGCCCGGCAAGCCGCCAGCGAAACCGCGCGCAGTGAAATCGAAGCGCGGATGGACGATCTGACGTCGCGCTCGGCCGATGCAGGAGCCGATGCGGCGCGCCAGCTGCTTGCGGACACGGCCCCCCCCGAACAGCCCGCTGCCGCGCCTCTGGAAATTCCGGCCGAGATCACCGACAAGATTGCCGCGCTGGAAAAGTCCCTTGCGGATCTGGCCAGCAGGCCGGCAGCGCCGACCGAGGGGCAGGCCCCGGCGGCCCCCGTCCAGACCACGCCGGCCGTCTCGCAAGCCGAATTGGATGAGCTGGCCGACAGGGTGAATGCCCAGCAGGCCCGAATCGACGAACTTGCGGCCCGCCCGACAGTCGATCCCGCCACCGCCGAGCAGGTACAGAACCTCGCCAAGCAGGCCGAGGAACTGCAGCAAAGTTCGGCGGATGCAAACCGCCGCGCCCAGGCCGCCACGGCCGCCAGCGCGCTGCAGGCCGCGATCGAAGCAGGCGCTGCCCGAGACCAGGCCCTGGACGAGCTTTCTGCCGCAGGGGTCGAGGTTCCTTCTGTCCTGACAGGTGACATCCCCCGGCTCGAGCAGTTGCGCAGCGAGTTCCCCGCCGCCGCGCGCGCCGGCCTGCGCGCCTCGCTGGATGCCGAGGCGGATTCAGGAGGTGCGATGGACATGATCAGCAATTTCCTGCGGGTGCAGACCGGGGCGAGATCGGTTCAACCGCGCGAGGGCAGCGACCCCGACGCGATCCTGTCGCGGGCCGATGCCGCGATCGAGGCCGGCGATGTCAAGGGCGCGCTGGACGAAGTCGCAGCCCTGCCGCAGGCGGGCCAGCAGGCCATGTCCGATTGGATCGGCCGGGCGAAGATCTGGGTCGAGGCGAATGCGGCCATGGCGGCGCTGGTCGCCGGCAGCCGGTGAGGGACAGGACATGATTCTATCTGCTCTGAAAATCCTGATTTTCTTCGCGGTCGTCCTGGCGATCACGCTGGGCGCCGTCCATCTTTCCGAAACTGGCCACGCCCTGCGCGTGGTCTATGGTGGCGTCGAGTATTCGCTGGGTCCCGTTCAGGCCCTGATCGGACTGGTTCTTCTTCTGCTGGTCGGCTGGCTCGTGGTGAAGGTGATCGGCATCCTGCTGGCCTTCCTCCGCTTCCTGCTGGGCGATGAGACGGCCGTGAACCGCTATTTCGCCCGGTCGCGCGAGCGCAAGGGATATGAGGCCCTGTCAGAGGGCATGCTGGCCGTCGCCTCTGGCGAAGGTCGACTGGCGCAGGACAAGGCGGTGAAGGCCGCGAAATTCCTCAACAAACCGCATCTGACGGATCTGCTGGCCGCTCAGGCCGCCGAGGTTGCCGGTGATCGGCGCAAGGCGGGCGAAGTTTATCGTCGGCTGCTTTCCGATGATCGGACACGGTTCGTGGGCATTCGCGGCCTGATGCGGCAAAAGCTGGATGCGGGCGAAACCGAAACCGCGCTGAAATTGGCCGAAAAGGCCTATGCGCTGAAACCCAAGCATGCCGAGATCCAGGATACGCTCTTGCAGCTGCAGACCCGTCAGGGTGACTGGAAAGGCGCGCGCTCGGTCCTCAAGGACAAGCGCAAGCAAGGGCAGCTGCCGCAGGATGTGCATATTCGGCGCGACGCCGTTCTGGCCCTGAAGGAAGCTTCCGAAGTTCTGGCCGAGGGCAATTCGATCAGCGCGCGCGAGGCCGCGATTTCGGCCAACCGCGCCAGCCCCGACCTGATCCCGGCCGCGGTCCTGGCCGCGCGCAGCTACATCGCGCAGAACGATGCCCGAAACGCGAGCCGTGTGCTGCAAAAGACCTGGAGCGTGCGGCCACACCCCTCGGTCGCCGCAACCTATGCCGAAATCGTCCCTGACGAGACCCCGGCCGCCCGGCTGCGCCGCTTCGAAACCCTCATCAAGCAGAATCCCGGCGATGAGGAAAGCAAGCTGCTGAAGGCGGAATTGCTGCTTGCGGCAGAGGATTTCCCCGGCGCGCGCCGGTCGCTCGGCGATCTGGCGCAGAAGCACCCGACAGTGCGTTCGCTTTCCATTCTTGCCGCGGTCGAGCGGGGGGAAGGGTCGGACGATTCGGTCGTTCGCGGAATTCTCGCCAAGGCCCTGGTGGCAAGCCGCGGGCCGCAATGGGTCTGCGACAAATGCCACAATGTGATGGCCGATTGGTCGCCTGTCTGTGACAGTTGCGGCGGGTTCGATACCCTGACCTGGCGCGAGCCCGACAGCGCGACCGCCGGGGCGGGGATTGTCCCGAACGGCGTCGAAATGCTGCCGCTGCTGGTCGGCAAGCCCGCCGAGCCGGTCGTTGCGCCGGCGGAATCCATCGCCGATGCCCCGCCTGCCAAGGATCTTGGCCCGGCCTCAGATGGGCGGGCCAAGCCGCAAGGGGCCGTGGACGAGATCGCGGTGGTTGCACCCGGCATGGTCCCGCGCGAATCGGATTACCGCAAGGTCGCGACCGTGCGAGCAGAGGCAGAGCCCGCGATGACGGTCACAGACCCCGAACCCGAGGTTGTCGCACCCAAGCCGACACCTGTTGCAGCCCCGGCCGAGCCTGTCCGTTCGGGTCTTTCGGCATCTTCGGACATCTTGCCGGTGCGACCGGATGTCGAGCCGCCGGAAGAAGATGAGCGGGTTGTCGGTAAAAAATACTGACACCCCCTTTTCGGCTGCGGCGGAACCTGCTATCCGGCGCGGCACAAGGAAAGTGCCGGTGTAGCTCAGCTGGTAGAGCACGTCATTCGTAATGATGGGGTCGGGGGTTCGAGTCCCTTCACCGGCACCACTTCCTTGAAAGAAAAACCCGCGTGACCTCTGATGGTGACGCGGGTTCTTTCTTTTCTGCGAAGGCCATTTTCCTGTCGGTTTGAGACTGCGGTCATGTCTGGGTAACGATCTGGGCAGCGCCTGTGATAGCCGATGGCTCTGCCGGTGCCGCGACTTCAATCCTGATGTAGGTCCGGATAGCACTCTCGTTCTGCCAATCCATCAGGGCTTGGGTTCTTTCCATCCCGAGAGGAATTGCTTCAACCCCCGCCATGCAGGCGCGTCAGGTTGATATCCTCGAAACTTCCGCATCTATTCCGGATGTCGTGATTGCGGCGATCAGTGATCCCAATCCTGCCTGGAGATCGCAGCAGCCATCTCGCGACGGAAATTCTCGATCGTCAGCTCGGCATAGCTCGACAGGGGGCGGCCCTTGCGCGTGACGACCCATGCGGTGATTCCGGCTTCCTCGACCAGTGGCCTGCGCGTCAGGCCGGGCATGTAGACTTCGGCGACCGAAAATTCGTCGATCAGCGCGACGCCAAGTCCGTGGCGGACAAGGCTGACCACCGTCTGGGCGAAGCGGCCGCGCATCGTGAAGCTGGGAGTCACGCCCGCCTCGACAAAGGGCCGGGCCAGCGCCGCGCCATAGGGGTCGTCAGGATCGACGCCGATGAAATCCTCCCCCTCGAGGTCATGGACCGAGATCGCCGCCTTCTGGGCCAGTCGGTGGCCGTCGGGCACGATGACCATCAGCCGGCCCGTCGCAAGGGGCACGCTGCTGAGCGCGGGATTGGCGACGGCCGAGCTCATGACGACGAATTCTCCGCGGTCGAGCAGAAGATAATCGGTCGTTTCCTCGATCTTGAGGATGTTGAGGTCGATGAAAAGATCGGGAAAGCGCGAGCGGACGCGACGGATCACCCGTGCGGCGATGAACTGCGCGATTGAAGGGGCAGAGGCGAAGGACAGCCGGACATCCTCGCCCTTGCGCAGGGCCTTCACGGCGTTGTTCAGGTTGTCCATCTGGCGATGGACCTGGTGGATCATCTCGAAGATCGCCGCGGCTTCGGCAGAGGGGACGAAAAGCCCCCCCTTGCGATCGAAGAGGCGAAGGCCCAGCGACTCCTCGGAATATTTCACAAGCCGCGAGATGCCGGGTGCAGAAACGTTCAACAGTGCGGCCGCGCCCTGAATGGTGCCGGCCATCATGACCGCACGGATCACTTCGACCTGGCGGATCGTCAACTGGCTCATTGCCTGGCCTCCCTCCTGCGATCCATGCGAGTTAACACGATGTTACGTTGGGGTGGAGAATGATATTTGACGTAACGCGCCCTGCCTGCGAAGGCTGCAGCACGGTGTGAACTGCCATGTCGCGCCGGGGTTTGCAGAACTGGGGGCAGGACATGATCCGCGGCACGACGAAACTGATTGCGCATCTGGGCTATCCGACGAGCACCTTCAAGGCGCCCATGATCTACAATCCCTGGTTCGAGCATCGCGGCATCGACGCGGTGGTCGTTCCGATGGGATGCAAGCCAGCCGATTATGCGGCATTCCTGCCGCTTCTGTTCCGGCTTTCGAATATTCATGGCGCACTGATCACCATGCCGCACAAGGTCGCCACGGTCGAGCTTGCCGATCGCGTGTCGGTCACCGCGCAGATCGCGGGCTCTGCGAATGCTTTGCGATTGGCCGAGGATGGTCGGCTTGAAGCCGACATGTTCGACGGCGAGGGTTTCGTCGCGGGCGTTCTTGGCAAGGGACAGCAATTGGCCGGGCGCTCGGCCCTGGTGGTGGGCTGCGGCGGGGTCGGCTCGGCCATCGCGGCCTCGCTGGCCAAGGCCGGCATCGCCCGGTTGGCGCTGTTCGATCCCAGCGCGGCAAGTGCCGATGCTCTGGCTGGCCGGTTGCGGTCCGCCTATGCCGAACTGGTCGTGACGACCGGCGCGAAGGACCCCGCCGGGTTCGACCTCGTGGTCAATGCCTCGCCCCTTGGGATGAATGCCGATGACCCGCTGCCCATGGATGTCGAGCGGATCGACCCCTCGGCCTTCGTGGGTGAAGTGGTGATGAAATCGGAAATGACCCCGTTTCTCGCGGCGGCCGCGGCACGCGGCTGCCGCTACCAGGTCGGGACCGACATGCTTTTCGAACAGATACCGGCCTATCTCGAATTTTTCGGCTTCGGTCGTCCCCCGGTCGAGGAACTGAGGGAACATGCGGCGATCAGCTATTGATCGAATATCAGGGCGGCCCCTTCGGCCGCCCTTCGCATTGCGCTGCTAGCTCAGCCAGCGCCCGATCAGGGTGATGGCGGCACAGCCTCCCAGCATCAGCAACCAGTGAAGCAGCACCGATTTCGGTGAACGCTGCTCGGTCGTGGTCCGGCGTGGCAGCTCGGGCGCCTGTGGCCGCTGCGGCGGTGGCGGGACGAAATGGGGCTGGCGATCATGTTCGATCGTCCGGCTCGGGGCCGGGTCGCGGAATTCGATGGTCATGGGGATGTCCTATTGAACGCATGAGTTGGCGCCCCGCGTTTCCACGTGAAACGCAGGACAACGAATGTGCGAACTCAGGACAACGGGGGTGCGCGGGCGCGGGCAGTCGGCGGGCTGCGCGAGGCGGGAAGGACAAGTTCCACCCCGGCCAAAAGCAGCGTAGCGGGCGCAGAAGGCGCAACCGGCACGATACAGGGCGGCTTCGTCGCGGCGGGCAGCGGCCTGAGCTGTACGGCCTCGTGCCGAAGGACCACCGCACCCGCCTGTTGCGTCACCAGCGCCGGCTCGATCCGGGCGAGCGAGAAATGGCTGGGAAGACCGCTGCGCTCGGGCGCGACCGGTCCCGGCAGGGCAGCCATCAGCAGGACCGCAAGCGTTCCGAGCCACAGGCGGAGCGCGCGGGCAATCCTTTCGTCTGGCTGGGGCCGCATCCTGATCATTCCGGCGACTTCGCCCATTTGCGCGGCAGAGCGCAAGGCTTGGCTTGGCCATTGCCCTCCCATGGTGGCATTGCCCGCGAAGTTGTGAACATATGACGCCAAATTTCCGAGTCGGGATTGGGGAAGATCATGGACATGACCGTCGACGAGGCGCTGACGCACGGCGGGGCAGGGCGTTTCCAGCAGCGTCTGCTGGGAATTTTCGGCCTGGTCTGGGCTGCCGATGCGATGCAGGTCCTGGCGATCGGTTTCACGGCGGCCTCGATCGCGACCAGCTTCGGGCTGACCGTGCCGCAGGCGCTGCAGACAGGAACGCTGTTCTTCCTGGGCATGTTTGCCGGAGCCACCCTGTTCGGTCGGATCGCAGACCGGATCGGGCGCAGGAACGTGCTGCTGCTGACAGTGCTCTGCGATGCCCTCTTCGGCCTGGCTTCTGCCTTTGCGCAGGATTTCACGATGCTTCTGGCGTTGCGCTTCCTGACCGGCATGGCGGTCGGAGGCACCTTGCCCGTCGATTACGCGCTGATGGCAGAATTCCTGCCGCCGAGGAATCGCGGGCGCTGGCTGGTCTGGCTTGAAGGCTTTTGGGCCGTCGGCACCATCGTGATCGCCTTGACGGCCTGGATCGCCCATCTGGCAGGTGCCGCCGAGGCCTGGCGCTGGATCTTCGGCGTCGCCGCCCTGCCGGCGGTGATCGGTGTCGTCATGCGGCTCTGGGTTCCGGAATCGCCGATGTTCCTTCTGCGGCACGGGAAAGAGGAAAAGGCCCGCGCCGTCGTCAACCGCGTCCTTGCGGGCAATGGCGCGCGCCATCTGGGCCCGGAAACCCGCCTTGTGGCGCCAGCCGCGCCCGAGGTCGGCCAAGGCATCTTCGGGCCCGAGTTGCGTCGACGCAGCCTTGCCATCTTCGCCACGTGGTTTCTTGTGTCGGTGTCCTATTACGGCGTGTTCGTCTGGCTTCCCTCTCAGCTGGTTTCCGGCGGAGCCGGTTTCGTGAAAAGCTATGGTTTCCTTGTTCTGCTGGCTCTCGCCCAGATCCCCGGCTATGCGCTCGCCGCTTTCGGGGTCGAGGCCTGGGGACGCAAGCTGACGCTTCAGCTTTTCCTTGTCCTCAGCGCAGCTGGCTGCTTCCTTTTCACGCTGGCCACGACACCGCTGATGGGCGGGCTTGCGCTGTTGCTGATGAGCTTTGCCCTGCTGGGAACCTGGGGCGCGCTCTATGCGATCACGCCCGAACTTTACCCGACCGGACTGCGGGCCACCGGCATGGGCACCGCAAGCGCGGTCGCGCGGGTAGGCGGGTTGCTGGCCCCATCACTGCTGGGTCTGGTCGTGGCCCAGGGCTTCGGGATCGCGATCGGCGCCTTTGCCGCGCTGCTTGTTCTGGCGGCGGTGACCACGCTGATGATCGGCCCCGAAACGCGGGACCGTGCGATCGGCTGAAACTGCGGCGATTGGCCGGCACCGGCCCTTGCGGGCCGGTGCTTTCTTTGGCAGGGGGCACATATGGCGACTGTTTCCGAACTCTACGAGGCCCGCGTCAAGGCAGGCCAGCTTGCTCCCGATGACGCGCAGCGCGGCGTGCTGCCCGCCCTTGACCGCCTGGTTCGCGATCTGGCCGCGCGGCCCGCGCCACAGGCCCAGAAATCGGGCTGGCTGTCGCGGTTGATGAAGCCCGGCAACGGTGCCGCGGACACGCCCCCCGTCAAGGGGATCTACCTTTGGGGCGGGGTCGGTCGCGGCAAGTCCATGCTGATGGACCTGGTGATGGATGCCGCACCGCTCGATCAGAAGCGCCGCGTGCATTTCCATGAATTCATGCAGGAAGTGCAGGGCGCTCTGGAAGCCGTGCGCAAGACCGGACAGCAGGATGTGGTCCGACCGGTGGCAAGATCCATTGCGGAAAAGGTGAAGCTTCTCTGCTTCGATGAGATGCAGATCACCGATATCGCGGATGCCATGATCGTGGGACGCCTGTTCCAGATCCTGTTCGAAGAAGGGGTGACGGTGGTCACCACCTCGAACCGCGTGCCCGAGGATCTGTACAAGAACGGGCTGAACCGCCAGCTTTTCCTGCCCTTCATCGCGCTGCTGCGCGAGCGGCTCGAGGTGATCGAACTGGCCAGTGCCACGGATCATCGACAGAACCGTGACGAAGGCGGGCAGGTCTGGTTCACGCCCGCCGACAGCATTGCCCGCAGCCATATGGACCTGCTTTGGCGCGAGGAAACTGCAGGCGCGCCAGCCCAGCCGCTGATGCTCGAGGTCAAGGGTCGCAAGGTCGAAATCCCCGAACATGTCGGGCGGATCGGCCGCGCAAGCTTCTGGGAGCTTTGCGGCAAGCCGCTTGGCCCGGCCGACTACCTTGCCATGGCCGAGGCGCTGGATCTGTTGTTCATCGATTCGATTCCGCGGCTGAGCCAGTCGAACTACAACGAGGCCAAGCGCTTCGTGACCCTGATCGATGCACTTTACGAAGCCAAGGTGCGCCTGATCGCCAGTGCGGCAGACAATCCGGAACGGCTTTACGCCGAGGGCGAAGGCGCATTCGAGTTCGAACGCACCGCCAGCCGTCTGCACGAGATGCGCGATGCCGATTGGGGCAGGGGCTGAGGCTGCGTCTTAGCCGTTATCCCTCAGAACCTCGCCGGCGAGATAAAGCGAGCCACAGATCAAGATCCTCGCCCCCGGTTCCTCGAGCGAGATGCGGCGGACCGCGTCCAGCGTGTCCGGCGCCGTCGTCGCGGCGATGCCGCAATTCATCGCGGCGCATTCGGTTGCCTCTGCCGGCAGCGTGGCCTCGGCGCCAGGGATCGGTACTGCGATCAGGCTGCGGACATGCTGGGCAAGCGGGCGCATGTAGCCCTCGACATCCTTGGTGTTCAGCATGCCGCAGATCAGATGGGTGGGACGGCCGGGCATGGATGCCAACGTCGCCGCGACGGCCTCGCCCCCGGCGGGATTGTGGCCGCCATCCAGCCACAGTTCGCAATCCCCCGCAGCCTCAACCAGCGGGCCGCGTGCCAGGCGCTGCATCCGGGCGGGCCATTCGGCGCGCGTCACGGCGGCCTCGGCTTCGGTGTTTGCGTAACCCAGTTCGCGCAGAGCCGCGATGGCAGTCCCCGCATTGATGATCTGATGTGGGCCGGGCAGGTTCGGAAGCGGCAAGTCAAGAAGACCGCGTTCGTCGAAATAGACCAGCCGCCCATGTTCGCTGTAGCTGTCCCAGTCCTGTCGCGCGATGCGCAGGGGGGCGGCCAGCGCCTCGGCCCGCGCCTCGATGACCTCGCGGCCCTCGGGTTCCTGCGGCGCGACGATGCAGGGCACGCCACGCTTGATGATCCCGGCCTTTTCGCCGGCGATTTCGGTCAGCGTCTCACCCAGGAATTGGGTATGGTCGATGCTGACCGGGGTGATGACGGTCAGAACGGGCTGATCGACGACATTGGTCGCATCCAGCCGTCCGCCAAGCCCGACTTCCAGAAGCGTGTAGTCTGCCTCGATGCGCGAGAATGCGAGGAATGCCGCCGCGGTCGTGATCTCGAAATAGGTGATCGGCTCGCCGCCATTCGCCGTCTCGCATTCCTCGAGTGTCGCGGCGAGGTCGGGTTCGCTGATCAACTCTCCTGCGAGCCGGATGCGTTCGTGAAAATGCGCGAGATGCGGTGAGGTATAGGCGTGGACTTTCTTCCCCGCCGCCTCGAGCCCGGCGCGGATCATGGCCTGGGTCGAGCCCTTGCCATTGGTGCCCGCGACGTGAATGACCGGCGGGATGCGGCGTTCCGGATTTCCCAGCGCGGCCAGGATGCGCTCCATCCGGTCCAGGGACAGGTCGATGACTTTCGGATGCAATTGCATCAGCCGGGCTAGGATGGCATCGGAATTGGTCATCGACATGTCGTGCCCCGGATCAGGATGATTTCGTTTCGGCCGGCGCGGCGGGCGGAGCCTCGGGCGCGGCTTCCGACTCGGTTTCGGGCAGAGCCATGGCGATGCTGCCCGGCGCGGGCAGGTCGGCCGCGATCGGCGCGGGTTGGCGCATCACGATGCGCAGGATCGAGATCAGCTCTTCGCGCATCTTCTTGCGATGGGTCACGCGGTCGAGCATGCCATGCTCCAGCAGATATTCGGCG
The DNA here is from genome assembly GCF_031822435.1 of Paracoccus sp. MBLB3053. NCBI lineage: Bacteria > Pseudomonadati > Pseudomonadota > Alphaproteobacteria > Rhodobacterales > Paracoccaceae > Paracoccus > Paracoccus aurantius. The sequence continues at coordinate 285,809 of NZ_JAVQLW010000001.1, read as the reverse complement.
CGCTGGAAGCCCTCGGGCAGTTTCTCGCGGATGGTCTGTTCGATGACGCGGGGACCGGCGAAGCAGATCAGGGCATTCGGCTCGGCGATCTGGATATCGCCCAGCATCGCATAGCTCGCCGTGACGCCGCCGGTCGTCGGATGTGTCAGCACGACGATATAAGGCAGCTTGGCTTCCTTGAGCATCTGCACCGCGACCGTGGTGCGCGGCATCTGCATCAGGGACAGGATGCCTTCCTGCATCCGCGCGCCGCCCGCGGCCGAGAACAGCACCAGCGGGCGCTTGAGCTTCACCGCACGCTCGGCAGCGGCGATGATCGCATTGCCGACATACATGCCCATCGAGCCGCCCATGAAGGAAAAGTCCTGGGCGGCGGCCACGATCGGGGTGCGACCCATCTCGCCCTCGGCGACCAGCATGGCGTCTTTCTCACCGGTCGATTTCTGCGCGGCCTTCATCCGGTCGGGATATTTCTTCTGGTCGCGGAACTGCAGCGGGTCCGCGACCGGCTCGGGCACCTTCACCTCATTGAAGGCGCCGCCATCGAACAATGCGGCAAAGCGCGCGCGGGGCGTGATCGCAAGATGATGGTCGCAGTTCGTGCAAACATTCAGGTTGTCGGCAAGTTCCCGGTGGAAAAGCATATTTCCGCATTCCGGGCATTTGGTCCACAGGTTCTCGGGCACTTCGCGGCGCGAGAACAGCGAATTGATGCGCGGACGCACGTAGTTGGTGATCCAGTTCATCCGAGAAGCCCCTTGCGCTGCATTCAGCCGACCACTTAGGCAAACGGAGGCGGAATTGCAATTCCGCGCGGGTCGGGCTTTGATGCCGCAATGTGGACCCAGATGTTTGTGTTCATTCACTATGCAATTGCGCTCGCCGTGTCCGTGCGGGTGCTTTTGCGTCCCCGATTGGAACCGACGGTCCGGCTATCCTGGATCCTCGTGATCGAGCTCGTGCCGCTTGTCGGCATCCTTGCCTATGTGCTTTTCGGCGAGATTCGCATGCGCGGGGCCGAGGTCGAGCACATGGTGAATGTACGCAGCAGGCTTTCGGGGCTTTGGCGGCCAAGCCCTGCGCAGGTCAGGCAGCCGCCCGAATTCGCGGCCCCGATCATCGCCGCGAATCGGGCGACCACGGGTTTTGGCGCGGTCACGGGCAATCGCGCCGAGCTTCTGGCCGAGGATGACGGGGCAATCGCCGATCTGGTCAGCGCGATCGATGAGGCGCGCGACCACGTCCATATCCTGTTCTACATCTGGCTTGATGACCCTTCGGGCCGTTCGGTTGCCGAGGCCGCGATCCGCGCCGCAGTTCGCGGGGTCAAGGTTCGCGCGGTGATCGATGCCTTCGGTTCGCGCGCCTTCGGCCGATCCGAGGCCTGGTCGAAGATGCGCGAGGCGGGTGTCGTCTGTGTCGAGGCTCTGCCGCTGGGCCTTCCGGTCATCGGCAGCCTGTTTCGCCGGATGGATCTGCGCAATCACCGCAAGATCGTCGTCATCGACCATGAGCTGGGCTTTACCGGCAGCCGCAACTGCGCCGATCGGGCCTTTGCGATCAAACCGCGTTACGCCCCCTGGATCGACGTCTTCCTGCGGATCGAAGGCCCTGTCGTGCGCCAGATGCAGGCGGTCTTCCTGCAGGACTGGATGAGCTATTCGGGCGAGGATCTGGGCGAGATGCTGGAATACGCGCCCCCCGACCTTCGGACCAAGGCGATCGCCCAGGTCGTCGCGACCGGACCGGATGACCGACAGGGTTCGCTTTCGGACTGCATGGTGACGATGATCCACGCGGCGCGTGAAAGACTGGTCATCACCACCCCCTATTACGTCCCGGACAGTTCGCTTGATGCGGCGATCAGGACGGCCGCGCGGCGTGGGGTGGAGGTCACGATGATCCTTCCGGCCCGCAACGATTCCCTGGTGGTACAGGCTACGTCGGAAGGCTTCTACTATGGGCTCGTCTCGGCCGGGGTGAAGCTGATGCTCTATCACGGCGGATTGCTGCACTCGAAGATACTGACCGCCGATGGGCGCATGGTCATGCTGGGCAGCGCCAACATGGATCGGCGCAGCTTCGAGCTGAACTATGAAATGAACATGCTCTTCGTCGATTCCGACCTGACCCGCCAGCTTGATGATCGGCAGAAGGGTTACATGGCCGAGGCCGAACTGATCACCATCAGCGAGCTTCGCGGCTGGTCCCTGTGGCGGCGGCTGAGAAACAACCTGCTGGCGCTAGCCGCGCCGATCTTGTGAGGAGAGGATGAAATGGCCGGATTGGCGGATGAAACGATCATCGACGGTGCGTCCGTGATCGGAGAGGAGGAAATACGGCAGCAGCTCGAGACGCTTCCTGGATGGAACCTCGTTGCCGATGGCAACGCGATCGAGCGCGAATGGCATTTCAAGACATTCCGCCAGGCCGCCCAACTGGCCAATCTCGCGGCATGGCAGGCCGAGGAGGCGCGGCATCATCCCGATATCGCCTTTGGCTGGGGCTGGGCGCGAATCACGTTCACCACGCATTCGGCCAAAGGCGTGACGCTGAATGATCTGATCATGGCGGCAAGGCTGAGCCAGGCCGTGGACTGAAAGGCGAAAGGCAAGGTTCGAAGGATTCCCGCACGGCCCTTGCCCCCTTGGCCCTGCAGGCCCTACCAATGTGCTGTCGGAGGAGAGAGCCTTGAAGAACGATCGTTTCGACAAGTCGCGACTTCCCAGTCGCCATGTGACCGAAGGTCCGTCGCGCGCGCCGCACCGCTCCTATTTCTACGCAATGGGCATCTCCGAGGCCGAGATCCATTCGCCCTGGGTCGGTGTCGCGACCTGCTGGAACGAGGCTGCGCCTTGCAACATCGCGCTGGCCCGTCAGGCGCAATCGGTCAAGCAGGGCGTCAAGAAGGGGGGCGGCTGTCCGCGCGAATTCACCACGATCACGGTGACCGACGGGATCGCGATGGGACATGAGGGGATGCGCAGTTCGCTCGCCTCGCGGGACTGGATCGCGGATACGGTCGAGTTGACGATGCGCGGCCATTGCTACGACGCGCTGGTGGGACTGGCCGGTTGCGACAAGTCCCTGCCCGGCATGATGATGGCAATGGTGCGGCTCAATGTGCCTTCGGTCTTCATCTACGGCGGTTCGATTCTGCCGGGCAAGCTGAACGGCAAGGACGTCGTCGTGCAGGATGTCTTCGAGGCGGTCGGTCAGCATGCGGCGGGCAACATGTCCGACGCCGAGCTGGAGATCCTCGAGCGCGTCGCATGCCCGTCTGCGGGTGCCTGTGGCGGGCAATATACCGCTAACACGATGGCGTGCGTCTCGGAGGCGATCGGGCTGGCGCTGATGAACAGTTCGGGCGCGCCCGCGCCCTATGAAAGCCGCGACCAATACGGGCTTGCGTCGGGCGAGGCCGTGATGACCCTGATCGAGCGAAACATCCGCGCCCGGGACGTGGTCACGCTGAAGTCGCTGGAAAACGCCGCCCGCGTCGTGGCCTGCACCGGCGGGTCGACCAATGCCGGGCTGCATCTGCCCGCGATCGCGCATGAGGCGGGGCTGACCTTCGACCTGTTTGATGTCTGCGACATCTTCCGCGACACGCCCTATTTCGTGAACCTTCGGCCGGGCGGGGATTACGTCGCGAAGGATCTTTTCGAGGCGGGGGGCGTGCCGGTCGTGATGCGCGAGTTGCGAAAGGCCGGGTTGATTCATGAAGAGTGCATCACCGCGTCGGGACGCACGATCGGAGAAGAGCTGGATCTGGTCGATCGCGAGATCGACGGCAAGGTGATCCATTCCGTCGCGAACCCGCTTTCGAAGACCGGCGGCGTGGTGGGGCTGAAGGGCAACCTCGCGCCTGACGGCGCCATTGTGAAGGTCGCGGGCATGCCGCCCGAAGCGCAGGTGTTCACCGGCCCGGCGCGGGTTTTCGAATGCGAAGAGGACGCCTTCGCAGCCGTGACCCGTCGCGACTACCGCGAGGGGGATGTCATCGTCATTCGCAACGAAGGCCCGGCGGGCGGTCCCGGGATGCGCGAGATGCTGGCCACCACAGCGGCGCTGTCGGGGCAGGGCATGGGCAAGAAGGTTGCGCTGATCACCGATGGGCGCTTTTCGGGCGCGACGCGTGGGTTCTGCGTCGGACATGTCGGACCCGAAGCGGCGCATGGCGGCCCGATCGCCTTTCTGCGTGATGGCGATATGATCACCATCGATGCCCCGAAAGGCGAAATTTCCGTGGCGCTTCCCGAAGATGAGCTTGCCCGTCGCCGTGCCGACTGGACGGGACCGCGCATGACGGATTATGCCTCGGGGGCATTGTGGAAATATTCGAAACTCGTCGGCAAGGCGCGTTTTGGCGCCGTCACCCATCCCGGAGCCGCCGAGGAAACGCATGTTTATATGGATCAATAAGAACGGGGCAGCATGATGGCGGTCCGACCCAGCAAATGGCTCGATCGTAAGACCAGGCAAAGGGCACTTCGCCAATGGGCTGAAATCGCCGAAGAAGTCGAGTTCATGGCTCCGCCACGGATTCGCAGGCTGACGCAGGAGGCCCATCTGCTGCGCGCGAGCCTGAACAGGTTCTTCATGCGCGGCGATCGCAAGGCGGCGGTGTCGCGCGTGGCGCTTGATGCGCTGCATTTGCCGGGCGGCACCGATTGGCGCTGGCGACCGGGCTTCATGGCTGGCCAGATCTCTCCGCGCGGGATCGCCGCGCCCGCTCCGGGCACCCGGTTGGGGGATCGCGCCGCGCTTTGGCACGATTGCCCCGAACCGAGCATGGTTCTTGAACAACTTCCCAGCCCCCGCGCCACGGATCTGTCACCCTATTGCATGCGGCTCGAGGTCTTCAGCTTTGCGGGGAACTTCCTTTCGGTTTCGATCGACCTTCCGACCGAGGCACTGGACGGGCTGACGCGGAACCACATCCTGCGCCTTGAAGTATCGGCCCTGATCGAGCGGCCGATGAAAATCTACTCGCGGCTGAATATCGGGCATGGACCGAATACCGATGAATTGGTGAAGGAGTTCGGGACGATCGAACCCGGTCTTGCCAGCCAGCAGGTCATCGAGTTCGACCTTGCCTATACCGAGATGAACGAGAAACGGCTGGAAAAGATCTGGCTCGACCTGATCTTCGATTCACCTGCCATGAATGCGGTCGAGATCCGCGAACTGTTTATTTCCCGCCACCTGCGGGCCGAATTCTAGGAAGGCCGTGATGTCTGACTTCGAATCCCTGGGACTGAAAAGCGGGATCTGGCAGGGAGTTCTGACCCGCGAAGCCGCGCCGACGCGCCTTGTGCTGGTTCATTCCGGTGCGCGTGTAGGGGACGCGCGGGTGACCCGAGGGGATCGCGGCACGTGGCGCGTCGCCGTAGCCATCCCGCCCGAGAAGCTCTCGGACGGTGTCCAGAGCTTCCTGCTTATCGAAGATGCCGGCAAGGATGGAGAAGCCCTGCAACCGGGCGCCGTGCACCTGGCAAGCCTCAACCTTGCGGCGGGAACGCTGGTGGACGAGGATCTGCGGGCCGAGCTTCATCTGATGCGGAGCGAATTGGAGCTTCTCAAGAAGGAACTCCGCAGGCTCGCGACAGGCTGAGCGTCTAGTCCCGCGCCCAATAGGCGTAGCTGCCCAATTCGTGAAAGCCCAAACGGTCATAGACCGCACGTGCACCGGCATTGCTGCGGCTGACCGCCAGTCCCAGGCGGGTGGCGCCGTTTTCCTGCGCCCATCGGGCGGCCTTGCGGATCATCCAGCCCGCGAGCCCGCGGCGTCGGAATTGCGACGCAACCTCGATCCCGTGGATCATCGCGACCGAGCCTGCAAGCGCCACGAAAGCCGCTCCCGCGGCGCGATCGTCGATGCGGCCGATGATCGAGGTCCTGGGGCCGGGCACGCGATCCATGACGGCCTGGCGTGCCGGGCCGATATTGCCGGCAGCCCAAAGGTCGCGCTGGATCGCAAGTGGCGGCCAGACGGCGATCGCCGTCATCTCGGGAAGGTCGGCGACCAGCGCAGCGCATTCGGCCGCCAGGATCGCGGTCGGCGTTTCGCGCTGATAACCACGCCGCATCAGGGCCCCGCGCAGGTCCTCGTCGCAGTCGGGCAGCCGGAACATCGGGCGCTGTCCCCAGCGTCGATGGACATCCTCGGCCGCCCCGATCTGGGCTTCGTCCCAGTCGGGGCGCAAGGCGATGCTCGAACTGACGCGCCCTCCGGCACCCAGGCCGCGCCCGCTTCGAAGGGCGCCCGTGTCAACGGTTTCCGCCGCCGGCCAGGTCGCCTCGAAGGCGAAGGAAAGCGCGACGTCAGAAGGGATCAAAGATCGAGCCTCTGCTTCAGCGCGGCCATCGCCTCGGTCACCCGAACCATGTCGAGTCCGCGGACAACAAGGTTGGTGCCCCAGCCCGTCGGGTCCTGGAACGGATAGGAGCCCAGCGACAGATCCGGGAAATCCTCGGCCACGGCCTTGAGTTCTTCGGCCACGTCGCTTTCGCCGCGACGCACCTCGATCGTGTCCGACTTGACCGGCCGCCCACCGGGAAGCTGCGGAACTAGCCAGGCGACCATGCCGCGAAACACCTCGGGCACGCCCGCCATGACATGGGTATTGCCGATCGAGAAACCGGGTGCCCCCGAGACGGCATTGTCGATCAACTTGGCGCCAACCGGGACACGCGCCATGCGCAGGCGATTCTCGGTCAGTTCGGTTCCCATCCGCTCGCAGCGGGCCTGAAGAATGGCGCGCGCCTCGGGGTGGATTTCGACCGTCGTTCCATGTGCCTCGGCCACGGCATCGGCGGTGATGTCGTCATGGGTCGGTCCGATCCCGCCCGAGGTGAACAGCAGGTCGTAGGCGCCACCCAGGCTTTTGTCCAAGGCGCGGATCGCCGCCACGATCTGCGCATTGTCGTCGGACACGACGCGGATTTCGCGCAGATCGAATCCGGTCGCGGAGAGCACGCCCGCAAGGTGATGGGCATTGCCCTCGCGCGTGCGGCCGGAAAGTATCTCGTCGCCAATGACGAGAATGGCGGCGGTGGGATTGTCGGAATGCATGGGACGCTCCTGCGGCGTTCATTTTCTCGGATCAATCTATAGGTCCGGCTGCGGGACTGGAACAAGTGGCCGCACGGGACTATCTGTTGATCAAGCAAGCATGAGGACAAGATGAACGACGCACGCCAGACCCGCGAGGGTATCCGTATCCATGAGCCTCAGGACTTCGAGGGCATGCGCGCGGCCGGACGACTGGCGGCGCAGATCCTGGACGAGGTGGGGCCGCTTGTCCAACCCGGTGCCACGACGGGGGCGCTGGATGATTTCATCCGCAACCGGGTCGAGGAGCTTGGCTGCACAAGCGCCACCATCGGCTATCGCGGCTATCAGCACGCAAGCTGCATCAGCGTGAACCATGTCGTCTGCCACGGCATTCCCGGCGAGAAGCTGCTGTCGGAAGGCGACATCCTGAACATCGACGTGACGGTGATTCAGGATGGATGGTTTGGCGACAGCTCGCGCATGTATGTCGCGGGCAGGCCCAGCGTGAAATCAAAGCGGCTGATCCAGGTTACCCATGACAGCCTGATGAAGGGCATCGAAGCGGTTCGGCCCGGCGCCACTTTCGGCGATATCGGCCACGCCATCCAGAGCTATGTCGAGGCGAATCGCATGTCGGTGGTGCGCGATTTCTGCGGCCACGGGCTGGGCCGGGTGTTCCACGCGCCGCCGAACGTGCTGCATTTCGGGCGTCCGGGCAAAGGCCCGGTTCTGGAAGAGGGCATGTTCTTCACTATCGAGCCAATGGTGAACCTCGGTCGTCCCGAGACCAAGATCCTGGCCGATGACTGGACCGCAGTTACGCGCGACAAATCGCTTTCGGCCCAGTTCGAACATTCGATCGGCGTGACGGCCGATGGCTGCGAGATTTTCACGCTTTCGCCCGGAGGCCTTTTCTATCCCGATTTCGACTGAGCGTCGTTGCGGTTGCTCATCAGCACTCGGGCGTGCCGCGAGGCGCGCCCTTATCCGTTTCACAGCTTGCGGATGGTGTCGCCGGATCTGAAGGTCGGGGTAAGGGCGACGATGCCGTTTTCGGGTGCCGCTTCCTTTCCCGCAACGATTCGGGCAGCGCGGCGGCCGATCTCGATCCGGCGGGCATCCGTGGTGGCAAGGCGCATCGGCAGACCATCCAGCAGGTCGACGGCGTTGAAACCTGCAAGACCCAGCTTGCCGGGGATGTCATAGCCCTGCTCGAGGCACCAAAGCAGTCCGCCCGCCCCGATCATGTCATTCGAGAAATACAGGAAATCCAGCTCGGGTTCGCGTGTCAGGATCCGCTCGGTCAGCTCGCGACCCTTCTGCAGCGATGATCCGCCCTGGTAATATTCCCGCGCCGAGAGCGAAAGGCCCGCTTCCGCTAGGTGGTCCTCGAAGCCGGCAAGGCGCTTTCTTGCGCGGTGGTCTTCGGGCATGTGCGTGCCGATGAATCCGATGCGGCGATAACCCGCCTTCAGGATCTCGGCAGCCATGTCGGCCCCGGCGCGCCGATGCGATATGCCGACCGCCGTGTCGATCGGATCGCCGTCGATATCCATGATCTCGACCACCGGCAGCCCGGCATTGTCAAGCATGGCGCGAGCGACCTTGCTGTGCTCGAGCCCGGCCAGGATGACGCCCGAGGGCCGCCATGACAGCATGTCGTAAAGCACCGCATCCTCGCGTGAGGGGCTGTAATGCGTGACGCCGATCACGGGCTGCAGGCCGGTGTCGTCAAGCTCGGCCGAAATGCCGCCAAGCACGTCGGGAAAGACCATGTTCGACAGCGAAGGGATGACGACCGCGACAAGGTTCACGCGCTGGCTGGCCAGGCCGCCGGCGATCTTGTTGGGAACATATCCCAGCGTCCGCGCGGCGGTCAGCACCTTTTCGCGGGTCGCGGCCGAGACATCGCCCCGGTTGCGCAGCACGCGGCTGACCGTCATTTCCGAAACGCCGGATGCTTCCGACACGTCACGCAAGGTGAGAGGACGACGGGGTCTTTTCGTGTTCATGAGAGTTCCAGGCCGCAATCTTGTTACCGTTATCGCGTCTGCCATTCAGCGGCAAGCTTGCAAGTCCCCGAGGCTTTGGGCAAAAGGATCACCGGCGGCCCCGTGGCTCAACTGGATAGAGCAGCCCCCTCCTAAGGGGCAGGTTACAGGTTCAAGTCCTGTCGGGGTCACCAGATATTTTCCCCAAAGATGTGCGACGGCCGGATGGGGGCGGTTTGCGGCATGCAAACCCGGAATAAAAATGGGCGGACCGAAGTCCGCCCTGCAGTTGCTCTTACGAGAGAGTCCCTACCGGTTCATCATCTGCATCAGGCTGATGACGGACATGATCTTCTGGGTCTTCGAATCGACCTGATAGACCTGGTTGTCGTTGCTGTAATAGCTCCACGCGCTATTGTTCGTGCCCAGATCGTAGCGGCCCGGGTTCTGGATCCGGTAATAGTCCCGAGCATCGAAGCGATCGCCGATCCGCTGGGCGCGGTACTTGCGGGCCTGTCCCGGCGGCACGCAGCTTGGCCCCTTCCAGACCAGGCCGGGCGGACAGTGGACCACTTTCGCCGAGCGGTGCCTGTCTTTCGAATCGTGCCGGTGGTGATCGCGGTCGTGACGGTCATCGTGCCGCCGATCGCCGCGATGATGGTCATGATTGCGATGGTTGTCGTGGCGCCAATCTTTCCAATGGGATTCGGCGCTGGCTGCGGTGGCAGCAAGAGCCGAAATCATCAGGGCGAGGCCGATCTGGCGAAAGTTCATATTTGTCTATCCGAAAGGGGATGTGTCATCTTGGCTGGCTGATTGCAGCCATGCAGTCAGAACAGCAAGAGCCGATCCGCTGCCCGCATGAGCGATGGCAGGTTCTTGCCGCAACCGGCGGAAAGCCTTGGCTAAATCTGGGCGACTTCCTGCCCGGCATGCTCCTGCCGCCAAAGATCCGGGGTAGTGCCCATGTTTTCCCGGAAGACGCGGATCAGGTGCGAGGCGTCGCAGAAACCGGTTTCCTCGGCGATGCGGGTGACGGTCCGTTCGCTGCGCGACAACAGCATCTTGGCTTGGGCGAGCCTTATCCGGATCGAGGCATCAGCCGGAGGGACGCCGATATCGGCGCTGAAATGCCGCTCGAGCTTGCGACGTCCGATTCCCAGATCCTTTGCGATGCGCGCGACCGAAAGCGGCGCATGGAGGTTCTGCTGCATGGCAAGGAGAGCGCGACGCACGATCGGATCGCGCGCATTCAGTTCCAGCGGCAATCCGGGTTGCGGCCGGTCGCCCTCCATCGGTTCGTCGATCATCAGGATCGAGAGACTCTTTCTTGCGGCGGCACGGCCGAGGTGGCGATCGACGAGAAAGGCCGCGAGATGTGCGGCGCTGACCCCGCCCGAGCAGCTGAGCCGATCGCGATCCACCACGAATATCTGGTCCGACACGGGATGCATCAGTTCGAATTCCGCGAGAAAGTCCTGATGGTGAAACCAGCTTACGCAGCAACGATAGCCGTCCATCAGCCCAAGACGGGCCATGGCGAAGACACCCGTGCACAGTCCGGCTAGAGCGACCTTCTGCGCCGCCGCCTTGCGCAGGAACGCGCCATGTTCGGGCGAAAGGCCCGGGCTGCCCTCGATGAGCCCTCCGACGGTGACGATGTAATCGAATTGGCCGGGGTCACCCAAACGTTCGTCCGGCTCGATGCGCACGCCACATGACGATTGGATCGGCGCCATGTCGGGGGAAAGCACCGACCAGCGGCAGCGGATCGGTCGGGAACCGTCACCATCGTCGGCGGCAAGCCGCAGCACGTCCACGAACGTCGCGAAGGCCGAAAGGGTGAAACGTGGCGCCAGCAGAAAGCCGATGCGCAATCTGGGTGCGGCGGGGCCGGATGAGGGATCAGCTTGACGTGGCATATGACGCGAATCGACAATGGTTTGTGTCGTCATCATGACACATCTGGCCCCCGGGTGCAGCAGTAAGGGGCTGCTACAAGACTATCGGCCGGTCGTCGAGAATTGTTGTGTTGCTGCCTTCGCTTCTTCCAGGTTGTCCGTTTCCTCTGCGGCATCGACCAGTTCGCGGGCCTCTTCCTCGTCTTCGTCCGCAAGGGCCGGGGGGTGTTCACCCGCCAGGAAGTTCCCGAATTTCTCGAGCCCCGGAATATGATCGGCGAGAACGCGGATCACCACCAGCAAGGGCACGGCGACGATCATCCCGAGGACCGACCAGAGCCAGGCCCAAAGCGCGACGGTCAGGAAGACGACGACGGTGTTGAGTTGCAGCTTGCGCGAAACGAAATACGGCGTGACCAGTTGGCCTTCGATCGCCGTCAGCGCGAGATAGGTGGCGGCTACCATCAGGGGCGTGAAGAGGTCGTCGAAGACGAAGAGCCCCACGACCGAGGCAATGGCGACGCCGCAAACCGCCCCGATATAGGGGATGAAGTTCAGAAGAAAGCCGATCAAGCCGAAAAGCACCGGCGAAGGCATGCCCCAGGCCCACATGGCAAGTCCGATGGCAACGCCAAGGCCAGCATTGATCAAGGTGATCGAACCAAGATAAGCGCCCAGCCTGTCTTCGATCTCGCGCAGCGCGAGATAGGCGGCGCGCTTGTCGCGCATCCTGTCGAAGCTCTGGACGATCTTGAGATAGAGCAGGTCACCCGACGAGATCATGAAGAACAGCAGGAACAGCGTGAAGATGATCTGGCTCAGCACGGCGGGGCCAAGATCCATCAGGCTGCCGAGCGTCGATGAGGCCGGGGCGGGGGTGACCTCGACCTGTATGTGCTGATCGGGCGGCTGAGGTGTGCCGGGGGCAGGCACGCTGGTCACGGTTCCCGTCACCGTGCTCATCACGTCCGAAACCGGGGACGCGGGCCGCGAGCGCGCGGAATCCGCATTGGCCGGGTCATCGTCCGGCGCGGTCTTTCCGCCTCCGGTGATCTCGTCGATCTTCTTGGCCGCGCGCTCGATGCCTGCGAAGTTCTGGCGGATCTCGCTCATGCGGTACTCGAGCCGCGCACCGATCTGCGGCGCATTGTCGATCAGACGGCTGACCGGGCCAGAGACCAGCAGCCCGATGACCGCAAGGGCGATCACAAGCCCCAGCGAGACGATGGTGGCGGTCAGTCCCGCACCAAGGCCCCAGCGTTCCATCAGGCGGCGGAAGGGAACGAAAACGAAGAACAGCAGAAGGGCCAGTGTGACCGGCATGAGAAAATCACGCGCCTGGGCGACGAAGCTGAAGAGCAGGACGACAAAGATCCCGATCACCGCCCAGTTCGCCACTTTCGGGACCTTGGTGTCTGGCGAGCGTGGCAGGCTCGGAAACATGTGAGGGGCGTTCTCGGGAGGCGTCACTTTTCTGGCTTTCCCCTGTAGGACAGTCGCGCCGAAGGAAAACGCAAACCCCGCGGCCAGGTTCCTGACCGCGGGGCTGATCGTCGTGAAGGCTGCCGCTCGAAGGCTTACAGCGGGTGATCGCCCGTCGCGTCGATGACGCGGGTCGGCAGGCCCAGATCACCCAGAAGCTCAAGGAAGGGCCGCGCCGGAAGATCCTCGACATTGGCCATCTTCTTGACGTCCCAAGTCCCGCGCGCGACGAGGATCGCCGCCGCGACCGGCGGCACGCCGGCGGTGTAGCTGATGCCCTGGCTGCCGACCTCTTCGAAGGCTTCCTTGTGATCGGCGACATTGTAGATGAAGACCTCGCCGGGCTTGCCGTCCAGCGTGCCCTTGACCAGGTCGCCGATGCAGGTCTTGCCGACATAATCGGGCGCGAGGCTGGCCGGGTCGGGCAGCACGGCCTTGACCAGTTTCAGCGGCACGACCTCGAGGCCCTCGGCGGTCGTGACCGGCTGCTCGCTGAGCAGGCCGAGGTTCTGCAGCACGGTGAAGACATTGATGTAATGCGCGCCAAAGCCCATCCAGAAACGCACATCCGCATCCTTGTAGCGGGCGGAAAGGCTGTGGACCTCGTCATGGCCCGACAGGTAGGCAGTCTGCTTGCCGACGACGGGCAGGTCCCATTCGCGACCGACCTCGAACATCTTGTTTTCCTGCCAGGCGCCCTTCTGCCAGGAATAGACCGTGCCGGTGAATTCGCGGAAATTGATCTCGGGGTCGAAATTCGTCGCGAACCAGCGGCCGTGGCTGCCGGCATTGATGTCGACGATGTCGATCGACTCGACCTTGTCGAAATACTCGTCCTCGGCGAGGCGGGCATAGGCGTTCACCACGCCCGGATCGAAGCCCGCGCCCAGGATGGCGGTGACGCCGGCGGCCTCGCAGGCCTCGCGGCGCTTCCATTCGTAATTGCCGTACCACGGCGGGGTCTCGCAGACCTTGGCGGGGTCCTCGTGGATCGCGGTGTCGATATAGGCCGCGCCAGTGTCGATGCAGCCTTGCAGCACGGTCATGTTCACGAAGGCCGAGCCCACGTTGACGACGATGCTGGCGTCGATCTTGCGGATCAGTTCGGCCACGGCATTGCTGTCCATGGCGTCAAGCGGATGGGCGGTGAATTCGACCGAATGGCCTTTCTCACGAATGCTCTCGATGATCTTGTCGGCCTTGGCGACGGTTCGGCTGGCGATATGCAGCGTCCCGAATTCCTGAGCATTCTGCGCAATCTTGTGCGCGACCACCTGGGCGACGCCACCGGCGCCGATAATGAGCACGTTTCTTGCCAATTCAGTCTCCTTTTGAGGGCAAAGAAAGGGGGAGGACCTCGCTTTCGCCTGAGCGTCAGGGCTCAGGACAGGCTGGATTTATAGTCGTCATAGGTAAACCGGCGGATTTCGCGGATCGTTCCGTCCTCGGCCTTGATCGCGATCGAGGGCATGCCCACGCCGTTGAACCAGTTCTTCTTGACCATGGTATAACCCGCGGCATCCGCGATGCTGATGCGGTCGCCGATCTGCAGCGGCGCCGGGAAGCGGCCCTCGCCGAAGATGTCGCCGGCGAGGCAGGTCTTGCCCGCGATCTGGTAGGGATGCTCGCCATCCTGCGGCAGCTTCGCGGTTTCGCGATAGATCAGCAGGTCCAGCATATGCGCCTCGATCGAGCTGTCCACGATCGCCACGTCCTTGCCGTGATGGATGACGTCAAGGACGGTCACTTCCAGCGAGGTCGATTTGGTGATGCTGGCCTCGCCCGGTTCAAGGAAAAGCTGGACGCCGAATTTCTGCTGGAAGGCTTTCAGCCGCGCGGCGAGCTTGTCCAGCGGATAGCCTTCGCCGGTGAAATGGATGCCGCCGCCCAGCGATACCCAGTCGAGCTTTTCGAGGAAGCCGCCGAACTCGGCCTCGATCCGCGAGAGCTGCGCGTCGAAAAGGTCGAAATCGGCGTTCTCGCAATTGTAATGGATCATCACGCCCGAAATGCGGTCAAGCGCGCTTTCCAGCCGCGGCAGGTCCCATTCCCCAAGCCGCGAGAAGGGCCGGGCCGGGTCGGCCAGATCGAAGCCCGAGGTCGAGAACCGCGGGTTCAGGCGCAGGCCCATGGTAATGCCGCGCTCGGCCGCCTTGGCGCCGAAACGGTTGAGCTGGCCCAGCGAGTTGAAGATGATCTTGTCCGAGTAACCCAGCGCCTCGTCGATCTCGTGATCGGCCCAGCCGACGGAATAGGCATGGGTCTCCTTGCCGAATTCCTCATGGCCCAGCCGCAGCTCGAAGAGCGAGGACGAGGTCGTGCCATCCATGAAGGGGCGCATGAAATCAAAGGCCGACCAGGTGGCGAAGCATTTCAGCGCCAGCAGGCATTTCGCGCCCGATTGCTCTCGCAGATACTGGATGCGCTCCATGTTGACCCGCAGCTTGGCAAGGTCGATCAGGTAGTAAGGCGTCTGCAATTCGGACATGGCGCTGATCCCCTGTGGCTGACCCGGTCGAATGAAGTGGCTCATTTAGGGCCACTTGCACCGTTTCGCAAGGAATGGTGACTTGTCCATGACGCGAGAACAGATGCCCCGCGTCGAAATGATCAATCGTCGACGATCGAAAGGATCTTCGGAAGCGCGGGGCAGGGCAGAAGCTGGTTCTTGGCCACGTCCGCCAGCGTATGATTGTGCAAGAAGACATAGACATGCGCCGAAAGGCTTTCCCAAAGCCGGTTCGACAGCGTCTGCGCGCGAGACCCCGAAATGCCGCCCGAAGCGCCCGCGCCGACATGCATCGCGCTGACTGTTTCGTCCACGGCCTCGAGTATGTCGGCGACGCGAATGGTCTCGGGGGCCTTGGCAAGGCGGTAGCCGCCGCCCGGGCCGCGCACGGAATCGACAAGCCCCGCCCGGCGCAGACGAACAAAGAGCTGTTCCAGATAGGGCAGCGAAATGTCCTGCCGTTTCGAAATCTCGGCAAGCGATGTCAGATCATCGCCTTTGGCGATCGCCAGATCGACCAGTGCGACCATGGCATAGCGTCCCTTCGTGGACAGTTTCATCTCGACCTCCTGTGCCATTGCATTGACGCAATGCGATCTTTCGGGCTAATCCGCTCTGCCGTCTTTGATTGCGTCTTGCCTATGCAGGGCGCGCTTCCCAGATTGACGATCTAGAGCCGCGCCGCCACAGGGTCAAGAAACCCGAGTCTCAAAGGAAGCCCATGCCCGAACTGATTTTCCCCGGTCCCGAAGGTCGTCTCGAGGGGCGCTATCACGCGCAGCCCAATCCCGACGCTCCGATCGCCATCGTCCTGCACCCGCATCCGCAATATGGCGGGACGATGAACAACCGGGTTGTCTACAACCTTCACTATGCTTTCCACCGTATGGGCTTCACGGTCATGCGGTTCAACTTCCGCGGGGTTGGCCGCAGCCAGGGCGAGTTCGATCAGGGCATCGGCGAGTTGTCGGATGCCGCCTCGGCGCTTGACTACCTGCAAGCCATGAACCCGAACAGCAAGCATTGCTGGGTCGCGGGCTTCAGCTTTGGCGCCTGGATCGGCATGCAGCTTCTGATGCGCCGCCCCGAGATCACCGGCTTCATCTCGGTCGCCCCGCCGGCGAACATGTACGACTTCAGCTTCCTCGCGCCGTGCCCGTCGTCTGGGCTGATCATCAATGGCTCCGCCGACCGCGTTGCGCCGCCCAAGGACACGAATACGCTGGTCGGCAAGCTGCGCGAGCAGAAGGGCATCACCATCACCCATGAGGAAATCGAAGGCGCGGACCACTTCTTCCGCGACGACGAGGTTCACATGAAGCCGATGATCGACAAGGTTCAGACATATGTGCGCCGCCGACTGACGGAAAGCACCCGCTGATCCGTTCTCGCGCCCCGGCCCGTGCCGGGGCGTTCTCATTGCGGCTGGCAATTCCCCCGCGTTTCGGGCTAAGGCGAAGGCGAAACGAAGGAGCCGCACCATGAGCGATCTGACCGCCCGTTTCAGTTTCCTGAACGAAGCAGACCGGTTGAAGTCCATCGACCGGGCAAATGTGCTGATGGACCTGTCCCGCGCCGAAAACAGTGCCGAGCACAGTTGGCACGTCGCGCTTTTTGCCCTGATCTTTGGCGCGAGCGACCGCGCGATCGCGATGATCCTGCTGCATGACCTGGTCGAGATCGACTGCGGTGATCACCCGATCCATATTGCTCATGATTTCGCAGCCGTCGAAGCTGCCGAACTGGCCGCCGCGCAACGGCTGTTCGGCATTCTGCCCGAGGGGCACGAGATGCTGGCCCTGTGGCAAGAGTTCGAGGCCGCCGCCAGCGATGATGCCCGTTTGGCCAAGCGGATGGATCATGTCCAGCCGCTGTTTCAGGTGCTGAACGCGCCGGTTCCACTGCCCGACCATCTGCAGATCGTCGCGGATAACATGACCACCGGCCGGGCGGCCCGTCTGTGGCAAGAATGGCCCGAGGCGATGGAAGCGGCACAGGCGCTGCGCGACGGAAGCCCCGTCGCGGGCGATCTGGCCGGCAGGCTTGCCTTTCTTGCCGAGGCCGACCGGTTGAAATCCGTCTACCGGGCCAGCACCCTTTGTGACGCTTCGCGGCGCGAGAACAGCGCCGAGCATAGTTGGCATCTGGCCCTTTACGCCTTGGTCATGGCTCCGCTGGCCGGTGAGGGGGTCGATATCGGCCGTGTCATCCGAATGCTGATCCTGCATGATCTGGTCGAGATCGATACCGGGGACGTTCCAATTCATTCCCAGAACGGTGCCGCGCATCACAGTGCTGCCCAGATGGCGGCCGAGGATGCGGCGGCCGACCGTCTGTTCGGAATGTTGCCCGCCGAGCAGGGGCGCGAATTGCGCGCGCTTTGGACCGAGTTCGAGGCGAATGAAACGCGCGACGCCGTCTTCGCCAAATCGCTCGACCGGGCCCAGCCGGTCATGCAGAACATCGTCTCGGGCGGTGGCAGCTGGGTCGAGTATGACGTCACCTACGATCAGCTGGTCGAACGGGTCGGCTCGCGTATCCAGAGGGGGGCACCCGAGATCTGGGACTGGCTTTCAGAAAGCTCGCGGGTCTATTTCGCGCGCTGAAACCGAGTGCGCAAACGGGGGGTGGCTGCGGTATGCAATGGCATACCGGCCTTTCCTTCGGTGCCGATTATGTCTATAGGGCGGTCAGCCGCATCCTAATCCAAAGGGACCACTTATGTCGAAGATCAAGGTAGAGAACCCGCTTGTCGAACTCGACGGCGATGAGATGACCCGGATCATCTGGGACTTCATCAAGCAAAAGCTGATCCTTCCCTATCTGGACATCGACCTGAAATATTACGATCTCGGCATCGAGGAGCGCGACCGCACCGACGACCAGATCACCATCGACGCCGCCAACGCGATCAAGCAGTATGGCGCCGGCGTCAAATGCGCCACGATCACGCCCGATGAGCAGCGCGTCGAGGAATTCGGCCTGAAGAAGATGTGGCGTTCGCCCAACGGGACGATCCGCAACATCCTTGGTGGCGTGATCTTCCGCGAGCCGATCATCTGCAAGAACGTGCCGCGCCTGGTCCCGCATTGGACCCAGCCGGTGATCGTCGGCCGTCATGCGTTTGGCGACCAGTACAAGGCCACCGATTTCCGCTTCCCCGGCAAGGGCAAGCTGACGATCAAGTTCGTCGGCGAAGATGGTGAGACCATCGAGCACGAGGTGTTCCAGGCGCCGTCCTCGGGCGTGGCCATGGCGATGTACAACCTCGACGACTCGATCATCGACTTTGCGCGCGCTTCCATGAACTATGGCCTGCTGCGCGGCTTCCCGGTTTACCTGTCGACCAAGAACACCATCCTGAAAGCCTATGACGGCCGCTTCAAGGACCTGTTCCAGAAGGTCTATGAGGAAGAGTTCGAAGACAAGTTCAAGAAGGCAGGCATTCATTACGAACACCGCCTGATCGACGACATGGTGGCCTCGAACCTGAAATGGTCGGGCGGCTATGTCTGGGCCTGTAAGAACTATGACGGCGACGTGCAGTCCGATACCGTCGCGCAGGGCTTCGGCTCGCTCGGGCTGATGACCTCGGTCCTGATGACGCCCGACGGCAAGACCGTCGAGGCCGAGGCCGCCCACGGCACGGTGACGCGTCACTACCGCGAGCACCAGAAGGGCAACCAGACCTCGACCAACTCGATCGCGTCGATCTTTGCCTGGACCGGCGGCCTGAAGCACCGTGCGAAACTCGACAGCAACGAGGCGCTGATGAACTTCGCCGAGACGCTGGAAAAGGTGACCGTCCAAGCCGTCGAGGATGGCTTCATGACCAAGGACCTCGCGCTGCTCGTCGGCCCCGACCAGAAATGGCTGACCACCATGGGCTACCTGGAAAAGGTCGACGAATACCTGAACAAGGCGCTGGCCGGCTGATCTGCCACGCGACGTAGAAGAAAGGGCCGGGACATTCCCCGGCCCTTTTTCGTGGCTGCATGGCAGGAATGTCGGGCCGGATGCGCGAAGCCGCTTAACAGTTCGGTCACATTGCAGTATGGGACGCGCAGCAAAACCCGGAGTGCCCGTCATGAAAGCTGCCGTCATCACCTTCCCCGGATCGAACTGCGACCGCGACCTCGCCGTCGCCCTGACGCAGGCAGGGGCCGAGGTGACGCGGGTCTGGCACAAGGACAGCGCGCTGCCCGAGGGCACCGACCTGGTCGCGGTTCCGGGCGGCTTTTCCTTCGGGGACTACCTGCGTTGCGGCGCGATCGCCGCGCATTCGCCAATCGCCAATGCGGTGCGCGATCACGCGACCAAGGGCGGCTATGTCCTTGGCATCTGCAACGGCTTCCAGATCCTGACCGAACTGAACCTGCTGCCGGGCGCCCTGATGCGCAATTCGGGCCTGACCTTCGTCTGCCGCGAGGTTGCCCTGAAGGTCGCGACCGCCGCCAGCCCCTTCACTGCAGGCTTCACGGTGGGGCAGGAAATTCGTGTTCCGGTCGCGCATCACGACGGCAATTACCAGATCGACGCCGAGGGGCTTGCCGTGCTCAGGGATCAGGACCGTATCGCCTTCACCTATGCACCGGGCATCAACGGCTCGGTCGAGGATATCGCGGGCGTGCTGTCCGAGAACCGCCGGGTGCTTGGCATGATGCCGCACCCCGAGCGAGCCGCCGAACCCAGCCATGGCGGAACCGATGGCGCCAGGCTTTTCAGCGCGCTCGTGCAAGAGCTTGTCACCGCCTGACTTGAGCGGATGAGCCGGGCGCACTAGATTGTCTTGTCCCATCTAGCGGGGCAAGCCGGAGGTGCATGCATAAACAGGATCTATCGACCGGGTATCCGGATGGCGGCAGGGCAGCGCTCGCCAGCCGCTGGGGCATGCGTGGCGTCATCGCCATGCTGCTGCTGCTTGGCGTCGGTACGATATGGTTCACGAACGGCTGGCTGACCGCACGGTTTTCCGAAACCACGCGGGTTCGGACCGAATTGCGCTCGGCGCTTTACACGGGAAACCTGCTGTCGGAACTGCAGCGCACATCGGTCGTGCCACAGCTTCTGGCGCGCGACCCCGCGCTGATCTCGGCGCTGATCGCAAATGACTTCTCGGGAACCTCGGCACGGCTGATCTCGGCGCAGAAGGAAATCGGAGCATCGTCGATTCGGCTGCTGGATGCATCGGGCAGGACGGTGGGCTCGACGGATCGCAACCTGATCGGCACGAATTACGTCCAGGAACCCTTCTATGTCGAATCGCTGCGGTCCAAGGATACGGTCTTTACCGTCTCGCCTTCACCGCAAGGGGCCTATGAATTCGCTTATTCCCGCGCCGTGGTGGCCGAGGGGCGTACGCTGGGGGTGGTGGTCGTCGGTGCCGACCTGACCCGGCTCGTGCGGTCCTGGGCCGGAATCTCGGATGCGATCGCGGTCACGGACAGTTCGGGGCAGATCATCCTTTCGACCGAGCCGCGCTGGCGTGGGCTGACGCTGCCCGAAGCGCTTGCGGTTCGCTCGGCGCCATCGGCGATTGCGCGCGCCTTTCAGGTGACCGCCGACTGGACTTCGCCGCCCGCCGACGCATACGTCCAGGGCAAGGCGGTGATGCAGGCGGAAACGCGCATTCCCTTCCGCGGCTGGAAGATGATCGCTTTCACGACCTATGATTCCGTACGCGAGCGGGTGAACGCGGTTCTCGCGATGGTCATCATGGGATTCGCGATTCTTCTGGCGGCCGTCTTCTACCTGCTTTCGCGGCGTGCCCGCGTCGAATCGGCGGCCTATATGCGCGAATCGGCCGATCTGCGAGCGCTGAACCTGCGCCTGACCCGTGAAATAGCCGAGCGCGAGCGCGTCCAGCGCGAATTGCGCGTGGCCGAGCAGACCGTCCAGCAAAGCTCCAAGCTGGCTGCGCTGGGTGAAATGTCTGCCGGCGTCAGCCATGAGCTGAACCAGCCCCTGGCGGCGATGAAGACCTATCTCGCCGGGGCAAGGCTGCTTTTGCAACGAGGGCGCCCGGAAGAGGCGCTGTCGAGTTTCCATCGCATCGACGATCTCGTCGAGCGCATGGGAGCGATCACACGCCAGCTCAAATCCTATGCCCGGAAGGGCGGCGAGGCGTTCGAGCCGGTCGATCTTCGCGCGGCGCTCTCAAGCGCTCTCGTCATGATGGAGCCGCAATTGCGCAACCGGACGATCCGGTTGCAACGCAGCATCCCGCGCTATCCCGTCATGGTCTATTGCGACCGGATCCGGCTTGAGCAGATCATCATCAACCTGCTCAGGAACGCGATCGACGCGATCAAGGCGGTGCGTGACCCGACGATCGAGATCACCGTAACCTCCGGTTCTCACGCTTTCTTGTCCATTCGCGACAACGGTCCGGGCGTTTCCGATCTGGAAAAACTCTTCGAACCCTTCTTTACCACCAAGAAACCCGGCGAGGGGACAGGGCTGGGCCTTGCCATCTCATCGGGGATTGCAGCCGATTTCGGTGGCCGTCTGACAGCCCATAATGCCCAGGACGAGGGCGGGCGGGGGGCCGTATTCGAACTTGAACTTCCGCTCTATGATCCGGGCCGTACGTCCGGAACGCAGCTTGCGGCAGAATGAAGACAGAAAGGTGAAACGCGCATGAGCCGTACGATGAAGATTGCAGTCGTCGATGATGAACCGGACATGCGCGAGTCGATCCGCCAATGGCTTGCGCTTTCAGGGTTCGATACCGAGACCTTTGCCAGCGCGGAAGAGGCGCTGAAGGTCATCACGGCAGATTGGCCGGGGGTCATCATCTCGGATATCAGGATGCCCGGTATTGATGGCATGGCTTTCCTGAAGCGGCTGATGGGGATCGATTCGGGCTTGCCCGTGATCATGATCACCGGCCATGGCGACGTGCCCATGGCGGTCGAGGCGATGCGGATCGGCGCCATGGACTTCATGGAAAAGCCCTTCAATCCCGAACGTCTGACCGAGCTGGTCAAGAAGGCGGGCCAGGCACGACGCATGACCCTGGACAACCGCGCGCTTCGCCGCGACCTTTCCGAAGGTCAGCAGGTCATGTCCAAGCTGATTGGCGCGAGCCCGGTCATGGACCGTCTGCGCGAGGATATTCTCGATCTCGGCCAGGCCGACGGCCATGTCCTGATCGATGGTGAGACGGGAACCGGCAAGACGCTTGTCGCCCACGCGCTGCATGCGGTCGGCCCGCGCGCTACCAAGAAATTCGTCCCGATTTCCTGTGCGGCCTATAATGACGAAGTCTTGTCGGCGAAGCTTTTCGGGCCGGTCGAGAACGGACTTCCCGCCGTTGAGGAAGCGCGCGGCGGCACGCTTTGCCTCGAGGATATCGAGGCGCTTTCCGATCCCCTGCAGGCGCGGCTTCTGGCCTTCATCGCCGAGCAAGGCACCCCGGCCGAGACCCGGATCATCGCGATTTCCAACGCCCGCGGCGAAGGCCGCAAGGCCGAGGACTCCCTGCGGCCTGACCTGTTCTACCGGCTGACCGCGCTCAAGATCACGCTGCCGCCGCTGCGTTCGCGGGGCGAGGATATCCTGTCGCTCTTCACCCGGATGACCGAGCAGTTCTCCGAGGAATACGGCTGCGAGCCGCCCCAAGTCACCGCGCAGGAAGCCGCGCAGCTGCTGCAGGCGCCCTGGCCGGGCAATGTCCGCCAGCTGATCAACGTGGCCGAGCGCGCCGTGCTGCAAAACCGTCGGGGTTCGGGCTCGATCGCATCGCTGCTGATGGCCGATGGCGAGGAAACCCGCGAGGCGACCACGACCGAAGGCAAGCCGCTCAAGGAATATGTCGAGAGCTTCGAGAAGATGCTGATCGACAATACCATGCGCCGCCACAAGGGAAGCATCGCCGCCGTCATGGACGAGCTTTGCCTGCCAAGGCGGACGCTGAACGAGAAGATGGCAAAATATGGCTTGAGCCGCGGCGACTACCTTTGATCGTCACGGTTTGAAGCTGCCATTGTCTCGGACATTGGCGAGAATTTCGCGGGCAGGTCGGGCCAGACATATCAGCTCTGGTGAAAAACCCATTGTAACAGCGCGGCCTTCCCCGTTATCTTGCCCATAAGGGGCGGTTATCGCAACCGACGGTTGCTCGTCCCCACAAGTTTCGCAGCGCGTTTCGCCAGCCGCGACGCCTGAAAAGGGCCGGTGGCACCACGCGCGGAAAATCTTGTCCATGCCCCGATGGGGCCTCTGGGCTTCCGTGTTCGCAGCTTCCGTCCGCCAAGGCGGCGGGGGCCAAGAAAGGTAAACAGACGCGATGGATCGCGCCGAGCAGCTTGATCGACAACGGTATCGGGGCAATGCCTCCGATGCCGCGATTGCTGCTGTCTGCACCTCCCTTCGCGCTCTCCCAATGAACGGCTGCTTCCTCTCGCCCCCTTTGCGCGCAGGGAAGAGGCCGCCCGAAAGTCGGAAAAATGTCAAAGAAAATGCTGATCGACGCCACGCATGCCGAGGAAACTCGGGTTGTCGTGGTGGATGGGACCAAGGTCGAGGAGTTTGACTTCGAGACCGTCAACAAGCGGCAGCTTGCTGGCAATATCTACCTGGCCAAGGTGACGCGGGTCGAACCCTCGCTGCAGGCCGCATTCGTGGATTACGGCGGAAACCGTCATGGTTTCCTGGCCTTCGCGGAAATCCACCCGGATTACTACCAGATCCCCGCCGCCGACCGTAAGGCGCTGATCGAGGAAGAACGGCAGGCCGCCGCCGCGGAAAGCGACGAGGCAGAAAAGCCCAAGCGCAGCTCATCGCGGTCGCGCCAGTCGGCAAAGCCCGCCGCTGCCGATGCCGGTGATGTCGTCGTCTCCGAAGAGATCGCCGGGATGGCGGTTCTTGATCCTTCGGAAGGTGAGGGCAATGTCGCGCAACTCGCCGATGGCTCAGCGCCCGCCGTCGCGGATGACGAAAACACCGAGGACCAGATCGAAGAAGACGCGATCGAGTCTGTTGCGGACGAGGATGTCGCCGAAGAAATCGCGCCACCGAAGAAGCCCCGCGCCCGCCGCTATAAAATCCAGGAAGTGATCAAGGTCCGGCAGATCATGCTGGTTCAGGTCGTCAAGGAAGAGCGCGGCAACAAGGGCGCTGCGCTGACGACCTACCTGTCGCTCGCGGGCCGCTATTGTGTGCTCATGCCGAATACGGCGCGGGGCGGCGGCATCTCGCGCAAGATCACCAACGCTGCCGATCGCAAGAAGCTGAAGGAAATCGCGGCTGAGCTCGAGGTCCCGGAAGGCGCCGGCCTGATCATCCGCACGGCGGGCAGCCAGCGCACGCGGACCGAGATTCGCCGCGACTACGAATACCTCATGCGGCTTTGGGAACAGATCCGCGAGCTGACCTTCAAGTCGATCGCGCCCGCACCGATCTACGAGGAAGGCGACCTCATCAAGCGCACGATCCGCGATCTTTATTCCAAGGAGATCGACGAGGTTCTGGTCGAGGGCGAGCGCGGCTATCGCACCGCCAAGGACTTCATGAAGATGATCATGCCGTCCCATTCGAAGAACGTGAAGCATTACAGCGACTCGATGCCGCTTTATGCGCGCTATCAGGTCGAAAGCTATCTGGGTGGCATGTTCAACCCGGTCGTCCAACTGAAATCGGGCGGCTATATCGTCATCGGCGTCACCGAGGCGCTGGTCGCCATCGACGTGAACTCGGGCCGGGCCACCAAGGAAGGCTCGATCGAGGACACGGCGCTGAAGACGAACCTTGAAGCGGCCGAAGAGATCGCACGCCAGTTGCGCCTGCGTGACCTTGCCGGCCTGATCGTGATCGACTTCATCGACATGGAAGAGCGCAAGAACAACGCCTCGGTCGAGAAGCGCTTCAAGGACAAGCTCAAGACCGACCGTGCCCGCATCCAGGTCGGGCGCATCTCGGGCTTCGGCCTTCTTGAGATGTCGCGACAGCGTCTGCGTCCGGGCATGCTGGAATCGACCACGCAGCCCTGCGCGCATTGCCATGGCACCGGCCTGATCCGTTCGGATGACAGCCTTGCGCTGACCATCCTGCGTGCGATCGAGGAAGAGGGCACACGCAAGCGTTCCCGCGAAGTGCTGGTGAAGGCGCCCGTCGCGGTGGCGAACTTCCTGATGAACGCCAAGCGTGAGCACATCGCGGGGATCGAGGCGCGCTACGGCATGGCGGTACGCGTCGAGGCGGACCCTTCGCTGATCTCGCCCGATTACGCGATCGAGAAGTTCAAGACCGCCACGCGCAATGTGCCCGAGATCGCAAGCCCCGTGGTTTCGGTCGACGCCAGGCTGATGGCCCAGATCGATGACGAGGATCTGAGCGAGGACGAGGTGGAACTTGAAGAGGACGAGGCCGTCGAGGACGCGCAGTCGGCCGAAGCTTCGCGTTCCGAAGGTGCCGAGAATGGCGATGGCAGCAGCAAGTCCCGTCGCCGCCGCCGTCGCCGTCGTCGCAATGGCAAGAACGGCGATGACCAGGGCCGGTCCGACGAAAACGGAACGGACGAGGCAGACGGCCAGGAGCAACCGATAGAAGAGGATGCCCCCAGCGAGCCGGTGGCCGAAGTCGAAGCCGTCGAAGCGTTGTCCGCACCGAACGAGCCCGTGACCGAGCCCGTGACCGAGGTGGTCGCCAGCGAAACGCCGGAAACGGCGGACAAAGGCGTCACAGAGGCCGCCGAGGCCGAAGAGGCAAAGCCGCGTCGCCGCCGCTCGCGCCGTCGCAAGACGGATGAGGTCGCAGAGGAGGCGGTTCAGGTCGAATCGGAGGTCGTGGAGCCTGTCGCCTCTGAACCTGCCGAGGTGCCTGCCGAGACAGCGGAGCCGGTCGAGCCGGAACCTGCGGTGGCCGCCGCCGATACGCCCGCCGAAGCGGAATCGACCGAGCCTGTCGCTGAGCAACTCGCCGAGCCGCAGCCCGAGGAGGCGGACGCCGAGGACGTGGTTCAGGAATCCGTGGTGTCGTCGGAAGTCGTCGAGCTTGCGACCGAAACCGGAGTTTCCCCCGCCGCGGTTCCTGCCCCGGAAGCCGAGCCGGCAATGGCCGCGGATGAGGAAGCATCCCGTCCGAAGCGTCGTGGTTGGTGGTCGATGGGCTAAGCCCTAGGGTCACATGACGGAAGTTTGAGAGGCGCGGGACTTTCCCGCGCCTTTTTCATCGCGCAATCTGCCGGCTATGTTGGGAATCGAACTTGCAGATGCTGCCTTCCTGCCCGCCGCGACAGTCGCGTTGCTGGCGGGTATCCTGTCTTTCCTGTCGCCCTGTGTCCTGCCGATCGTGCCGCCTTACCTGGCCTATATGACCGGCGTCGGGGTCGGGGGGCTGAAATCGGGCGAGCGCAGTGCCATAGTCCCTGCATTGTTCTTCGTGCTTGGCCTCTCCACGGTCTTCCTGTTGATGGGCATGGCGGCATCGGCCTTCGGACGGTTGTTCCTGCAATGGCAGGACTGGCTGTCGCGCGGGGCAGGGGCCGTCGTCATCATTCTGGGTCTGCATTTCCTTCATGTGATCCGAATTCCCATCCTTGATCAGGAGGCGCGCCTTGAAACCGGCGACCGCGGGGGAAGCGCCTTTGGCGCCTATATCCTTGGCCTTGCCTTCGCCTTTGGCTGGACGCCCTGCATCGGACCGCAGCTCGGGATGATCCTGTCACTGGCCGCCACGGGGGGCGAGGCGAGCAGGGGCGCATCGCTTCTGGCAATCTACGCCCTGGGGCTTGGTATTCCGTTTCTGCTCTCTGCCGTCTTCATCAACCGCGCGATGGGTTTGATGAATCGCATCAAGCCGCATTTGCGTTTGATCGAGCGTCTCATGGGCGTGCTTCTGATCGTTGTCGGTATCGCGCTTCTGACAGGCGCGTTTCCGGCCTTTGCCTATTGGTTGCTGGAAACCTTCCCCTGGCTCGCATCTCTGGGCTGATGGCCGAACGCTTGCCAAGGGCTGGCTTACTCCGTCAGTCTGCGCGCAAACCACGGGGGGAAGCAGACAGTGCTGAAGATGGATGAGACGGGCCTGAACAGGTTTCTCGACCGCGAATTTCCGCAGATCGCAGGCCAGGTAAGGGTCGAATCTGTCGATCGGGACCTGCTGCGTTCGCGGATGATCGTTTCTCAAGAGCATCTCAGACCGGGGGGCACGCTCAGCGGGCCGGCAATGTTCGCCCTTGCCGACGCGACGGTCTATCTGGCCATCCTCGCACGGATCGGGGAGGTTGCGCTTGCCGTGACCACGAATGCCTCGATCGACTTCATGCGCAAGCCCGAGGCGGGGCGGGATCTTCTGGCCGAATGCCGCATCCTGAAGCTGGGTCGCGTGCTCGCCGTGGGCGATGTCCTGATCCGCTCGGAAGGGCAGGGCGAACCGGTGGCCCGTTGCTCGATGACCTATTCGATTCCACCAAAATCCCCCTGAATTGGGGGCTTAGTTTGCGGTAAATAGATACCTATTTTGCAAGGCATTGATTTAAGGCGATAATTTTGCGTTATCCCCACTTGATTCATGGGCGGGATTCGCCGATATACCCGCATCTCGAATTACACCCCAAAAGGGACGACCGATGAAAACCTACACCGCAAAACCGGCGGAGATCGAGAAGAAGTGGATCCTGATCGACGCCGAGGGCGTTGTTCTGGGCCGTCTTGCCACGATCGTTGCCATGCGTCTGCGTGGCAAGCACAAGCCGACCTTCACCCCGCACATGGACATGGGCGACAATGTCATCATCATCAACGCCGACAAGGTGCAGATGACCGGCGACAAGCGCGATGCCAAGAAATACTACTGGCACACCGGCCACCCGGGCGGCATCAAGCACCGCACTGCCCGCCAGGTGCTGGAAGGCGCTCACCCCGAGCGCGTCGTGATCAAGGCCGTTGAGCGCATGATCTCGCGCAACAAGCTGGGCCGCCAGCAGATGACCAACCTGCGCGTCTATGCCGGCGCCGAGCATCCGCATGAAGCTCAGCAGCCCGAAGTTCTGGACGTCAAGTCCATGAACGCCAAGAATACCCGGAGCGCATGATTATGGCCGAAGACATCAAAACCCTGGACGACCTGAAATCGGTCACCGCCGGCGCTGTTGCCGAGGCCCCCGTCCGTGAAGCTCAGCGTGACTCGCTGGGCCGTTCCTATGCGACCGGCAAGCGCAAAGACGCTGTCGCCCGCGTGTGGGTGAAGCCGGGTTCGGGCAAGGTCGTCGTGAACGGCAAGGACATCGCTCAGTACTTCGCGCGTCCTGTTCTGCAGATGATCCTGCGCCAGCCCTTCGAGGTTGCCGGCGTTTCGGGTCAATACGACGTCTATGCCACCGTCGCCGGTGGTGGTCTGTCGGGCCAGGCCGGTGCGGTCAAGC